>JAATFV010000154.1 GCA_015655015.1 Chitinophagales bacterium | reverse complement strand
CCAGCATCACGAAGGAGGTAACACAACGTATGAATACTATTGTGTGGGCCCTAAATGCAGACAACAATACGGCGCAAAATCTCATTGAGTATATCCGGGAATACGGTTCTGCCTTTTTTGAAAATAGTCCTATAACATTCAAATGCAACCTGCCTGAAGGGGCAGGTGATTTTTTATTGGGAGGGCTCCCCCGTAAAAATATATTCCTTTGTGTGAAAGAGGCGCTGAATAATGTGTACAAACATTCGGGGGCGAAAAATGCCTGGATAAATATCGGTATCTCCGATAAATGGCTGACAGTGGCTATCCATGACGATGGAAAAGGCTTTTCGAACGAAAACCCTTTCGGTAATGGATTAAAGAACATACAAAGACGAATGGCCGAAATAAACGGCGAATTCGTATTTGAAAGCAGTGACGGCGGAGCAGGTATATTTTTGAAAATTTCTTTGGCGACGCGGTAAGGCGCTCCCTGTTGTGATTGATTGATGGATCATATCATTTATCCCGGGTAATGACGGAGGGCTGCTGCTGGATATAAGTCTCCAGCTCTTCCATCATGTTCCTGCTTCCGATATAGAGGGCAGACCGCTGGTGTAATTCAGTAGGCTGAACATCCAGGATCCGTTGTTTGCCATTCGTAGCTTTTCCTCCTGCAACTTCCACGATAAAGGCAAAGGGGTTGCATTCGTATAGTAACCGAAGCTTGCCTTTGGGTTTGTCGAATGTGGGAGGGTACATGAATATGCCTCCCTTGATCAGGTTGCGGTGCACGTCCGCCACCATGCTGCCGATATAACGTTGCGTGTAAGGTCCGCCATTGTCCCTGTTCTTTTTCTGACAGGTATCGATATAGGCTTTTACCTTGTCTTCATATTGGAAAAAATTCCCGTGATTGACGGAATAGATCTTTCCATCCGCCGGACATTTGATATCGGGATGGCTCAGGGTGAACTCACCGATGGAAGGATCCAGTGTAAAACCGTTGACGCCGCGACGGGTAGCATATACCATCATAGTGGAAGAGCCATAAACCATATAACCGGCTGCTACCTGCCGGTTGCCGGGCTGTAAAAAGTCCTCCCGCGTGCAGGGCTGGCCCTGGGGGCTGATCCGGCGGTATACAGAGAAAATGGTGCCGATGGAGACATTCACGTCGATATTGCCGCTGCCGTCCAGCGGATCGAAAAGGCAAACATATTTTGAGTTATTGCTGATCTCATCGTCGAAGACGACGAAGTCATCCATTTCTTCGCTGCCGATCCCCGCACAGCTGATGCCGTGGCGCAGCACGCCCATGAATTGGTTGTTGGCAAAAATGTCCAGCTTTTTTACGTCCTCACCCTGTACATTGACCGTTCCATAGTCTCCCAGGATATCTACCAGCCCTGCTTTATTGACCTCTACGTTCACCCGTTTGGCCGCCAGGCCCATATCCCGGAGGAGGTTGCTCAGTTCTCCGGTGGCATGCGGGAAATTACGGAGCTGCTGGAGAGTGAATTCATCGAGGGTGAGTACTTTTCTGTTCACGTTCATATTCGCCGATTTAATCGTTTTATTGTTAAGTGTAGCAAATGTAAGGGGGATTGGTCATTTTTAGCAAAATTTAGCATGAGGGGGTCCCGGAACGGGACGAGGGCTGCAGGAGTCGGGGTGAAAGGGGGCCGCGGCAGATGGAAAGTACTCTCTATATTTGCACCTATCAAATACGAAGTATTCATGAAAACTATTGGAAAAACGAATAACGGGGTGAATAAAATTTTCAAATTCGGGGGGGCGAGTGTAAATAGCGTGGAAAGGATCCAGCGCCTGGCCGGGATCCTGCGTTCATATAAGGGAGAAAAGCTGTTGGTAGTCGTATCCGCTATGGGGAAGACCACCAATGCCCTGGAGAAGGTAGCGGAAGCTTTTTATGAAGGGCGCCGGGAGGAAGCCCTACGGTTGTTTCAGCAGGTGAAAGATTCTCATATCACTACGGCCAAGTACCTGCTGGTTAAAAATTATCTGGCGGCTGAAGCCCAGCTCAGGGATTTTTTTACGGAGGTGGAATGGCTGCTGCATGATAAGCCGGTCCGTGGATATGACTACTATTATGACCAGGTGGTCTGTGTGGGAGAATTACTGTCGACCTCCATCGTTAGCGCCTACCTGGCGGAAACGGGAACCGGCAATCAGTGGATCGATGTACGGGATATTTTCCGGACGGACGATAATTTCCGGGACGCAGGCATCGACTGGACCTTCTCCGCTGCTAAAGTGCGGGAGGAAATATTGCCTCTTTTTGAGTCGGACGAGATGGTGATCACACAGGGATTTATCGGGGCTACTGCTGAAAATGAAAGTACTACCCTGGGACGGGAAGGCAGCGATTATACAGCGGCCGTGTTTGCCAGTATGCTGGATGCGGAAAGCCTGACTATCTGGAAGGATGTAGAGGGGGTGATGAATGCCGATCCGAAATTATTCCCTGATGCCCGTTTTATCAGCGAGCTGAATTATGACGAAGTGATCGAAATGGCTTATTACGGAGCGCAGGTCATCCATCCGAAAACCATCAAACCTTTACAGAACAAAAGTATTCCACTCTATGTAAAATGCTTTCTGGACCCGGCTTTACCGGGAACCGTCATCCATAATAAAAATATAAAGGGGCTCCCTCCTATCATCGTACTGAAACAGGAGCAGGTGCTCGTGCATCTGCGCTCGAAGGATTTTTCTTTCGTGGGGGAAGAGCTGACAGCCTGGCTGTACCAATTATTTTCCGGTATCCGGGTCAAGCCGAACCTGATGCAGAGCGGTGCGGTGAGCCTGCAGGTCTGCCTGGATGACCGGGCTGATAAGATCGATAAGCTGGCATTGGCGGCTTCGGAGTTTTTTAATGTTCAGATAGAAAAAGGGCTGACTTTACTGACGATCCGGCACTACGATGAAAACGTGTTGGAACAGCTGACGGCTGGTAAAACGGTGGTTCTGCGGCAGCAGACGCAGGAGACTGTGCAGGTGCTGATCAAGTAGCAAGACAAGTCATGCCACACCTTATTTCACCCAAATCATTCCTCCCAAACCCAGTTTATCGCCTGTGACTGTGTCAAACAGCAGATTCAGTTCCCGGCTGCCCTTAATGGCAGGCAAGGGTATTTCCACATCTTCCGGTCCGATGGCATCTTTCTTTTTAACCAATTTTCCATCTAGCCATATCTCCGCTTTCCCCGTTAGTTTCTGCAGGGTAATGGAGGCGCCGTTCTTTTGCTGGGCGGCATAGGGGGTGAACCGGGCTCGAAAAATAACATACCTTCCGCCCGGCAAAACCTGCAATTGTCCGGGTTTCACCTGCGTCCAGCTATTCATATCATTTTCCGCAGGCTTTTGCAAAGGATCGGGTCGTTCTATCGTTGCGGGCGACATCAACCATGTTTCCACCGTCTTCGTCATACGGTAAGGCTCGACAAAGGGATGAGCAGAGGCGGCATCCAAAAGAATGGTAACGGATCCCGTTTTGACACCCTTGCTGCTTGCGGTTAATACGATCGTGCCGGTCCCGCCTTCTTTACTTTGAATGATCACCTGGGCAAGGCCCTGAAAGAGGCTGCGAGAATAGCCTTTTTCAGGTTCGTGACTGTTAGGATCGCCGTTGCCTAAGCCGATGATCGACGCATTCCCCGTTATAGTAAATGTAACGGGAATGTTGGAAGTTGGCACGGGTCTTCCTTTGTGATCCAATACCTGCACGGTAACCGGCATGGCGTCCCATCCATCGCCGGCCAAAGATTTCCTGTATGGTATCAATTGCATCGTTTCAGGCAGGCCTGTTGTTTCCGTTTCAAATCGGGACACGATTTTCCCTTTTTTATATCCTATCGCTTGCAGCTTTCCCGGCTGGTAGGCCACCTGCCAGCTGTTCATTTCATATTTGTCCACTTTTTGGCCGGCAAGTTTTTTACCATTGAGTATAAGCTGTATGCTGTCAGCATTAGTAAGCGACATGACCTTTATCTTTTTTCCAATGCTGTCTTCAGGCCAGTTCCAATAAGGAACCAGGTGCAGCACGTCCAGATCTTCCCGCCATTGAGCCTGGTGCAGCCAAAATGCTGTTTTAGGAAATCCGCACTGATCCATTATTCCAAAGAAAGAGGCGGCGGAAGGCCAGGTGTAGGGTGTAGGTTCGCCGCGGTAATCGAATCCGGACCAGACGAAACAGCCTGCCACAAAAGGGCGCTGATCGATTGCTTTCCAGGCTTCGCGGTGCGTGGAGCCCCATCCGGGCTTCTGATCGTCATAAGCGTCGACGAGGTTCAGGTTTTTGTCCGTAATGTATATGTCACGGGTCATCATGGCGCAGCCGTCCTCCGAGCTGGTAATCGGGACCATTGGATGTTGCCGGTGAAACGGATCATAACTGCCCATCTGGTAATTGAATCCCACTACATCCACTGCCTGGGATACGTTCGCCGGGGCAAACTGTCCGTCACTCTGCGCTGCCGTGACAGGCCGGGTCGTGTCAAGTTCCTTCACGCTTGCAGACATAGCACGTACCATCCGGTACCCGCTTTCCGTACCTTGCATGGGTTCTTCATTAAAGACAGACCACAAGATGATGCTGGGATGGTTCCTGTCGCGGCGCACCATCCACTGTAATTGGCGGATATATTCCGGAGAGGTATTGAAATTCCTGTTCTCATCCATTACCAATATGCCGAGGCTGTCGCAGGCCTCCAGGAATTCAGCGGCAGGCGGGTTATGGGAACAGCGGTAGCCGTTCACCCCTATTTCCTTCAACTTACGCAAGCGAAACTCCCATAAGGCGTCCGGAACGGCTACTCCTACGCCCGCGTGGTCCTGGTGGTTACAAACGCCTTTTATTTTGACATGTACGTCGTTCAGGTAAAATCCTGAATCCGCGGTGAATCGGATCGTCCGGAAGCCGCAGGTGGTCGTCAATTCATCTACCATGCGTCCATTTTGCCTGATGGTGACCTTTAGATGATAGAGGACAGGATGTTCCAATGTCCATAACACGGGGTTGGTGACACTCACAGGAACGGTGACGGTGTTTTGCCCCATTTCGGGAACCGTAAATGCAGCAGATGCCTTCGATACGGTATGGCCTTGCTGGTCCAGTACTTTAAGGTCCACTTCCGACGGATCTTTTGCACTAGCGGTACTTTCCAATGTAATGGCTGCCGGAATGAGCCATTGGCCGGCAGCTTTGCGGACCGGGTTGGCATACACGCCGTCTGTAATGATATGGAGCGGCTGCCGTTTGACCAGCCAGGTATGCCGATAGATACCTGCCCCTTCGTACCACCAGCCTTCATGTGACTCAGCATCGACCCGTACCGCGATGATGTTGACAGACCCTCCGTATCTGGCAATGGGGCTGATATCGACGTAAGAAGAAGTATAACCGCAAAAGTTTCGGTGCATTAGTATCCCGTTTACCCATATCTCGCAATGGGTGGCGATGCCGTCAAATTGCAGTTCTATATTTTTTCCGTTATCGGAGGAGTCAAGCGCAAAGGCTCTCCGGTACCATCCGTAACCCCGCTTGCGGTATCCCTGCGAAAGGTTTTCCGTAGAATCATAGGGTGATTCAACGGCCCAGTCGTGAGGGAGCGTCACTTCCTGCCAGGCCTGCGCGTCATAATCGATGGCGGCGGCACCGGTGGCCACGCCGGCTTTGGAGGTCAAATAAGATTGCGCATGCCCTCTTACAGCGGGAAAAGGAATATCGCCGAGGTGAAAAAGCCAGCCTTTATCGAGGGATAGTTTTTCGCGGACCGGCGTCTGCTGGCCGACCGGGTACAGCGTAAATTTCTCGCCTTTTACCGTGTGAAAGTTCAGCATGCGTCCTTTCCTTATTTTTTGATAGTTCAAGCTGCTTTTTATTACTACCGCCTTATCTTTCCATGGATTTTCCATGTTGCAATCCCTTCCCTGTTCGCTCTCCATACGGACGAACCGCACCTTCTGCTTCTCAAGGGAGGCCGATACCAAAAATGCCCCGACTGCTCGAAGATGTTCAAAAGACGCGTCGCGGTCCCTTGGCCACGCCGGAAAAATCCGGATGACTCCTTCGTAACCTTGCAGCAGCATTTCATTCACGCAAGAGGGTATGGCGCTCAATGTTTCTATACCGCCGCCCTGCTGGGGCAGCCATAAGTTTCGCAAGGCCGCCTGGGAAATGCGATGTTTGAGCTCAGCAATCACTTTAACAGGGTCATAACCTACCCTGATGGCGGAAGTAAAATAGGTTTCCAGTCCATTGTCGGTATTATACCAGTCGGCATCGCCCCTTGGAGACTGGCCGAACCGGGCGATCTCTTTTTGAAGGATCGAGTCGAAATGTCTGTCCGTCAACTCCCCGCAAACGCCGGCCGGGAATACGAGCCCCTGCATCATAACCCGGCCGAATCCAGGTGAGGTTCTCGACCCCGACCCGTTTCCTCCCTCACAGGCCTTGATCCGAATAGCCCCATCTATGGTATCCATCGGTATGTTGCTTAAATGAGCCAGTATATGTTTCCATTTGTCCTGCTTGTCAAGGTCTCTCTTAAGGAATTCGCTTACAGCGGGCATACTCTTGAAGAACATCCTCAATAATCCCAAGCTAATGGTTGGATTGATATCTCCAAAGTCCGCTCTCCACTCTTTTCCCGTCCAGGGTCCCACCTCCCAAAAATCATCATCGTAATCCACATATCTCCCGTTCTCATATTTCAAATAGTCCTCCCAGAACTCCGACACTTCCTTTAGAAAGGGATAGATCATTCTGGCATAAACAGGATCGTACGTATGAAAAAAGCGCATGAACATGTTAGTGGTCAGGAACAGGGCATTGCTTTTTTGCCCAAGGAACATATAACCTCCTTCGATAGCCGTATCGCCATTGCTGTTTGGAAAGTATTTCAAAGCGTTTGCCCTGGTCAGCGGATAGCGGGACGAGCAAAATCCACGCGGGCCCAATCCCACCGGATAGTAAACTCCGCGTATACCCAGAAACTGCCTGGCATGTCTTTTTGCGGCAGCCATATAGTCGAGAACCGGCGCGTCGTAAGGATCGGTAATATCGATGTGGTTCGAGGAATAGGCGCCCCACCAGGGAGCTTCATAATTGTAGTTGGTATGATAATCGCCCTGCCACGCATAGGTGGCATCCATCGTCAGCGAGTTGCCCCATAAGCCGGGCGCGGCATGGCCGCTCCTGCTGCACGAAGCCAGCAGGTACAGGGAACCATAATAATATTTTTCCAGGACCGTATCATCCAGATGAATGGATGATTTTGACCAGAAATTTTTCCACCACCTTTCATGGATATGCCACAGCCGCGTGAAACCAGGCTTATCCAATCGCTCCAGGTCCCTTATACCGGCAGTGAGATAACCAGGCGTTTCGTGATTGGTCTTCAGGGATACCGCTATATACACGGGTGTACCCGGTCTTAGTAAAAAAGAGTTGCCGGCTGCGCCGATTACTTTCATGGCAATGGCAACATGAGATGACCAATCGAGGATGGGAGCATCAAAATTCCGGGTGACCCAGCTTATTTGTCTATTACAGCCGGACCTGACGGTGGCGCCCAGGTGGTCGTCAGACCAAAGACTTGCATCGACATGGACCGGTTTTCCTTCTACGGACAACTCTATGACAACGAGGTTGCGGGTCGCACAAACCCAGCTTTTTTGCCGGAAGGTAGCTGCTGCAGTTTTATACGTGCTGCTGATGAGGCCATTTCCGATCTGTTGTTTCATATAAACGGATGCGTCTTTCAATTCGTCGATCGAGAGCGTCAATCCGCCTGCCAAACATACTCCTCCATCGGGATAACCGGGCTGCGACTTCCAGAAGTCGTTTTTTGAAAAATAAAACTGCTGTTTCCGCGGCGTTCCTGCATATACGATGCCTACGTCTCCGTTACCGGCCAGCGGGGCATCCGGCACCTTAGGATTGGGGATGTTCGCAGGAGCAGCAAACCATTCCCCGGCATACCGTGCGGCTTCCGATGCACATCGGGAAGCGTCTGATTTATTTAAGCGGTCTTTTGATTCATATCGCCCCTCGTTCGTTTCATTTCGAACAACTTTCGGTTCAGTTCGATCTTCTTTTGATTCATAAAGACCGTCTTTCAATCCATATCGTGTGGCTTCTGACTGGGTATATGCAATAAAATGAGAAAGGGCGGATATAACCAGTAGGGGCAGCCATTTTTTTTCTGGTCGTTTCATTTATTCTTTTTTTTGAATCTTGCGGGGCTGGGGGTTACCGTTTGCGTGTTCCGCCTTGGCGCAAGGCGAAACGAATAACTAAAATCCGCAGGCTTAGAATACAGGAGATAAGGTTGCAACGGGCGCGGGCCGCATGAATTGGAGCCGACGCCCAGGGTAAACCGGCTGATGCAAAGCACCGTCGCCCGGGACGACGGCAGATCGATCCTGTATTCCGTCGATTCAAGCTCTTCATCGCTGTAGGGCAGCGCCGAAACCTGTAACAAACCGGTATCCCGCTGAACGAGGAAGGTGGCTCCGTTCGGGCCGCTAAGCCTGGCCCATCGGACATCTTCATGATTGCCGCATTCCATGGGTTTTTCGTAAGGGGTCAGTTGTCCGGCTACGCTGCCGGAATAAACGCCTGCATCGGATCCGATTTTTCTGTCGGAATAATTTTCCATGGGGCCTCTCCCGAAATAAGTAAAACTGTTCATGCTTTTGTCCAGGAAGATCCGCACGCCCAGCCTGGCCATGGCCACACCGGGATTGCTGAAGAAAACCGAATTGTCAACGTGTACCAGTCCGTCGGACCAGATATGATACACCGCCCGGTGATGAACGATAAAGTCGTGCTGGCCATTTCCGGTAAGGATCACCGTGATCTGCACCTCTGCGGCAGAGACCTGTCCTGCCAGGACGGTATCGGCGTGCCAGGTCAGCATTTTAAGGCCATTTTCCTCCCATCCTTTATCAGCCCACATATCGTCATTACGGTGGGGGGCCCGCCATAGGTGCAACCGGGGACCACCCCCTGCGGCTAGTATATTCAGGCCATTTTGTTCCATCCGGGAAAAAACGCCCGTCTGCCTATCCATCTGCAGTGCAAAGTGGCTGCCTACGACCGTTATGCCGGCAGGAGTTTCCAACAGGCGAAGCGGCGGAAGGCCGGCGGTATCAGAGGTAATAAGAGACCCGGGTCCGTTATTAGGTAGCTGAAACTGGGCGCTGGCCACTTCAAATCCTTTCTTCGCCCACAGCTCCTGTCGGTTGGTAACGAAGGCGATGCGCAATAAATAGGTGGCGCCGGGGTGCCTGTACCCATACGGCAGCAGAACTTTGATATCCTTTTCTTTTCCAGAGGCCACGCTGCCTGCGCCAAGATCGCCTGAAGCAATAATAGTAATCCCGTTTTCCGACAGGCTCCACTTCCCGGAAAAAGCATGCAGGTCTATAAACTGATAGTGGTTAACGATAGTTATGATCGAGTTTGACAGATCTTTCTCTTTTATACCTATCCATTGATAGGCATGTTTCAATTCCGGGTAATGGGGTTTGGGCATCCGCTCGGAGGTCACCACACCTTTGTGTATGAAATAATGGTCATTGGGATATTCGCCGAAACCGCCGCCGAACGCAAGGATGGGGTGACCTCGCTGACGCCTGTTCCACAGGCCCTGGTCCTGCCACTCCCATATGCAGCCGCCCAGGAGAGACGGATATTTGTCAAAAAGGTCGTTATACTCTTTCACGGAGCCCATCGAATTGAACATGGCATGGGCGTATTCGCAAAGGTAAAAAGGTTTGGCGAGGCTGCTGTCCCGGGCATTTTTCTCCAATTCCTCCGGGCTGACATACATCCGGCTGTCCAGGTCGGCGGGATTTTTTCCGCCGGTCCCAAAGCCTTCATAATGCACGGGACGGCCAGGATCGATGGATCTGACAGCCGCCAATGCGGCCCGGAAGTTGGAGCCTCCGCTACCGCATTCGTTGCCAAGCGACCATATGATGACGGACGGGTGGTTCTTAAAACTCTCCACGTTGGCTATGTTGCGGTCGATGATGGCCGCTTTGATCCTGGGTTCTTCATTGAACTCGTCCCAGGCGCCGTGGCATTCCAGGTTGGCTTCCGCCAGCAGATATATGCCGTATTCGTCACACAGCTCGTACCAGCGGGGATCGTCGGAATAATGGCAGGTTCGTACATGATTGCAGTTAGCCTGCTTGATCAGGACGATATCCTTCTTCATTTGTTCTTCGGTAACGGCGTGTCCTACATCAGGCCAGTGCTCGTGGCGGTTGACCCCTTTTAATTTGACGGGCACGCCATTTATAGTGAACAGCCTTCCTTTTAGTTCGATAGAGCGGAAACCGGTATGGCTGGAAAGCATCTCCAGTACGTGCTTCCGGTCTTTCAGGGTAACAATGGTGGTATAGAGATAGGGCGTTTCAGCTGTCCATTTGTGCGGATGGCTTACCGGCAGCCGGAGATGGACTTCCGTTTCTTCACCGGCGTTGAGTGCAGGAACTGCAATTTCTCCCACTACGCCTCCTGCCGGCGCACTGCCATCGTATAAAGATACCGACAGTTGTCTGGCAGGGGCGGTCTGGTTACTGAAATTTTTGATTTTGGCTGTCACTTGCAGAAGGGCGTCCTTGTACAGGGCGTCGAGCCGGGTGGTGATGGCCATATCGCGAATATGTTCCTGCGGCGTGCTCCACAGCGTGACGTCGCGGAAAATTCCGCTCAGGCGCCACATGTCCTGGTCTTCAAGGTAGCTGCCACTGGTAAAACGGTATACTTCCGCGGCGACCATGTTCTTGCCGGTCTTTATGTAGGGGGTGATATCAAATTCCGCGGCATTCCGGCTGTTTACGCTATAGCCGACCTTGTGGCCATTGACCCAGAGAAAGAATCCGGCATCCACCCCATCGAAGGTGATGAAAATGCGTCGGCCTGTCCAACGAGCGGGCAGGATGAAGTCACGCCGGTAGCTGCCTACGGGGTTTCTTTCCTTATAGGCCGTATATTTTTCAGGCGGCGTGCTCATGACACGCGGGAAATCTTTCTGAAAAATATAAGTCATATTGCTGTAATAGGGCGTACCATATCCTTCTACCTGCCAGTTGGAAGGTACATGGATATCGCGCCAGCCTGACACGTCGAAACCAGGTTGGTAAAAATCAACGGGTCGTTGCTGGGGCCATGCTACCCAGTTGAATTTCCAGGTTCCGTCGAGGCTGAGACTGTATGAAGAGGCCTTTCTCTCGGCCCTTATGGCTTCCTGTAACCCGGCATATGGCATGAGGGTGGCATGTGCGGGCTGTTTGCCAATACCCAGACATTCGGGGTTTTCTATTTCAGGCGGAACAGGGGCGTTGCCGCTGCTGTCTGTCGGCGGTAAAAAAACCGGTGTGGGTTGTTCCTGAAAGGTGATAGCGGTATAGCGGAGGATGGCAACCGCCGGTTTGCCGCAGGTCAGCGCCAACGCCAGGAAGGTTGCGATCGCAAGACTGCCGGAAATGCTGGTACCCTTTTTCTTCATATCCCGAAGTGGTTTAAATGGTAATGCCGCTAAGGCAGCTTGTACAGGCCAAACTCCGACAGCGCGGGGTTGAGCCTGGATGAAACAATAGTCAACCTGATATTTTTCGCCGTAACCGGGGCAAATTTCAGCAGGCGCCGGTAGCCCACGGTAGTGCCTGCCGTGAATTGTTTCCATTGTATCCCGTCGAAATATTCAACGATAAATTTTTCTATCCGCTGCCCTATGGTTATATTTTCCTGTAGGGATACGATATCGAATGTCTGCGGAGCATACAGCGTGAATTCAATGGTCGTAGCCGTATCCTTGCCGGTGGAGGTAAAATAAGTTTCCATACACCCATCGGTAAGTACGCCGGCATGTTTGCCCTTGCCGCCGCCCTTGACGATGCCGTTGGCCGGTCGTACGAGGGCGCCCGTTGCCAGGTTATTTGAAAAAGTACTTTTCATAAGTTGGGCGAAATCCTCCAGGTGGTGGATATCGCTATCGCTGATAAGGCCTCTTGTATCAGGAGGAACATTCAGGAGCAGCACTCCATTGCGGCCAACGGAGGTCAAATAGGTATCCATCAATTGCCGCGCCGACTTCACTTTATCGTCCTGTGCAGGGTGGTAGAACCAACCAGGTCTGATGCTCACATCCGTTTCTGCCGGATACCATACCAATCCGTTTGCTGTCCTTATTTTTTCCCTGCCGCCTCTGTCCTCATCGGAGCTGGATCCCAATACGCCGGGTACAACCATCATATCCTTTTGCGAAGTGGCGGCTATTTGTTGCTGGCTTTGTGCTCCTACGGGCAAAACGCTCCATTCCGTCTCCCGGCCCACGCCCGTTTCGGTGCCTACCCATCGAACATCCGGTCCCATTACGGCAATGACGGCCTGTGGCTGCAGGCGGCGTATCAGTTGGTACCAGCCGTTGAAATCATAGACCTGCTGCTTGCCATTGGGACCTTCACCGTTGGCGCCATCGAACCATACTTCATCCACTTTGCCATACCGGCTCAGCAGTTCGGTCAGCTGGTTCATAAAATAGGTATTATAGAGAGTGCTGTCGCCGTAGAACGTGGCATTCCGGTCCCAGGGCGACAGGTAAATGCCAAAGCCCATCCCGTATGTCTTACAGGCTGCAGCCACTTCTTCTACGATATCGCCTTTGCCGTTCCGGTAGGGGGTATTCCTGATGGAATGTTCCGTGTATTTGCTGGGCCAAAGGCAAAAGCCGTCGTGATGTTTGGCAGTGATGATGACTTGTTTGAAACCGGCCTCCTTCATGGTTCTCACCCATTGACCGGCGTCGAGCTGTGACGGATTGAACTGAGAAAGGTCTTCTCTGCCATCCCCCCATTCCCGGTTGGTAAAGGTATTGATGCCAAAATGAAAGAAGGCGGTAAGCTCCAGCTGCTGCCAGTGTAACTGGCGGGCGGACGGAACGATGTGCGCCGCTTTGCGGATAATGTCAGCTTCGCTGTCAAAGGGGCTGATCTTTACAAAACTTGTCGATTGTGCATATATCTTTAAGGATAGCAAGAACAATGCTACCGGTAATGCCAACAAAATTTTTGGTCGGGACACGGCTGATCTTTTTAATGTAAAGCATTAATTTTCGCTGCCCAACCGCCGCCGGGCGCCAATTTTATTTTTATTTTTTCGGCAGGCGTAAATCGTATTTTTTCTAGTTTATAATCGGTGGCGTCCCGATCGGCATTGATGCCGTCCCTGAAAATTTCGGCTTCGTAATTGCCTGCAGGCAAAAAGGAGAAGTCCAGGTTCAGCTCCCGGGCATCCCAGTTGGTCATGGCGCCGGCATACCAGGTATCCCCTTTCTTTCGGGCAAGGACGATATATTTACCTACGGCGCCGTCCATAGCGATGGTCTCGTCGTATACAGTGGGTATCGCGCTGATGAAAGTGGTTGTCTCCTGTTCCTTCATATACACGGTGGGATTATCGGCCAACATTTGCAAAGGCGCTTCGAACACGACGTACATGGCTACCTGGTGCGCACGCGTACCCTGGCTCATCGGCAGACTGCCGGATGCATGGAAATCATACTTGCCTGCATTGCGCATGGCACCGGGGGTGTAATCCATCGGTCCAGCCACCATCCGGATAAAAGGCAGCGTCACTTCATAGGCAGGCATATCGCTGACGGCAGACCATTTGCAATTTTCCATACCTTTTACACCTTCGTAATTGACGACGTTCGGGTAAGTGCGGCTAAGGCCATCGGGCTTGTACATACCGTGAAAATCGACCAGGAGGTGATGCACAGCCGCTTTTCGGGCGATCGCATAGGTGGAAGCTGTCATTTCGGCGTCATCCCTGTCCAGAAAGTCTATCTTGAATCCCTTTATTCCCAACTTTTCGTATTGGGAGAATGTTTGTTCCAGGTTGGGCCAAAGGGCGCGCCATGATGCCCACAGGATAAGACCCACGTGTTTATTTTTGGCATAGTCTGCCAATTCCGGTACGGATATACCGGGATTCAACTGGGAGAGGTCGGTCGCATTGCTCCAGCCTTCGTCCAGGATGATATATTCCAGTCCGTTGGCTGCGGCAAAGTCGATGTAATATTTGTAGGTTTGGTTGTTGAGGCCTGCCCTGAAATCCACATGAGAGATATTCCAGTCATTCCACCAGTCCCAGGAAACTTTACCGGGTTGAATCCAGCTGACATCACCGATCTGGCAGGGAGCCGACAGTTTTTGGGTCATATCGCTATTCGCCAGGTCCTTATCGGCGCGTGAAATGACTACAGCCCGCCAGGGAAAAGAGTGGTCGCCGGAAACTTTGGCCAGATAGGGGGCGCGTTTGATCACTATCGAATTGAACATACTGATACCGCCGGGGTGCTGTTGGGCAGGGTAAGCGGCAAATCTGGCTTTCAGATCCAAGCCTTCGCCTTTTACCAGGTACATGCCCGGATAGCCTTCCAGGCCGGCTTCCAGGATCACGGCCTTTAGTCCTCCTTCCAGGTTGACCAACAGCGGCAAAAATGTCAACGAATCCGCGTACATGCGGGAGATAGGCTGCCTGGTATAGGACGACTCGAAAGAAGTTTGAAAAGGATCTCCTTTCAAACGCAGATCGCATACGTAAGGGGCCAGAACCGTATCGTCTTTCTCGAAACGGAAACCGGCCGTTTCACTTTGCACGGTTATTTCGCCGGGGTAATGGGTGAGAAAGCGATAGGCGGCGCCTTCATCGTATGCACGTACCTGGAAAGAGTAACCTCCTTTGCAGTCGATCGTCAGCTGGTCATAAACATCCGGCACTAATTTTTTCTTATAGTATGGTACGGTAAAGGACGTATTTATCTTTTCAACTTTCGCTTTCGTCACGATCATATTTTTGCCCAGCACTTTTCCATCCTCTAAAAAAAGGGCGGCGGATGAAGGGCTGATGATCTTTTGATCTCCGTAGTCGACGGTCCACAATAGCTGCGGACCGATTTCAATAGTCACGGTTATTTTTTGATTGGGAGACGATACCCGGTAGCTTTTTGCTTTTTGGGCAACCAGATTGCCTGCCAGGAACGTCAGGAAAGAGCAAAAGACAAAGAGTTTACAATTCATAACGAATGATTTATAACCTGATAATTATACACTGTTAATGATAAGCCTGATAATGACAACCAATTAATGACAACCAGTCAATGACACCCTGTTAATGATAATCTTAATAATACCCTGTTAACGACAAACCTTATAATGGCAACCCGATGATCATACCCGGAACAGGGATAAAATATCCCGCACTATCCTATGATGATCGCCAGTTTATTCCCTTCTTCAATTATGAGGTCTTTCTCGAAAACCAGCAGGGCGTCCTTCCCGGTATGCGTCAGCCTTGCGCCGATGGCGGCCGTTCCCAGGCGCACCTCCACTTTGTCCGCCTTCAGCGTTCCCTTACATACGAAAGCGGCTGTTTTGACGCGCAACCTTCCGTGGTGGACGGTGAATTGCGCTTTTAAGGAACCATTTTCGCGTTGCTGCGCATACCCCCCCCACCCTTCGGCGGTTGTAAAGGGCGCCCTGAAATCATCGGGTGAAAGTTTGGGGTCAAAACCGATGTGGCCTTTCGGTCCGTGGTAGTCGAGGCCGCATGCGGCGATAAATGTGCCATAGCTGGCCATGGCCCGTGCATAGTGGTCACTGCATTCTATTTCATTGTATGGGTTGCGTTTTGCCGCATGGTAGCGGTCGTGTATGGCCCTCGTCAGCACCAGCGCCTCATCCGTCATCCCTTCGGCCATCATATGCGCGGCCACCTGGTGTTCGAACCCGCTCATGCATTCATGAAAATAGCCCGTTTGCCATGTGACATCTTCGCCATATGGGTGCTGCTCATTATGCGGATTGGTATTCATGATCATGCCTGCTTCTCCCGCCAGCGCATAGGGCCTTCCTCCGATATGGGTCTGGATATACGGGCCTACATCTGGCGTGAAATTATATTTCCACAAGCTTCTGAGGGCCGACAACGTCTTTTCCTTATCCCATAGCCTGCCCAAGCCTACCTGGAAAGCCCAGCTCTGGCCATACACCTGATCGATATGACAGGTATTATAGGAGCCCAGCTTCTTTTTGCCGGCGACGGCATCCGGGCGGTGAATAAAATACTCGCCGTTGAACAGGGCGGAGGCCATATTGCGGTTCCCTTTTTCCACATATTGACGGCAGGTGGCGGCCAGCGCTTCATCGTTCATTTCTTCCGCCATTAGCTGACCGGCTTTTGCGGCGGCGATGCAAAGGCCTACGATCCAGGCGATCTCCCCTTCCCATATGGCATCCAGGGTGTTCTCCATCGGAGTATCGGTCATGCCGTCTCCATTTTTGTCCTGCGCCAGCATAAATAGCACCGCCTTACGTATCTGCTTCCAGTTAAGCTGCAGGAAGCTGTTGTCGGCGCTCATCTGATGTTCGCGGTAGATGCGCAGGATGGTGCCGGCCTGTCCGTCGATAGCGGGCCGGTTTGCGAACTCCCCACGAAACAGGATACCGCCATTTTCCTGCATACCGACGCCGAGGTCCACGCGTTGCCGGGTGTCCCGTTCCAGGGACGGGAAAATTCTGGCAAGGGCATGGCCATACTGCCATACGTGGGTACAGGTGCCTTCACAGGAGTTGACGCCTTCCCATCCCCAGAACCGGCCGCTCGCGAAGCGATAGGTATTGGCGGTAGCGATGGTGCCGATGTTGATGATCGCTCTTTCCAGCAACCAGTGAGGAAGGGTGGAATCATAATACGTCTTTTGCCACAGGAAGGTACGGGTCCGCAGGGTGTTGTAGTTGGCAGAAATATATTCCATGACGGCGGCGGCGTCTTTAAAACGGGCGGCGTAGTGATACCCGGCCTTGCTTTCGGGCATTTTCTCCGCCAGCTTTTTCAGCGGATGGTTGAAATGCCAGGCCAGGGCGTAGTCGGCTGCGAATGATCCGCCGGTGGGGATGGGAGCGGATACCGTTAAACTGCCGGTCAGTTTGCCGGGCGCATCCGCTTCGGCGGCCTGTTGGCTGCCGGACTCAAAAAAATCGCTATCTACGGGGTAGGGATTGGCGGCGGTATTCACGCTCCCTTGTTTGCCGATCAGCCCAAAACTCATGGTGCCGGCGTCACGTTGCAGCGAGGCATCTTCCCTCGTTGCCCGGAAGGTATAAAATACGGATTGGCTATGTTCCTGTCCGATAAAGGTATTCAGGCGGGCGCCGTCTCCCGCTGCGGCAGTAAGCTTGTGTGCGCCGTTCTCCTGCCAGCCGGTCAGTTTCGCTTCTATGTT
This sequence comes from Chitinophagales bacterium, assembly GCA_015655015.1. Classification (GTDB taxonomy): domain Bacteria; phylum Bacteroidota; class Bacteroidia; order Chitinophagales; family Chitinophagaceae; genus Puia. Next base: position 67,147 of record JAATFV010000154.1, on the reverse strand, counting down.
CTGCCCGGAATGGTTCTTTATTTCAATATGGAAAAATGTCGCCGGCAAAGCGCTGTCTTCTGCGTCCATGGGAATGTAGAACGCTCCCCCTTTCAGCACTATTTCCACGGGAAGATGCTTATCGGTATAGGTTACGGTAGCCAGTGGATAGGTGGCCTCGAAAACGATCTCATCCCAGTCATCTTCCTTTAGCTCTTTCACAATGACTTTGCCGTTATAGTTTATTTTAACGGCAAATCCCTGTTCGAGCCATCTTTTGTTATCCGCGGCCGGCGGCTCTACATAGTTGGCGCCGTCCCTGGGATGAAGCAATACCTCTTTTTGGCCATTGTACCATTGGATGTCCCTGGTATCGATGCCTTCCCTGTCATCGTTGTAAATGCCCCACAGCCACAAACGCCCGTCCCCCCCCATATATAATGTGCCGGTATGCAGTCCACCCGACGGCATGCCGATATACTTCAATTCATTCCTGCTTTTCCGATAAGTGGTCACCTTTCCTGTGGCATAGAGTGATTTTACCCACCGGGGGTCCAGGCCTTTATCAGCGGGAATGTTGTGCAGTGGACCGGGAGTGACAAAGGGGACGCTGAACGCTTTTTTCCAGGCAGAAAAACCGAGCAGGCCGGTGATGGTCAAACTGCTTTGCCTGATAAAGTTCCGTCGGTGGATATGATTCTGGCGCATGGGATATATTCGTTTATTATTATGATCCTTTATTAAAGTTGGTTCTTTTTTCGGCAGGTGATCCTATATAAGCGAAACCCTGTTAAAATGCATAAATCTCGGCCACATTCGTCCAGGGATTGGTATCGAAATTACTATTGACGATCACTTCAAAGTAACGCATGCCAGGGACGGGATTGGTCAAATTCAATTTCTGCTGCGTGGATATGTCATCGAGGGAGAACTGCCCTGCCTGCTGCCAGTTGGTGCCGTCATCGGAGGCCATGATGACGATATCTTTAAACTGGTCTGCTTTATTCCCCCCGTTCTGCCTGGGCAGGAAAGAAAATCCATGCAAGGTTTGGGTCTCCCCCATGTCTATTTTGATCCAATGCGGGAAAGTCGGGGGCGCCGACACATCCCACTGCGTATGCCAATAAGTGGAAGAATTTCCGTCGATACAGTTGATGCCCGCCCCGTTGCCCGCCCCTTCTCCCACCAGTTCCTGGCAATCTTCGTCCAACACCGACCACGAGGCCCGGTTGAAGGGGGGAAATGGATCTTTGTAGATATGAAAATATACGGTTTTCATATCCTGGCTCAGCGATCCTCCCGATGCGTTTACAATGCTTACGGGAAGCAGGTAACCTGTTTGGGTGATATCGAACCGGGAGGGATAGAACACCACCTTGAAATTCACCTGGTTCTGTCCTGCGGCAATTGTGCCTGTAGTATCGACGAGCGAATAATAGGGCGAAGGCATCAGTGCGAAGGGTTCGTTGGTAGTATCGGCCTGGTGAGTGACGTCGCCGTTATAGGCGGCAACCAGGCTGGAATCAACGCCTATGGCGATATTGATATCCTTTCCTGCGGCATTGGGTATCCCATTGCCGATCAGGTTCACACTGATCAAAAGGGTATCCGTCTCATCGTTGAGAGAAAAATTCAGCAGGGCATTCTTGAAATGATCGAGGCCGCTGCTGAGCGTATTTGCAGTATTGCCGGTCGGATAAGCCAGTATAATGGTGTTATCGGGGCCCTGCGGTGTATCTATTTTCTTGTAACATCCCGGCAGTACAAGAACTGACGGAAGTAGTAAGAGGAAGGGAAGAAACTTTTTCATGATTTGACGTTTTATTACCGTGGCGATCATTGGATTGACATAACGTTAAAATGAAATAACGTTTGAATGACAGTACGATTACCAACCCGGATTTTGCGTTAGTTTGGAGTTCAGGTTCAGATTCTGCTGGTCGATGGGCAGGAGATAGTCGCGTTTGAGATTAAAGTTATAGCCGCTGGATAAGGTGGCTGTCTTTTGATATGGTTCGATATATCCTTGCCCGTTGACATATATATTGGACCCTACGACGAGATAGGAACTTCCGGATGTCGCAAAATTGACGGTGAGGAACTGGTGGACCGGCGCTCCAAGCGGTTTCCATCCCGAAATAAGGATACCGGCTGCCGCCCAGCGGCAAATGTCGTCGAAGCGGAATCCTTCGCAAGCCAGCTCGACACGGCGCTCGCGCCTGACTTCGTTGATGACCGGAGACAGTGCGGGAAAGATCCATTTAGGATCTGACGGAATACTTCCAAGATTGAGATGGGCCATGCCTACCCGGTCCCGGAGCTTGTTGATCGTGGCGTCAACGTCGGATTGAGTGATCGTGCCCAGCTCGGCCTTCGCTTCTGCATAGATCAGCAATACTTCCGGATACCGCATATAAATAACGCCGTCCGTATTATGCACTGGGCTTGGCGTATTCGGATTTTGAAAAGGATCAACATTCAGCCCTTTATATAATTGGTAACCGGTAGGGCAGCTGCCGTCGCTTGCGAGGATGGCGGGGTTCGTAAACACTGTCGCGGAGCTGGCAGCAGAGTAAGTCACGGTATCACCTGCCAGGAACATGACCTGCGACAGCCGGGGGTCGCGGTTGGCCGCCACCAGATTCAGCGAATCATCGCCTTTGTACAGCGGGCTAACCGAGGTGGGGTTTCCATCCGTACAGAGGTAATCGTCCACCAGGCTTTTGGACAGGCCCATATTGAAAGTCCGGTACGATCCTCCCTGGAATATATTCTGCCAGTCATTGTTGCCGTTGGCGCCGCCAATGCTGGCGCCCCAGAAAATAACTTCTTTGCTGGCGGAGTAGTCCGTTTGGTTGAACAGCGACCAATACCCGTGATAGAGCCCTATGTTATCCAGCGAGAATGTTCCGGAGGCCATTACGTCGGAGGCAGCAGCCGCGGCCTTTTGGAGAAAGGCGCTCCCATCCTGACCCGGTACGCCGAAGTCATCGGTTTGGTGATACTTTTCCCAGGTACCTTCATAGAGGCATACCCTTGCCTTGAATGCCTGGGCATATTCGCGGTACAACCGCATCGAGGAAGCGGAGCTTTTTACAGGCAGGTCGGCGATGGCGCTGTCCAGGTCGGTTACGATCGAATCCACAACAATGTTTCTGGGAAGCCGGGACGAGTATAACTCCGCGCTGTCGTTGACGTTCAGAGGCTTGCTCACCCATGGTAAAGCGCCATAACTCTTCAATCCGTTGAAATAGAGCATGGCCCGGAAGAAGTAGGACTCCCCGACATACATGCTGATATCCGACCAGGAGCTTTTTACGCGATGGTAATTCGCCAGGAAATAATTGACGTCCCTTATATCCGTCCAATCGGCATAACCGCCATTGCCGGCAAGGGTATATTCTCCATTGAGCCTGGTCGAATGGCCTAGCGGGACCAGGTTATCGCTGTTGGCATCAGCGGTATAATATCCTCCGCTAAAATCCCCGATAAATAAAGGGAATATATTACCATTGGAATAGAGGTTGTTGATATAATTCCGGAGGTCGCTCACGGTATTCCAATAGCTGGCATCGCTGAGAGCAGTGAGGGGCGTCTGGTTCAGCAGACTGTCCTTTTTACAGGAAGACAACCCTACGACCGCCGCCGCCCATGCCGTCACGATATATATAGTGCAATTACGTTTCATAACTAGTTCATTTCATTTACAGTTAATCAATATTGATCTGTGCGCCGAAGGAGATAGACCGCATCAGCGGGTATATCTGTTCGCCGGCTTCCAGTTCTTCAGGGTCTATATAGCTGTGTTTCAGTTCCGGAGCGATGGTGAAAACATTATCTATGCTGCCATAGAAACGTACTTTGGATAATTTCCAGCGCCTGGTCAGGCCGGGAGGAAGGGTATATCCCAACTGGAGGTTCTTCATCCGCAGGTAAGCGAGACTGACGAGGTAGCCGGTTTGCGTCTGCCTGTCCTGGCTGGTGCCGAACTGTGCTTTGGGGAAATAGCCGTCTGGATTAGTTGGGGTCCATCGGTCGTAAAGGGTCTTCAAGGCTGGGGCATGGTAGAGGTCCGTCCCGATGACGCCCCAGTACGCATTGGTTCGGGGGAAATAATGCCCGCCGCCTACGCCCTGGAAGAAGGTATATGCGTCGAACCCATTCCAGTTAGCGCCCAGGTTCAGCCCGTAATTATATTGCGGGGTGCTGTTGCCGATGATGCGCAGGTCACCGTGATTATCCGCGGTATAGTTGCCGTAGTTGATCTTTCCATCATGATTGAGGTCGGCATATTGGATATCCCCTGCATACCAGTTGGCGGCGATGAAGCTTTGACTCGGGGCTCTTGCCACTTCTGCATCAGACTGGAACTTACCGACCGTTTGATATCCCCAGATGGCTCCGATTGGCTCTCCGTTGTACCAGTTGCCGTTGGTCAGGTCGCGGGTGGGATTGCCGCTGTAACTGATGATCTTGCCTTTATAGTTGGACAAAAGGGCTCTTACCGTAAAGCCCACTTTTCCGAACTGGTGTTTCCAATACGCGGTGAGCTCGAAACCGGTAGTTTGAGTGATCGCATTGTTTTCTGTAGGAGCGCTGGTCCCTAACAAGGTCGGATAAGTGGAGCCGGGCCCAAACAGATCCGTAATTCTTCTCCTGTACCAGTCAAAGGTGACATTGAAATTCTTCAGAAAGCTGATATCCGCACCGATGTCGAGCATGGATGGTTTGGACCAGGTAATGTTCGGGCTGACCAATCCGGCCGGAGTGACGGAAGGCTCACGAACCCCTGTGGAAGAAAACACCCAGCTCGTGCTGGTTGGCGGATTGGTTCCCAGGTTAGCTGTAGCGGGATAATAGTTACTTTTATTCAGAAAATAAGAGAGGTCCCCCAGTCCTCCGTATGATCCCCTTACCTTCAGGTTATTCACCCATTTGGTCAGGGGGCTGAAGAATTCTTCTTTGCTAATGTTCCAGCCTGCCGACATGGCGTTGAAAAAATGATAACGGGTGTTGGACGGGAAAAGAGAGCTGCCCATATACCTGCCATTCAGCTCAAGCAGATACTTTTCTTTGTAGTTGTAGTTGAAGCGGCCGAATGTTCCGTAGGAGGACCAGGCCGATGCGGCGTCGGTGGCGCTTGTCGTAGAGCCATAACTCAGCGAGAGGGAAGGCTGATTTTGATTATACAGGTAGGTATTGCTGCCCGTCATGGAATAATTATACTGATATTCTTCCTGCTGCCCGACCATCGCTTTAAAATAATGACCGCCCAAACGTCTTTCATAACTTGTATAAATATTATAGTTGTAATAATGATTGTTGGTGGTAGTTGCCGTGTAGGTATTGTAGTCCGAGCTGATATAGGCCGGATCGTTGGGCGTAGATACAGGATAATAGCCTATCAGCGAACTGGAAGGCTCCGCAAAATAGTTATAGGCATAATCGCCATGGATCTCCCAACCCCGTACAGGGTTGATATTTACGCTGCCTTTTATCCATGTGTCATTCTTCTGATCTTTCTGCCATACGTTTCCGCTTGACATGGCCGCGGCCATGGTATTGGGGTCCCAGCCTCCATTAGGGTCCTTCAGGGGGGAGGTGGTCCAGTACCTTGGAATATCGTAAAACCAGTTGTAGCCAATGTCGCCTGCATAAGGCACTTTATCGTTCTGCTGGGAATAGGAAGTCTGCAATCCTATCGACATCCAACTGGTGACCGTGGCATTGACATTGGCCCTGAAATTATACCGTTTGTATGCCTGGCCGTCGAAAAAGTTCATGTTCCCATTCTGTTGATTGTATCCCAGCCCCATGAAATAGGTGATCTTGTCGCTGCCCCCGTCCAGCCCGATATTATGCTGTTGGGAGAACACATTTTTTTTCATGAAGATATCGTACCAGTCGTTATTGGCGACGCCTGTATTGTCGTTCCAATAGGAACCGTCAGCAGAAGGCGTGGTGGCAGGAACGCTAGTGGGATCTTTCATGTACTTCAATATTCCATCTAGCTGCGATTGAGGAAAAATGGTGCCCTGTCCCGCATTCTGCGATGCCTCATTGTAAAGATTGGCGAAATCGTAAGAATTCATGGTCTGCGGCAGACCGATTGGATTGTTGAATGAAAAGTTATTGCTGTAGGAAAACCTCATCGGCTGTCCTTTCTTACCCTGTTTGGTGGTAATGAGCAATACCCCGTTGGGGGCCCTGGAACCATAAATAGCGGAAGCCGCAGCATCCTTCAGCATAGTCACTGTCTCGATGTCGTTGACGTTGATGGCATTGATATCTGCAGGAACCCCGTCTACCAGGATCAGCGGGCTTGCAAGCTGATCATATCCAGTATAGCCCCTTATATTGATGGTCTTGGTAGCATCCGGCTGTCCACCTGAGGAGTTGGTGGTGATATTGAGGCTGGCCATCATGCCCTGCAAGGCCTGGCTTACATTGGCGATCGGCCTGTTCTGCAGCTCCTGGCCGCCGATCTGGTCTACGGCGCCCGTTAAATTTATTTTCTTTTGCGTACCATATCCGACTACAACCACATCATTTAGTCCCGAAGAGGATTTCAGCCGAAGCACGATATGAACGGGAGTTAAACCATCCGTTATGATCTCTGCATTATCGTATCCCACGAAGGAGACCTGTAAAGTGATCTTTCCATTTATTTCTTTGACCGTGAATTCGCCATTTCCGTTGGTCAGTTCCACTTTTGGTGTTCCTTTTACGGCAACCGTAGCGCCGGCCAGGGGATTTCCGAGACTGTCCGTCACGCGGCCACGAATATCGGCAGCAGGGGATCCGATGAGGGTGCTGTCACCCGCCGGAGTGGCGGGTTTCGGCTGTTTAGCGCTGATAACGATGGTTTTGTCCAGCACCAGGAATTTATAAGGCAACCCTTTAAAGCATTTGTTCAATACCTCCGTTAAGGACATATTTTTTACATGTAAGGTCACCAGAGGCGCTTTTTCGATAGCTTGCTGATCGTAGATGAATTCGAATCCCGTCTGTTCATGGATCATGGTAAACACCTTGTCCAGTGAAATCTCTCTTTCAGAGATCGTTACATTTTGCGATAAGCCGTCAGCACAGACATGCATTGTCAGAGCCAGAAGAAAAAAAGCAATTAATTTCATAACCAGCAGCATTTTGGGAGGCAAGAGCCGCGGGTTTTTCCGGACTTTGCCAAACACATGTACTTCCATACCTTTGTTTAGTTTTGGTTAATAATGAAATAGTCGTTTTAACGGATGACTGGTTTTGTGAAAATCCAAACAGTTGCCGGGTTCCGATTGCCTTCGGAATCCGGTTTTTAGTATTGCAGGATAAGATTTATGAAAAAAAGTTAAATTTCAGAGGAAAAGGTTCTGGAGTTGAAAGAGGGTCATTTATAAGGAGAAACAATAATTTTATTTCCTTGCATAAAAAAACGGACACGATCGGTAGCTTCCATTAAATGCAGTATCTGGGCAACGTCGGCTCTTCTGGAAATCATCCCCGACAACTTAACGTCCGACAAATCGCCCTGATACGCGATCTGCACGTCATACCACCGGGCTAGTTGCCGCATGATAGTGAAAACATCGGCCCCCTTGAAATCGAACAGCCCGTTTTTCCACGCGATCACGCGTAAGACGTCCACTTGCTGAAGGGAAAGGGATCGGGTACTATTATCCACGAGCGCTTGTTGTCCTGGTTTTAATAATTGCCGTCCGTTACCCGCGGAGACGATCACCGCTCCTTCCAACAAGGTGGTGTTGATGCTATTTTCATCGTTATAGGCATTCATATCGAAATGGGTGCCAATAACGGTGGTCTGTACCTCGCCCGCAACGACCACAAAAGGCCTGCCCGCATTTTCCGTTACTTCGAAATATCCCTCACCTGTCAAGGTAACCTTCCGCTCTTTCCCTTCAAAAGCTGACGGAAAAGTTAAAGAAGAGGCGGAGTTAAGCCAGGCATGTGTTCCATCCGGCAGGATTATCTGGTACTGGCCTCCTCTGGGAGTGGTGATCGTATTGTACCCGGCGGCGCCTTTTCCAGTAAGATTGGCTTTGCAGCTCAGCAACCCGCTATCTATTTTGACCACCCGCACGCCGCCTTGCCGGCTAAGTTCACCGTTTTGAGCGCTGTCCAGCGCAATGATGCTGCCATCGGCGAGGGTGAGCACTGCTTTATTGCCGCCAGGCTTCGGCGATGCGATGCCCGGGGCAGTGGCAGGAGACGTATGTTTTCTGTTATTGACAAAGAAACAAGCACCTGCCACCAGGACGGCCAGCAACACTGCTGCGGCAGCATAGCTGGTCCTGAACCGCCGCTGCCGCATGACCACCGATGCCGAAGTTTCATTTTCGACGCCATGTTCTTCCACCCGGGCGAGCAATTCCTGAAAGATTTCTTCCGGATCGTAACCCTTTGTTTCAGCGGACGCCTTATTGGCAAATACCGCTTTCAGCATTTCGTCCCGCACTGCGAAATTGTTCTCGTCATCATAAAGATTACGAAGACGGTCGATTTCTTCAGCCGTCATCTTTTCGCCAAGAAATTTATTAAAAAGCTCCTCAAAATTAGTGCGGGACATATGTTCAATTTTATAAGCAGGCTCCTCCGATTCTTTTCGCCATCTCAGCCTGTCTGTTTACAAGGATGACGCAATTTCTGCGGCATGGAATACGGTCACATGGAAAAATATTTTCAATTCGGCTTTTACTGCTGTTTTTGGAAATATTTTCGGCCAGTGTGACCTGCCAGAAAATAACTAATAAACAAAGGAAAAAGGACCGTTCAAAAAAAAAACGGGCAAATCATCTTGAAAAGCAGCCAACCGGCCAAAAAAGTGAGCGTATCGTTATGGTTAGCGATATATTTTCTAATATCTGAAAGAGCCCTGACCACATAAGCTTTGGAGGTAACGCGGGAAATACCCATCCGGCGTGCAATCTGTTCATGACTTAGCCCTTCATACCTGCTTAAAATAAAGACTTCCTGCACTTTGGGGGACAAACGGACAATGGCTTCCTTTACGAGATCTTCCATTTCCAGGTATTCCAATCGAAGCTGCGGACCGGGGTCATCATAGATAAAATATTCTTCCAGGGCTTGACTATTGGAAAGCGCCAGCACATTTTTCCGGAGGTAATCAATGACATAATTTCGGGAAATGGCATAGATGTAAGCGCTTATATTGTTAACTTCCGGGAATTTTGAACGGTTGGTCCATAATTTGATGAAAATTTCCTGGGCCAGATCTTTGGATAGTTCCGGAGATTTAGTCAGCCGCAGGCTGACGCCATATACCTGGGGCCAATGCCGGTTGAAAATTTCCCTGTAGGCATTTTTATTGCCTTCTCCAACTAGCATCAGGAGCCTTTGGTCCGTGTAAATGTCTTCATTAGCCAAATGATACAGTTTGTTGATGCAAGGCAAATCACATATTTCATGGATAGCGATTACCTGTTTAGACTTTTTATTTTTAAATCAAGAATGATTTGATATCCATAATGAACACTATATCATATCGACGCATTGCTCTTCGCTGCGGGATGCGCCGGCAATAATTTCCAGGAAAGAACTGCGGCGGACGCTCCTGCCGAAGTGGCAACCATATAGATCCACAAATAGCTGCAATGGCCGGAGACGAGGGCCGGCCCCAGTGAACGGGCGGGATTCATGCTGGCGCCGCATATAGGTCCCGCTACCATGGCTTCCAGCGTGACCGTCGCCCCAATAGCCAGACCGGCAAACATGCCCTGCTCCTTACTGCCGGTCGACACATGTATAATGACCAGCATCAAAAAAAAGGTGAGCACGAACTCCATTATAAATGATTGTGCTCCCGAGCCGGCAGGAAGTGTTGCCCCCAATAGGCGATTCATCGGGAAAAGGAAGTTCAATAGCAGGCTTGCCATGATCGAACCTGCGGCCTGGCAGGATATGTAAGGGATAACCTCGACTCGCGGAAAACGGCCGGCCAACGAAAAGGCGATAGTGACAGCGGGGTTCAAATGAGCTCCGGAGACGTCACCAAAAGTGTATATCATGCTCATCACGGTAAGGCCGAAGGTGATGGCTATGCCGGCATGACCGATGGCGCCATGCGTATGCTCATCAATGACTATACCGCCTGTGCCGAAAAAAACGATGGCGAAGGTACCTATAAACTCTGCCGCGTATCTGTTCATACGATACATTTCAATTCCATATTTGTCACTATTGATTACCTATTCGATGAGTTGGCCTGGGATAACCAGGCCGGAATACCATTTTCTTGTTCTCAGTTATCGTACAAGGCTGTTTTTCGCTGATCTGCATTATGGCATGTTGCATGACTTCCTTCATCTGTGCCGGGTCGGCTTTCACTCGTCCGTTCATTATCAAGGAAACTTTATTGGTTTGCCAATTCATTTCCGTCGGCAAGCTGTTTCCCCCGGCAATGGTGGTGTAGCTGATTTTCCTATGGTGGTTGCCTCCGGTCAAAAAGAATTTCAGATGGCCGATGAGATATTTTCCCTGTGCAAAGCCGTTGTGAATGGCAGTGACCAGCTGAGAAGCCGCCTTGGCAGCCTGTTTGTCGGGAGTGGTTATCGTCAGATCACTGTCATACCATACCATTTCGGCCTCCCCGGCGGCATAATCGTTATAATTGATGTCCAGCGATTGCCGGTCGCCTTCAGCCTTGAATTCACCGGCGACTGCCAGCCAGCGGCGCACGTGTTCTGCTTCGAGTGAATTCTGGAAGAGTATTTTTGTTCCGGGGTAGGTCTTCGTTATTCGGTTTCTTACCACTTCGGCCTGTTGCGGCGCAAGCAGATCCATCTTATTTACCACTATAATATCTGCCTCTTCCAGCTGCTTTTTATAGATGTAGTTCATATATCCGTGAAAGATATCTCCATTCGTCTCCAGGTAAGCATACAACAGGCGCACATCGGCAAAGACGGATAATACTACGCTGATATTGCCGTCCCCGGTTGCCAACAAGGGTTTCACGATGGTTGCTACCAGGTCGGTGCAGGAACCGACCGATTCGGCGAAAATGACATTAACCTTATGCCTCTCCTGCAAAGTCCCGATGCTTTTCGAAAATTCCCCGTAGTTACAGCAAAAACAGCTGCCGGTTACTTCGGTTACGTTTACCCCTTCTTTCTGCATGAACAGGGTATCCACGAGCTGATCTCCCTGGTCATTGGTAACCACCCCTGCAAGTTCTCCTGCCTGCTCCAGCAGCACTACCCCCTGCCGGATGGCCGTCGTTTTGCCGCTGCCCAGAAATCCTCCTATCAAAAAAATTTTCATGTGCCCCGTTTTTTAAATGAATGGAGAGAAAGATCGTCTGTCTGTATTAAATGGTAACATCCAGCATCTGTCCCTGTGTGATAGTAACTTCTTTCGCCAGTGTCATTTCGCAATGGCTGTCCGTCTGGATAAAGGTGCAAGGCAACGGCTCGTTACCCAATAATATTTTGATCTTTTTTATCTTTTGCGAGACAGGTACTTCCACGTTCAATTGTTTCAGTTTTAACTTCCCGTAAACAATTTTCAGCTGTGCGTTGATTTTTTTTCCCTTTATCTGCTGTGCATAGGTACCCCAGCCTTCCGCAACATTGAAGGGCGCCCTGAAATTCTCCGGGGTTAATTTAGGGGCGAATGTGACGGAGCCCCGTGGGCCATGATAGTGAAATCCGCAGGCATTGATGAAGGTTCCGAAGCTGGCCATGGCCCTGCCATAATGATCGCTGCATTCGATCTCGTTAAAAGGATTGCGTTTGGCGGCATGATATCGATCGTGAATGGTACGGGTAAGTATCAGCGCTTCCTTCGTCATTCCCTCCGCCATCATGTGGGATGCCACCTGGTGTTCGAAACCACTCATGCATTCGCTGAAATAACCTACCTGCCATGCCTGAGCGTCCCCATAAGGCTGCGGATCTTTCATCGGGTTGGTATTCATGACCATCCCTCCTTCGCCGGCCAGGGCATAAAATCTGCCGCCGGGATGCTCTTTGATGTAAGGACCAACATCCGGCATGTAATTATATTTCCAGAGGGAGCGTAATGCGCCCATGGTCTTTTCCTTGTCCAGAATTCTTCCCAATCCTGCCTGCCAGGCCCATGACTGGCCGTAAACCTGGTCGATATGGCAGGTATTGTAGGAGCCTATTCCCTTTTTTCCCTGGACGGAATCGGGACGGTGGATAAAATACTCGCCATTGAAAAGGTAGGTTTCCATGTTGTGGCTTCCTTTTCGGACATAATCCGCGCATACGGCCGCAAAATCCGTATCACCCATTTCTTCCGCCATTTTTTCCCCGGCGCGTACGGCGGCGAGGCACAATCCCACTATCCAGGAGATTTCGCCGCTCCACAACGCATCCAGCGTATTTTCCATCGGGGTATCCTCCATACCGTCCTTGTTCTTATCCTGCAGCATAAGAAAGGTGATCGCAGCCTTGATCTTATCCCAATTTTTATGAAGGATAGCCCCATCTGCGGACATGAGGTATTCCCGGTATATACGCAGGATTACCCCGGCCTGACCGTCTATGGAAGGACCTGTATTCTCTCCCCGGTATCCGATTTTCCCGGTAGATTTATCGAAAGCCAGCCCCAGGTCTACTCTTTCGCGCATGTCGCGTTCCAGTTCCGGGAATATCCTTGCCATTGCATGCGCATATTGGTAAACGTGGGTACAGGTGCCTGGACAGCATCCCACCCCTTCCCAGGCATAAAACCTCCCTGAGGCAAACCGGTGAGAGGTGGTGGTGGCCAGCGTGGAAATATTCAGGAAGGTCCTTTCCATGAACCAGGAGGGAAGTGAACTGTCCTGCCAGGTATGCTTCCATAATAAAGTGGTAGTTTTCAAATAGCTGTACTTCCGGGCAATATATTCCGCTGCAGCCTGAGCGCTGGAAAATTTCTTCGAATAATAATGGATATCCGGCGTCTCTATCTTAAGTGCGCTGTTAGGGGTGTACCAGGAGAGGATAAAATCTGCAGTGGCCGTCTGTCCCGGTTGCAGCACGTGCCGGGTTATGACTGCTGCTACCGGGGCGTTGCCGGACAAAGGGATCGAAGCCTTTAACGGGCGCAGGGAGGGGTGGTTATCTGCAGAAATGTCCGGTATGCAGACAGCAGCCGCGCCAACGACCGACAAGCTCATATTGCCGAAGTCAGGCGCATTCCGGATATCCGGAAGATCGCTGCCGCAGTCCAACCATACTCCTTTCCCATATTCGTCCGCAAACGGCTTATTCACCCGGGTAAAAGCGGTCTCTTTTTTTGCCGTGTGCAACAGCATCTTATTTTCGAGCCAGCCGACGACTTCTACCGTGACCGGTTCCCCCGACAAATTTTTGATGGATACGGACTGGATGGTGGCAGGCAGGCTGCTGTTTTCGACATCGGAGGGAATAAAAGGCGAAAATGCGTCCAGGGTAACTTCAAGTGGCAATGTTTTGTCCACATAAGTGATCCGGGCCGCAGGATAGGTTGCTTCAAAAATAATTTCATCCCACTCATCTTCCTGAAGCCGTCGCACCGTCGTAGTCTCTCCCCTGGTGATCAGCAGCGCAATCCCCTGCTGCAAGGGCCTCAGGTCCACGGTAGCGGGCTCCAGGTATAAGGTGCCAAAGATATTATTGATCTCCTTTACCTTAAAAGCCTCCATCTTGATAGGGAGGACTTTGGTGACGGCACCCAATTGATTCTCGTTGAATATGTCCCACAGCCATAACCTGCCATCCCCGCCCAGGTAGACAGTCCCGCAGCAGAGCCCCCCCACCGGCATACCGATATATTTCAATTCATTTCTGGTCTTTCTGTAAGTGGTGGCGGGTCCACCTGCGAACAATGATTTTACCCAATTCCTGTCCAGTTTTTTATCTGCAGGCGCCATAGCGCGGGAATAGTCTGACAGGGTGAACGGACCTGCCATGGTATGAACCCCCCGGGCAGTCGCCAGTATAGCCGATGCTTTTAGAAAATTTCTTCGTTTCATGCTGTCGTTTTTAAATTGGAATCTCCCGATTCCACCACATATATTATTATCAGGCTGAAAGTTCCAGCCTGCCGGTCCATTTATTCTTCCTCCGCTACCAGCCGGGGTTTTGTACCAGCTTCGGATCCAGCACAATTTGCCGGGTAGGAATGGGGAATAGATAATTTTTTTGGGGGAATGATCTGCTGCCTGCGCCTTCCAGGATAATAAATCCATCCGCATCCTTCGTAAAGGTCAGATTACTCCATGCCGGATCGGTAGAAAATTGGGTACCTGTGAATTTGATTCCCCGCAAAGGCTGCGGCAATTCCGTTTCGGCCGTCTTCCACCTTCTCAAATCGTCGAATCTGAAACCCTCCATAAATAGTTCCACGGTACGTTCCCGGCGGATCTCATTACGCATGTCCAATCCGTTGGCGGAAACGAAGGCATTTGTCAGCCCGGGCATTCCTACGCGGCTGCGGAGTTGGTTGACAGACAGGTCCAAATCGGCATCACTGATCGTTCCGTCGCGCTCAAACACCGATTCCGCATAGATCAAATAGATCTCTGCCAGTCGGATGACAGGGTAGTCGGTGCTGAACGGCGACTGAATTTCCTGCGCGAATTTGTGCCGCGCATAGCCGGTTTGCGTGATGGTATTAAAGGTTACGGTATACAGACGTCCTCCCGAGGCCGGACTAGCCCAGTTACGATAATAGGCAGGTTGAGAGAAGGACCAATAACGCTGCAGCGGAACAAGGAAATCGTTCTGCATACGCGGGTCCCGGTGGACGAACTCGCTGCTGACCAATGAGTATCCCCCGAACAGCGAGGACTTTTCAATAGGCAGTCCGTCCGCACAAAGAAACATATCCGCCATTTTCCGTGTGGGTGAGGGACTCTCCGTAACTCCCGGCGAGGCGGCTATTTCGTTATCATACCGTCTGACCAGGATATTTTCATTTTGATCCTCTTTGGTCAATCCTGCGGGATTGGAGGCAATCTTATCCAGGATGAAGAAAAAACGGTAACTGCTATCTCCCATGACACTCCTTTTGTCGAACAAAGCATATTGACCGCTGGTGAAAATTTGCTTGCAGGCATCGATCGCCTTATTGTACAATGTGTTGGGATCATCTCCCGTATTATGAAATTTTCGCCAGGAGGCTTCGAAGAGCGCCACGCGCGCTTCCAATGCCAAAGCAGCCCCTTTCGATATTCTTCCTTTGTCGGCAACAGCGATATCGCTCTCGAGGGGAAGCTCGGCGATCGCCGTATCCAATTCATTGAGGACAAAACCGATGACTTCAGATCTGGGGGTACGGGGACCGTAAATGATGTCTGTGTTGGAAACATCGAGCTGTGTTTCCACGAGCGGTACGTCCCCGAATCTTTTCACGAGGTTGTAATAGGTAAGCGCCCGGAAAAACCGCGCTTCCGCATCATATCTTGTTATCTGGGATTTCAGCTCGTTTGAAGCGGCGGACACTTTTCCAAGCAGATAGGACGTTTGCCAGACATAGCTGTAAGAGGCATTCCATACGTCATCGGAAACGGGAGCGATATAAGAACTATTGCTGATCGTACTAACTCCGCTGATCGGCATGGCGATATCCGAGTTAGCGTCATCTTCGTTATACGTTGGTAAATAGGAGTAAAACTGGTTGGCAAAGAGTGAAAAATCCTTTGCGCTGGTAAAAAAATCCGCTTCCGACAGGGTATCCTCTGGAGAAAGATCGAGGGATTTTTTACAAGAAAAGAGTAATGTGCCCGTCAAAAAACCAACAAGCAGAAAAATATATCGGGATTTCATGTAATTAGTTTTGAGTATTATAAGGAGAAATTCAGGCCAAGGGTATAGGATCTGGGATAGGGCGTCTTGGATACAACGTAGGGCCTTTCGACTTCAAAGCCTTTTGGTATTCCGCTCCATTCTGCCAGATCCGCTCCGCTGAAATAAATCTGCAGGGCTTCCATGTGCAACTTTTTCAGCAGAGCCGGCTGGAAGGTATATCCAAACTGCAGGTTCTTCAACCGGAGATACCCAGCATTCTCGAACATATAAGGTGCGTCAGACATCGTGTAATTCCAGGATACAATGGTCCCATTCTGAGATAACTTGGGGTATTTGGCATCCGGACGTTCGTCCGTCCATGTTTTGTTATAATAATATTGAAGCGGATTTCTGTAATAGGCGTATTTGTCAGTACTATTATCCATTACCATAACTTTTCCCACTCCCTGGAACAGTGCGTTTATATAAAATCCTTTATAATCGAATCCCAGGTTGAAACTGAAGCTGTATCGCGTATTGTTATTGCCGATGTTGACCATGTCGCCGCCGCTGGCAGGGTCTTTTGGATTATAGAGTACCGGCGTTAATTTGCCATCTCCGTTCAGGTCCTTATATTTGGCATCCCCTGTCCTGAGATTAGTCGGCACTCCCGACGTTATCGTATTCTTATATGACGCCAGGTCGGCATCAGATTTTATCAGGCCGTCATATTTGTAGGTAAAATACGAGCCTGCCGAATAACCCTCCACCCAATTGTTAAGCCCGTAACCGGGCGTACGTGAGTCCGCGAGCGAAAGTACTTTGCTGGTATTGTTACTCAGTACGACGGAGATATTGTACTTCCAATCCGTTGATATCTTATCGCGCCAGCTCAGGGAAACCTCCCAGCCTTTCGTCTGTAATTTGGCCCCGTTGATAGAAGGAGGGGTAATTCCCAGGACACTGGGGAATTCGGAAGAATAAAACATATTCGGATTCTTCTTGACGAAGTAATCAAAGCTTACGGACAATCGGTTATCCAATCCGATCAGATCGATCCCTATATTCTTTGTCTCTATTTTTTCCCAGCTTCTTGTCGCACTTTTAAGGGAAGGCACATAATATTCGACCGCATAAGAAGGATTCAATGGATCGCCTATCGGGTAGGATGCGCCAGCCCCGATTAGCTGGATATAATCATAGGCTCCTATCCCGGTTTGATTCCCCAGTTGCCCCCAGGACAACCTCAATTTCCCGTTATTCAGATATTTCCCCATGTCGGGAAAAAATTTCTCTCTGGTAAATACCCAACCTGCCGAACCGCCGAAAAAGGATGCGGACCGGTGACCCGGGGCAAAACTGGAAGAAATATCCTTGCGAAAATTGCCTTCGAAAATATATTTCTCATCGAAGTCATAGGTCAATCTGGCGAATAACGAATTAAGCGCGGTGGCTGATTTGCTTTCTGAATTATATTGAAAGTCAGCGCTGCCGGCTCCCAGATAAATTAAATCCTGGCTTGTCAGGTTGGGGTCACCGCGCCTGTCTGCGGTAATTACCCGCGTGTTGAACTGGGTATTAGAAAATCCTCCCAACAAGCTGAAATTATGCTTTTCCAGAGCATATTTATAAGTGCCGAATATATTGGTAGTATTCTGCTGACTCCTGAGAAAATAGGCTCCGACCGATTCATATCCTCCATAGGTAACGATAGAATTGAAATCAGGCGTCCCGTCCATATAATAGTTATCGAATCCCAACTGGTTATGGCTGTCGTCACCCACGAACTGGTCCGTATTATACTGCACCCTTATTTCCAGGTTTTTTACCGGCTTGAGGATGCCTTCGAACTGGAGGTTTCCCTCCGTGTTATTATCCGTGAGCTGCCCTCCCTTTTCGGCATAACCGATAGCGCTCAAATACCCTCCCCATCCATAATAATGACCATCGGGAGTATATTTCGACATTCCTGACATATTGGTAGCCGCCAAACTCTCGATCGTACCGTAGTTGGTAGGTTCAGTCCTTTTTTGGGTCGTCAGCGCCAGATTGGTGTTGACGGATAAATATTTGGTGATCTCGAACCCGTACTTGCCCCTGAAAGTATATTTGTGAAGATAATCTGTGCCGTATTGCATCATGGAGGGCTGGTTCAGGTAGCCCAAAGTCACGTAATAATTCGAACGATCTGACCTGCCGGATACGGCGACGTCGAAGTTCTTTTGCACAGCATGGCCCCACATTATATTCATCCAGTCATTGTTGCTCAAGGTCAGGTCGTGCGTATCGGAAAAAGGGCCCGGAGATATCGTGGTCGTTTTTGACAGATCGGTCGTATTAATATATTGAACGAAGGGAGACCAGTAATTATTGGTATTGCCATCATTTACAAAAGACTGGTTCAGCACGTCGATTGCCTGAAGAATATTCAGTTGCTTTCTGACAATGCCGGGTTTATTCACCGTAAGATTGCTGTTTACTTCGATCAGGGGCTTCATGGTCTTCCCCCTCTTTGTAGTCACCAGCATGACCCCGGCTGCTGCCTGGGAACCATAAATAGCGGCCTGCGCATCCTTTAGGATCGTGATACTTTCTATTTCATTCGGGCTGATATTAGCCAGTTCACCGATTCCGAGCATGGACGGTATTCCATCGATAACAACCAATATGCTGGCGCCCGTCCTGGAAGTAACTCCCCTGATCGTTGCCGTAATTGATTCCCCGCCCGGCCGGCCAGCGTCGTTTCTCAAGATCACCAAACCGGGAACAATGCCTTGCAAGGAGTTCAACACCTGCGCTGTCGGCCTGTTTTCCAGCTGTTCGGCGCCTACAACTGAGACGGCTCCGGTGAGCGTGGCCCTTTTAGTAGTACCATACCCGATCACCACCGCCTTGTCCAGCTCCAAAACGCTTTCCTTCAGTTCTATATTAATTTCAGTCCTGTTAGAGACAGGAATTTCCTGGGTCATATATCCTATGAACGATATCTGCAGGATGGCATCATTCGTGGTAACAATGCTAAATTGCCCCTTTTCATCTGTCATAACACCACGGGAAGTTCCTTTTACTCTTATAGAAACGCCGATGAGCGGTTGCCCTTTTTCATTCGTTATTCTCCCGGTGATCGTCACAGGCGGCTCGTCTGCTACAACCAGGTCGTCTCGTGAAGGCGCTGCTATCCGGCTAATCACGACCATTTTATTGATGATCTTATAACCAAGCCCCTGTCCTGCCATACAAAGATCCAGAACCTGTTCAAGAGATGCGTTTTTTACATTTATATCCACCCTTTTGGCGGCATCCAGGATTTTTGAATCATACCAGAAAAAATAGCCGGTTTGTTGTTTAATTTTGCTGAATACCCTTTCTAAAGGCGTATTCTTTTGGGAAATGGAAATGCCCTGAGAATACCCCTTTCCGCTTGCCTGCATACAGGTTGCGATCAATAATAAAGCGGCAAGTTTCATAGCTAACATGATTTTTAATAAAACAGGTGTTTTTTTAAAACACTGTTTAAAAAGCAGTTGCAATTGCATACTTTTGCGTTGTTTAGGTTAATAAATAAGCAGTCCCGAAAGATTGTACAATGACATAACCTGAATATTGCCGTTGTGCCCAGTCCGCACAACGGTTTCTATTTTAGGTTAATAGAATGCGTTTTTTTTAAAAAAGCCTCCCTGTGCGCCACAGGCGCACGAACAGGCATTCCCGATTGCCAGCCTATTCTTTTACTATGATCGTTCGACCTTCTATCCGTAAATGAACATGATTCAGTTTCAACACTTCCAGCAATTCTGAAAGGCTGGTACTACGCGGAGCTTCACCTGTAATATATTTACGTGAAACATCTCCTTCATAACGAACATCGACATTATACCATCTCGAAATTTCCCTCATGATAAGTTTAAGGTCGGTGGCAGAAAATCGGAACATACCATTTTTCCATGCTACCTCTTCTTCTGCGTCCACATCCCTGACCAAAATCTCCTCTGAGCCGTTGTTTAATAATGCTGCCTGTCCGGGATTCAATAAAGCCTTATTCGTTCCCTTTATGATCCGTACGGCGCCTTGCAGCAACGTAGCCCTTTCGAAATCATCTTCTTCATAGGCCTTGAGGTTGAACAGGGTACCCAGCACCTCCACGCAGGTTTTTCCTGTATTTACCCGAAAAGGCTTCCCGGCATCGGGAGTTACTTCAAAGCACGCCTCGCCGGTAAGTTGCACACTCCTTTCATTGCCCGCAAATCTGGTAGGAAATCGAATGGAGGAAGCAGCATTCAGCCACACATTGCTGCCGTCCGGAAGCTGTATTGCATACTGCACTCCGATAGGTGTAGATAAGGTATTATATAGAATTTTCGTTGTGCCGGTATCCACGGTTTTGTAAAACAGGCGCCCGCTGTCCGTCTGCATAACTTCTGTACTGGCCTGAACGGTAAGCAATCCCTTTTTTGCGCTGTCAAGCTCTATCCTGGAACCGTCCGCCAATGTCAATACTGGTTTCCTGTGATCCGGATTATTATAGGCTAAAGTGGCTGTATTTATTGCACTAGAAGTCTTTCTCGTTTTGCCTTTGGGATACAGCCAATATATGGTCACGACCAGAAATATGCATGCAGCAGCATATTTCCAGATATTGTGCGTCCTTCTATGTTCATGGATAGATGTCACCTGAATGTGCCGCTGCTTACTAAGAATTTCATTCAACCCTTCTTCATAACGCAACCGGAGTTCCTGGCCTACCTCATCCTTCGAGACAGGGTCGGCCAACTGTTGTTCTATAACACGTTTAATCTCAGGAGGCAACTCCGGGGATGACAGCATATCGATGAGTTTCTCCACCTCCTCATGAGAACAACTGTTATCAAGCAGTTTTTGAAATAGTTTATCAAAGCCCGGGATGCCTTCCAATCTATATTTTTGATAAAGACGGTTATCAAAAAAAAATGGGGGGGGGTAAAATAAATAAATATGTCAGCAAAATCCAGGAGCAAAGAAAAGCAGCGCTAACAATAAGGGATTATTGATCAAATTGACCTGCAGGTAATGCCGGACAGAGTTGCTTGCCTTGGATAGATGCTCCTTTACCGTAAAATGGGAAATCCCCAAATGTTCGGCTGCTTCTTTATAAGACAATCCTTCGAGTCTGCAAAGTTGATAGATAGTCTTTTGCTGAGGTGACAACGTATTAAGCGCGCGGTACAGGAGCGCTAGTTTTTCCCGATAATCCAGTGTTTCTTCAACAGGATTGTAATTCTTCATGGCGCTGGCTTTGAACTTCTCACATAAATCTCTGTGAGTGCGAAGATTACGATAAAAATCATGGACGAGGTTCTGTCCAATGCGATATAGATAACCTGAAAAGCTCTGCTCGATATTAAACGTTTCTTTTTTTTCCCAGAGACGACCAAACAGATCCTGCACTATTTCTTCTGCAAGTAATTCGTCCTTTACCATTTTAAATATATTTGTATACATCCGGTGGACATAAAAATGATATAATTCGGTAAAGGCTTCTACACTTCCTGCATGCAATTGCCTGACTAACTCCTTCTCATTCGGTGGTGATGGGGCTGACAAAATCGTTATTTTTTTTTGAAGGTAATAAAAGTTATTCACTTAAATTATAATGACGAGCGGGAAGTCGTCGGGGCCGTGGCCTGGGCCGCTTGAGGTCCTTCGATCATGATGGTCTGTTTGAGACGGATGGCGACATTAACCCCCAGGCGATTGGCAGGAGACCACTGTGGCATCGCAATGAAGGCATCTTCGATCTTTTCATTCATATTTTGATTACCGCCGCGGATGACTTTTGCATATACGGGCTTACCGACCGAGTCGATAATATATTCCACCATGATGAAGGTCTTGGTCTGTCCTTCATCGAGGTCACTGACCCCTTCCTTGCTTAATTTATTGAGAAAATCCTGGAAGGCTATGTTGCCACCCGGATAGACGGGTAATTTATCTACGACTTTGGCGAGGTCCTCTTCTTTTACAGGAGATTGACGGACCGGGCGGGGAGCTTTAACCAGCTGCTTTTTCGGCCTGATCGCTTCTACGGATGCCAGTTTTACTTCCGCTTCGTTAGGGGATACTTCTTCCGTCACATATTCCCCTTTTCCGTTGACCATAACAAAAGGAACTTCCCAGTATTTCTCAAAATAATAAAAGGCGCTCCGCATGCTTTTCGCAAAAGGGGTATATTCGGAAAAGGTCTGCAGGTATTTATTCAGGTAATCGACACTCCGGGTATTGTTGAAGTTCACCGGGAAGATATGCACCGGGATAAAATCCTCTCCCATGTCCTTTGCATGGGCTGCCAGGATATAGAGCTCTTCTATCTGGGAATCGGTGATGGGAATGCAGCCGGTGGTGACGCAGCTGCCGTGAATATAAATATCTCCTCCGGGCTGTGTGGAGTCGCTGAGGATCCTGTCGGACGCATTTGGATAGTTCAATCCCAGGGAGAGGTGGTATTCGCTGCGGGGGTTGAATTCATTGATGTAGTAAAATCCTTCCGGGACCTGGTAATCACCCGCCATACGTTTGGGCCCCAGGGTGCCTGCCAGGGCGCAAACTTTATAAGATTTAAACAGCTTGTATTTTTCGTCCCTGGCATTCTTCACCCATACTTCCAGCTGGCTGTCGTATTTAAAGGACCTTATATATACATAACGGGCAGGCCAGGTGAGCCCTTTTTCGCGAAATTGCTTCATCAGGGTATCTTCCTTACGATTCAACATTTCGCCGATCTTGGGAATGGAACGCTGGTAATCGATAAAATGGATGGTAGAAACGGAAGTTTGAGCAGACAGGCTAACGACGGACAGAAGAGAGATTCCTATCAGCGCACCATACAATCCTGTTATGATTGAATTTTTCACGATCATACAATAGGGTAAATTACTGATTATTACGGTGGCTATTGATAGGTATGGGAACGAAATCTTGTAAAATTATCATAAATAAACAAAAAACCTGCCATATATACAATATGTACAGGTTTTAATAACGAAAATTTGGCGTTCCGTATATGTTTTTCCGGAGGGTTAAGTGTTTATTCCCATGGAATTGGCGGTATTCTCCGGCAGATGCCGGTGTTCGGACGGACCGCGTTATAAGTTCCCGCGAGCGGACTGTTCGCGTTCAATGGCTTCGAATAAGGCTTTGAAATTGCCTTTTCCAAAACTCTGGGCCCCTTTTCGCTGGATGATCTCAAAAAATACGGTGGGCCGGTCTTCTACAGGTTTGGTAAAAATTTGCAGTAAGTAGCCTTCATCGTCTCTGTCGACCAGGATGCTCAGCTCTTTCAGCGGCGCAAGGTCTTCGTCAATATGCCCCACCCGGCTGAGCAGGTCTTCATAATAAGAGGAAGGCACCTGGAGGAATTCCACGCCTCTTTCTTTCAGCTGCTGTACGGTCTCGACGATATTGCTCGTAGCCATGGCTACATGCTGTACTCCTTCCCCTTTATAAAACTCCAGGTATTCTTCCACCTGGGATTTTTTCTTTCCTTCCGCCGGTTCATTAATGGGGAATTTTACGTAGCCGTTCCCATTGCTCATCACCTTACTCATCAGGGCGGAGTATTCGGTGGAAATATCGTTATCGTCGAAAGAGAGGATATTCCGGAAACCCATTACATCCTGGTAGAAACGCACCCAGGGATCCATCTGGTTCCAGCCTACATTACCCACGCAATGGTCAACATATAACAGGCCGGTGGAGGGTGGGTTGTAGATCGTTTTCCATTCTTTGTACCCTGGCATAAATGGGCCGGTATAATTATTACGTTCTACGAATATATGTATGGTGTCCCCATAGGTCTGGATGCCGCTCAATACCACTTCGCCCCATTTATCGGCAAGGGTGGTAGGCTCCATGCAGCTTTTGCCGCCGCGGGAAGTAGTTTCTTTCCAGGCACTCTCTGCATCGTCCACCCGGAGGGCCAATACTTTAACACCATCCCCGTGCAATTGCACATGCTCCGCGATGGGATGGTCGGGACGGAGAGCCGTAGTGAATACGAAAGTCAGCTTGTTCTGCCGAACGACGTAACTGGCCTTGTCTTTACTGCCCGTTTCCGGTCCTGCGTAGGCTACGGATTGGAATCCGAAAGCGGATTTATAATAATGTGCGACCTGTTTGGCGTTTCCTACATAAAATTCGACGTAGTCCGTTCCCTGTAAAGGAAGGAAATCATTGTCCGTATTGGGCTTGAGCGCGTTGGGAGCTGATATGATAGACATATTAGTATTAATTTTATTTTATAGAAAAATGGCGAACCTGGTAAGTTTATTTCGCATGCAGATAAGGGCAAGAGTGTGCCCGATAAAAATAAAATTAAGGTCTGTGAGTCGCTTCCCTGGCAAGCGCTTCCATGAGGAGGAAGTGATGCAATCGCTTGTCATCGAAAATTTTATGAGGATAGTCAGGCTTCATTTTACCCGGCTAAGATAGGGTAAATTCCGGAAAAATGAGAGCGGTGGTGGACAAAGCGGTTTTTGGGGTTGATATAGAGCTGATAGTCAGGGATAAACGGAGCTGCAAGCTGTTACTGCGAGCTCCGGGCCGTTAGCTGCAAGCTGGCTGTTGTTTAAAGGCAGATAGCCGTATGGGGCTAAAAAAGCACTGGTAACAGACAGCTTGCGGCTCGATGCTTTTCATGGGCTTGCCCCTTGATGCTTTTCCCTGCTTGCAGCTACAGTTTGCTGCTTGAAGCATGAAGCTTTTCCCTGGCTTGAGGCCCGAAGCTCGCCGCCTGCAGTTAAAAATCGGGTGGGTTTGGAGCATTTTTCTATATCTTCGGCGCAAATAACCAGCATGTTAAGAGTCGGAATTTTAGGTGGGGGTCAACTCGGAAGAATGCTATTGCAGGCAGCGGCAAATTATCCTGTTGAAACCTATGTAATGGAAAATGATGAAGAATGTCCGGCCGCTCACTTATGCCATCATTTTGTCAAAGGGGATATCCGCAATTTCGACGACGTATATAATTTCGGAAAGGGGTTGGATGCCCTCACCATCGAGATCGAATCCGTCAATGATGAGGCTCTGGAGAAGCTGGAGGGTGAAGGGGTGAAGGTTTATCCCAGGACTTCGGCCCTGCGGACCATAAAGAATAAGATCGCCCAGAAAAAATTCTATGTAGACAGCAGCATACCTACGGCGGAGTTCAAGGTGACCAATAACCTGGAGGAATTGCGCAAATATGCCGATTTTCTTCCGGCTGTGCATAAGATCAGCATGGGAGGTTATGACGGGAAAGGTGTACAGGTTATCCGGAGAAGCGAAGAGATGGAAAAGGGGTTTGATGCACCGAGCATACTGGAAAAGCTGGTGACGATTGACAAAGAGATATCCCAGGTGATCGCTATTAATGAGAAAGGGGAAACGGCGCTCTACCCTCCTGTAGATATGGTTTTCGATCCGCATCTGAACCTGCTGGATTATCAGATCAGCCCGGCCGACCTGCTGCAGAATACCTTATGGAAAATAGAGGCCATTGCCATGCGGGTGGTAAAGGAATTGAAAAGTCCGGGACTTTTTGCCGTGGAGCTCTTTGTAACCCGCCAGGGAGAAGTATATGTCAACGAAACGGCCCCGCGGGTGCATAATAGCGGGCATCATACGATCGAAGGTAATTACAGTTCGCAATTCGATATGTTATGGAGGGTGATCCTGGGTTATCCGCTGGGCAATACGGATGCCATCCTGCCGGGTGCTATCGTCAATTTAGTGGGAGCTGAGGGGCATAACGGGGAAGCGGTGTATGAAGGATTGACCGAGGTGTTGCAGATCGACAATGTTTTCGTGCATATTTATGGGAAGAAAGAGACCAGGGCGGGGCGCAAGATGGGGCATGTGACGATCCTCAGCAAAGAAAAGCAGGACCTGGTGCATAAGGCGCATAAGATTAAAAATACATTAAAAGTTGTTAGCAATAAGACGGAAGAAGCCTGAGCTTCGTGAACTGATTTGCTGTATTCGATTTGCTGCGTTGGAATATGAGGCAGCATTGGGATGAACTCAGGGGGTCGTAACCAAGACATAAGCAGAAACCGTAATCAAAGCAGGGGCCGTAACCAAAACAGGGGCGTAACTAAACAGAGGGCGCAATCGTGACCAAATCGGGGGTCGTAACCAAAGCAGGATTGCAAACAAAGGCCAGGGTCGTAACCAAAAAAACTTTTTTTAAACTCTATCGGATCAAAAATGGAGAGCATTTTAGTCGGCATTATCATGGGCAGTGACAGCGATCTTCCTGTTATGAAGGCAGCGGCAGATATGCTGGCGGAATTCGGAATAGGTTATGAATTGACCGTAGTATCAGCGCATCGCACGCCTATGCGGATGGTAGAGTATGCCAGCCAGGCAGCAGGCCGGGGATTGAAGGTCATTATCGCAGGGGCCGGGGGCGCCGCCCATTTGCCGGGGATGGTAGCTTCCATTACCCCTCTGCCGGTGATCGGGGTGCCCATCAAATCTTCCAACTCTATTGACGGATGGGATTCCGTATTGTCCATTTTACAGATGCCGGGCGGGATCCCTGTCGCTACCGTTGCCTTGAATGGGGCGAAGAATGCCGGTATCCTGGCGGCATCGATCATCGGGGCTTTTGATCCCCTGGTCGGGGCAGGGATAGCGGCCTATAAAAAACAGCTCGAAACCGAGGTGTTGAAAAAGGTAGCGGTCTTGAAAAAGGATGGATGGAAGAATGGGTTCGATGAAAAAAATTTTCATTAAATTGTCCCCTCATTTAACACTACAATTATGATCCAATTTGCTTGTCCTTCTCTTCCTCTCAGACGGGTATTGTTTCTTTCCGCCTTTAGCATTATTTCGGGCACTACGCTGGTACAGGCGCAGGCCGATTCCCTGGATGATCACAAACTGACGGAGCTATATACCCCGGTACCGCCGGTGGTGACGCCGGGCGCCAAAGAAGGTTTGCCCCCTTCCGATGCGGTGATCCTGTTCGATGGAAAAAACCTGGATGAATGGGTCCTGACAAAAGATGGCACGACTCCTGCCGACTGGATCGTTCGCAAGGATATCCTGACGGTGAATAAAACATCCGGAAATATTCAGACCAAAAGAACTTTTACGAATTACCAGCTGCATATCGAATGGAGAATTCCTTCCAATATCACAGGTTCTGACCAGGCAAGGGGTAATAGCGGGCTTTTTCTTGCCAGCACTGGTCGCGGTGATGACGGATATGAAATGCAGATCCTGGACTGTTACAATAATTCAACGTATACGAACGGCCAGACAGCCAGCATTTACAAGCAGGATGCTCCTTTGGTCAATGCCTGCCGCAAACCCGGTGAATGGCAAAGTTATGATGTGATCTGGACGGCCCCTGTATTCAATACGGACGGCAGTCTTGTTTCTCCTGCCCGCGTGACGTCTTTTCACAATGGGGTATTGGTACAAAATAATTTTGAGCTGAAGGGCCAGACCCGCTACCGGGGAAAGCCTTATTATAAGGCGCATGGCCCCTCTCCTATCAAGTTACAGGCACATGGAGATAAGAGCGAACCGATCAGCTTTCGCAATATCTGGATCAGGCCGTTGTAAAAAAACGTATTATTCTCCCCGCCTTCGGCGGGGAGAATAATATAACAGCTATTGCGGCTTGAACGTAAAACCGATCCAGCAGATCCCCCCGGCGCTTGGGTTATCCCGGACGACTCCCAAGGTCATGGATGTGGCGGACAGGTCAATGATGGTGAGGGAAGTCCAGCTGCTGCAGTTATTAAAATAGTTCCCGCCGTATAACATTCCGCATCCGCCCAGCTTGATAGTGCCTGCCGCCAGGTTGGCTGAGAAGCCGGAACTACAGCTTTGGGGATTCCCCCCGGTAAGATCGTTCTGTGTTACATTGTAGTGAAAGTCCCCGTTCAGATCGAATTTCATCTGTCCCCAATTCAGGTTGTCCATCACCCATTCATTGCCTACATAGTCGGGATGATAACTCCAGTCATCGGCGCTGCCCGTATGCTTAAGATAATCCAGGCCATACCAGCCGATGGGCCGGGCCATGTCCAGGACCCAGGTCTTGCCAGCCTCTCCGTTGGTGAGCATATTCCAGCGGGGATCTGAAAAATAGACGGGGTCATTCTGTGTCACCTGTATGGTGACTGAATCACCGTTGACAAAACCACCGGCCGACTCCACGGAATATTTAATAGTGTGGGCGCCGCCGAAGGGAAGGATCACCGTATCCGCTACGTTGGTGGAAGTGCCGACCCCATAGTTCCAGTAGGGAATGATATCCGGCGTCTGGCTGAGTAAAAAGACTTTGTTGTCATAATCCTGTTGCTGGGAAACGCTGAATTTCAGCTTGGATTTGTCGATGGGGGAAGCCTGATCGTATCGCATTTGTGTAGGCGAGCAGGCTGCCATGGAGAATAGGATGACGATGGCACAACAGGCCAGCATTCGGGGGACAAGGATGTGGGAGACGGGGGTGCGGGAGCCAAGGACCCGTGAAGCGATGGTACCGGAGCCTTGAATACAAAAGGCCGGGATATCCGATATTTTAAAGATTTTCATGACAATCATTTTATAATAAATTGAATTAATATTACCATCCATTGTTTTGTTTGAGCGTACCGTTGGAAAGACTGATCTGTGTTTCGGGAATCGCGAACAAGCCCCGGGTCACTGCCGGAAAGGTGACGTTGAAATTATCGCCGGTAGGGTTATCGATAGCCTGTTTGGCCGCGGGGATTCCCTGGCGAAGCAGGTCCCAGTAGCGTTGTCCTTCAAAGGCCAGCTCAAGGCGACGTTCGTTCAGGATGAGGTTGAGGCCATTGGCATCGGAAGTAAGCGTCTTACGATGGGTAATATCGCCTGTGAAAGCTCTGTCCCGCACTGCATCGTAATATTTCTGGGCAGTAGTAAGGTCTGTCGAAAGATTGAGCTCTGCTCCCATCAGCAGCACATCTGCAAAACGAATGACCATATAATTGTCGAAATTATCCCACTGGAAGCTTCCTCCCAGACCATCCGCATTGTCCTGGTTCATGGGCGTATATTTTTTCCAGAAATAACCTGTGTACTGGAACTGATCGCTGGCTGCTGTATAAGGAAGACTTTCATCGGCCACAGAAATAATGGAAGCTTTTTTGCGGATCGTATCTCCCGGTTCGAAGAGGCCCCATAAGGCGGGAGTGACCGGGCAAAAGCCCCAGCCTTTATAATATGGCGCCGGCACTGTTCCCCGTAAGGCAATCAGCACTTGTACGCGGTTGCCATTTTGCTGGGTCTGATTTCCCAAACCCTGGGAGGAATATTGGATCGCGAATACCCCTTCTTTACTATTCTGACCGGCAAAGGGTACGGCTGCTGTGATAGCCGAAGAGCGCCAGAGGGAGGCATAGTCCGACACCAGGCCATAACCGCTGTTGTCGACGACGTCTTTCACGGCTGCAATGGCATCCTGTTTAGAGAACGCTCCTACAAGATCGGATTTGTTATAGTAGCCGGTGTAATACAGATAGGTCCGGGCTAAAAGGGCTTCTGCCGCCCATTTGGTAGCACGGCCATAATCCGTGACAGCGATATTGGGATAGGTTACGGAGGAAGGTGTTAGTTTAGCAACGGCTTGTTTGAGATCACTGGCGATCAGCGCATATACGCTATCGGGATTAGCCTGGGGAACATAATAATCGGCGCCTTCGATGGGCTGTTCCAGCAGGGGAATATTTTCAAACATGCGCACCAGGTCGAAATAAAAATAAGCCCGTAAAAAATAGGCTTCCCCGATATAGCGGTCCCTGAGGGCTGTGTTGGCGCCGAAGTCTACTCCTGCCACTTTTTGCAGGAATACATTCGCTCTGTAAATACCCTGGTAATATTTTGTCCAGGCGTCGGTATTCAGGTCATTGTATTTTTGAAACTGGTCCCATTGCCGGGGACCATTATCGGCTGTACCGCCGCCGCCGAAGCAGTCGTCCGAAGTGATCTCGGAGCTCAGCCAGATATTGCCGTAGCCGCTCACATCGAGTATACTGTAGGCGGATACCAGGGCCTGGAAGGCATCGTCAGGTGTTTTATAAAAGTCCTCTTCCACCTTCTGGTCGATGGGGGTCTTATCCAGGAAGCTCTTGCTGCAGGAGCTCCCAAGTAAGAGGATGAGTATGGCAAAATAGATCGTTCTCACTTGTATTAAATTTATAGTTATTGAATTCTTTTTTTCAAGCCCGATACCAGGCACTTCCGGTTAAATCCCGGTGTTGAACACAGTCTGTTAAAATCCGACATTAAGTCCCACCAGGAGTGTCCGTGGCTGTGGATAATACCCCAGGTCTATACCGGAGGACCAGTTGTTGCCGTCGGATTCCGTATTGCCGTACCCGACTTCCGGATCGATGCCACGGTAGTGGGTGAAGGTCCAGAGGTTCAATGCGGACGCGTACAAACGAAGGGTGCGCACCGGCAATTCCTTTAATAACCCTTTTTTCAGGTCATAGCCGATATTGAGACTTTTTACCCGGAGGAAGGCGCCGTTATGCAGGTACAGGTCTGAGAAATGTCCCCAGTTCTTATTGGCTTCGTTTCCTAAGGTAACGCGGGGCTGAGTGTTGGAAGTCCCTTCTCCATGCCAGCGATTGAGCACGGCCGTGGTATAATTATTATAATAGCGGTCGGTAGCCCTTACTCCGTCCACGATCTGATTACCTCCTACCCCGCTGAAATAGATGGCCAGGTCAAAGCCCTTATAGGCTGCCGTGAGGTTGATCCCAAAGGTCTGGGTGGGAAGAGGGCTTCCGATCTGTGTTTTATCGTTTACATCTATCTCTCCGTCCCCGTTGAGGTCGACAAATCTGACATCGCCGGGTAAGGCGCCGGGCTGGATCAATCCTTGTTTGCCCGTATAACTGTTTACCTGGGCCTGGTTCTGGAAGATACCGGCTGTTTTGTAGCCCCAGAAATAGCCTACGGGATGGCCATCCTGGATACGATAGAATTCTTCGGTACTGGAAGACAGTACGTTGGTGGCTCCATGGATGATCTTATCGGCCGTAGGTACCTGCTGCACGGTGTTCTTATTGAACGCGATATTACCACCGATGCCCAGTGTCAGTTTTCCCAGGGTCCGTTGGTAGATGAGGGCCAGCTCAAGACCTTTGTTCACGATGCTGCCGCCGTTGATGGTGGGGGCGCCTGTGCCCACGATTGCGGGGATGGGGGCCGTTACCAGCCAGTTACGGGTCGTTTTATTGTAGACGTCAAAGTTGATGGTCAGATGTTGGAATACGGTAGCATCGAAGCCAAGATCGGTCTGTTCGGATGCCTCCCATTGCAGGTTGGGATTCGGGATCTTATCCGGAGAGGTGCCGACGGATACGGACGTATTAACTTCTCCGCCGAAATAGTAGCCCTGGTAAAGGGAGCTCACAGTCGCGAGGTATTTAAAATCGCCGATACGGTCGCTGCCATTCTTTCCCCAGCCTCCACGGATCTTAAGAAAGCCCAGCCAATCGGTGGATTTTAAAAAATCTTCATTGGTTGCTACCCAGCCTGCGGAGAAAGCGGGAAATACGCCATACCGTTTGTTGGCGCCGAAGCGGGTCGATCCATCCCTGCGAATGGAAGCCATTAACAGGTATTTTTCTTTATAGTTATAATTGAGCCGTCCGAAATAAGACTGCAATGCGCTCTCTACCCGGGTGCCATAGGCCTTTTGAGTTAAGGCGTTCGTACCGGCATCGATGACCGCATTTTCAAAGTCCGGCAGGATGAGGTCCTGTTTGGTGCCGCTCACGTTGAAACCACTGTATTCCTTGGCTTCCGTACCTGCGAGCAGGGTAAGGTTGTGATCGCCGAAAGAATGCTGGTAGGTCAGGGTGTTGTCCCAGTTCCAGGTAAAATTTCGGTAGAGTCCCATACCGGCCGTAGTAGTGGTAGTAAGGTTGTCCGAGGAAAGAGTATACAGGGGGGTGAAGGTATTGGTGGAATTATAGGAGAGGTCGATTCCGTAATCCGTGCGGAATTTCAGTCCTTTGAGAAGGGTGGCTTCTCCATATACGTTCCCGAATACCCTGTCATAGATCGTCTTGTTGTTATTCAGGTAGTCCATGGCGGCAACGGGGTTGATCTCTTCAGCATTTTTGGACGTGCCGTAACTGCCATCAGAGTTGTAAGCCGGGAAAAGGGGGCTGGTGTTCAGCAATCCCCGGATGGAATTGCCATAAATATTACCGGTACCGATACCGCTCTGGTTGCTGTGGGTATAGGTAAGGTTCTCTCCCATTTTGACGAGATCTTTGTAGAGTTTGTGCTCGGAATTGATCCGGAAGGAAATACGTTCATAATAAGACCGGCCCGGCAGTCCCAGTAGTCCCTGTTGCTTCTGGTAGGCCAGGGAACTGGAATAAATGGATTGGTCGTTGCCACCGCTCATTCCCAGGTTATAGCTTTGGGTGATGGCATTTTTAATAGTGGTGGCTTTTTGCCAGTCCGTTCCTGATCCGATCGAATCCAGCTGCGCCGTCGTAAAGTTGGAAAATGGGTAAATGGAATTATCGAAGGGGGCCTTACCTGAGTTGATCCCTGCCTCGTTCATGATCATGGTGTATTCTTTTCCATTGAGCATGTCCAGCTTCTTCATGGGATTCTGCCAGCCGTAATAAGCGTCGAAGGAGACGGATCTTCTACCTGCCTTTCCTTTTTTGGTGGTGATGAGCACGACTCCGTTGGCGGCCTGTGTCCCGTAGATGGAGGCGGAAGCGGCGTCTTTGAGGACATCGATGGATTCGATGTCGCCGGGATTGAGGTACGTGATATCCGTAGTGGGCATTCCGTCCACTACAAATAAGGGGCTGGGGTCACCGTTAGTGCCCACTCCCCGGATCCGGATACGGAGGGCGTCCCCCGGCTGACCGGAGTTGGAAGTGACCTGCACGCCGGCAGCCTGTCCCTGCAGAGATTGGCCTACGCTGACGTTATGGTTCTTTTCCAGGTCTTCGCCACCCACCCGGACGGTGGCCCCTGTCAGTACTTTTTTCTTCTGGGTGCCGTAACCGACTACGACCACTTCGTCCAGACCTCCGACAGACCGGATGAGGGAAATAGTAAAAGTGAAGTTGAAGTTGAATGTCGTTCCGATGGTGCGTTCCTGGGATTCAAAGCCGACACTGCTGATCTCCAGTACGTCGCCGGCTTTTGCATGGATTGTAAATTTTCCGTTCTCGTCCGAGGAGACTCCTTTGCCGGAGCCCTTCAATCTGACCGAAACGCCGGTGATGGGTTTGGCATCTCCTGCACTGATGACCGTTCCGGTGAGGACATTCGTCTCTTGTGCGTGGGAGCGGGCCGTCATGAGCAGGAGGGAAAGGGAGAGGTGTAAGAACAATCCCCATTTTCCCGTGGATTTAAAATTTCTCATAAAGCAAACAATTAAAGGTTTGAAGTTGCTGGTGTAGATTGTGTGTGTTCGTGTACCTATTTAAGTGAAATTAATTTTTGTCGTCCATCGTAATGAATGAGCTGGACTTTAGATTGTTCGAGGTCCATTCGTTCGAAATCCAGGGCTACCGGTCTGTCTTTTGTGATGTGTATGATCCGGAAGATCCTTTTTTGAATCATCCCGGTAAAATGTCCTTCGCGTTGTCCAACTGTCAGGGTACCCGTTTTTTCCTCCCAGGTGAGGGGGATATTCGAATAAGCGCCTTTCTCATAGTCATAATTCGTGCCTTCATCTTCGTACAGGGTAAAACGTGCGTCCTTACCGGAGTAGACGAACAAGGTGATCGTATCAGCCATTTTTTCGCTGGTGTATAAGAGGGCTGGCCCAACCGGAAGGATGGAGCCTGCTTTGATGAATACGGGTATTCGTTCGTAAGGTGCGTCGGCATCTGTCTGTTGCCCGCCCGGGTAGGATTTCCCGGAATAAAGATCATACCAGTCCTGCCCTGCCGGGAGATAGATTTTCCGGCTGCGTTGGTGGTATTCCGTTACCGGGGCTACCAGCAGGGAGGGTCCCAGCATGTATTGGTCACCAATATTATTGACTGCTGTATCCTTTCCAAAGTCCATTACCAGGCCCCGCATGATCGTATAATCCTTTAACCAGGTCATTCCTGTCAGCGAATAGATATATGGGAGGAGACGATAGCGGAGGCGGTCATAATAAAGCATACTGGCATAGGCCGGGTGATTATCGGGGGCCACATTATATATTTCCCGGTAGGGGTATTGACCGTGTACCCGGAATAGGGGGCAGAAGGACCCAAACTGGTACCATCTTGTCATCTGTTCGCGCCATTCTTCCAGGTCTTCTCCTTGTGCATGTTCATAACGGCGTTCTACGGCAAAACCACCGATATCCATTGACCAGTAGGGTATACCGGACAGGGAAAAGTTGATACCGGCCGCTATCTGTGTCTTCATATCCGACCAGCGGGAAGCGATATCACCGCTCCATACGGCCGCCGCATAATGCTGAGATCCGGCAAAGGCGGAGCGGGTAAGGATAAAGACCCTTTGATCGGGGCGGGTGCTCCGTTGTCCTTCATAAATGCCTTTTGTATTTTCCAGAGGATAAGCGTTTAAATATTCGGCGGCAGGGCCAATTGCGGTGGGCGTCATTTGTTCTTTTCTCTTTTCCGGGCTCACATTGGATAAGATATCCGGTTCGCTGGCATCCATCCACCAGGCATCGATGCCCTTGTTGAACAGTTTATTATTGAGGAGATCCCAAAAACCTTTGCGGGCGTCTTTATTGAAGGCATCATAAAAAGTAGAGATATACCCCTTCCCTATCCAGTCGCGCTGGCTATCCGCAATATTTCTTTTGTACAGCCAGTTGTTCTGGCTGAACTGGTCATAGGTAGAGATGCCTTCATAGAATTTGGGCCATACGGAGATCATGAAATGAGTGTGGTAGTCGTTATGTAATACCCGGATCATGCTGTCGGGTGCGGGGAAGCGTCGGGGATCGAATTCCTGACTGCCCCAGTCATCCTGCCGCCAGTAGCTCCAGTCCAGTACAATATTATCGAGCGGGATCTTCCGGGTCCTGAATTCTTTTACCGTATTGAGTATTTCATCCTGTGTCTTATACCGTTCCCTGCTCTGCCAGAGTCCCATGGCCCATTTGGGTGCGATGGTCGATTTGCCGGTGATATGACGATACCCGGCGATCACTTCATCCATATTTCCGCCATAGATGAAATAGTAATCCAGTCTTTTGCCGGCCTCGGATAAAAAGCTGAAATCATCTTTCTGTGCCGGAGGGATCGGGTCGAGCCATTTCAGGGAGAGATAGGATTCTTCTCCATCGGGCAGCCATTCTATTTTGACGGGGTATATTTTAACTTTTTCCATGTTGACAGGCAGCAGGGCCGATCCCGGATTCCAGGCCTGTCTCCAGCGGTCCAGCAGTAATTTTCCATCGATCCATACTTTAATATAACCGCCGTAGGTGCAATGAAATACGTGTTCGCCGGTGAATTCGGAAGCCAGGGAGCCTTCCCAGGTGACCGATCCTTTTGCCGGCTTGAATTCGGCGGGCAGAAACTTTTTGGAATCGCCCAAATAAGCGTAGTTGATGCCGGATTCCGCTTTTTCCAGGGTCACGTCTTCTTTATGGTCTTGGTCGTTACGATAGGTGCCCGTGAGCCAGCCCTGTTCGCCGGCTTTTGAAAAAAGTTTCATGGCCGACAGCGGTTTATAGGGGCGGATATCGCCCACATAGGTGAGCGAGTAATTGTCCCAGAGAATACCATAATTCTTATTGGAGATCAAAAAAGGGACTGCTACTTCCGTATTGTTCTGGAACAGGCTGGTCTGTCTTCCTTTATAATTAGCCAGGCCGTCCTGGTGCTGGCCCAGGCCATAGAGGGCTTCGTCAGGGCGGGTCGTAAAGGTCTGGCGGATCTGGTAAGAACTCGCCCCGTCGAAGACGGCGGGTTCAAAGCTACGGCCTCCGTTCGCTTTTTCGGACAGGATGGGAAGACCTGCCGGATCGGTGAAGCTCACTGCCCCCGTGGCGATGGTGACGGTTGCTTTCAGGAGGCGGGTGGTAAGGACGACGGTGTTGTTCCCGTTCCTTATATCCCATTTAGCGGAAGGATCTGATCCGTAGATGGTGATCAGGCTTTTTCCAGGGGAGGTCTCCCGGGTCGGATGGGAGGTCACCCGTATTATATTATCCGTCACCACCTGGAGTTTGACGGCAGCCGTATTCCCGGAAAGGAGAGTATCGGGGTATACGAGGAGGCCGTCTTCGGTACGGATGTAGGTGCCTGTGCCTTTATAGGCGCCTGTGCCTTCGGCAGGAAGGGTGAGGGTAGGAATACTATCGAGGTGGATGCCGATGGAGGCAAAAGAAGATCCGGCCCGGGAAGGGGAATAATAGAGGCATAAGATCTGGCATAGTAAGAGACTAAGGCAAAGCAATTTTCTTTCCGGCATAGCAATCAATTTTCTAATATGTTTTCCGATAGCCCGGGGGATTTTTTTCCGGATGATCCGATCCTGTAAAATTATACTCAAGCTTTAGTATGCAGGGTTGCCAAATGTATATGTGTAGGTATCCAAATGTTAACTAAAACGGGGGGATGGGTATAAAATGTTAAGCGATTGGGGGAAATGAGCTGTTCGAATGAGCTGCAGGCTAATGACTGCAGGCCAGCTATTGTACAGTTGTATCGGCTTGAGGTTATAAGCTAATCGCTATGAGCCTGAATGGTTAAGAGCCCGGATGACTGGCAGATCGCTGGTAGGCGGAGGGGAGGACGCCGAATTCGGCCTTAAAGTAGCGGGAGAAATATTTGGGGTTGTTGAAACCGACTTCGTAGGCGATCTCGGCGACGGTGAACTGATTTTTTTCCAGCAGCTGGGCGGCTCTTTTCAGGCGGATGGACCGGATGAATTCGATGGGGGTTTTGCCGGTAAGGTGGAAGAGTTTTTTATAGAGGGCTACCCGGCTCAGGAATAATTCGCGGCTCATTTCCTCTACGGAGAATTCGGGGTTGGCGATGTGCTTCTCTACCAGGTCCAATGCCTGCCGGATGAATTTCTCATCCGGAGACTCGGCCTTGACGGTGGTGGGGCTGGCTTCCACCTGTTTCTGATATGTTTTGCGGGCTGTCTCCTGCTGAGTAAGCAGGTTGCGGATCTTGGAAAGGAGGATCTCGAAATTAAAAGGTTTGGTCATATAATCATTGGCGCCGGTCTCCAGGCCTTTCAGCTGCTGTTCTTCGCCGATGAGCGCCGTGAGCAGGATGACGGGGATAAAAGAAGTGCGGCGGTCGTCTTTTATCTTCCGGCAGAGGTCGATGCCATTCATTTCCGGCATGCTGATATCGCTGACCACCAGTTGCGGATGTGCTGCCAGGGTCTTCTGCCACCCTTCCTTACCGTCGGAGGCCTCTACGATCGTGAAAAATTCTTTCAGGTTATCCTTTAGGTAGAACCGAAAGTCTTCGTTGTCCTCTACCAGTAATACGATGGGCTTTTTGGTAGTGACGGCCGGTGGGCGGGGGATTTTTTTTGTGGCGGCAACAGTGTCGACAGCCGGGTCGGACGCCATAATTATACCAGGATCTGTAGCCGGGCCGAGGTCCATGACCGGCAATAATACGATGAAGCTACTCCCCTGCCCCGGTTCGCTTTCTACGCGGATGGAGCCGTTGTGGAGTTTCACAAATTCTTTGGTAATCGCCAGTCCGATACCGCTGCCCTGGTTGACCATCGAGCCGGGGATTTCATTCTGGAAGAAGCGTTCGAATATTTTCTCCTGCCGGTCTTTCTCCATGCCGATGCCGGTGTCTTTTACGGTGAGCTGCAGGAGAAGCGCAGATTTGTGGAGGACGGGGACTGTGGGAATGTCCGGGCCTGAGACGCCTGGTATGGCCTGTGTGATGTGAGCTGAGGATGTGATCGGCACGGATGCATTTAGAACGGGCTGACCTGCGTGTGTATCAGATGACAGCAGATCGAGTGCTACAGATACCCGGCCATGTTCATGCGTAAATTTAAAAGCATTGGAAAGCAGATTGAAAAGGATCCTTTCCAGCTTATCGTGATCGAAAGAAGTACAAAATGAGGGTAGGGTCGTCGTAAAGGAAAATCCGATGTTTTTCTTCTCGGCTATGTCGGCGAAAGAGAAAGAAAGATCCCTGATAAACTTCACGATATCTCCTTTGCCGGCATTCAGCCGCAGCTCCTGCACTTCCAGTTTGCGGAAGTCCAGCAATTGATTGACCATGTTCAGCAGACGTCTTGCATTGCGGTGAATGAGGTGGAACTGGGCTTTCCGCCCCGGGTCATCCGTATTCTTAATGATCTTATCCAGTGGGGTCAATATCAGCGACAAGGGAGTTCTGAATTCGTGGCTGACATTGGTAAAAAAACGGATCTTCATCCTATCGAGATCGTGCAGGCGCTGTGCCTCCTTTCTTTCCTGTTCCAGTGCAAAACGCCTGTGCGCCCTTTGCAGGATCATTCTCCTGGCGAGGATCAGTATTCCGACGAAAAGCAGTACATAGAGGATATAAGCCAGGGGGGTCTTCCAGAAAGGGGGTAATATTTTAATTCCCAATTCCAGCACCTGCCCATTCCAGCTACCGTCGTCATTAGCCGTTCTTACTTTGAAGGTATAGTTGCCGGGATCAAGGTTGGTATAGACGGCCTTTCGTGTTTTATCATCGCTCACCAGCCAGTCCTTATTAAATCCTTCCAGTATATAGGCATATTTCACTTTTTCTGCGTTCAGGAAATCCAGGACGGCAAACCCGATGGAAAAAACATTCTCGTTGTAGCGCAGGGTAATTTCCCGGGACTCGGTGATAGACCGGGGAAGGATGATGTGGCCGTTCAGTTTCTCCCCGATGCCCACACTCTTATTGAACACCTGCAGGTCGGTGAGGATCAGCTCGGGTCTGCGGGGGCTGTTCCTTAGTTTCTGCGGATCAAAAATATTAAAGCCGTTGGCTCCTCCGAAGATCAGTTCTCCTTCCCTGGTCTTCAGGGCGGCGTTCTCATTGAATTCTCTGCCTTGCAAGCCGTGAGACTCGTCGTAGTTCTTAAACCGGTAAACATGCTGACCGGTATGGGTATCCGCCGAAACGATCATATTGGACAGGCCATTGGGGGTGCTGAGCCAGAGATGGCGGTCATTATCTTCCAGGATGGTAAGGATCGTATTATCCGGGAGCCCGTCTCCTGTCCGGAAGGTGGTGAATGACCGGTTTTTGCTATCGAAGAGGTCGAGGCCTTCGCGGGTGCCGACCCAGATCAGGCCGCGGCTGTCCTGCAGGATCGAGATCACATTATCGTTGCTGAGGCTGGAGGGATTGTTGACCTGATTCCCATAATGGCGGAATTTGCCGGTGGCGGCTTCCAGTACATCGATGCCGATGGCAGTGCCGATCCACAGATTACCCTGCCGGTCTTCCATCAGTTCGGAAATGTACCCGGAACGGACAGAGGGAGATGTTCCGGATGTATCGGGAGATGCGGAGGCAGCAGGAGATCGAAAACCATTTGTGCTTACGGATTTAATGGTGGAGGGATCTGCATGGAATCCGGAGGATGCTGTAGTATCGAAGGCAGGTGCGGTGGCATTCGAAGGGGCCGTAACATTGGAGGGGATGGGGCCAAGCGGCCGGTAATGAATAAAAACATTTCTCTTCCGGTCGAACAGGTCCAGCCCGGCGGCCAGGGTGCCGATCCAGAGGCGGCCGCGGGAATCTTCCTTTATCTCCCAGATCCGGTCGTCCCCGATACTGTTGCTATCCGATTCGTTGTGCCGGTAGTGATGGAAGATCTTCCCGTCAAAACAGTCCAGTCCTCCGTAATAGGTACCGATCCAGAGTCGTTGTTCATGATCCAGACACAGGCTGACGATCACATCATTGCTCAAACTGCGGGGATCAGCCGGATTATGCGTGTATTGCATGTATTTCCCCATTGCCCGATTGAAATAGATGAGCCCGCCGCCGTTGGTACCGATCCATAAATTCCCCTTTTCATCTTCTACGAAACGATTGACATCATCGTAGCTCAGGCTATTGGGATTGGAGGGCTGGTGACGATAAAGAGGAAATTTGAGGATGTCTTCATGATAATAGCTGGCTCCTTTTTTAAAGGTGCCCACCCAAATAATGCCTGTATTGTCTTTGTATAAAGTATTGATGCTGTTCTGGCTAAGGCTCTTGTCATCGTCATCATGGGCCAGCAGGTAATGAATGGAAGAGTCCTTTTTGTCCAGAAGGTTGATGCCGCCGTGATCGGTAGCAATCCATATGATGCCTTTATCATCCTGTACGATACCGGTCACCAGGTTGTTATTAAGACTGTGTCTACCCGAATCCTTCCGGATCCGCAGGCAGTTACCTGTAGAGGGATGAAAATAAAGCAGTCCTCCTGGTTTTCCCGCAGTATATACCCAGCAGTCGTTCTGATCATCTATATATAACCGATAGTCCAACGATTCACCGGGAAAGTTCTTTTGGATGGCGGCTGAGCTGTAGACGATCTTATTTGTCCGCCCGTCCATTTTCTCCAGGATCCCGTCGGCATATATGATCCACCAGTTACCCAGGCTATCGGAGGCAATCGATCGAAGCTGATTGGAATGCGGGGTAGAAGGATCTCCTTCCCGGTGCAGGATAGGTTGAGCGGACAGCTGAGCGGGATCGTATTTATAGAGTCCGGCCCCTTTCCCCGTGGCAATGAACCAGTAATTACCCAGCCTGTCATTCCCGATATCGGTGATAGAGTCGCTGTCGATATGAATGGAATGAAGAAAACGTTGGGGGTAACGATCGAATTTTTCGGTCAGCGGATCATAGATCGTCAGGCCTTTTCCGGCGGAGATCCAGAGCTTATGACCGGGGCCTTGCCATATCCGGATGATGAGATCGTCATTAATAGAGGAACTATCGCGGAGATCATGTTTGAACACCTTAAAGGAATAACCATCATAGCGGTTGAGCCCCGACATCGTGCCAAACCATAGAAATCCTATTTCATCCTTGAATATGCAGTTGACCTCGTTATGGGAAAGTCCCTTCGAGATATCCAGCCTGGAGAACCGGTATCTGTTGTATTGAGCAGCGAGATTAAGAGGTAAGAGAATAGCGGCAAGCAGCAAGCTACCAGCTGTTAGTCGAATAAAAGATGCAAGATGCAGGCTATTTGCTGCCAGCCGGATAAAAACTGCGAGCCGCAAGTTATTAGCTGCCAGCCGGATACGTATAAGGGGATGCCTGAAGCTTGTGGCTTGCAGCTTGAGACTATTGGTTAATATGGTCGGGGCAGGCAGCATTCGGGAGCAATAGTATGCAAATAAAAGAAAGTTTTAGCAATGCGGGGAGAGAGGGATAGGGCAAGCGGATGCATTGGCCGGATAGTCAGCAACCTTACCCGGGTGATCTGAACGGGGCAAAGGGGGGTGGCCCAGGGGGTAAAAATGTTCCGGGAAGAGGAAAAAAAACCGTAAATTGGTTAAAACGATTTCTAACTTCTAACTAAAACATGCAATATGAAAAAGGTAGCCGATATTCTCAGACATAAGGGAAGCCATATCACTTCTGTATCCCCTGAAACGACCGTTCTTGAGGCGCTGCGCATCATGGCCGATCAGAATATTGGTTCGGTATTAGTACTGGAAAATGAACAGTACAAGGGCATTGTGACCGAGCGGGATTACTCCCGCAAGGTGATCCTGAAAGGGAAGTCCTCCACCGATACAAAAGTAGCCGAGATCATGACCAATGATCTGCCGCATGTAACTCCCAGCGATACCATTGAGTTCTGCATGCAATTGTTATCTGACAAAAACATTCGTTATCTCCCTGTCTTTGACAATGGGGCGCTCTGCGGGATCGTCTCGATCAATGATGTTGTAAAAGAGACGATACTCACGCAACAGGAGACCATCACTCATTTGAAAGATTATTTGCATTCGGGGATATAGGGCAGACTTCTCCCGGGCCATTGACTTGCATGCCAGGCAGTCCCGTCTTTTTGGACGTGCGGATTGGTGTGCCCAATCTGCATAAAAGGACAATAACATTTTTTTCCGGTCGGGCTTACCGGCAAACCGGACCGGAGTTATGTCCTAGAAATAATCCGGGAAATATCTTTTCAGCAGGCGTTCCAGCTGGGGTTCTTTCAGGGGCTTGTTCTCAAACCCGGCGACCTCAGGGATCTGACTTGTTCTTTTCTCGTCATCCGGGTTGAGGGAAGTGGTCAACATGATCAGGACAACCTCTGCCTTTTGTTCCCTGGGCAGCTTTTTATATTTTTCCAGGAATTCCCAGCCATCCATGGCCGGCATATTGATATCGAGAAAGATCAGATCAGGATGAGGACAATCCCCCTTGTGGCCCGGCTGCCGATGCCCCATCAGGAAGTTCAGGGCCTCCTGACCGCTCTGTGTTATGGCTACATACCGGGCGCAGCCCATTTGTTCTACGGTCATCCTGTTAAGATAATTCGTAGGCTCATCGTCATCGATGAGAAGAATACAGTTTAGCATTTTTTTCATGTTCTCTCCTATTTCAAAACGTTCCCGGGAAGGGCCTGTTGAAAGGCTATCCTTCCCGGATGAAATAAAGGAGCCTCACCGGGAATAGTTTAGCAAGGGTCTCAGGCTCAAATAAGGGGTGTAGCAAAATCAACGCCTGCTAAAATACGTAGATCGTCTCATAGATGCAAGATTCACCAATCATTAACCAGCGTTTGGCATGGAAAATTTGTAAATTTGTCCTATTCGCCGGTTCTTTAAGACGCCTAAATGTATTGCCCGTTGAGCGGACAGAAGTTATGTGCCGGAGAAACGCTGAATTTTAAGCATATTCCAGGCGCTTTAAGGCGGATACCTAAAGTCACCTATTCTTATGGCTGAGATGCTTCAAAAAGATGAGATTGTAGTGAGGGATATTATTGACACTGCCAGGGCCCTTTTTAAAAAAACCGGGTTTAAAAAAACGACCATGGGCGATATTGCCGGGAGTTTAGGCAAGGCCAAAAGTTCTCTTTATTATTATTACCAGAGCAAGGAGGATATCTTTGAGGCGGTGCTGCATGCTGAAATGGATGAGTTGCTGAACCAGATCCAGGAATCCATCCGGGGTGCGGCCAGCTCTAAAGAGAAGCTGATCATTTATTGCCGGTGCCGGCTGAATAAGCTGAGTCAATTGTGCAATCTCAGCGATGCATTGAAGAGTGAGATCGTGGAGTTACATTGTATTATCGAGGAGCTGAAGAGTAAATTCGATACGACCCATGTAGAGGTGGTGAAAGATATCCTGGAGGAAGGCGTCAATAACGGAGAGTTTAAAAAGATCGATCCTGATAATATAGAACTGGTTGCCTACCTGATGGTGAGTAGTTTCAGGGGGCTGGCAGTGCCGCTCATGGTATCCAAGAAACAGTATCCACAGCTCGACCTGCAGATCGATTCCATTGTAGATATTATGGTGGAGGGGATTGGGAGGTAGCGGCGACACAGGATTGTACCAAACGATAAAACCCTCCTTTTCGGCCATAGCCATAATTAAAAAGGCTGATGCCTGTCAGGCCGCAGGTAATGCCCGCGAGAACATCCAATACATAATGATGGCTGCTATAGACAGCGGCAAACCAGATCCCCGCCATTATCACTCCAAAAAAAAGATTCGCCCATCCCCGCCGGGTCTTTATCCCATAGTAGAAAACGACGAGCGGATAGGAAGCATGCAAAGAGGGCATTGCAGCAAATACATTGGAGCTTTTAGCGTACAGGGAAGAGAATACAGCAACATGGAAGATCTGGTCGAAACGGCCAAGGCCGGCTGTATTGCCCGGTGTATGTGGATTGAATACGAACCCATAGTGTTGTACGTACCAGGGTGGAGCAGCCGGATAAACATAATAAATGATAAAGCCCAGGAGATTGACCAGGAGAAAGGTCAGGGAAAAGCGAAAATACGCTTCCCGGTCCTTAAAGAACAGATACCCGCCAAAGGCCAGAGGTAGTGGAATCCAGCACAAATAGAACAGGCCGGCCATGATGTCAAGAAAAGACCGGGTATGTGCCTGCCAATACTCGTTAGGGGTGACCACTGTTCCACCGGCAGTCTTTATTCCGAATATTTTTTTTTCTGCCAGGTAGAGACTTTCGATGTGAACGGAATTATACCGGAAGTTCGGAAAAGCCTTCATAAAATCGAAAATGATCCAGAAGACGATAAAGACGGAAAAGCCTACGATGAACCGGCGGGTAGGACCTGAGAGGTAGAACAGGGAATTAAATAAAAGGACCAGGAAAAGCTGATCGGTCTTATAACCTATCAGCCAGGCTGACAGGATAAGGTAGAAGGCGGAAATTGCCGTGACGGTGAGAACGGAACGGTAGGTCAGGTTGCGGATATTATTGGTCTCCATTTCCGCTAGGTTTTGATTCGTTGCATCAGTTCTTTCCCGTTATCGGGGTCAGTCCCTTTCAGTTCAATATATTCTACATTAGGTGACCAGAAGGAGCCACCGGGATTGATCTTTATATAGATCCGTGTTAATATCGCTTCCTTACCCAGGATG
Organism: Chitinophagales bacterium; assembly: GCA_015655015.1. GTDB lineage: Bacteria > Bacteroidota > Bacteroidia > Chitinophagales > Chitinophagaceae > Puia. Next base: position 22,865 of record JAATFV010000154.1, on the reverse strand, counting down.
TTCGCATAGACGTGGTGCTGGTTATCGACCGGGGATTTTTTGAGCACCAGGGGCAATTTTTTATACGAAATGAAGTGCAGTTCATACTTGTCATTGCCCAGTGACTGGGATTTAATGCCATAGGCGAAATGACGCTGAAGGAAGGATAGTTCCTGGCGTTGTTTCTGTTCCGTATAACGGACCCACAATACGTGTACGGGATCCTCCTGGTCGGGTCTCCCATTTTTTTCGTTCAGCTCGCATATGATCGTATTGGTATTGGGTGTGCGTTGCAGGTAAAACAGCGAGTTGCGGTTATGCGGAGGAATGGGAAAAGTATCCTGGGCATCCCGGACTATCGGGTGAGGATCTGCGGCCTGGTGAGCGGTAGCAGCGATGGGGGATCTGGCGGCCTGGGCGCCGGCGGGCAGGGTGGTAATGGCCGATAAGAGCAGGCATAAGAGCCATACAGAAGCGCCGGGAGATCCACCGGACGATCCGGGGATTGAGCTTTTTGAAGAAGCCGGGGCCGAAGTCTGCGCTGGCGTCGGGATTGAAACCGGCGGATTTTTTGCCGGACCGGTCTGTGTATTTGCCAGGGCAGCCTGAGCCGCAGCCCGGGCCGCTTCCTGAGCGGCTGCCTGATCTTCCAGGCTTTTCTTTGCGTCTATCAGTCGGCCGATAGCTGTCCAGTTAGCGAGCACCGCCATTACGGTGAGGGGAATGGTGAAGATAGAGATCGTTTCAAAGATGGGGAAATTAGTGCCGGGCCAGTGGACCTTATAATTTCCTCCGATAAAATGACCTGTGATTCCGCAGGCAAGGGCGGAGACCGCTATCAGGATCACCCTTTCCGGCCTTTGCATCAGCCCATCCTTGCATTCAATGCCCAATCCTTCCGCTCTTGCCCGGGTATAGCTGACCATCAGGCTTCCGATCATTCCGATAAAAGCAAAAAGGGAGCTGAAGAAATAGTGATGGGCTACCAGGTAATAACAAATGCCCAGGAACAGGATCAATTCGCTGTACCGGTCGAGTACGGAATCGTACAAGGCCCCGAAACGGGAGCTCATATTCCCCAGTCTGGCGACCTGTCCGTCCAGCATGTCGAACAGACCTGCGAACAGGATCAGCGCCCCGGCCCATCCTACATAAGAAAGATCGCCTCTTTTACCTTCCTCGGCCCCTGCGATGAAGATAATGGAGACGCCGATATTCAGCAGCAACCCGATGGTCGTTACCATATTCGGAGTAAGGCCGGCCTTGATCAACAGCTTCACTAAGGGATTGATGACCTTATATATACTTAACTGTAACTGATTGCGAATGCTCATAATTCAAATCAAAAGTCAAATTTAGTTCTTGCCCGGATACCCCAGGTAGGAATTTCCGGGTGATTAAGGTAAGTGAATCTTTTGATGAAGTCCACCCTTATCAGCTTGAAAATATTAGCGACGGCGAAACCGGCCTCTACATAAGGGGTCTGGTTCATAGAGAAGGTCTCTACCAATCCGTTGGTAAGGGGGAATTTCACCTGGTCGGCGGTCTTCAGGGGGTTGTTCTCATCCCGAATTCCGCTCCAAAGTACCTTAGCCTCAATGACTTCCCTCCATTTCAGCTTTTTCAGCAGGGGGATCTTGTTGAAGAAAAACCCGTTGAAATAGTGGTCGATCATGATACTGCCATAGTGGTCACTGATGAACTCCATGAAATTCATGAGGTTATAGGAGGCCAGCTGATAGGCATAGGTCTGGTTGGCATGGCTGATCTCCGCCAGGGCAAAAGGTACTTTTCCGAACAGATAGCCCCCGTCAAGGGTAATGTCGGTATACCCGATGGGCCCAAGATAGAACCTTTTGAAGATATCGACGTCAAAACGGTGGTAATTGTATTCCCCGCCCGTCAATCCTTTGATACCTGCCGTGTAGCGAAAATCGAAAATTGGGTATTTGTTCACGATAGGAACCCGGTACAGCTTACCGATATAAAACTGTTCGTGAGGCGCCCAGCGAAATTCCGCAGAGATCTCTGACGTGGTGATGGCCGGAATGGAATCATTGATACCCCCGGTCTGTTTCACATAAGCGATCGTGCCGGCCGGAGACTGCTTCCAGTATTTGTAACCGAATTCATAGGAAAAGTGATCCCCGAATTCTTTCTTATAATCCAGCCGGAAAATGTCGTTGTAGAGCCATTTATCGTTGTTGCCCCGTTTGAAAGACAGGAGGAAGTTGTCTTCCTGTACGAACTGCAGCTCCTGTCCCGGGATCTTGGTATCGTGCTGATAGGAAGCCCGGACATAATTCTGGGGAAAGCCATAGATGGATTTATTATTCAGCGAATAGGTGCCGCTGAGGAAGTATTTCCATTTCTGGTCCTTGAATCCATAGGCCGCATAGGCCTCGGAATAGTAACGGGTGCTGAGCTTGGTAGTGGTCCTGCCTCCAAAACGTAACCGAAATCCTTCCACGGGGTTAAAGCTGTAAAAAGTGCTGGCTGGTCCTATTTCGAAGATCCCTGCCTGCTTGTACCCGGCCAGGAGCAGGGTGCCATAGTCCATCAGCCTTTTGAACGATTTCATATTCCGGAGGCTATCCACGTTCGCGTAGACTTTTGATTCAGCCCGGGTAAGGGTATCGGCCCCCCGGGTGGCGACCCAAAAACTGTCCTTCTGGGCGACAGCGCTATCCAGGATGACAGTGGGAGGTCCTTTGAAGACACTGTCAGCAACGGGCTGATTGGTGGAAAAATTTCTAAATGAGACGACCCGCTCACCGAATAGCCCCGTACCCGTCTTATTGATCCCGAAGTCCCCCAGCACATCACTTTTAGAGAGCAGGTAACGTCCGTCCGGCATCCTTGTAAAGTCCTGGTCGATCTTCATTTCCCGGACGAAGTTGAAGTTGATGCTCTTGCTTACCAGCAGCTTCAGCTTCTGAATGGCATAGTTGCCGTCCAGGGTGATCCACAAGGTGCCCCGGAAGAGCAGATCGTTCGGATTCCTGGGGCGAAAAGAGAGCCGCACCAGTTTCTGACTGTCCACCATGACCGTATCATCTATAAAATACATATAGAAGGTGGGACCCATATCAGCGATCGGGCTCAGGAATAAGTTGGTAAAGACGGAGATATTGTTGTCGTATACGTTGAAATCCTGGTAAAGGCGATTGAGGTACATGCTGATCCCTCCCATATCCAGGAATTCCCCGAAGTCGACCTTACGTTGTCCTTTGATAATAGTTTTGGTCTTTTCCGGGCTTTTCCGGTAGTAGACATCGGAAAGGGTTTCTTCCAGGTAAACAGGCGAGAGGGTGCGGCCTTCCAATTTGGTCGTATCACCGTTCTCAACCAGGAAATGGTAGGGCTTGAGTAATTTGTTGTGACCGACCTTATCGGAAAGCTTATTAACAGAGACCTGCAGCTTCTCGTATTTCTCGTAGGTGGCGAAATTATAGGCTTCCATCCTGTTCTTGTTCTTATTGTCGATGACCTGGCGGATCAGTTCGACAGCAGGATTGCCTTTATTGCGATATTTCTGTTTCTTATTCCGGACCGTAACATGCCCTAAGTCCTTGAAATCGCGGGAAAGAGTGATGGTCAGATCCAGGGATGGCAGGTCGTCAAGGTGGAGGGTATGGGAATTATAGCCTACGATGGAGACAACGATATTCAGGGGAGCTTTGTCTACCGGGATTCTGAATCTGCCGTCTGAATTCGTACGGGCCCCGCCCCGCTGACCTTTTATCGAAACGCTGGCGTTCGACAGGGGCGCCTGCGTTGCGGAATCTTTGACATATCCCGTTATTATTGTTTGAGCCATGCCGCTAACAACTCCTGTCATGACCAGTATCGCCGTAATACATACTCTTATACAAAATCCTTCCTTATTCATCAGTCTTATTTAAATACAAATCTTTTCTGCAATACGTAGTTGTAAAAAACAGCTACTATAATTGCAATCGTCACCTTGGCTAACATATGGCTGATCTCTGTGTAGCTGGAGAGAAGATAAAGGCCTGATACATTGAGTATAAGGTTACCAATCCAGACCAGCGCATACCGGTTGAGCTGTTCGGCCCATTTTTTCTCCTGTGCGTTGAATACCCATGTACGGCTGACCATGAAATGGGTGACTCCACCGCAAAGGGTACCAGTCGCCCCGCAAAAAGTCACTTTTGCGCTTGCTGCCACGGGAGGGACTCCTGCCCAGCGGAGCAGCAGGAAGGTTACCAGGAAATCGACGCCTGTAGCCAGCAGCGAGGCTACCTGCGCTTTTGTAAAAGTCATCATATTTGCCATAACTTACTCAGCACGACCACCTGGAGGATTATATTAGCATACAGGCCTGCCAGCATATCGTCCATCATAACGCCCCAACCCCCGTTTAGTTCTTCCATTTTTCGTATACCCAGCGGCTTGGCAATATCAAAAAACCGGAACAGGATCAGCCCGCAGAGGATATATTGCCAGCGAACGGGAACAAACAGGAGGGTGAGGCACATTCCGGCCACTTCATCAATGACAACCTTAGAGCTATCTTTCCCCCATTCGGCCTCCACTTTATTGGAACTCCAGACGCCGAAGGCAAAGATGACTCCGGTCGCCAGAACCGGGCCAAAAACAAACTCACTTCCACCAGTCCGGGCAAAGTACCAGACTATACAACAAGCAATGGCAGCTACAGTGCCCCCGCCTTTTGGAGTATAGCCTATTCCCAAACAAGTGGAAATGAGTCGATGGACCTTTTCCATTATCAGGCCGTTATTCCTTCTTCGGCATATGTCAGACCTTCCGCGTTTAGCTGTTCTTCACCCATTAGCTTGCGAAGGGCGTTCTGCAAATGGTTTAATTGTTTAAATATATCATGCTCAGGGCGGAATCCCGGGCTGGTCTGTGGAGATTTGAAGTAGAAAGACAGCCATTCCTGTACGCCGCTGAGGCCTGATCTTTTAGCCAGATCGCCGAACAAAGCCAGGTCCAGCACCAGTGGAGCTGCAAGAATGGAATCCCGGCAAAGGAAATTGATCTTGATCTGCATCTGATAGCCCAGCCAGCCAAAAATATCGATATTATCCCAGCTCTCTTTATTATCACCATGAGGAGGATAATAGTTGATGCGGATCTTATGATATAATTCGCTGTATAATTCGGGGCTGAGATCGGGGCGCAGGATGTCTTCCAATACGCTGAGCTTGGACACTTCCTTGGTGCGGAAGTTATCCGGATCATCCAGTACATATCCATCCCTGTTGCCCAGGATATTCGTGGAGAACCATCCTTTTACTCCCAATGCGCGGGCTTGAAGGCCGGGGGCGAGAATGGTCTTCATGAGAGTTTGTCCGGTTTTGAAGTCTTTACCGGCGATCGGAGCACCTGTCTGTTTAGATAATTCCACGAGGGCCGGAATATCGACGGTAAGATTAGGGGCCCCGTTCAGGAAGGGAATACCCAGCTTAAGTGCGGCATACGCATAGATCATGCTGGGCGCGATCCGGGGATCGTTGTCCTTTAAGCCTTTCTCGAAGGCGCTCAGGCTTTCGTGCACCTCGGAAGGTTCAATATATTTTTCCGTAGAGCCGCACCAGACGATCACGAGACGATCGCAATCGCGGGTCTCCTGGAAGCTGGTCATGTCTTCCATGAGGGCCTTGGCCAGCTCATATTTATTAGCGGCGGTTTTTACATGGGTGCCGTCCAGATTTTTTGCATATTCTTTTTCAAAAACCGCTTTCATGGGTTTCAGCGCTTCCAGCTCGGGGCGCAGGGCCTGTAACATACCTGGTTCCAGCACCCTGGCGTTAACAGCTGCTTCATATACATTATCCTCATATACATCCCAGCCGCCAAATACGAGGTCCTGCAAGTTGGCCAGGGGAACGAAATCCTTGATCTTGGGATAGTTATTGCCTGACTTTCTGTTCAGGTGTATATTCCCCATTTGCGTGATAGATCCAATCGGTTGCGCCAATCCCTTTTTAATGGCTTCGACGCCTGCGATCATCGTAGTTGCTACGGCGCCCAAACCGGGGATTAACACTCCCAGCCTGCCAGTCGGTTCTTTTACTTCCATGGTCTTATTGTTTAAAGTTGAATAGATGGCTACAAAATTATCGAATTAATGGTTTTTCGAACAAAATTGTTTTCTGGTCGAAAAATCATACACAAAGTGACGGCAATTTAAAGTATAATTATTCCTCACACCATAGGCGGTCGGTGAATACAGGGGTGTTTTCCGGTGAAATGCCCTTTTTTAACATCTAGATAAGAGTATTTATACGGTGAAAAAGCTGCAAAGGATGCTCCTATAAGCTAATCTTTCTATCCCTTCCCGTATTTTTCCATTCTCCCGTGATCCGGCCTTTTTCGATCGTATAAGCTCTTTCATAGAGGGCTACGCTGGGGCAAATATGTATGGGCAGGCCATACAGGACATCGCCTGTCTGGTAAGAATGAGCGGGACCGGCATCTACCACCAGGTGCTCTTCGCTCTGACCAAGGGGCTGCAGCCCCGGAGCATTGAGGAAGACGACCCGCCGGCTGAGCTCATTCTCTGCAGCAATGGATTTGTGGCCTAAGTCCAGGCATAATTTCGTGGGTTCAGGGAGGGAGACTACCCGGGTGATGACGAGCGCCGCCGGAGAAAAAGCCTGTTCCGGGCAGCCATCGCTGTACCCTTTGTCCCAATATATAAAGGTGCCGGGGCTGCATTCGACGCCTTCTCTGCTGCAATGAACGGAGAAGGTGGGAGTGCCGCCTGCGATGATGATGGGAGCTGGGGGCCTGCCGGATGCGGGAGAGTCTGGGGCGCCTGTTGAAGCGGCTGGGACGGAGGGAATGGCTGCGGTGGCTGAGCCGGTGATGGCAGCTGCGAGGGCAGCGACCGATACGAAGGCGGCATCGCATTTTTGCCGGCGGTCCTCAAAATCTACGTCACGGATATGCCCATCATACGCATGAAGGCCGATGGGAAGGATGCCCTGCATTTGTAAGGCCTCCTTATATAATCGGAGCGCTGCTGCTCCCGGGAGGATGCCGGTACGGTTCATGCCCAGGTTCAGGTCGATATAAACCGGGACAATGAGGCCGGCCGCAGAGTAAACGGTATTCATCGCCCGGGCTGCCGCAGGGTCGTCTATCAGGCAGGAAAATTTTGTAGCAGGATATTTCCGTATCAGGGAAACGAATCGCCCCAGTTTGGGGCCAACAGGCTGATAAGCCAGCAAGACGTCTTCGGCTCCGCAAAGGGCCAGCATTTCCGCCTCGGCGATGGTGGCGCATTTAAATTTACGGATCCCGGCTTCCAGCAGCAGGCGGGTGGCATCCGGTGATTTATGTGTTTTGACATGGGGGCGCAGACGGGAGGTATCGCCGCCGACCATTTCCACCGCCAGACGGATGTTCGCTTTTACCCGGTCGGGATAGATTACCAGGACCGGAGAGTCCAGCTGGTCGATGTTGTCAATAGTATACCATTCGTTGTTCTGCTGATCCGTCTTGTTCTGCTGATCCATCTTGGTCTGCTGATCCGTCTTATTTTGCTGATCCATCACTTCAGGTTGTTTTAGATTCAGATCTTTTGTTAGAGGAAGCCGCGCGGGATTATTATAACCACGCAGGATCAATGTAATTCAAACAGGGCCTCGATCTCTACAGGGATATTGTCAGGCAGGGAGCCCATACCGACCGCGCTTCTCACCCCTACCCCATTGTCCTCTCCCCAGATAGCGGCGAATAGCTCACTACAGCCATTGATCACATAAGGATGCCTGTCAAATTCCGGTACGCAGCCTACCATTCCCAGTACTTTAATGACACGTCTTACTTTGTCCAGGCTGCCGAGATGAGATTTTATAGTAGACAGGATCGACAGGCCCACCTGTCTTGCAGCGAGCTTTCCTTCTTCGATGTCGAGGTCCTGCCCGATACGGCCGATGATCAGCGTCTTATCATTCCGAAAGGGGCCGTGGCCGGAGACATATAGATATTTGCCGTCTATGAGGCAGGGTTTGTATACTCCCATGGGTGTTGGCGCAGGAGGCAGGCTAAGCCCTAATCGTGCCAATCTCTGTTCGGCTGTATTTTCGTCCATATGCTGGTGCTATGTTGATCAGTGAATCCCCGGCCCCGGGGAAATGTCGTCGAAATTAAGGAATTAATAAATATCTGTCCTGATATACGGGACCATTATGGTCTTCTGCCTATTTTACTTTCAACAGGCTGGCATTTATCGCTACCACTACCGTACTCAAGCTCATCAATACAGCTCCGGCAGCGGGACTCAATATGATTCCCTGCTTATATAGGATCCCGGCCGCCAATGGCAATGCAATGACATTATAACCTGTCGCCCAGATAAGGTTCTGGATCATTTTACGGTAAGTGGCTTTGCCGAACAGGATCAGGCTGACGATGTCTTTAGGGTTGCTGTTGACCAGCACAATGCCGGCGGTTTCTGCGGCTATGTCGCTGCCGCTGCCTACGGCAATCCCAACATCGGCCTGAGCCAGGGCGGGGGCATCATTGACGCCGTCGCCTGTCATGGCGACGAACTCGCCCTGACTTTGCAGCACCTTAATTTTTTCGAGCTTTTCATGGGGCAGTACTTCTGCAAGGAAACTATCCATGCCTAATTCTTTGGCCACTCCTTCTGCGACTATTTTGTTGTCGCCGGTGAGCAATACTGTTTTGATCTGATGCTGGTGTAAGGTTTTGATAGCGTCGAAGGATTCGGGGCGTATCTGGTCTGCCAGGGATATAAAACCGGCTATCCGGTCGTTGACTAATACGTATACTAATGTTTCACCTGCTTTGATTTCGGGGAGGGAAGTCTTGTCCGGGGATATCCCGGAAAGAGATAGCCCCGAAATGGACTGTGGGCTGACGACGGCTATCTTTTTCCCGTCAACAATACCTGTTATTCCTTTGCCGGTCAGCGCCTGTACTTCGGTCGGGTTGCCGGGCTGGAGGCGCAGGTCTTTTGTTTTTTGAAGGATGCCGGTGGCGATGGGGTGCTCCGACCCCTTTTCCACGGTGGCGGCTAACCGCATAATGTCATCGGCGGAAAATTGATTGTCAAGGGCCTGGTAACGGACTACTTCAAATTTCCCTACGGTGAGCGTGCCTGTTTTATCGAATACGAGGGTGGTGATCCGGCGCGAGTTTTCGAAGGCTGTCCGGTTTTTAATGAGCAGCCCGCTTTTCGCGGATAAGGCGGTGGATTTTGCCACTACCAGGGGAACGGCCAAACCTAATGCATGGGGACAGCAAATGACGATGACAGTGACCATTCTTTCAATGGCAAAGGATAAACCCATCCCGGCAAGCCACCAATAGACGAAGGTGACTACTCCTGTCACCAGGGCTACGAGAGTGAGCCATTTTGCCGCCTTATCGACCAATAGCTGCGTCTTTGATTTGGCTTTCTGGGCATCATCGACCAGTCTGATGACCTGACTTAGGTAGGAATCGGCCGTACCATGCAGGATGGATACGTTAATGACGCCATTCCCGTTGATGGCCCCGGCAATGACTTTGTCTCCTTTTGTCTTATGGACCGGTCGTGATTCTCCGGTGAGCATGGACTCGTTCAGAAAACTGTCCCCGTCGGCTATCACTCCATCAGCAGCAACTTTTTCGCCGGGCTTGACGAGGATGGTATCCCCGGCTTTTAAGGAATCGGCCTTTACCTCCATCACTTCACCGCCTTCCATTACCCTATGCGCTTCGGAAGGCATGAGCTGGACCAGGAGCTCCAATTCCCTGGAGGCGCCGGCTACAGACTTCATTTCGATCCAATGGCCCAGCAGCATGACCAGGATAAGGGTGGCCAGCTCCCAAAAGAAATCCATCCCTTCCAATCCAAAGACTGTCGCCACACTATAGATATAAGCTACGGTGATGGCAAAACCGATCAGGGTCATCATGCCGGGATTCTTCGCTTTGACTTCTTCCCACCATCCTTTCAGAAAGGGCCATCCTCCATAAAGGAAAACAACGGAGGACAATAACAATAAGACATAGGAGGAACCCGGGAAGCTGATATGCAAACCTATCCAGTGCTGAATAGTTTCAGATAAGAGCAAAATGGGGAAGGTGAGAAATAAAACGACGTAAAACCGCCGCTTAAAATCAGCGATCATCGCGTGATGGTCGTGCCCTGCATGTCCCATGGAGACATGATGCCCCTGCATACCGGCGTCGTGTCCGCTCATGGTGTGCCCGCTCATATCATGTCGACTCATATCATGTTCACTCATGTTATGTCCACTCATATCATGTCCACTCATGGAATGTTGTCCGGGTATGGCTTTTTCGTCGGAAGGATCGTGAGAATGTTCCATAATGAGCTGTTTAGGGTTATTTTAGTTTTAACAGGTGGTCAGTGGTTGAATGTTAAATCCCGCTTTTTTTACGATTTCTATGACAGACTCCTTTGAAAGGTTGTCGGTTTCAACGGTCAGCAATTTGTCCGGATTGTTGGTATCGATCTTCCAGGCAGTAATTCCTTTTGCCCCATTTAGTTTCGGGGTGATCCTGGCTACGCAGCCGCTGCAATTGATATTCGTTTTAAATTGTACTGTTTCCATATATTTAAGTTTACTTTTTAAAAAATTATTACACGCTTTAATTTACTTTATAAAAGTACTATATGACCAGTAGACTATCGTTATATCGTGTTGTGTGAATGTTATAGAATTTTGTATCCCTTTACGAACATATCCTGTATTCCTTTACGAATGCATCTTGTACTCCTTTACAGCCTATATACGGGCCCATTTTAACCGCAGGCTATTGCTGACCACGCTAACGCTGCTGAGCGCCATGGCAGCACCGGCGATCATCGGATTGAGCAGGAACCCATTGACAGGGTATAATAGTCCGGCGGCTATCGGAATGCCCACTACATTATAGATAAAGGCCCAGAAAAGGTTTTGCCGGACGGTCGTTACTGTTTTCTTTGACAGACGGATGGCCGGGGCAATTTTTGAGAGGTCGGAGGATATCAGGGTCATTTTGGCCACATCTATGGCAATGTCACTACCTTTTCCCATGGCGATACTTACGTCCGCCTGAGCCAGCGCATGGCTGTCATTGATGCCATCGCCTGCCATCGCCACGACTTTTCCCTGTTGCTGTAATTGCTGCACGAAGGCAGCTTTATCTCCGGGCAACATTTCTGCCTGAAAATGTTTGATGCCAACCCGGGCGGCCACGGCTGCGGCGGTATGGGAGTTATCTCCGGTAAGCAGGTATACATCAATGCCCATGCCCTCAAGCTCCTCTATGGCTGTTCGGGAAGAGGGCTTAATGCTATCGGCAATCACAATACCTGCCAATATTTTTGTTTTTCCGGCAAAGAAGACGATGGTGGCTGCGTTTGCCTTTTTTTCATTGGCCCATTGCAGCACAGATGGAGTAAGCGGGATATTAAGCTCTTTCAACAATGTCTCGTTGCCTGCCACGTACCTTTCACCCTGAAATTGCCCGGTAATGCCCCGCCCTGTGACGGACTGAATATTATACGCGGTCTTGTATGAGGCAACGGGGGATAGAAACTGGCTGGCCCGGAGAGTTTCCTTTTTTAAATAAGCAACCACCGCTTCTGCTAAGGGATGTTCCGATGCCTGTTCCAAAGCCAATAGAATAGAACTGTTCATTGCCGTGTCTCCGGGCTCTGGTGTTTCTCCTGTCTCTCCTGCTTGTATTGTCTCTCCTACTGCTACTGTCGCTCCTGTGTGTACTGTTTCTCCGGCTTCTCCTTCAAACCAGCGCATCTCTGTTACAACAGGGCTCCCCTCGGTGATAGTCCCTGTTTTATCCAGGATGATCGCATTTATCTGCCATGCTTTTTCGAGGCTCTCTGCATCTTTAATTAAAATGCCGTTTTCCGCGCCTTTCCCCACCCCCACCATGATGGCGGTAGGCGTCGCCAGTCCTAAAGCGCAGGGACAGGCGATCACCAATACTGTGACCAGGGCCAGCAGCCCCTGGGTAAGACCATTGGTCCCACCGAATGCCCACCAGGCAAAAAAGGATACTACAGCCAGACCGATAACTACCGGGACAAAGATACCGGCAATTTTGTCTACCAGCTTCTGGACAGGCGCTTTGCTACCCTGAGCCTCCTGCACCATCCGGATGATATGGGCCAGCAATGTGTCTCCACCGACTTTATCGGCTACAAACTGAAAGCTGCCTTTTTGGTTGATAGTGCCGGCCAATACCGTATCTCCGGTCGTTTTCGCCACGGCAACGGGTTCACCGCTGATCATACTTTCATCTACGTAACTGCTGCCTTCTTTTACCCGGCCGTCCACAGGGATCCTTTCTCCGGGCCGGACCAGAACAATGTCGTCCTTTTTCACCTGTGCTATAGGCGTATCGATGACAGATCCGTCGGGCAGGACTATGTTTATTGTCTTGGGTTGCAACCCCATCAGCTTTTTGATAGCCGAGGAGGTATTCGCCTTTGCTCTTTCTTCCAGCATTTTTCCCAGCAGGACGAAGGCGATCACTACGCTGGCCGCCTCGAAATAGACATGGGGCTCTACACCACGGCTTTGCCAAAACATCGGAAACAAGGTGTTAAATACGCTGAAGGTATAAGCGATTCCCGTACTTAAGGCAACGAGTGTGTCCATATTGGCGGAACGGTGTCTGGCCTGGTTATAGGCATTGATAAAGAACTGCCTCCCCAGCCAGGCTACCACGGGTGTAGCGAGGATCCACATAATGTAATTGGAATAAGGCAAATTCATAAAGAACATGCCGATGATGACGAGTGGTATGGAAAGGAAGATCGCCCAGATTGTTCTGCTGCGCAGCTGGATGAAATGTCTCTTTTTTGTCTTCTCCAATTCTTCCTTTTCCTCTTCTGTCTCGTCGACCAGCATATCGTAACCTACCTCCTGTAAGACGGCCTTCATTTGATCAGGCCTAATGAGGGATGGAGTATATTCCACCTGGGCGCTGTTATTCGCAAAACTGACATTGGCATGAAGAATGCCCGGCTGGGCGGATAAAATATTTTCAACGCTGGCGGCGCAGGAGGCGCAGCTCATGCCGGTAACGGGAAATTGTTTTTTGGTCAGGGCTTTGTCGTAAACCTGGCTTTTTACAGATTTTATGGGTGCCGCCATAGTGTCTGCTTCAGGGTCTTGGGTATTCATAATAGGCGTTATTAGTCCTCAAAGGTCCGAAGAAGCAGGGACGGATTGTTACAGGATTTTGTAAAAGAGTTATATTCTGATGTCAAAATAGCCGGTTACACAGCATCTGAACAACCCGTTATACGGCATCTGAATAACTTGTCATGCAGCATCTTAATAAGCCATTATACTCCATCTAACGGCTTCCTGTTCGCATGGCCTGTCTTTTTGAAATGGCTGGGCGTAAGGCCGGTCATTTTCTTGAACTGGGCGGATAGGTGGGCCGTGCTGCTATACCCTAATTTCCAGGCGATCTCACTAAGCGTCAGCTCATCATAGGTCAGCCATTCCTTTACCTTTTCAATTTTAAGCAGCATAAAGTATTGTTCAATGGTCATCCCTTCTACGTCTGAAAACAGGCGGCTGATGGCAGAATAGTCTTTACGGAGGGACTTGCCTAAATATTCGCTGATGCTGAAATGTTCTTCCAGCTCGCCGTTTTGAACTTTGGCTATCAGCAGGGTTTTTATTTTCTCAATTTGCTTTTGTTTCTGATCGTCCAGCAATTCAAAACCTAATATATCCAGTCCTTCCCGGAATTGGCTGGTTTGTTTTTCCGTTAAGGGTACTTCCAATACTACTTCTCCCAGTGAAACGGAAAAGGGCTTGCTGGTTAATTTTTCCAGTTCCTGTTTTACTGCTGCTATGCAGCGGTTGCAAACCATATTTTTTACATAAAGTGTCATGCCGGTAATTTAATGAGATTTTGAATCCTGTCAAGGCGATCCTTTTTAGTTACATTTTGCGATCTTTTTTGGTTACATTTTCATGTTGCCCATATCCATTCCTTCCATGGGATTAGCCCCATTCCTGAAAATGTACTCGCTTTGCAGCAGGTAGGCGCCGCTGGTCACTACGGCGTCGCCTGGCTGCAGGCCGGATGTGATCTCGACGAAACCGTCTCCTTCCTGGCCGGTTTGGACCATCCTGCTTTTGAAGGTGTTTTGCGCAGTCTGTACCCAAATGGTGGACATGCTGCCGTTTCTGAGGACGGCATCGGAGGGAAGAGATACCATTTTATGCAGAGGGGCTTTGACGGTCACATAAGCGGGCATACCTGGCCTGAGTAAATTGTCTTTATTGGGGACGGCCACGCGGACGATGTTGATCCGGTTGTCGGGGTTAATCTCTGGATTGACAAACGCGATTTTACCCCGGAGGGTTTTTCCGGGAAGGTCGGGAAACTGGATATTCACGGTGCTACTGGGATCGAATTGGGACAGCTGAGTGGTATATACCTGGGCTTCGACCCATAGGTTGGAGAGGCCGGCCAGCTTTACGATGGTGCCCCCATCTGTTACATAGTCTCCTTCCTTTACGTCGAGCTCGGTGATGGCGCCGGCAGCCGTGCTGTAAAATGCGGTGGTGGCAGCGGCTTTGCCGGCAGCTGCGAGCGCTGTCAGCTGCGATTCGGTCATGCCCCAAAGCAGTAATTTGCTTTTAGCGCTTTGGGCCAGGTCATTGTAGTTGACGATGGAATTCCCCAATGCCTTTTGCTTTTCCAGGATCAGGAGGTATTCCTGCTGGGCGTTGTTCAGCTCTTCGCTGTACAGATCATAGAGACGGGCTCCCCTGAATATGGGGTCGCCGATATTTTTGAAGTACAGCTTTTCGATGCGGCCGCTGATCCGGGTGCTTACTGCGTTCAGGGAAGACTGGTCAAAATTGACGGTGCCGGTGAGTACGGTCTCCGTTCCGATACTGCCGGACCGGATGGTGTCTACCCGGATATTGCCGAGATGTATTTGTTCGGGGCTCAGCTTGATTTCATCGGGATTCTGCTGCCGGTTTTTCCGGACGGCGGTTAGCTCCATGTGGCAGATAGGGCAATTACCAGGCTGAGATTCCACGACCTGCGGGTCCATGGAACAGGTATAATAAACATCCGGGTCGCTTTTTGCAGTGTTCTTCTTTCCTGTCTTGCAGGAGACGAGCAAAATAAGGAGGAGCAGGATGGGGGAAAAGATACCCATTGGCCGGATAAGGATCCTGGATAATAGTATAGTCCTGTTCATATTTGTTTTTTTTAAATAATATTCATACATGGCTGACATGCCTTACCTATTCTTTTACTTTTATAAAACTTTCGCTGTCCATCAAGAATTGGGCATTAGCAGCTACACTATCCTGTGAGCTTAGTCCGCTTGTGATCTGAATCAGGCTGTCTGTTGTGATGCCGGTTTGTACAGCGCTGACCTGGAAGAAGCCGTTTTCCTTTTTGAGGACGACCTGGTGCAATCCGAGGGACAAGACAGCTTCCCTGGGCAACCAGTCGCCGGGACCTGTAACTCCCCGGATGATGGCTGATACCTGGCTGCCGATGGGCAGCTTTTTACGGGCATTATCAAAATAAACCCTGGCAGCGAGGGTCTTGCTGCCCTCCCGGTAAAAGGGTTCGATGTAGCTGATGGCGGCTTCGAAGGGTTGATCGGGCGCCGTCTCAGGTGTGATGGTGAGGGGCGACCCCCTCTTTACCAGGGAGGAGCTGCCGGCAAAAAGGTTTAGGATGATCCAGCTTTGGTCGGTATTGAACAGCTGAAAAACCGTTTGCCCTTTTTGTATATACATGCCTTCTTTGATAGGCAGCTCCCCCGGTTCCTTTGAAAGGTCCATGGGGGCCGTTCCTATGTCGGGAGGCTGGGTCATATTGCCGGCTTCATGGATATGTCCTGTATAGTGGGAATAGACCGTCACCTTATACAGCGGCTTACCGGACCGGGTGACCTCCTGCAATTGTTGGGCGTCCATGCCGAGTAATAACAGCCTGGTGCGGGCGGCATCCAGCAGGGCACTATTGCCGGGATCGTTATGCAGGACGAATAACAGGTCCTGCTGGGCGGTGACGAGCTCGGGGCTGTAAATGTCCATGATCTTATCTCCTGTGTGTATATGCTGGTACCGGTATTTGACATACAGCTTTTCGATCCTGCCGGAGATCCTGGCAGCAATCGTCTGTACCTGCCGGGTATCATAATCCACCCTGCCTAACACTTCTATGGGCAGGGATTGACTGGTTTGTTGTAAGGCAGTGACCGGGATGCCGGATACGACAGCGCTATTCGTTGGCTTGAGCAGGGTATTGAGGTCAACCGTTGAATTTTTCGCTTCTGCTGTGCTGAATTCTTTTTTTACCAGGGTCATCCCGCAGATGGGGCAGCTACCGGGATGATGTTCTCTTATCTGGGGGTGCATCGGACAGGTATAGATGTCTTCTACAGTTTGGCCGGTGAATGTGCTGTCCGACGCCGTGGCCGCCTGGCTGGCGGATGGGGTGGCCTGGTTCGTAGACGATGCAGACTGGCCGATGGACGAGGCGGACTGGCTGGTAGCCTGGTTAGCCGGTGATCCGTTCGGGTGCTGGTTGCAGCCAATTGCCAGCAGGGTAATGCTAATGAGAGGAATCCCTATACAGACCGGTATGTGTAGACTTCTTTTTGGCATGGCTTTAATTTTGTTGGAGTATTTTATCCATCTCCGTTTGCATAACCAGCAGGTCCTGGACCTGTTGTAAGTATTCCATCCGGGATCTATACAGTGTCGTCCAGGCGTCGAGCAGCTCGAATAGCTCTCCGGTATTCTGTTCATAGCCGAGCTGAAGGACCTGGTAGTTCTTTTGCAGGGCAGGGATGATGTTTAATTCGAAGAGCTGTATCTGCTGTTTTTTACTGGCGATGGCGGCAGACAGCCCTTGCATCTGGCCGGTGGCTTCGTTGATCATGACTTGTTTTTGTTGGGCAAGGGACTGCTCTTTCCATTTCAGACTTTCGATACTGGCTTTGCTGCTCCTGGAGGACCAGGCTGCCATGGGCAGCTTAACCGTAGCCATCAGGGTATATTGCATGGGCTGGCCGCCGAAGCCGAACATATGATCGTACTGGACGCCGAATTGGGGTTTCAGCCTGGCCCGCTCCAGGTCCTGCTGCAAATAGGTGAGGTCGATATTTTTTTGAACGGCTTTTATATCACTGCGGGTCTGCCCGAAGTAGCTGCTATCTGCGGGGCTATAGTCTTTGATGGTATAGCTGGTGTCGATGGAAAATATCCCATGGATATCTTTGTTCATTAAGGTATTCAGGCGAATCTGCTGCTGAATGATCTCATTTTGCCATTGGATACGCTGATTTTGGATGTCTCCCAGCTCTGCCTTTGCCTTATAGTAGGCGTTCAGCTTGCCCAGGTTGTTCTTATAACGGATCTCTGTGCTTTGGATCATGAAATGGAGCAGCTTTTCGTTGTCATCGAGGACTTTGAGCTTTTTTTCTGTGATGAGCCAGGTGTAATAGCTCATTTTAGCGGCGGCATAGAGTTCGTTCAGATTGGCCTGTTTTGATTCCTTGCTGGCGGCGGAGACAGCCCGAAGGTATTTTTCGTTGGCGTCGAGCTCTTTTTTATTGGGGATCATTTGTTGGGCGGAGATCATGTATTGCCCCATGCCGTTGCTGCCGTCGGCGTTCCTTTTCCATAAAGACGGATTATACGGCGTCATCCACAGACCGGTGCCCAGCTCGGGAGCGTCCCAGCTCCGGGCTCCTTTGGCGGCTTCGTCAGAAGAGCGGATGTCGGCATCGTACATCTTTACGGAGGGATGGTTGGCCGTAATGAAGGACAGGATCTCTTCCAGGTTCAGGGTAGACCGGGAAGGGATATCAGGCTGGTCTATGGTAGATCCGGAACGGACCGCGGGCTGTTCCAGGGCAGACCGGTAAGGGGTTTCGGACTGCTTCATGGTAGACCGGGAGCGGGCTTCGGACTGTTCTATCGTAGATTGTGAGCGGACCTCACTCTGCCCTGTGACCGATTGGGAACGGGCTTTGACCTGTCCTATAAAAAGAATGAGGAGTATAATAATTGACTTTTGCATACATTAATGTTTTACTTCCATTACATCTATCTTTCCATGTCGCCTTAGTTCATATTCCTTGCTCATCAGGAAAATGATGGGCGTGACCAGCAGTATGTGGATGGAGGAGGTAAAGACCCCGCCGATCATAGGCAGCACAATGGGTTTCATGACATCGCTGCCGACGCCGGAACTCCATAAAATAGGAATAAGACCGAACAGGGATACACATACGGTCATCAGTTTGGGCCGCAGTCTTTTGGCAGCTCCTGCTATTACATATTCCCGTAGATCGGCATTGGTGATGGTGTCTTTGCTGTTTCCCCTGGCGGCGACCAGCTGCAGCATGGCGTCATTGAGGTAGATGACCATGACGATGCCGGTTTCCACGGCCAGGCCGAAGAGAGCGATGAAGCCGACAGCTACGGCTACGGACAGGTTGACTCCCCAGAAGTAGACTATATAAACGCCGCCGATCAGGGCAAAGGGGATGGTGATCAAACTCAGGAAGGCTTCGCGGGCGGATCGGAAAGCGAAGTACATCGAGATAAAGATAACAACCAGCACAATGGGTAAGATGAGCTTTAAAGTTCTTTCTCCGCTGATCAGGTTCTCATACTGGCCGCTCCATTCCAGGAAATAACCTTTGGGCAGGCGGGTCAGCATTTTATTGAGCCTGTCCTGGGATTCCTGTACGGTGCCGGCCAGGTCCCGGTCGCGTACGTTGAAAAGAACGGTGCCCCGCAATAAGGCGTTCTCAGAATTGATCATAGGAGGACCTTCTGTGATCTTTATATCTGCGACGGCGCTTAAAGGGATGGGACCTAATAACATGGTCTGCACGGACAGGCGATTCAGCGCCCCGATATTGTCCCGGAAGTCCTGGGCGTAACGGGCGTTGACGGAGAAGCGGCGCCGGCCTTCGATGGTGGTGGTGAGCCTGGTGCCGCCTAATGCGCTTTCTATGACGGTGTTCACGTCATCGATGCTGAGTCCGTACCGGGCGATCTCATTGCGCCGGATATTGATGTCAATGTATTTTCCGCCGGTGATGGGCTCCACATATAGATCTTTTACTCCTCCGATCCCCTGCAGCTCCGTTTTTACTTTCTGGGCGAAGGCATAGATGGTATCGAGGTTCTGCCCATAGACCTTGACTCCGACATCCGTGCGGATACCGGTGGACAGCATGTTGATCCGGTTGATGATGGGCTGTGTCCAGCCGTTCGTGACGCCGGGTATCTGCAGTTTGCTGTTAAGCTCATTGATAATAGCTTCTTTGGTGACACCCGGACGCCATTGTGATTTGGGTTTCAGCAGGACGATGGTCTCTATCATGCTGATAGGGGAATTATCGGTGGCGGTATTGGCTCTGCCGGCCTTACCGAGCACATTCAATACTTCAGGCTCGGATTTGATGATCTTGTCCTGTACCTGTAAGATCCGTTTGACTTCGGAGTTGGAGACATCGGGCAGGGTTACGGGCATGAAAAGCAGCGATCCTTCATCCAATGGCGGCATGAACTCTCTGCCTAAGCTCAGGATCAGGGGAATGCTGATCAGCAGGGCCAGGATATTGATGCCGATGGTAGTTTTCCGCCAGCGGATACACCATTTTATCAGGGGTTCGTACATCTTTTCCAGTACCCGGTTGACGGGATTGGCATGGTCGTTGTGGAAACGGCCGCGCATGAAGAAGGAGATCAATACCGGCGCCAGGGTGACGACCAGGAACGCATCCACCAGCAGGATAAAGGACTTGGTATAGGCTAAAGGGTGGAACAGCTTCCCTTCCTGCCCTGTCAACAGGAAGACGGGCAGGAAAGAGGTGACGATGATGATGGTGGAAAAGAAGACTCCCCGGGATACCTGCTTGCAGGATCGTTCGATAATGGCAAGGCGTTCCGCGAATGGAATACGGTAGTAGTCATTTCTTTTGCCTGGTATTTTTTTAGATGCCATTGGGGTGTGATTTATTCGGTGAATGACTCGCTTGCCACTCGGCGAGATTCCGGTAAGAATTTTCCGACATGATGATGCCGTTATCTACGATGACGCCGATGGCCAGGGCAATACCGGTGAGGGACATGATATTGGAGGACAGGCCGAAGGCGTTGAGCAGGATAAAGCTGATGGAGATGGTGATGGGGATCTGGATGATGATGCTCATAGCGCTGCGCCAGTGGAATAATAACAGGATGACGATGAGAGAGACGGCGAGCATTTCTTCCCCGAGCTTGCCTTTGATGTTGGCTATCGCGGCCTCGATCAGGGTGCTGCGGTCGTAAGCGATCTTAAAGTGAACGCCTTCCGGCAATCCCTTTTCCACATCCTTCATTTTTTCTTTGACGGCGTTGATGACCCTGTCCGCATTTTCCCCGTTGCGCATGACGACGATGCCGCCGACGACTTCACCTGCTCCGTTCTGATCGAAGATGCCGAGGCGTAAGTCCCCGCCCAGTTGTACGGTACCGATGTCTTTTACCCGGACGGGAATGCCCTTGTTATTGGTTAGTCCGATGTTTTCCAGGTCTTCTTTGTTTTTGATGTAACCCAGCCCGCGGATAATATAGGACATATCGCTCATCTCGAATTTCCGCCCGCCTACGTCGTTGTTGTTGGCCTTTACTTTGCTCATGACGTCGGTCAGGGAGACGTTGTAGAATTGGAGCTTGACGGGGTCGACGACGAGCTGGTATTGTTTTTCAAAGCCGCCGAAGGAGGCTATCTCGGCTACGCCGGGGACAGTTTGCAATCCGAATTTGATATACCAGTCCTGTAAAGCTCTTTGTTCTCCCAGGTCCAGGCCAGGGGCGTCCAGGGTGTACCACAGAACATGGCCTACGCCGGTGCCATCGGGTCCTAAGGTCGGCGTTACGTCTTGCGGTAACAGGCGCTGGGCATAGTTTAATCTTTCGAGCACCCTCGTGCGGGCCCAATAATTATCTGTCTTATCGTCAAAGATGATATAAACGAAGCTCATTCCGAACATGGAGGTCCCCCGGATGTTCCTGACATTGGGGATGCCCTGCAGATTAGAGACGAGGGGAAAGGTGACCTGGTCTTCGATGATCTGGGGGCTGCGTCCCATCCATTCGGTGAATACGATGACCTGGTTTTCGGACAGGTCGGGAATGGCATCAATGGGGTTTTGCTTTACGGCGAATATGCCCCAGGCAAACAGGCCCAGCGCTGCTGCCAGCACCAGGTACCTGTTACGAAGGGATAGTTCGATCAGTTTCTGAACCATTTTTTTGAGTTGATGTCTTTTTAATGCTTGCTGCTGTCCATCTTCATGCCTTTCATGGAGCCGTCCATCTTCATGCCTTGCATGTCGTTATTCTTTGCCGCCGGTTTCTTTTTTACCAGGGTCATTCCACATTTTGGACATTTGCCCGGTTTATCACTGGTTACTTCCGGGTGCATGGGGCAGGTGTACACGACCTTAGCTGTTGTGGTTGTTTTTGTTTTTCCCTTCGGTAAGGTGTCTTTCGCGTTTTGGGCGAAAGTTGCGATGGAGCCTGTCAGCATGAGGAGGAGAATGAGGAGCTTTTTCATTTTTTTTGTTTTTGATATTTGTAGATAAATGATTGATTACGATTTTCCGCGGGTAAGGATAGCAATGAAAAACAGTTTCCTATTTTAAAAAGTTGAATGATAAGGTGATAGCCGTAGAACGGAACTACCTGATCAGAAAATAAATAAGGGAATTAATATAGAAAGGGGCTAATAAGCAGCAAACCCCAACCCGGGCAGAAAGCCGGGTGACACACCAGGAAGAAAATCAAATACGGAAATGGCAATTACGAATAAATAAAGGGACCTTATCAGGGTCGGGCGGAGCATTGGTCGTAGGATAATCAACTATAAAAGAGGAAACATAACGGTCAGGCAGACTTACAAAATTGCCTGATACTGCATCTAAAGAAAGATTGAAAAACTTATACGCTGATTCTGTGGCTTTCTGGTCTTTATCCAGCTTTACGACTGTTTGGGTGTCCTTGCAACAGCCGCTTTTCATGATCCTGGAGTGCCTGTCGGCACTGCCTTTGGGCATCCCGCAACGGCTGCAATCCTTTTTATCCTGACGGCCTGCCAGGTCCCAGGAAAAGAGTTTTCCCATGCAATAATGCAAATGAACCGTCATCCCCATCGAGGTAGAAAGGTAGATAACGGCTAATATGGTTGCAAAAAACTTTTTCATGGAGAATTCCCCATAAAGGTAGAAATATTATGGCTATTTCAAAATTATGTCTTGTTAAAGCTCTAAAAGCTCCTCAACAGAACTCTAAAAGCTCTTCAACAGGATCCTCACTCCTACCAGGATGAGGCAGACCGCCAGGATCTGGATGATTGTCCTGCTTTTGATCTTATGGGAGAGCAAGGCGCCCAGCTGGGCCCCGGGTATAACACCAACGGAGAGGGCCAGTACCATTTTAAGGACAGCAGGGTCTTTATAGCTGCCTTTGAGGGCATGGACGACTACGCTGACCGTTGACATAATGGCCAGGATAAAATGGGAGGTGGCGGTAGCGATGTATACTGGAAATTGCAGCCAGTTCACCATGGCAGGGACATGGATGATCCCGCCCCCGATCCCGAGCAGGGGGGATAAAAATCCCACCAGGATGCTGACGATAATGCCATAAGGCTGGTTGTATGTATAATTAAAGCTGGAGCCCTGACTATCCGTAAGACAATGATGGATCCAGCCCTTGCCTTCCTGCCGGGTAGTTTCATGGACAGCCGCGGGCCTTAGTGTCTTGTAGAAAAGAAAGATGGCGAGGGCGATCAGCAGGATGCCGAATGCCATATTGAAAAGATGCTGGGGAATGTAT
>JAATFV010000227.1 GCA_015655015.1 Chitinophagales bacterium | reverse complement strand
GCATCCGCCATCTTCTCCGCTTCAGGAAACTTCCCGGCAACGACCAGGGCCCGGATCGGGGAAAAATAAGAAAGAGCGCCGGGATCGTCATAGTCGTGCGGCCTGCCGGACCAGAAGCTGGATTCATTCAGCGCGATACGCTCATTCCGGATACCGCCGAAAACCATACCGCCCATCCTGCCATTACCGACCGGCATCGCTTCCATCCATTCTTTGGCCGGTTGACGGTACCAGATAACCATATCACCTTTAGGAATACCCGCCGGCGGCGTTGGTGTCGCTGGCAGCGGGTGTTTCGTTTGCGCCTGTGATGTCTGCAGTCCTGTCCCGGTGCAGAACAACAGCAGAGCTGCGGGAATAATATATTTCAATCGCATAATCATCATTATTTAATGGGGTCGATCCCCGGGTTTGTCGCCAAAATGGTAATCAGGCCGGGCCCCCATGCGGAGCCTCAGGATGCCGCCTTCCAGGATGTCCTTGTGAAGGATATAACTCTTTCCATACTTCTTACCGTTCCATTCCACGCTTTGAATATACTTGTTTTCCGGGCTGTTGCCCACCGTCTCCACGGTGAATATCTTTCCTCCCGGAAGGGAGATCGAAACTTTATCAAACAGGGGGCTGCCCAGTACGTAACTCCCGCCAGCCGGGAATACCGGGTAAAAACCAAGCGCGGAGAAAATATACCACGCCGACATCTGACCGCAGTCTTCATTGCCGCTAAGACCATCCACGTTGTCGGGGTACATGTTCTTCATGATATAACGGGCTTTCTCCGCCGTCTTCCATTGCTGACCGGCATAGGCATACAAATAAATGGTCTGATGGCCCGGCTCATCCCCATGCGCATATTGACCTATCAGCCCGGCAATATCCGGAGGTGCACCAGGATCCGGAGGTGCGGTGATGGTGAACAAGGAATCCAGCCGGGAAATAAACCTTTTCTCCCCGCCCAGCAGGCGGATCAACCCGCCCACATCTCCCGGCGCCAGCCACAGGTATTGCCAGTGATTGCCCTCACTCAGGTCATTGATCCAGGGACGGGATGATTTTACGGGATTAAATACCGGGTCCCATGTGCCATCCGCTTTTTTACCCCGGAAAAAGCCGGAAAGAGAATCATAATACAATTGGTAATTTCGGGCCCGTTTAGAATAAGTCTCATAACCGCTTTGTCTCCCCATCTGTTTTGCCGCCAGGGCAAGGCTGGCGTCACTGATGGAATATTCCAGGCCCCTGGCTACGGATTCGTTTACTTTATCACTGGGAATATATTCATCGGCCTGGTCATAGCTCAAGCCGTTCTCCTTCCGCATCATCGTGTTGTTCATCGCCTCAAAAGCCGGGTCCGGATCAAATCCTTTAAACCCTTTCATGTAAGCCTCGGCCACTACCTGCACGCTGCTGACACCCGGCATAGTATTCGTTTCACACCCCTCCAGATGCCAGACAGGCAATTTGCCCTGCTGCCGGTAAATAGCCAGCATGGACTGGACGATATCATTCACCCGCTCCGGCTGTATCAGCGTGTACAGGGGATTCAGCGCACGATAAGTATCCCATAGGGAAAACACCGTATAGTTCCGGAAGGACGCGTGCGGATAGACCTGTTTATCAGCGCCCCGGTAATCCCCGTTATGATCGTTGAACAGCATCGGATCGATCATGGTATGGTACAAGGCCGTATAGAAGATCTTCTTATTCTCTTCCACGGGTGTCTCTACCCTGATCACCGATAATTCGTTATTCCACTTTTCATCGCTCTGCCGCGCGATCTCATCAAAATTCCAGCCGGGGATCTCTTCATCGATATTGCCCAGCGCATTCTCCGGGCTGACCGGGGATATGCCCACTTTGAGCTGAAGGGTGGAGGGAGTTTTGTCAAAGCTGATCAATCCCTTTATAGCCTTGCCCTGGCCCTTTTTCCACTGAAGGAGCGTATCGCTGTCGTATACGGAGAAACTATGAATGGGCTCCGAGGTCCTGATCGCAAAGTAAAGCCACTGGTCTTTGGCCCATCCCCTGGAATAACGGCGCCCCTTAAAGGTAGAGTCATCCACCTGTTCTATATAGGTATCCGTCGCCTTGTCATTGATGCCTTCCTTCAGGTCGATGATCACGTGCGCCTCCTTTCCCGGCGGAAAATGGTACCGGTGAAAACCCACCCTTTCCGACGCCGTCAGTTCGACGGTAATAGCATAATCATCCAGTTTCACAGAATAGTACCCCGGCCTCACCGACTCGTTCTTATGGGAATAATGAGAAGCATATCCGCTGCCGGGAATAGTCTCCACCCCTTTGTCCGTTTTTACCGGACCGGTATAAGGCATGATAAGCACATCTCCCAGGTCCCCGATACCCGTACCGTTCAGATGGGTATGCGCAAAGCCGATCAGCACGCTGTCCCCGTAGTGATAACCTGAACACCAGTCCCATCCCTTGTAGAAATTATCCGGACCCAGCTGGACCGCTCCGAAAGGAACGCTGGCGCCTACGAAAACATGCCCATGCCCCCCGGAACCGATATAAGGGTCCACATAGGAGGTCAGGGGCGGCCTGGCGGCTGGCAGTCCGCCCGGAGCCTGGCCCCGGACCTCGCCCTGCAGGAGGCCCGGGGCCATAATGAAACAGAAAATGACAAGCCGTTGAAAAGTCATACGATATCCAATTTATTTTTTCTTCTTAAAAGTTTCAGGAGCCGGCACTTCTTCCGGCAAAGACACTTCATGCCTCAGCACCTTCCCGGCATACCCTGCCAGGTTCAGGTAATAATCGGACGGGATCCCGGGATCGAAGGTCACAAAACTGCTTTTCCCGACAGGGGGATTCGCAGATGCTTTGAAGATAGCCGTGCCTTCATCTATTTCATCGAACATGGCGAAATAGAGCATTTCCGAACCGGCCTGCAGATCACCCCTGACCTGTTCCCAGAAAAAACGGCCGCTGTCCCTGGGAATCTGATTCTGCGGGGATTTAGCATTCATATTATGCCAGCTGAACCCGGGAAAAACAACAGGCACGTAATCCGCCCCGTTAGATTGACACCAGGCGATATCCGCCCTGATCCGCTCTATAAAAGGAGGATAGGTCTTCTCATTGAACCGGCCCACCATCCAGGGCTGAATGATATCCGCCCGTTTGAACAGCTCCGTCCAGGCAGGATCTTTGCTGGCGTCATTGCCCTGATCACGCCAATAAGTAGGCACCCCGAGCATAATGGAACATCCTCCGTATACAGGATCATACTGCAGGAAATCCATGATCTTTTTCACGCCGGCCGGAGTATAGGCCCGATGGTCATTGAACCCCGTTCCCCAGATGGTAACCAGCGGCTTACCCCTGTGATAGAGATAGGTTTGACGGTCTCCCCCGCCGGTGACCTTCATGCTGTCCACCAGGTTCTTCCAGTCCGTTATGACCAGGTCCACATCCGTGCTGTCATTCATGCCGGACAGATCATACATGACCGCGATCGCACGGCGGTATTTCCGGGAAGCCGCCATGGCATGGGCCAGCACCGTATTGGTATGATGACGGCTGGGATCATTCCTGACACTGACCACAAACCGCTGCATAAATACCCCATCTATCCCGTACTGCTGCATCCACCTGAAATGCAGATCCGTAGTAGACGCATCATAAGAGCTGAACAAATAGGCCGTACTGCTGTCAGCATGTTTGAAAGGAGTGGGATAGGTCTTCTTATATTCGGATACATCCGGCCAGATATCGAATTTACAGTTCCCGGGTTCAAACACTCCACGGCTGTGAAAATGATTCCACCCGCGGCCCGCCCCGTCGTCCGGCGCGTTGAACCAGCCCTGGTATCCGGCCATGACCAGCCCTTTATAGGATTCGAAGAGGGAATGTTTGCCGTGCTTGCTTCCAAGTGGACTTTTCCCGGTGGAAGGAACATTTTGCCCAAAAATGGCGGGCGCACATAACCATAAGACGAATAGCAAAACGCTAAGATGTTTATTCATTGAGTATATTATTA
Organism: Chitinophagales bacterium; assembly: GCA_015655015.1. Classification (GTDB taxonomy): domain Bacteria; phylum Bacteroidota; class Bacteroidia; order Chitinophagales; family Chitinophagaceae; genus Puia. Next base: position 27,841 of record JAATFV010000227.1, on the reverse strand, counting down.
ATATTAATGTTTGGACATATCGATCACATCAGCTTTCCGGGAAACAGGGGTCACCAGGAGGTCCGTCAGTTTCCCTCCGACGACCTTTCCTTCGACCGTAGTATTATAGGGCGCATGTAATTTGAAAACGGCATCCCATTCCTTTGGCCACGCCGGCAACAATAGTATCTTTTTGCCATCGACTTGCATCAGCATTTCCTGTAACCCGTTTTCCCCGTTGCCGCCATTGTCCTCATCCGGCATGTAATCATGGCCTTCGGCCCAGAAGGCAGGGAATTTCAGGGCAGGATCTTTTCTGTTAAAGTTATAGGTCACATAGGTTTTCGCGACATCGGATAACCCCAGCATGGCGGCCTGGATGGGATCCTGCACCCAACAGCCCTTATCCCGGAACCGGCGGGCGTTGAATGTATTAATGGCAAGGGAAAGATCGGGCTTGCCCAGTCCGTAGAGACGAAAGGGATAAATGGCGTATAACTCAGGATTTTCAAGATTCCTCGGTTTGGCAGTCTGTTCGCCTGTATACGGGAGCAATATTTCTTTCCCGTCCTTTGTTCCGACAGGCAGGTCCGGCAGTTCCCGCTGTAACCGCTGCCACCCGGCCCGGGCGGCTGGTGTGGTGAGGTCAAACGGCAAAGCAAGCATACGGGCCGTTATAGCACGCAGACCTGCGATATCAGGTGCGGGATCATGGACCTTCCAGAACATCTCGATGGAATTGTCAGGGTCAAGCAATAATTTCCCCGCGGAGTCCCGGGTAAAATGCTGATCAAAGAATTGCAGACCGGCGGAAGCCACCGGCAGCAACAGCTCTTTAGCGAATTTCCGGTCGCCCGTATATTCGTAATAATCCAGCATCATCATGCTGAGCTCGAGGATCGGCGTAAAATAGTGCCCTGTCCAATCTTCTTGTACCTCCGGCCCCCAGTAACGCAGGCCACCCCAGAAGGGGGCGGTTTCCGCAAAATAAGCGCCTCCATGATGGTAATAATCCTTTACCTGTACGGCATTGGCAGGAAGAATGGCGGCATACATGTTAAACAGCGGATCCATTTCATCAAAGTCACCGGCCATCAGGCGGGGCCAATACATCGGGCGGGTATTCTGGAACCAGTACTGCCCTCCCCAGGTGCGATAGTCGGCATCTACGCTCACCGGATGCTTATCCCTGCCCCCACCCTGTCTGAGCGCCGGGTTATCGACTACGAAAATGGAACCATTGAACTTGATGGGATAAGCCCCCCTGCCCGCACAGGCAGTAACGTAACGTTGCAGGACATATCCTTCCTTCACGGTCCTGGCAGCGCTGTCTCCCCGGATATAGATCCAGCTGCGATGCCAGAATTTATCCCACCATTGCTGATGCGCCAGCCGGGTTTGTTGCAACGGCAGCTTTTCTATCCTGCCAGCCTGTTTCTCCAGCCGGGCCTGCCACTGACTTACGGTCGTCCGTACAGCCGTCAGGGGATAAATGGAAAAGAGCCGGGCGTCGGATGGGCCTGACACCAGGGTGGTATCATCCTTGCGGGCAAGCCCATTCCCTTTTATAATCGCGCCAAATGTCAGACCTGCCACCTGCGGATCAGCATTGGCGTCATTGCGATGGTACCAGGTAATTGTGTTGTTCCCTTTGTTGAGCAGCGTATCGCCGCCCTTGCCCAGACGCCAGTCACTCAAGGTGATTTTTGCAGCAGCAGGTTGGTTACTTTTTGTCTCTACTCTTATGACGGGGTTGTTAGCATCCACCCATACCCGTATCTGTGTTACGTCTTTATCATTACCTTCCCTGATCAGGATCTCTCCTTCATGCAGCCGCAGCGTTTGTAAAAAAAAGGAGCCGGCTGTCAGGGGGGAGGGGACCAGCGATACCCGTACACATCCTATCTTCATCAATCCTTTAGAACCCCGTACATCCGGTCCCCAGGCATCGGTCTTGCTAATGTAGAAGATCAGCTCGCCATTTTGCTCAACCCATACGTTGAGCCCTATATCGCCATTGCCGATAGGCATGGACTGTGCAGAACCGGGGCCGGGGACATTCCAGCTTATATTACAGCTGTCCAGCAGCGGGATTATATCCTGTGAGAGGAGAAGTCCGGGACACCACAAACTGCTGATGACCAGGAGCAGCAAAGCTGCCAATCGTTCTTTATATAACTTTCTTTTCATATGCAAGTTTGGGCTATAATAGTCCTTAATTGGCTATAATTGTCGTTAATGTGAACAATCAGCTATTTAGCCGCCTGCAATAAACGATTCAGCAGATAACCCGGAGGATAATTTTTTCTTAACCGGGCAATTAAGTTTCTTTTTTTTGACTTTTGGAGGAGAACCAGGCTATTTATGTCCCAATTTTGATATTCCCGCCCCGAATATTTATCTTACATCGCTAAGAACTCCAAAACCTAGTTACACCCCAGAACCAATGGATCCGCATCCAGCTAAAATCTGTCTTAAATACGCCCTTCTCCTGTTCCTGTTCTTGTCAGGCCGCAGCGCGGTTTACGCACAATTGAATGCCGATTTCTTCATGGACAGGTCCGGCGGCTGTTCTCCCCTGGTGGTAAACTTTACCAATAGAACGACGGGAGCGTCTGCCAATGCGGTTTATACCTGGGATTTCGGCAACGGCAATAGCTCTGTATTGACTAACGGCGGCGCTGTCTACACCGAAGAGCAGACATATACAGTGACGCTGACCGTCCGGGATGGCGCCAATCAATCCACTAAAACACAGCAGGTTACCGTTTACAAACCCCCGACAGTGGATTTTACTGTTGCCCCCGCTAAAGTATGCCTTGGAACCCCCGTGACCTTTACCAGCAATTCAAGCCCCGGCAGCGGCAGCATCGCCAGCTATACCTGGGATTTCGGAGACGGCTCCACCACACAGGGATATACCAGCAATCAGTCTTATACGTATAATATAGAGCAGGTAGCTTCCGTCAGCCTGACGGTAACCAACAACTATGGCTGTCATACCACCCTGAGCAAGGCGAATATCGTCACGGTCATACCTGCCCTGACCGCCAGCTTTACCGCAGATAAAAGAGTGCTCTGCCTGGTTTCAGACGCCGTCCAATTTACCAATAACAGCACCGGTCCCGGCACCCTGGATTATGTATGGGATTTCGCCGATGGGAATAGCTCCACCCAACTGAACCCCAATCACATATTCAATAAAAAAGGCAACTATTCCGTGAGCTTAAAGGTCCACAGCTCTGAAGGGTGTACAGTTACCAGTACACAGACCAACCCGCTCAATGTCGCCAATTACAGCACATCATTTGACATTCCCTCCCCTATTTGCCTGGGAAGTAATGTCACCTTCAACAGCCAGAGCTCCCCTGCTCCCGATAATAGTATATGGTCAGTGGATGGCGCCCAGTTCTACAATTATGGCGGCTTATCCTATACTTTCAACACGCTGGGAACACATACCATCACCCTTAATAACACCTTCGGAACCTGTCCCCAATCCGTCACCAAGCAGGTCTCCGTTAAGGCGCTGCCGGCTCCGAACCCCTTTTCCGCGGACATAACAGGCAAATGCGGCTCCCCCGTTGCAGTAAATTTTAAGGACGCTACCCCCGGGGACGTCAAATGGGAATGGAATTTTAATTATGGCTATTATTATAATCAAGGGGTCCAATCGACCGTACAAGCTCCTTCCTTTACCTATACTGCGGACGGGACCTATCAGGTATGGCTGCGGGTTACCAATGCAGATGGCTGCACGAGCGCCATTACCCAATACATACAGATAACCCGGCCGACCGTCAATATTAATGCAGGGCCCGGAACGCTTTCATCCTGTACTACCCTGCTTACGAATACCTTTACCACCAATTCTTCGGAGCCCCTGACCGCCACAAAATGGAGCTTCGGCGATGGCGGCGCCTCGACCGACGCCAGCCCGACGCATACATTCAAAAACACGGGCACCTATACCGTCACCGTAAATTATACCACGGTGAACGGCTGTACAGGAACGGCGTCCTTTATCCAGTACAGCATTCCGCCCTCACCCGATGTCTCGATCTATCTGACGCCGTCAAATGCCGCCACCTGCACTACGCCTATCACGGTCACATTCGGCACCAATTCCGCCTCCCCGCTCGCCACTACCAGCTGGACCCTCGGAGATGGCAGTGTATCAACAGATCCATCGCCAACGCATACTTATACCGCCATGAACACTTATGTGGCCACCTTGAATTATGTTACGCAAAGCGGTTGTAAAGGAACGGCGATTTCCCCTCCCATCACCATAGACCCGCGGATAAACCCGGATTTCACCAGAACTCCCAATCCCGTCTGCGGAAACAGCATGGTCTCCTTTAACTCCTCGGCTACGGGTCCCGATGTCATTACCTATAACTGGGACTTTGGCGACGGAGTATCTTCTTACAATGGTTCTCCCAACGCCACGCATGCATATAGTGCTGCCGGGGATTATACGGTAAAGCTGTATGTGCAAAATAAAGGAGGATGCGACACTTCCATAACAAGGACTATCACCGTCAAAAACCCTTTCCCCAGGATAACCGGTCATGTGAACACCTGCGATAGTACGCGCGGAAAAGTAACTTTTACCCAGGCCAGCGTTCAGGCCGCCACCATCGCCTGGAATTTTGGCGATGGCAGCACGGTCACCACTCCGGGAGACCAGGTCACCATTAGCCATGTTTACACAAAATCAGGAACGTATTCCGTATATCTGACAGCCACGAACGGTCAGTGCTCCCTCGTAGCCAGTGATCCCACCCCCGTGTATGTGCTCCTGAAACAGAATCCGCTCCTTACCGGATCCGCATCGTCCGCATGCAGCAACACCCCGATAGCCATGCAGATCTCCAACCTGGATGCGAATCCCTATCAGACCAACGATATGTATTATAACTACTACTATGCCGGCTATTATTTCCAGGGTACAGGGGAATACCGGGATGGAAGTCCTTTTCAAGGCAGCCGGACAGACAATGGATACAGTTATCGCTGGACAACCACCTATAATGCAACACTTAGCAATTTCCAGACGGGAGAAAAAGATATACGGTTTATTCTTACCAGCTACGTTTTTGGATGCCAGGATACCACCAACTATATGCCGCTGGCCATAAAAGGCGCGACCGGAGCATTTTCGATCGTTGCCGACAAGCTTTGTTACCAGTCCCCGGTCCTTTTTCAGGATAACTCCTCTTCCACCCCTGACAATCCCATACTGTCCAGGCAGTGGAACTTTGGAGACGGGCAAACGCTCACCCAAAATAAAGGCGGCGCTGTTTCACACACCTATGCCAGCCCGGGCAGCTATAGCGTCAGCATGCAGATCACCGATCAGGCCGGATGCTCCGGCAACGTGCCCGCACAATATGTCAGCGTCAACGGACCGCTTGCCGCCTTCTCCCCCTCTGGCACCGACGTACACCTGAATACAACCGTATATTTCTATAACAATACCAATGATTATGGAAATTCCAATACCACCTATAGCTGGGATTTTGGCGATGGCACCACATCCACCGATGTCTATCCCTCTCATACCTATACGGTCCCGGGAACGTATACGGTAACCATGACAGCCAGCAATCCGTCACTGCCCTGCCAGTCCACCGCCACCCCGGTGGTCATCATCGTAAGAAATTTCAATTCCCACTTCAGCTTTAACTCCTCCTATGTGGCAGGCAGCTGCCCCCCGCTGCTGGTCTCCTTTACCAATACTTCCTATAATTATATTCGCGTAAGCTGGGATTTCGGGGATGGTTTTACCGCTGATAATGTCAATTATCCCAGCCATGTCTACCAGAAGCCGGGCAGATATATTGTTACGCTGAGCGTCTATGCTTATAATGGAATTCAGGGGCAGTATATCGATTCCATCATTATCAATGACCCGGTAATAACCCTGCCGCCGGCCCCTGCGGAGACCTGTATCGGCAGTACCGTGGTATTGTCTTCCAAGGTTCAGAATGCAAGCTCCTATTCCTGGGACTTCGGAGACGGCAGCATCGTCCCTTCCGCAGATGGAACCGCTCAGCACCAATATCTTACTCCCGGCGCCTACAAGGCAACGTTGCTGATGCAGAATGATGCCGGCTGTGTCAAAGACACAACCCTCCAGGATCTTGTGAAAATAAGGCCCAATCCCGTTGCCGCTATTGCGCCCGCGGCCCCTGTCATCTGCCTGAATAGCTCCGTGCCTTTACAAGCCAGCGGCGGCACTGTGTATTCATGGTCACCGGCCACCGGACTGAGTGATAATTCCATCTCCGACCCCATAGCTTCCCCGAAGACAACCACCGATTATATATTGACCGTAAAAGATAATATTGGCTGTCAGAATACAGCGCCGCTGACCATCAAGGTCGTACAGCCGGGGAACTTACAGGTCAGTCCGGATGTTACTGTCTGTGCCGGGGAATCCGTGCAGCTGACAGCCACCGGGGAAACCATTTACCAATGGATCGATAATACCGAAGGTCTTAGCAATACGGCAATTCCCAACCCGGTAGCCCTTGCCCCCACTACTTCGACCTATACCGTCAAAGGCTCTGATGCTTATTCCTGTTTCGTGGACGAAGCTTCCGTCACCGTGACAGTCCGTCCTTTGCCAACCGTGAACGCCGGCCCCGATGTGCTGGTGCAGGCCGGTTACGATGCCACCTTGAATGCTACGGGCAGCGACGACGTTACCTCGTGGAAGTGGCTCCCTGAAAGATACCTCAGCTGTTATAACTGCGCGTCCCCTCTCTGTACGCCCCTGGCGAGCACACCCTATATCGTGACTGTTAAAAACCAATACGGCTGCAAGGCTTCCGACACCATCGTCGTTGCCGTGGATTGCCAGGAAAGCCATGTACGTGTCCCGAATGCCTTCACTCCGAATAATGATGGGGTCAACGATGTGTTTGTCGTCAAAGGGATATCGATCATCAAACATATGGTCATCTACAACCGATGGGGAGAGAAGGTCTATGAACGCAATAATTTTATTGCCGGTGACCGGCCTTCCTGCTGGGATGGAACTTTTAAAGGACAGAAATGTCCGGCCGGATCGTATGTTTATTTTATTGAGATGGAATGCCCTTCGGGAGGGGAGTTTTCGAGGAGGGGAAGTTTTGTGCTGATACGGTGAGAGATGAATTGATCATATCCAGGATACCCGTCACATCCCCACAGAAATTAAACTCACCGATGCTGAGTTGAATGACCTTATCTTCGAACACTACTGTGTCGAAAGCGAATCCATAACGCGCCCCCCGGCAGGTATTCCTACCTGAATTATTGTATCAAAATTCCTTTTCCCGTCATGCCGGGTTAGTTTTCAGCAGGCAGACATAATCAATTCATCAGCACTGAAGGGGTGCAGAATACTGCAAAATGGTTAAATGAAGGCCGGATCGGCCAGAATTAATATATTTGATGCTTAACTGTGTTATCGAATTGAGTACTCCCGACTGGCTGCATATAGAACAAGGTGATAAGGAAGCTTATTCTCAAGCCTACATTTTCTATCATAAGAAACTATACAATTATGGCAGAAAATTCACGGAAAACGAGGCATTGCTGGAAGACGCTGTCCAGGAGGCCCTGATGGATCTCTGGAAGAACAAGGAACGATTGTCTTCGATCTCTTTTCCCCATACTTATTTATTTTCTTCTTTCCGGCATATCCTTTTCAAAAAGATAAAACAGGAATCCGGTATTAAGGCCTACTCGGCTATCTCCGACACGGAGCCTGAATTCGGAGCCGATCACCTGATGATCCGGAATGAAACCGACGCAGCGCTGAAACAACGATTGCAACAGGCATTGAACACCCTTACCCCCCGCCAGCGGGAGGCTATCTTCCTCCGCTTTTATGAAGAGCTTTCCTATGAAGAAATAGCAGGAGTCCTGGATATTTCAACGAAAGCCACCTATAAGATCGTTGCCAGGGCCCTGTTGCAGCTGAAACGCAGCTTGTCGATACCGATGATATCTCTTTTACTGTTATTGCGGACCGTCCCCCTCTAACCTTATTCAACTACGTTTGCCTCCTTATTCCATAGCCTTATTCTATTATTTTATTATCCTGATTCGCAGGCATCCGAAAAAAAATTATAAAAAAATTGTCGGACCATGGGGTAAAATAATCGCTTACCGGCACCAACCAATTATACGATATGAAAAAAAAGGATGATTCCGGCAAATATGCGGGTTTTGGGGTGAATGATTTTATCTGTGATGAATTCTTCCAGGATTGGACCCTGCGTCCCAACCCGGAAAGCGAGGCCTGGTGGCAGCAATGGAAACAGGAACATCCTGACAAACACGGCGAACTGGAACAGGCGGGGGATCTGCTGACGCATATCGGATTCAAAGAACACTGGCCTTCGGAAGGAAAGACCAGGCAGTCGCTGGCAGCAAGCCTGGCAAGGATTGCAGAGGACGAAGACCGCATGAGGATAGAAGGCGCCGGGGATGATTATAGTGAAAAAGAAGAAAAGAACATCGGCCGGAGAATGATATGGATGCGGCCCAAACGTCGCGTGCTGGCGGCGTCCTCATTGATCGGAATACTGATCCTCGCGGGAATCCTGGTTTACCAAAAACAGGATCATCAAATGGCAAACCATGCAACAGAATACGGCACGATGAAATATGTCTACCTGCCGGACAGTTCGAAAGTGGTGTTAAATGGCCATTCGGCCGTTCAATATGCAAAGAGCTGGAAAGAGGGCGCCCCCCGGAAATTGTGGCTGGAAGGAGAAGCCTTTTTTGATGTCCGGCATCCGGCGCCTGTTGCCGGAGAAGCAAATAGTTACGGCAGCTTCCTGGTCTATACAAAAGATCTGATGGTAGAAGTGCTGGGAACGGAATTCAATGTGCGGGAAAGAAGAGGCCGGACAGAAGTGGTCCTGGCTTCGGGAAAGATCCGGATACACTTCCTGCATGGTGAACAAACAGACATGCTGATGAAACCGGGCGACAAGATTACATACGACCCGCAGCAGGAATTGATCACCCGGCAGGCTATCATACCGGAATACTACATATCCTGGAAAGATAAAAAACTAACGAATGCCACCGGCCGGCAGATCGTCGAATATGTCGAAGATAATTATGGAAAGAAAGTAATCCTGGAAGATACATCCATGGCCAGCCGCCAATTTGGAGGAGACGTGCTGCTGGACAATTTCGACGACGCCTTATTCGCCTTATCCACCGTAATGAACGTACAGATCATCCAAAAAAATGATACGCTGATCTTTCGGCCAAGATAGGTCTGGCTGTTTTATGATAAATCCGATCATTTCATGTTAAGTCTAGCCATTTCAACATAGGTCTAACCATTTCAACGAAGGTCTTGCAATTTCAAGATAGGTCTGACTATTCAACATAAGTCCGGCTATTTTCTGTTCATTTATAAAATTACCTGCTATGAGTTATCCGCATCTCCGGAGGGTGCTGCTACTATTTTTCTGCACAGCGCTATCCACCGTTCTTAACCATTCTTACGGGCAGCAAACGCCCGCCATTAAAGGCACGCCCATCCAGGAAGCCTTAAAAAAGATCAATCACGTTTACGGAACCCATTTCCTGTATGATGAAGACCTGCTGAAAGGAAAATCAACAGGTTATGATATGACCACTATCAAAAATAAATCACTGGAGGAAGTGCTGAAAGGCATCCTATATCCTCATGGACTGGTCTTTCTCTATATAAAGCCCAACTACTATACCATCGTTCCCAAGGAAAGAGTCGGCAATCAACAGATAACCACCGCGCCCGGAGGCGAAACGCCTTCTTTACAACTGGAACTGCGGGAACGGATAGCCGCCATCAACGGATGGACGATCAGTGGAACAGTGACTGATAAAAAAGGAAATCCGCTGGAACAGACTACGGTAAGTTCCAGAGAGACAAATGCAGCGACCGTCTGTGATCCCAACGGACACTTCAGCATTAATATAGCGGCAACCAAAGGATCAAGACTGACATTCTCCTGCATTGGCTATGAACCCCGGGAAGTAACGGTGAAATCAGATAGCGTGGTGAATATCGTCTTACTGGAAACCTCCGCCAGGTTACAGGAAGTGGTCGTCATAGGATACGGCACCCAAAAGAAAGAAGATATTACAGGCTCAGTTGCGACGGTCGGATCAAAAGAGCTCAATGAGAACCATTCCAGCACGGCCGTATCCGATATGCTGGCAGGAAGAGTGACAGGACTGTACGTACAAAAATCCGACGGTACGGTAGGCACCGGTTCCGACCTCAAGGTCCGGGGACTGAGCACCTTTAATAATTCCAATCCCCTCATCGTAATAGACGGTATTCCGGACAGGAACATCGACGACCTGAACCCGACAGATATAGAGGCCATCTCCGTTCTAAAAGATGCGGCTTCTATTGCCGTGTATGGCGCCAGGGCCGCCAATGGCGTCATCCTGGTAAGCACCCGGAAAGGACGGACGGGACGGCCGGAAATAACTTTCAGCGCCAATGCCATCCAACAGACCCCTACTTCCATTTACAAAAGATTGAATTCCTATCAATATGCCTCCACACAGAACGAGGCATTGCAAAATGAGAACTCGTTGAATCCCGCACTGGGAATGGGTTACTCCGACGAGCAGCTACAGAAATACAAAGACGGATCAGATCCCGACCATTATCCGAATACCGACTGGATAAAAACACTGACCAAGCCGCATCTCTGGCAGTCCAGTTACAACCTCTCCGCTTCCGGCGGAAGTGAAAATGTAAAATATTTTCTCTCCGCAGGGTATGTCCATAACGGAGGATATGTCCCCGTCGAATATTACAAACGATGGAACCTGCGCAGCAATGTAGAAGCCAATATTACCCGTTATCTTAAAGTAAATCTGAATTTGGGCGGCGTCTTTGGCACCACCAACGGAGAAGGCGTATATGGAATGGACTATGTGTTTGGCGAGGCCTATGCCACCCCTCCCACCCGACCCAACCAGTTCAGCAACGGGTATTACGCCTATGTGCCGGAACAAAGAGGGAACGCCTATCTGCAGTCCACCGGCAAGACCGGCTTTAACACCAATTACAACAACACGCTGAACTCCACCTTATCGCTCCAGTATGATCTGCCCTGGCTCAAAGGCTTCTACCTGCTGGGGACAGCCGCCTATGACAAAGGATATGGATATGGTAAACAGTTTGCCCTGCCTTTCGATCAATACACCATCGACGACAACGGCAATTATACCCAGATCCCTCCCTATCCTACAGCACCCTACCTCCGGGAAAGCTTTACCCAATCCACCTCGCTGACCCTCGAAGGCTCCCTCAATTACAAAGCGGATTTCGACAATCACCATCTTGCAGGCCTGCTCCTGTACACACAGACACAGGTCAACACGGATAATTTTAATACGGAACGGGATAATTTCGTCTCCGGCGCACTACCCCAGTTAAGCCTGGGCGATCCTACCCGGGTAAGCAACGCCGGCACTGGTACGCAATCGGCCCGTCAGGGCGTGGTCGGACGTCTCTCCTACGACTATGCCTCCCGTTATCTGCTGGAATTCAGCTTCCGCGATGACGGATCAGATATCTTTCCTCCCGGACACCGTTTCGGCTTTTTCCCATCCGTCAGCGGCGGCTGGATACTCTCCAATGAACCCTTCTTCAAGGAACCTGTTCCCGGACTGGATTTCCTGAAACTCCGGGGATCCTGGGGACAGTTGGGCAATGACCGGGTCAACCCTTACCAATTCCTCTCCACCTACTCCCTGGTAGGATCGAATATCGGCGGAGGATACACTTTCGGCGGGCCCACCCCTACCTTCTACCAGTCTTTACAACCCGGCGTATTACCCAATCCTTCCTTCACCTGGGAAAGGGCGATCATGACCAATATCGGGTTGGAAGCCCATTACAAAAAAGACCTACTGACACTGGAAATGGATTATTTCCGCAAACGGACGAAGGATATCCTGGCCCCGCCGGCCCTGCAGGCCCCCTCGGTAATAGGTGCCGCTTTACCCGATTACAATAATGCCATCGTCGACAACAACGGGCTGGAGATACACCTTGGCCATGCCAACCACATCGGGAAAGTAGCTTATTTCATCGATGTCAACGCCAGCTTCAATCACAACAAAATTGTCTCTTATCCGGAATCACGCAGCACCCCGGCCTGGCAGAAAATCACCGGCGGCCCCGTCAGCAATATCCAGATCTATAGCGGTATGGCCTATCCTTACCTGGGTTACCATGCCCAGGGTCTATACCAGACAGCACAAGAAGTAAGTTCCGGTCCGACGCCGCTGTACCCCACAGCAGCGCCCGGCGACATCCGGTACCAGGATATAGACAAGGACGGCGCCATCACAGCCAATGACCAGCAGATGATCGGCAGAAAATTCTTCCCGGGTATGCAATACGGTATCCGCTGGGGTGTTCGTTACCAGGGCCTGGAATTGAACGTGCTCCTCCAGGGATCCGCCAATGTGCAGGGGTATAACGACGCTACCATATACGGTAAAGTAGCCGGCAGTGACCAGATCCTGGATCATTGGACGCCCCAAAATACCGGCGCCCCCTATCCCAGGCTCTGGTCAAATTATCAGAACAATGCACAGACCTCCGACTACTGGATCGTCAACACAGCCTATATGCGGATAAAAAATATGGAGCTGGCCTACAACCTGCCCCGGAAAATGTTGCAGAAGACCGGTATTAAAAATCTCCGCATCTCGTTTACAGGCAACAACCTGGCCACCTTCACCCATTTTAAATGGTATGACCCGGAAACCATTACCGGATCCAGCACCTACCAGGTGGGGAATCCTTTAATGAGATCATTCACCGGCGGCATTGCCTTACAATTCTAAAAGAGGAAAAAAATATTTTATGCAAAAAAATCATCAACAGGCGTCCAGGCAACTTTCCGGCTTTTTCATTGGGAATAGCAGGATACATATTTCCAAAATAGGCTGGTTGGGATGGTTCGTCCTGCTCCTGGCAGGAAGCTCCTGCCAGAAAAACTTCCTGAACAAAGGTCCCCTGGCACAATACAGCGATAACAACGTCTGGAAAGACAGTGCGCTGATCACCCGATTTGTGGACGGCATTTATGCAAACATCATTTGCATCTACGACTATCCCGGCAATAACTATGGTTATCAAAATCAGGGAATGCTGCCCGCAGACCTCACAGACGAAGCCAAGTCCAATTTCCAGGGCAGTACCCCCGACCTGGTTAACCTGGGACAATATACGCCAGCCTCTAATCTCTTCGACAATCTCTGGTCCTATCCCACCAATACCCAGACAGGCGTCTATGAGAATGTCCGTAACTGCAACCTGTTCCTTTCCCACCTGGGTGATATGCCATTAACGGAATCGACCCGGCGTCAACTCACCGGAGAAGTATTGTTCCTCCGGGCCTATAATTACCAGTTCCTGTATGCTATTTTCGGCCGCTTCCCCATTATCGATTCCGTCCTCACCATTGGCGACGGACTGAACAAGCCCAGGGGAACGGATGCGGATTGTGTGGCCTTTATGCTGAAAGACCTGGATTCGGCCGCAGCCATTCTGCCCACACAGTACGCTGTAAGCACCGACCTTGGGAAGCCCACCAAAGGCGCCGCATGGGGAATGCAATGCAGGCTCCTGTTAAACCAGAAACGTTATGCAGAGGCCGCCGCCGCCGCGCAGGCCGTCATGAACCTGAATATCTATCAGCTGTTCCCGGATTATGCAGGAATGTTCTACCCTGACAATGATGATAACTCCGAAGTGATCTTCAACAAGGAATATGGCGGAGACCTCAGCGGACAAATCAATAATATGGACATCTATGAGAATTCAAGCTTTTTCACCGGATTCACCGGCAGCCCGGAAGATGCCCCCACGCAGAATATGGTGGACCAATATCTAATGACCGATGGATTACCCTGGGACCAGTCCCCGCTCTATGATGCAGCACACCCTTACGCCAACCGCGACCCCCGCCTGGCAGCCAGCATCCTCTATGACGGGGCGAACTGGCTGGGAAATGTGATGGACCTGCAGAAAGGATCGGCCTATAATCCCAGTACCGGAGGAGGAACTGTCACAGGTTACCTGCTCCGGAAGTTCCTCAACCCGGCCTATGTCTTTTATGGCAACAATACCAATTATCAGAACTGCATCATTCTCCGGCTGGCGGAGATCTATCTCAATTACGCGGAATGCGAACTCCAGCTGGGCAATGCGGAAGAAGCCCGGAAATATGTCAATATGTTACGGGAACGTCCTGGAGTGAATATGCCTGATATCCCTGCCGGGCAGATGACCTGGGCTGCTTATGTCCGCGAACGTACCGTGGAACTGGCTTTTGAAGGAGAACGATGGGCAGACATCCGTCGCTGGGATATGGGCCCGCAGCTCATCGGGGCGAATATCTATGGAATGACCATTCAAACAGTGGGAGGCGTACGAACCTATACCCGGACCCTCCTGGAAAAACGCTATTTCGATCCCAAAATGTATTTATTTCCCATTCCCCTTGCGGAGTTGAACAAGTATCCTGCCGGGCAGGTGCTGGAACAGAACCCGGGTTGGTAAATATTAAAATTAATAAGACGATGAAAAAGATCCTTCCCTTTCTGTTGCAAAGCTGGCTGGCTTTGCCCCTATCAGCAGGTTGCTGCATGGCCCAGACCACCAACGCGCAAACGGCTCCAGGACAGGCAAAGCTGCACGGCATCTTGCGCCATTTCAACAATGCGGCCGAACTAACCGATTTCTCTGAGCTGGAATACCTTGTCCCGCGTTCTGCCAGCCGGATCATCACCACCGATACTACCGGTGTATTCAAACTGGCCTTGCCCCTTGCCGCGCCGGGTTATTTCCGGCTTGGACGTAATGTCCTGTATCTTTCCCCGGGTGATGACCTGGAAGTGAGGATCGATTATACGGATTCGGAATTGGGTTCTTTTACAGGACCGGGCAGCCCTGCCAATACTTATCTGAAAGGCACCCTATACCCGAAGGCCGGCTCCTTCCTGAACGCCGGGACCCTGCTCAAAAAGAGGTCTTCTGCCGGAGTGATCAACGCCATTCAGTCTGCCGCCGCAAGCCGGAGAAAGGCATTGGATGAGCTTACCGGCGTTTCCGGCGAATTCAAAAGGCTGGAATATGCCCGTATCAAGGCGGATATCATTCGCAGTTTTGATGCCGTGAAAAGTTATGAGTCCTACATGAACCGGAACGAGGACAGCGCGAAGGCATTTAATGCCGCGTTTGAAAATGCAGCGGCTCCGGCACTGGATAAATACACCAGGGACTTCCTGGATGCCTCGCTGCTGCAAGTAGAAGTTTATAGGGATATCGCTGATGATCTGCCAGGTGTGAACGGTACTTCCTCACAGGCAAAGATCATCCGGGACTGGCTGAAAGCAGCACAGCTGGTCAGACAGATGGAACAGACCAATGACAAAAAGGATCTGCAATCTTTCAGGGTCCGGATCGACTCCATAGGAACAACGCCGTATAAAAATGCGCTGGAACGCAGCCTCACCAGCCTGCTGGCTTTTGGCAAAGGAGATAAAGCGGCAGATTTTATAGCCACCGACAAGGAAGGAAGAAAGGTACCTTTAAGCAACCTGAAAGGAAAGGTGATCTTCGTAGACATCTGGGCTACCTGGTGCGGCCCTTGTATGGCGGAAATGCCCCATTTCGAGGCATTGAAAGCAAAGTATAAGGGCAATCCCTCCGTGGTGTTTGTCAGCCTTTCCATCGATGATGATCAGGCGATGTGGCAGCGGAGCATCGAAGCGAGGAAAGCAGCGGGTTATCAGTGGCTGATCGACCGGAACCATTTATCCGCCTATAATATCGTAGGCATTCCGAGGACCCTGCTGATCAATAAAGATTTCAGGATCGTGGAGCTGAATGGAGAAATGCCTTCGGACCCGGCCGCAGCAAAATCAATCGACGGATTATTGTAAGCATTAACTATTTAAAATTATAAACGACAACGTATGAACAAGCAATTGACCGGTATCGTAAGCCTGGCGCTGTTGGGGTCAGTGGCCCTGGGACAGTCCGTGAAAGAAGGATATACCATTAAAGGGAATATAAAAGGTCTGAAAGATCCTTATATATACAAGGTCTTTTCAGGTGATTCGGATAATAAAGATTCTGCCGCCGTCAGCAATGGGCATTTTGCGTTTACCGGCAAGGTGGCGGAGCCTACGATGACCGTTCTCTATGCCGGCAGGATGCAGGTACGTTTTTTTATAGAGAACAAAACCGTCTATATAGACGGCAATGCGGATTCTTCGGAGAATATTCGTGTAAAAGGATCTTCCACGCAGCAGGAGTATGAAGCGTACAATGCATCTATGAAAGATATTCGTGACAAGCAAGAATCATTGTACCGGCAATATGATGAGGCCAGTACTAAAAAGGATACGGCAGCGCTGTCTGTGGTCAAGGATCAATTAAAAACGCTGGGAGAGGAGTCTAAGGTCCGGATAAAGAAGTACATAACGTCCCATCCATCAAGTCCGATAAGCCTCTACGAATTAAGAGGTCTTGCCTTCTCCGGTGATCCTGCTGAACTGGAAAAGATCTTTTCCTCTTTGGACAGCAAACAGCAGCATTCGGTAGCCGGCCAGCATTTTGCCAAAGAGCTGGCCATCATGAAAAAGATCGCCATCGGCCAGCCGGCGCTGGATTTTACACAAAAAGATTTGCAGGGCCTGCCGGTAAAGTTCTCACAATATAATAAAGGGAAGTATGTCCTGCTGGATTTCTGGGCCAGCTGGTGTGGTCCCTGCCGCGCGGAGAACCCTAATGTGCTTAAGGCCTACAACCAGTTTAAGGACCAGCAATTTGAAGTGCTGGGAGTGTCCCTCGATGAGGACGGCGCCAAATGGAAAGAGGCCGTCGAAAAAGACGCAATGCCCTGGACACAGGTATCCGACCTGAAAGGATGGAAAAATGAAGCGGCCCGGCAATATAATATCAACGGTATCCCATCCAATTTTCTCGTCGATCCCAATGGGATCATCATCGCCAGGGACCTGCGCGGCGAGGATCTGGAAAAGAAACTGGCTGAAGTATTGAAATAAGCAGCAGCGCTCGGATCTGCCCCGGTATATAGCCATTATTAGTTTCTGGAATGAGAAGGCATTTGCCTTATTTTTCGGTAACGATAAAAGGAAAAACTCCGTTGGTGCAACAACGTAAAGCCGACCGCTTTATCCTGACCAACCTGGCCGGTAAAGGACCTTCCATTACCGGCCAGCTGTTCAAAGACATAAGTCCCTTCCTCCAGCTCCATCAGCTTCACCGTATGCATGGCATGCTCATTGTCCTCCCGGAATACCAGTACATACCCCTCCGTCCGGTTACCCGGCTTAAAAGACTGAAAACCTGTCCAGCTGCTGCCGGAAGGCTCCTGGCCCACCGGGAAGATCATTCCCTGATGCCATTCTTTCCAATATTTCTTATAGACGCCGATCAGCGATGCAGTGGAGAAAGCCTCCGGCGGTAAATTCCTCATCTCCATCCAGGCCAGCGGTTGCGCAGCCATCGTTATGGCGAACAGGTAATCGAATGAATAGAATGAAGGGCTAAGGCTATCGGCCGCCGGATACTTATCCGCATTCCTCCATTTATCCAGGAACTCGATCTGAAGCCGCTGCGGAGGCATATATTTACTCAGCATCCACAGGTTCCTCAACGTGAAATAAGGATAATAATTAGCCCAGTCCGTATACCGGTTCTCCAGGAAAAGGTTGCCATACTCATAGAAATAATGATACCCGAACCTCCTTCCTGCCGTCACATCCAGGTTGAAAAGGCCCTCCCCGTTCGTACGGGCGACCACCGTATCGAGCATTTTCCTAAAATTGATCTCCGCCTTTTTATCCGCTATCTGAACGCCATCGATCTTCCACTGACGGATGCCGTATTTTTTATATTGCTCCACCAGCACCGCGGCATCCTGCTCCCAATATTTAAAACCGCTGTCTACGGATGGATTGAACCAGGTGGAGATGACGATATTTTTTGAACGGGCGGCGGCCATTATCCGGGAAAAACCGTCAGGAAATTTTACCGGATCAGGCAGCCAATAGCCAGGCCGGCGCCAGATATCTTTAAAGCTGCCGCCGGGATAGGCTGAATTCGCGCTTTTCCCGGTCTGCCACCCGTCATCCAACTGAATATGGGTTATCCCCATTTTTGCATCGAGCCCGATCTCATGGAGGATAAAGGTCTCATTGATATTTTTATCCTGCCCCCTGTCCCCCCAGGTATTTTGCAGGATCATATTTTCCACAATCCCCGTCGGAGGTCTTATCGCCTCCTGGTACGTTCTCAGCGCAAGGGCTGCTCCGTCTTCCCCATCCCCGTATACGCCGGTGACCACACTATAACACCGGGTCCATTCATCAGCGGAAAGATCCCTGGCCTCAACGCCCAGACCGACCACCTTACAATCGCCAAACTTCACGGAAAAATCCCAGCCCGGATAAGCAAGCTGCACACCGGATACAGGCGCTTCTTTTAACCAGAAGATCCCTTTCCCCGTTCCTCCCGCTTCCATAAACAGGAGGTTGCCCCGCAGACGCTGCTCCTGTCGATAAGCCAGACTGTTGTATTCACGGGTCAGCGTATTGTTCTGATCGGTGGCGTCGAAGAATTCAACAGCCTTTATTTTCCAATGCCTCCCGGGCAGCGCAAGCCGGTCGGCTGTCATCGCATGGGCCTCCCCCTCCCTGGCGGCGGCAGCCGATTCAAGATTTCTGATATCATGGACGGATACGGCGTCCTGCGCCCATTGCCCCACATGGCCCCTGAGATAATAATCACAGGCGATGGCGGCGGAACCAGGATAGATCCGGAAGACCCGCTTTGACTGAAGGGCGCCATAGGACACCGTAAAGATGGCTTCCAGGTGGGCCGCCATCTGCCGCGTAGCGCCGACGGCCACTACTGTCAGAACAGGATCGGTTCCCCTGCTGGTCAATCCCGGGATCGTCCAGCAGGGTAAGGGCTGGTCCATTATCCAGGTGGTCCGCTGCCGCTTATCGGTGATGGTATAGCTGGTCAGCTCGCCGTCTTTTAGTAAATATGCTCTTTTAATGATACTATTTTCCAACAGAAGGGTATCGCCTGTTAAACGGGCGGCACATCCATCCGGGCTTACCTGTGCGAAGGCCTCGCCGGTAAAAAAAAGACTGGTAACGAATAATATCCGGGCTGTAAATAGTTGAATGCGCATGAGAATTGAATTATTTTGCCCGATCAGCCGGAAGTTTTGCCCGATCAGTCCGTGGATTTGCCCGGTCAGTCGGAAGAATAGTCAGCGTACCCGTTTCATTGGTGGCCGGCAACGTCAGCTGAAGCACCCCTTTCCCAATACGGGTAAAAGGAATGGTCTTTCCATTGAACAGCACCCGGTAACCAAATGCCGGGTTCATACACACCAGCAGGGCCCGTTTATGGGGAGCCGTGGTCTCATCAAAGGAGAGACTGGCGGTATAGGAAGAGTAATTATCGCCGAAGGCCTGCCGGTTGATCCATATTTCAAATCCCGGGGTGACCGTACCTGTTTTATAATAGGCGGCGAACCAGGATAACACCGGTGTGGAAAGCCCGGAGAACTGATGCCAGCCGGCCCCTCTTCCCGATGCCGCGAGGAAATGCTCAAACGTGTAATAGGAGGTTTCCGTTTCCTTTTTATAAACATCCAGGCCCCTGGATGCGATCTTAAAGGCAAGATCGCTTCTGTCAATATCCATCATGGCCTTCCAGACAAACCACTGATGCGGCATCCAGACGGCTCCGTTCCAGTATCCGTCGATCCGGTAGTAGGGCGCCGACTGATCCACTACGGTAATGCCGGAAGGGCTCCACATATGCGCCGGTGAAAAGATCTTGTCCAGGAGGATATCCCGCTGCCCTTCCGTACATACGCCGGCAATAAGAGGATAGGCGCCATCCAGTCCCATATTGAAATTGGCGCCGGATACCGGGTCCCTGAAAAAACCGGTGGGCTTACCCGCGCTGTCATGTACTACATAGGAAAAATATCCGCTCCTGGCATCCCAGGCGTAGTTTTGAAGGCCGCTGGTCCACCGGCTGATATCCCGGTCGTACTCTTTGAGATCGGAAAGACTGTCCAGGGCCCTGGCAGCCATCCTCAGTATCTTGGCCATCCGGATGACCTGCGCCGTAGTAACCACCGGGGTTACGCGCTGCTCAAGATGCTGTTCGTGCACACCCGATTGCGGAGGGTAATCATCCCACCCGCCTGAATTGTAGAAATAATCCCAGGTCTTTAATAAATGGGAAGACAATAGATCCGTGGTCGAGCTGCCGTAATGCCCCGCCATAAAGGTATAATATTGTTTCAGCCTTGGATAAAAATAACGCAGCAGCTCTTTGGATTGTGTTTTGTTCCAAAGTTCAAGAAATACATAGACCTGGACAGGTACGGGAGAGCCATGGTGGATAAAGGCGGACTGGCTTCCCGGCGCCGTTAAATAGGTGTTGATACATTCGACAGCTGCCGCGGGGTTCACTACCGAAAGGCCAAGGGCCGTAAAACCGAGATCCCAGGTATAAAGGCTGTTCCACCATTTGCCGGGTGTAAAATGTTTGATATACTGATCCTGCGTATAGATCGGATATACGATATTCGACAGTAGGGTATTTTGCAGCATTTTACGGCTGAACAGGTATTTTTTTCCTTCCGGCAGTATTCCCTTTTCTTCCGGAGAAGCTTCCCGATCGGCCTCTTTACGGGAACCTGCAGACGGATCTTTGCCGGAACCGGTTTGCCGTTGTTTGAACGAAGGCAGGTCCTTCAAGGCGGCCGCCACCCGGTCACGGCTGCCGCAGCTCAGCAACGCCGTACAGGTCTGCGAGCTGAAGGGCGCCAGCTGCACCGGCCGGATGAAAATATTGGCGTAATCGCCTTTCCCATTTCCGTTCAGCACTTTGGATACGTGATTATGGGTTTCATTCCGGAGAAAAATATCCAGCTCGTCATTTTTGATATCCCGGATCCGGAACAGGGTATTGTCCCAGGTGATGCCATACCAGACCGGCACATCCGGGTATTTCAACAGCAAGGTCCGTGCGGAAAGATCTTCTTCGGTGACGGGTGTTTTATGCAAGGGAACTCCAACAATGGAAAAAGGCTGCCCGATTGAATCCTCCGAGATCACAAATCCATTCAATTCAATGGCTCCCTCCCCCAGGGAGGTCAGGGTCAACCCCCGTCCGCCGCCTTCGGCCGCCTCGAAAGGCAGGGACAACACGGTTAAACTATCACTTCCGGGGAACACGACCTTTTGGTTGATCAATCCCGTCAGCTGCAGCGCTGTCTCTTTTGAATTTTTTAATTTATAGATAAAAAAGATCCGCGCTTTTTTAGCAGTCCTCTGCATAGGAACATCATACTCGATCTTATCCCCTTTATACCTGCCAAATCCATCTCCGATGGCGCGCCCGTTTATAAATCCCGTATCACGGACTTCCCCCCGCAGCCACCCGTCATGTACCAGGTCCGTCGTTGGCTTCTTAACGGCAACCGACATAGACCGATAGCTGATTGCATTATACCACCGGCTCCCTTTATCGTTATATTGTAACGCCCTCGCCCCATAGTTCTCCGGGTACTCGATGGATGACACCAGGTTCAGGGACAGGTTTTGCGGAAGGGAGGTATTGTTTACACAAAACATCGACACCAGCACCGAAGACGTATCGATCAGGGTATAAGTCACATCGGTATATACCTGGTCCTTCCATTCCAGTTCGTACCGGTAGGTAAAGCTGCTCAGATCGGTCGCCGCATTCCAGGGGAAATAAGACGATTCGAACCGGACATTCGGTATCAGGATCTTATTGCGATAATACCCCGGCATTACCGAAAAGTCGAACCGCATTCCTGAAACCGGATCTGGAATATGAGAGATCCCGGCATAGTGTTTTGAATAAGGCCCCCACGCCGGCAGGGACAGGTCATGCGTCCCGTTCAGTTTGTCAATGGCAAAACCGGCGGGAAGTTTTACCTGGGCCGGAGAACAGAATACGGCCAGGACAGCCAGGCAGAAGGTCAATCCCAATCTTTTTTTCGTCCGTACATAATGTCTATTTAATGGACGGATGGAGCCTCGCTGTTCATGCCCCTGTCTGTCAAAATTTGTTATGCTCGGGTTCATCGTTGGTTTTTAATTGGATCCCTCATTCTGGGTGATCTTCGATTTATTGATATCGATCTGGCTTTGCGGGATCGGGAATACCAGGTTTTGCTGAGTAACAGGATTTACCGGTTTGATCTGGGCCGATTTTCCATTGATCACCGGTATCGCGCGGTCGGTCCTTACAAGATCATACCAGCGGAGGTTCTCGAAAGCGAACTCCACCCTTCTTTCATGCTCCATCGCCAGCCGGAAGGCCGCCTGGTCCGGCACATCGGACACGCTAAGACTACCCAGCCCCGCACGATTTCGCACGGCGTTAAGATAGCCGAAGGCATCGCCGCCCGCCTGGTATCCCGCCTCATTCAGACATTCCGCATACATCAGGATCACATCCGCATAACGGATCACCGGGATATTATTTCCATTGTCATTCGCTGTCGCCGGCACATCGTAATATTTCTTTACAAAATTCCCCGGAATGGTGACACCGCCTGCATTGACATAAGAGGTGGCCACCGTCGCCGCCTTGCGCTGGTCGCCCGTTTCGTACTCGTTGACCAGATCGTCCGTCGGCGCATTGTTCCCGGCTCCCCCGAATTGGATAACGGCATTCCCTGAATTTTGCGGAGCAAAGGAGTTCGGCCATGAATTACCCTGCCCAACGCCCCCGGATTTGTATTGGACATCGAAGATCGACTCCTTGCTGTTCTTATTGCTCACCTTGAAAAAATCCGCATAGACAGGCAGCAGGTTATACAGGTTAAGATCGATCACTTCCTTCAGCTTTGCCGCGGCCTGCGGATATTTCTTTTCAGTGAGCAGCACACGGCCGAGTATAGCCTTTGCAGCCCCCTGCGTGGCCCTTCCGACATCAGAGCCTGTATAGGTCGTGGGCAGCGTCTGCTCTGCATCCCCCAGGTCCTTTTCTATTTGCGCATAAACATCCGCTTTCGGATTCCGGCCGTAGGTATACCCTTCATCCGGGTTGGTGATTTCCTTCAATACCAGCGGCACATCTCCAAAGGTCCGGACAAGATTAAAATAGAACAGCGCCCGGAGGAATTTGCTTTCCGCGATGTACCTGCTCTTCAGGGCATTGTCCATGGTGATGCCGTCAATACGCCCGAGAATGGCGTTACAACGGGATATGGCCCGGTAACTATCGCTCCACCGGCCATTGATATAAGGATTGGTAGTCCGTATGTAGAAGCGGTCGAACTCATCCTGGTCCGTTACCGAACCGGATGCCACAGGCACCGAATTATCGGACCTGATCTCTGCGAAAACATAACTGTCGGACCCATAGGTCCCTGCCGACTGCAGAGCGCCGTAAGCGCCGTTGACGGCATTTTTAAAATCATCCGCCGACTGGTAAAAATTACTGGTCGTAATGGAAGAGATAGGCTTCAGATCCACAAAGTTTTTGCCGCACGAAGACAGCACGATCATAATCAACACGGCTGTCCGGTATATTGTATATTTCATGAGCTTTCAATTGTATTATTAGTAATGAGCGCTGATCATAACATGCCGGTCAGAAACCGACATTGATGCCGAATATCACCGTTTTTGCCAATGGGTAGCTGCCATAATCGACGCCGCCGGTAAGAGGCCCTTCGTAATTACTTACCTCCGGGTTGTAATTCAGGTATTTTGTCCAGGTATGCAGGTTCTGTGCAGAAGCATAGATCCGTACCTGCTGTAATTTAAGTTTGTTCAGAACGGACTTTGGCAGCCGGTATCCCAGGCTTATATTCTGGATACGGAGATAAGATCCGTTCTCCACCCAGCGCGTGGATATGGCGCTGTTATTACCGGTAGTACGTTCATTGGCCCGGGGCTCGATGCCATTTCCCGGATCCGTTGGCGAATGCCAGCGATTCAGCACGATCGACAAATTATTGGCGCTGCCCTCCAGGTTATCGAAGAACCGGCGGCTCAGATTGAGTATCTTTCCTCCCTGAGTCCCCTGCAAGGAAATACTGAGATCGAAATTCCGGTAAGAAAAAGTATTGTTCATACTATAAATGAAATCGGGCTGATTGTTGCCGATGACCGTCCTGTCTGTAGCGTCGATCTTACCGTCGTTATTGACGTCCTGGTATTTTACATCCCCGGGATGGGTAGTAGGATCATGGGGGTTGGTCTTCAGATCCGCTTCATCCCGGAATATCCCCAGTTGTTTATATCCATAAAAGCTGCCGATGGGCTGACCAATTTCCGTGATATTGGATTCCCCCACCCCGCTGGTGCTCAGGATCGGATCGCCCGTGGGCCCCAGCGCAAGTACCTTATTCCTGTTGAAAGAAAGATTGATGCCGGTATTCCAGGTGAAGGCGCCGGTAAGATTATAGGTATTGAGGCTGAATTCCATCCCCTTGTTGCTCATTCTTCCGATATTCTTGACGGCCGAACCAAATCCCGTGAGGGTCGGTACATTTACCGAAAGCAGCAGGTCCTTTGTGATCCTGTCATAATAATCCACGGACAGGCTGATCCGGTTTTGCACCAGGCCGATATCGAGACCCGCATCCAGCTGCTGGTTACGTTCCCAGTTCAGTCCGGAATTTCCCAGCGAACTGATGCCGAGCCCCGTCACCAGGTTGTTATTGAAGTTATAATTGGCGGTACCGACACTTCCGACATAAGGATAATAGGTATTGAAGGCATTGTTCCCGGAAAGACCATAACTTACCCGCAGCTTCAGCTCCGAAAGAGCACCCAGGTTTCTCATAAAGGGTTCCTCCGTCACTCTCCACCCGGCTGAGGCGGCGGGGAAGGTTCCAAATCGATTGTCCGGGCCGAAGATCGACGAGCCATCCCGGCGAACCGAGACATTCAACAGGTATTTGCCTTTATAGTCATATCCCACCCGGGCGAAATAAGACACCGTGGCATTTTCTGTTTTTTGGGAAGTCACAGATGCCGGTTGTCCCGCCGCATTCAACGTCTGTACGATATCGTTTGGAAAGGTATTGCCCGCCGCATTGGAAGACTGGTATTGCAGTTTATTGGTTTCCGTACCTGCCAGCACTTCCAGGTTATGCACCTCATGGAAAGTGACATTGTAGGTCAGGGTCTGATTCAACAGCCAGCTGAGCCCCTGTTCCGAAAAGGCGGAGCCCGTCGCTGCCGTCGGCGGCAACTGCTGGTTCAGCGGCATTTTTGAAGTGGTATAGGCATTCCTCCGGTTCTGGTACAGGTTGACATTCCCGGAGACCCTGTATTTCAGATTGGGCAGGAATTTATATTCGGCATACGCATTGGACAGCAGGTTGGTCTGATCGAACTCGCTGTTGTATTCCGTTATATTGGCGACGGGATTGGTGATGCCGGGCAGGTTATAGGGAGCCGCCAGCGCCGTTTGGGAAGAATAACTTCCGTCTGCATTGTAAATGGGCGCCATGGGTATGGCGGACAGCGCCGCATTGATGATGCCGTTGTCGGCCCAGTGCCCGTCGGATTTTACTTCCTGGGTGACTTTATAGGTGGGATTGATATTGAATCCGATCGTCAGCCTGGGAGCAGCCTTGATATCGACATTGGCGCGTAAAGTGTAACGGTCCATCGCGGATTTTTTGATGATGCCGTCCTGGGTAAGATACCCTGCGCTGACCGAATACTGTACATTCTCCGACCCGCCCATGGCGGAGAACTGGTAATTGCTGATCGGCGCAGTGCGGAAGATCAGGTCCTGAAACTTATGATCCGGCAGCGCGGCCACTTTCGCCGGGTCATCGAAGTTGAACCAGTCGAAAAGATCGCCCCGGGGATAACGATAGCGCAGATAATCGGAGGGCCTTACACTGTTGGGGTCCGAAGCCTGCGCTCCCGGCACGTTATCGAGATAGGCATTATTGGATGCCTCCCTGGAAAAGGCCGCATATTGCTGCGCATTCAGCACATCCAGTTTTTTGGTGACCTGCTGAAATCCGGTATACACATTCACATTCATTAACGTTTTGCCCGGACGCCCCCTCTTCGTAGTCACCAGGATAACGCCATTCGAGCCCCGCGATCCATAAATGGCCGCAGAAGAAGCATCCTTCAGCACATCGATCTTATCAATTTCCTCCGCGTTGAAAAGACCAAAGGCGGAGGCGGAGACGATATTGCCGTCCACCACGATCAATGGATTGGTGCCTGCTGAAATAGAGCCAAAACCCCTGACCTTGATAGCAGGCGTGCTGCCCGGACTTCCTGAATTCTGCTGTATCACCACGCCCGCTATTTTACCCTGCAGGGCGCTTGCCACATTGGAAACAGGCATATCGCGGATCTCCCGCATCGGGACACTGGCGATGGCGCCGGTAACGTTCCTTCTTTTTTGCGTGCCATATCCTACCACTACCACATCATTCAGGTTGCTGGAAGCCGCCGTCAGCACAATATTCAACGTCGTTCTCCCGGCTAGCGCCTGCTCCTGGGGAGCAAATCCGACAAAGGTGAACAACAGGGTATCATTGGCCGAAGGCACATTGAGGGTAAAACGTCCATCGGCTTTCGTGGTGGTGCCGACGGAAGTGCCCTTTACATTGATGCTTACCCCGGCTAACGGTTGATTTTTCTCATCCGTCACCTGTCCCGTAATGGCCACCTGGTTACGATCGTCCGGCGGAAGGGCCTTCTCCGACGAAATGACGATCAGGTTATTTTCCATCTGCTGATAACGCAGACCGGAGTTCTCAAAAAGCTTGCGGAGGGCATCGGTTACCCTGGTATTTTTCACCGAAAAATCCACCCTCTTCGCCAGGCAGGGAAGGTCATAATTGTACAGAAAGCGGACTCTCGCCTTTTTCTCGATGACCTTCAGGATCGTTCGCATTTCCACCTGTTCGAATTGGACGGTAATGTTCTGGCTGTATACTGTTGTCGCCTTGACCTGGGAAGCGGCAATAAGGATGATTAACACGGCAAGCTTCATACACAGAAGGAATTTAAGCAGATAGATGGCGAAAACACCTCTTTCCGGAGGTAATTTTTTTTGCATAACTTTATATTTACAGTTTAAAAGGAAGAAACCCGTTGATTTTCCCGATCGGAGGTTTCTGAATCGTTAGACTCATCGGGGAATGTTTCCGCATTTCCCGATTTTTCTTTGTTTTTATTTATAGATGTTTATCTCATTATTATTGATTTTAAATGTGAAGGGTAGCGAAAGCCGTAGGGCAGAGAGTACCTCGTTGATATTCTCATTTTCAAATTCCGCATGAAACCGATACCTGGCCACAGCCGGGTCATTAAAGACTATTTTCACATTGAACCATCTTTCCATTTCAGCCGAAATTTCCCTGAAATCCTCTCCGTCGAAAACAAGCTTGTTATATACCCAGGCCGTTTCCACAATCGAAGTATCGGCTGCGCCTTTTTTTAAGGAATGCACCATCATGTTATTCCTGCCTGAAAGGGCGGAAAAAGTCCCCGTGTCGGGAACATTCTCTGGTAAGATCCTGCCGGTCCTGTTGAAGACGGCCTTTTCATGGGGATGGAGGATCACCCCTTCCTGTTGACTGGAGTCGGTTCTTGATATCTGTACCAGCCCCCTGATCAGGGTAGCTTCGGTTTTATCGTCGCCGGGATAACACTTGACATTAAAAACGGTGCCCAGCACTTTGATATCGATATCCCGGGTGTGAACAAAAAAGGGGCGGCCCGG
>JAATFV010000248.1 GCA_015655015.1 Chitinophagales bacterium | reverse complement strand
GGAGGTACCAAAGGACAGAAGGCAAAACATTAAGTCAAGGAAAGGCTTAGTGTATTAGATAATAAGAGCCGTGTGATGCGAGAGTATCAAGCACGGATCTATGAGAGACCCGGGGTGAAATCCCCCGGGTCTACTCGACAAATGTCCTGAAGGGATGCTGACCGGAGCTCTGACGCCCGGGTACACTAACTGACAGTATCATCTGAAAGATCGATTATTTATACATAGACCGGCGAGCATTTCGCCGGTCCTTCAATCCCTTTTGTTATTATGACGCAAGAACCAATCGTAAAGATCGAGCACCTGTCGCATCGTTATGCCGCCAGCTGGGCGATACGGGACATCAATATCGAGATCGCCCAAAGCGGCATCGTAGGGCTGCTGGGGTCCAATGGCGCCGGCAAATCCACCACTATGAACATTCTTTGCGGCTGCCTGAACCAGACGGAGGGAAATGTATTTGTCGGCGGTCTCGATATACGCAAACAGCCTGAAGAAGCAAAAAAGCTTATTGGTTTTTTACCCCAGACTGCGCCGCTGTATATGGACTTTACCGTAGACGAATATCTCCGGTACTGTGCTGACCTGAGAAAGATGTCGAAGGAAGAAGTAAGGCCTGCCGTGGAAGATGCCAAGGAGCGCTGCGGCGTAGCGCATTTCAGCGATCGGCTGATCCGGAATCTGTCAGGCGGCTACCGGCAGCGGGTCGGTATTGCCCAGGCTATCCTTCATCGTCCAAGGCTGGTAGTATTGGATGAACCTACCAACGGACTGGACCCCAATCAGATCATCGAGGTCCGGGCACTGATCAAGGAGATCGCAGCAGACCGGGTGGTGATTTTTTCCTCGCATATCCTGTCCGAAGTACAGGTGCTGTGTAAGGAGATAAAAATGATCGAAAGCGGCCGGATCGTGTTTTCCGATACGATGGATGCCTTTAATAACTATGTAGAACCCCATAGCGTCCTGCTGCGGATGGAGAATCCTCCGCACGCTGCGGAGCTCCTGCAGATACCGGGCGCCAGCCAGGTGGAATTTCTCACTGAAAGACAGGTGAGGCTCTATTTCAGCGGGGATCAGTCCATCGCGGACCTGATCATTGTGGCCAGCGTGCAGAAAGGCTGGCAGCTGAGAGAGATCTCCCTCGATAAGAGCTCGCTGGATGAAATATTTGCCCAATTGTCTAACCATAGCAAGAAGAACTAATGAAAACGATATATAAGATTGCCAGGGCCGAATTGTCCCTTTTATTTTATTCCCCTATTGCCTGGTTCCTGCTGGTGGTTTTTTTCTTTCAGTGCGGGATGGCCTTTACCGGTAAGCTTGAAGTATTTCTGATGGATCAGCATCTGGGATCGGCGCTGTCTTCCCTGACTTCGCGGATCTATGGCATGCCCGTCGGCATTTTACCTGATATGGCCGGTAAGCTGTACCTGTATTTACCCCTGCTGACCATGGGGCTGATGAGCAGGGAGATCAACGGCGGTACGATCAAATTGCTGTATTCATCTCCTATCAGGGTAAGAGAGATCATCTTCGGGAAATACCTGGCTATGCTATTGTACAACCTGGTATTAACAGGCATCCTTCTCCTGGCGGCCGGCTGCGGCGTCGTTGTTATCCAGCATGCGGAAACGGGCATGCTGCTGAGCGGCCTCTTTGGCGTCTACCTGCTGCTTTGCGCCTACTCGGCGATCGGTCTGTTCATGTCCTGTCTGACGTCTTACCAGGTGGTTGCTGCCCTTAGCACGCTGGTCCTGCTGGGTATATTAAATTATATCGGCTCTCTCTGGCAGGGCATCGACTTTGTACGGGACCTCACCTATTTCCTTTCTATCAACGGCCGGGCCGGCCATATGATGCAGGGGCTGATCACGACCAAAGATGTTCTCTACTTCCTGGTCATTGTGTTCATTTTCCTAAGTTTCAGCATCTACAGACTGCAGTCGGACCGGGAATCCAAACCATGGATGGTGAAGGCAGCACGTTATGCCGGGATCATGGCCGGCGCCCTGGCGCTGGGATATATCAGCTCCCGTCCGGGACTGATCGGGTATTGGGACACGACGGCTACGAAGGAGAAGACGCTGACCAACAATAGCCGGAAGATCGTAAAGGAGCTGGGGGATGAACCCGTCGAAGTGACCTCCTACATCAATCTGCTGGATGAACGATTCTATTACGGGATACCGGAAGAACGCAATAATGATATGGCCCGGTGGGAACCCTATCTGCGCTTCAAATCCAATTTCAGCTTTAAATACGTCTATTTCTACGACAGCACGGCAAACAAAAATATGTTTAAATACAATCCCGGTGTGACCCTGGACTCTATGGCAAAAAAATATGCCTGGTCCATGAAGAGGGATCTTAATAAATTCAGGACACCTGCTGAAATGCACTCCCTTATCGATCTCCGGCAGGAAGAGAATCGTTATGTCATGCAGCTGAAGTATAAGGACAGGACCACTTTTCTCCGGCTGTATAATGATCCGTACGTATTTCCTTCAGAGACGGAGACGGATGCCGCGTTGTCGCGGCTGATGAAGGCTAAGCTGCCGAAGATAGCCTTTGTATACGGAGAGCTGGAGCGGAGGATCGACAACATCGGGGAAAGGCATTATAAGGGTTTGACCAATACGATCTCCTTTCGTAATTCTCTCATCAACCAGGGCTTTGATGTGGAATCGGTATCTTTAAAAGACCAGGACATTCCTGCCGATCTCTCAGCACTGGTGATTGCAGACCCGAAAATTGAGCTGGATACCGCAGCAGTGGCAAAACTGCAGCGGTACATCACCGCAGGAGGCAATCTCCTGATCGCAGGGGAGCCAGGCCGGCAGGCCATCCTGAATCCGCTGCTGAGACCTCTGGGTGTGCAGCTGATGGATGGTATGCTGGTTCAGCGCAGCAAGGATTTTGCTCCTGATCTGATCAGGCCCTATCTGGCCCCTGCCGCAGCGGGCCTGACAAAAGTATTGGCACAAAGGGTGAAAGACAGCATGGTGGTTTCCATGAATGGTGCGGCGGCCCTCACCTATAACACGGACGGGCCATTCACCATACAACCTTTTGTCATGACACCCGCCGTCCTCAGCTGGAATAAAAAGATCCGGCTGGACCAGGAGCAGATGGATGAGCTGGCTGATGCGCAGGCCAGCGGTGATGGGCCCGTTGCGGCTGCGGCCGGCAGGCGAAATGGCGCCGGCTCCGTGAAAGAGCAAAAGATCGACAGCCTGCAGCAAGGTCTTGTCTTTTCCCCGGAGCAGGGAGATCAGCGTGGCCCCCTGCCGGTGATGTTGGGCCTGACCCGTACCATCAACGGGAAACAACAACGGATCGTAGTGGCCGGAGATGCGGACTTTCTCAGTAATGCGGAGCTGAGCCGTCAAAATATACGGACCTGTAATTTTGACCTGAGCACAGCTCTCTTCAGCTGGTTCAGCAATGGGGAATTTCCCATCGAAACTTATCGGCCGCCGTCTCCTGATAACCGGCTGCTGCTGAACGATACCGGCCTGAGCTTCCTCAAAATTGTGATGCTGGGTGTCCTGCCCGGGCTATTGCTGATCATGGGCAGTATCCTGTTGATAAGAAGAAAAAGAAAATAAGCATTGGCTTGTTGCCGAAGCACAGCGACCACCTGTCCTGTTACTTTCTCATTTTGGCTACAAAAACCCGCAATCAGGCTACAAGCAGCAAACGGCATCGGCGGACCTTTGCCGCATTATTAATTTAAAATATAAAAATGGCACATCAAAATGAAATGTCGGGTGTTAATAAAGTTTGGTTCATTACGGGCGCATCCCGGGGTTTTGGACGCGTTTGGGCAGATGCCGCGTTGCAGCGTGGCGATAAGGTCGCAGCGACAGCACGCAAATTGGCGAGCATTGCCGATCTCAAAGAAAAGTACGGTGCAAACGTGCTAACTTTGGAGCTGGACGTGACCAGGCCTGACCAGGTGAAGGCGGTCGTGGCGCAAGCTCACGCTCACTTCGGAAGGCTCGATATCGTTCTCAATAATGCGGGCTATTCGCTTGTCGGCACGATCGAGGAAGCCAGCGCGAACGATGTCCGGGCGCTCTATGAGACGAATATCTTCGGCGCACTGGCTGTCATTCAGGCGGCCTTGCCGTTGCTGCGAAAGCAGGGGGGAGGTCACATCCTTGGTGTATCGAGCGGCCTTGGCCATGTGACAATGCCGGTGATCGGCTATTACTGTTCGTCAAAATGGGCGTTCGAAGCGATTCACGAAAGCCTGGCCGCAGAGGTTAAGCCTTTTGGGATCAAAGTAACGATCATAGAGCCAGGTGCTTATGCCACCGAGTTCGGGAGCCAGGACTCTTTGAAATTTGCAGCCGGCCTCGATATCTACGCAGATTTTAAAGCGCAGCTTTTCGGGCATTTAAAAGACATGGAAAGAGGCGATCCGAATGCAACGCCAGAGGCCATCTTTAAAATTGTGGATGCGGAGAATCCACCGCTGCGATTCTTTCTCGGCAGCCACAACCTGCCTTGGGTGCGCGGTGCATATGCTGAGCGGCTGGCGACCTGGGAAGCGTGGGAATCCGTTTCCAACTCAGCTCAGGGCGAATCAAAGTAAAGAAGTAAATTTATAAGATGAAAAAGGAAGAGAGTATCCCGCATAAATTTGAGTCTTTGTCGGATGCACACACGGCCTTTGGCTTACCAAAGCCGCTGCATCCGTTGATAAGTCTGATAAGTGTAAATACAGCGTTCGAAGTACACAGACCATCGGGAATCCATGTGCTGAACTTTTATAAAATATCGTACAAACCAAAGCTCAGCGGGAAATTAAAATACGGCCAGGATTATTATGATTTTGATGAAGGTGGCTTATTGTTCGCTTCTCCTAACCAGATAATCGGTGGCAACGATCATAATGCTGCTGAATGTTCCCTGTATACGTTGCTGATACATCCGGATTTTCTGTGGAATTACCCTTTGGCAAAAAAGATCAAACAGTATGGATTTTTCTCTTATTCCACCAATGAAGCATTACATTTATCGGATAATGAAAAAGCAACTATTCTTTCTCTTTTTAAAATAATTGAAGAGGAATTAAACAGCAGGATAGATGATTTTAGCCAGGATGTTATTATTTCCCAAATTGAGCTATTGCTGAATTATGCGAATCGTTTTTACAAGCGCCAGTTCCTTACCCGCAAAGCGGTAAGCAACGATCTGTTACAAAAGATGGAAGAAGCGTTAGACGGATATTTTGACAATGAAAGATCATTAAGTAAAGGGATTCCGACTGTTCAATATCTTGCGTCAAGTCTGAACATATCCCCAAGTTATCTAAGTGATATGCTGCGTTCCCTGACCGGACAGAATGCACAGCAGCACATACATAATAAACTGATAGAAAAAGCGAAGGAAAAATTATCTATCACCAGCTCATCTGTAAGTGAAATTGCCTACGAATTGGGTTTTGAGCATCCGCAGTCTTTTAGTAAGTTATTCAAAACAAAAACCAGGCTTTCACCATTGGAATTCAGGCGATCTTTTAACTGATAAATATAATACATGCTGAAATTAAATAGCCTGCAGGTCAATGATCTACAGGCTATTTAGTGCATGGGATGAGCGTCTGGTCACGCCCGGATATCAGTTGGTCATCGTGTCTGTTCGCCCTATCTATCCTTCCTTCTTGCCTCCATAATCCAGCACTGCCAGCAAGGCCATATAATTATCGACTAAAAACCCTTCGTATCCCCAGCACTCTCCCGTCCAGGTCTTCCAGTCCTTTGTCATCCCTCCTTTTTCGCAGCTTCCCTCAAATCCCCCGGTCTTGTAGCTATCCAGCATTGGAAACAGGATCTCTTCCGCCTCCTTCCTCATGCCCAGCTTGTACAGCGCATGAAGCGTATAATAAGCATAACATCCGCTGGCCCCTCCGTTCTCATAGACCTGGAAAGCCTTCTCTCCGTTCTCTCCGCCGAAGCCCCAGCGCGGGGTTTTATCGGAATAATCCTCCCCTTTGACGGGGATAAGATTGCCTGGCAGGCCCAGGCGGAAATCCGTATAACCCACTTCCCGCATCTTCCGAAGCAGGGTCTGCATGATCTGCCTGCCCTGCCGTTCGTCGATTATATGATAACAAACGGCCATGCTGTTAACAAAGAGGAAATAGTAATCGTGCAGCTGCCCGTCGGCGCTCCTCCATCCCCCCAGTACGCCGGTCTCTTTGTTGTAGAAATGGTCGAAATAATGGCTACGTAGCTTATCGGCGAAACGGGCAAAGGATCGGCTGTCTTCCTGCTCCTTCAGCAGGTGCGCCACCCCGGAAAGCTGTTCCAGGGCATGGTACACGAGGATATTCGAATACGCGTCGTCGTGTCCGAAACCGATGGCATCCCACCAGTTCGCAGGACGTTGCTTCCCGTCCCAGCTCCCGGCATTGCCGGAATAACCGTATTCCGTAATGCCGTCGCCATTGGTGTCCGTGGACATTACTTTCTTCGCCCAGGCCCTGATGCCGGGGTAATTCTGCCGGGCCCAGTCCAGGTCCCTGGTATCCCGGATATAATAACAGGCGGATATGATCAGGGAAGGGAAGCTATCCGAGGAATCGAAGGCGCTGTTCCATCCCTTATACCCCAATTGACCGTATGCCTTCATATCGCCGAGGTATCTATCCAGCGTATTCCTGATCAGGCGCATGGCGGTGAGATCTCCCACCAGGGCGGGCGTGCGCCTGGCCATCGCGGCATAGAGGAACAAGGTGAAAGCACAGGCGTCGCTGGCTGAATTATTGGCCAATGCGCGGATCCGCGGATTTAGCTGGAAGATATTAATATAGTTTTTCCGGAACCCGTCAAACCGTGGATCACCCTTGATCTTATCGATCTCCGGGAAAATGGCGGCTGATTCGAAACGATAGTCGATCACCGGGTAATGACGGTCCGCGGGCGGCAGCGACAGTTGTATAAATGGTGCTTTCACATTACGGTCGGCATCATACAAAAAGCGAAGGTCCGGGTGACTGCCATAGATCCTGAAAGTTCCCATCCCGGGCAGGTGGAGCAGGCAGGGGAATTTCATTTGTTTCTCTCCCGTCATTTCTCCCAGCACCGTGCAATGGTTGGCCGGCTGCGAGAACAGGAAGGTAAAAGGACCTGCCGCCATCCCTTCTTTCCACATCGTGCGGAGGGTGAATTGTTTTTCCTCCATGATACACTCCCAGGCAGGCTGTGTATCCTCATTTTCCAGGTAATAACTTATACGCGAACCTTCCACCCGGCTCTTATAAACCGGGACATCCTGCTCTCCGTCCCGGGAATCAAAATCTTTGCCGGTAAGCAATGGACTTACCGCAAACGTGCGCCCGCCCAGGCTGTCGGTGGAGAAAAAGGAAAAGGCCGGGGCTGCCCGCTGCAGGCGTACTTTCAGAAACGCTGATTCGAAAGAAAAATCGGGTTCCTGTGAAAAATCGGGCTTTTCAGAAAAATCGGGCTTTTCAGAAGAATTGGGCTTTTCCCGGGTAAAAGAAAGAGGGCCCGGGGCTGCACAGACGACTATTCCTGCCAGGGAAGATTGTTTGATAAAATCGCGACGTGAGATCATATATCCAGATTATACTTGACGAGATAATGAGATAATCGACTTGCTTTAGTAAGGAACCCAGGTCCCTATCGTTACCGGCTGCTGTGTTTGAGCCAGGCTGGAGGTACGGGTTGCGGTGTGCTGCCATTTAGTGACCAGGCGAGCCCCAGCTCCGATCCCCCGCTGCCGTTAATATAATCCAGCGAGAAGACATGCAGACCTTTTGTCAGGGCCACCTGTCCTCCTTTTTCAGCAGACGAATGCAGCCCGTCATTGTCGACCACCAGGCGGCCGGCAATATGTAAGACGCTGCCATCGTCTGAGCGGAGGAAAAAGGTGTATATACCTGTTTGGGGCACATCGATATACCCGTTGAGCTTCATGCCGAACCCGGTGGCGGGCATTCCTTCGGGCAGGCTTATGCCGGGTATGACCAATGACTGATCAATGGCCCCATTGATGCCGGTGGTCTTTGAAAAGCTGCCTTTGTACACCTCCCCCAAAAGCCCTTCCCGGAGATTAGTCTCCTTAACTACCGGCGGGGCATATGGCTGATGATCGAAGACCACGGTATAGATATCTCCGCGGCGGCCGGATGGCGTAAAGGCCGCCAGCTTTACCGTAAGGCTATTGTCGATGGACAAGGGACGGGTAAGGATGGGTGAGGACAGGGTAGGGAATGAATTGTCTTTTGTGTAGTGAATGGTCATCCGGGGCATTGGCGGCCTGACCATAAAAGCGGCTGTATCGACAAAAATGCGTTTTTCCGCCATATCGGGCAGATCGGGCAGCCTGTAATGGATATGGAGCCTGTCGAGGCGGTCATATTGTTTGGTCAACCGGAGCAGGTAACTTTCATAAAGATCCTGGTGGGTCCATCCCAGTTCCGCCAGCGCAGACATCCTGGGCATGACCATATAATCCGCCCGGGCTTCCGACGGCACCCGCTCACTCCATAGATTCGCCTGGACACCGATGATGTTCTTTTGCTGCGCCGTATTCATTTCATACATCGTGTCGGTAGGATTGTAGTGATAGACTGCGGGCAGTGTGTTCTTATCCGGGAAGGCATCGAAATACAACGGTCCATCCGGCGTCATGATCACCTTGTTGCCGTTGGACGCGGCTTTCAGGGGCGAGAGCCGGGCCCAGGGCCGCCAGAACATGACGACGGCCAAAGAATCGATGCCGCCTTCGACTATTTCATCCCAGCCCACCAGCGTTTTCCCTTTTTGGCGGAAGAAAGCTTCCATATAATCGTTGAAATAACTTTGAAGCCCTTCCAGCGAGGAAATGTGGTGTGCTGTCATAAATGCCTGGCAAAGCGGTGAATTTTTCCAATGTGATCTTTCCACTTCATCCCCCCCGATATGAATATACCGGGAAGGGAAGAGATCTGCTATTTCAGTGAAGATGTCTTCTGCAAATTGAAGAGTGCTCTCTTTACACGGGCAGATGGGGGTGGAAAATCCTTTGGATCCATCCGCGCCCGGCTGGTCGTCGCAGGTAAGTTCCGGGTATAATGCGGTGGCCGCCATCATATGGCCGGGCATGTCAATTTCGGGGATGATCTCGATGTGCCGGGTGGCCGCATAACGGATCAGGTCTTTCATTTCGGCCTGGGTATAGAATCCGCCGTATTGCTGCTTGCCATTGCGGATACGGATGTGCTGCGGGTCGATGTTGAAATCCGGGTTGCCTGTTTCTTTTGCCAGCCGTATACAATCCGAATCCTGGCTGTTGAAATTCCGCCATGCTCCTTCGCTGGTGAGACGCGGATATTTTTTAATCCCGATGCGCCAGCCCTGGTCGTCAGTGAGGTGCAGGTGGAGCTTGTTCAGTTTATACAACGCCATCATATCGATGTATTTTTTCAAATAAGCCGGGGAGAAAAAATGTCTCGATACATCCAGCTGCATGCCCCGCCATGGGAATGCCGGTTCGTCTGCAATGACGGCGCCCCGGAGCAGCAGCTTATCCCCCTGTCCGTTTTCCATGACCGCTGGCAGCAGCTGCCGCAAGGTCTGAACGGCATAGAACATGCCTGCTGCTGTCGATGCAGTCAGCACCACCTGGTCGTTATCGACAGTGAGGCGATAGGCTTCCGGGCCGGCTGCCTGTGAGCTGGCTGTTACCTGGCTGGTAGTTACCTGGCCGGTAGTTACCGATCCGGCTGTTCCCAGGCCTGCTGTTTCCTGCCGGAGCAGGATTGTATTATGGCCGGGGGTCTTTACCTGTTTAAGGGCCTCCGGTCCAAGATATTTCCGGATCATCGTCTGCAGATAGCGCTGTTCATTATCAAAGAGGCCGGCCGGGGCCTGCACGACCAGCGTCGTTTGCCTGTTGATAACAAAATGATCGCTGCTCCCTTTCAGGGACGCGGGATATGGGATGACGGGAGGGAGGGTGTTGTTGTCCTCCTGGGCTTGCCCTGTATGTGGGTCCAGGGTGCAAAGGCCGGTGATAATAAGCAGCTGTAGAAAAAAGGAACGCATTCTTATTTTGGTTTAAGTGAAATGATCTGCGATCAGTAACCCGGATTTTGGGTCAATTCCGGATTCAGGGAAATCTCCGTGGCCGGGATCGGGAACAGCAGCCGGTCGGGGCCGATGTTGACATAAGCAGCCGAAGGTACGGCAGGATCCGTTAGTTTCAGCTGCTGGGCAAAGGCGGTCATCACGGGAATAGCCTGTCCGGTCCTGAGCAGGTCAAGCCACCGTTTGTTCTCGAATGCCAGTTCAATGCGTCTTTCATGGGCTATTACGGTCCGTAGAGCCGTCTGATCCGTTGTGGAGGAAGGCGTCAGGCCCGCCCTGGTCCGCACCTGGTTCAGGTAGGGCAGCGCAGCAGCCGATTGGCCGGTCTCATTGAGGCACTCGGCGAGGGATAACAGCGCCTCGGCATAGCGGTAAATCGGCCAGTTATCATCTGTCTGACCCGGAGTAGTGGATGGGTGAAGATATTTGTTGCAAAAGAGCAGGGAGGTCTCACCGGGGGCCGTTACATTGTTCAGAATGCTCTTAAGCGTGTCCGGAACAAAGTTGCCGGTGCCGTCATAGTGACCTTCTATGGCGGCCACGGAGACAGGCAGCCGTGCATCACCCGGCTCATAGGATGAAATAAGGTCCTGAGTGGGGACATTGTTGCTGCCGGCATTGTTAAGCGCATTGGTCGGTGTGCCGGTGATGACCATCGAGTTGGAGACAGGGGGAATGAACCAATAAATGAATTGGCTGAACTGATTGGTCGAAGTTCCTCCTGCCTGCGAGTATTGTACTTCCAGGATGGACTCCGCGCTGTTCTTATTCGTGGTCAGAAAAGCGTCGTTGTAGGTGGTATTCAACGAATAGCCGAGCTGGGTGATGGCCTGCAGCAGGGGCAGCGCCAGATCGAATTTCTTTTGCACCATGTATACATTGGCCAGCAGCATTTTGGCCGTACCGATGGAGGCGTAGCCTGTTTGAGGGAAGGTGACTGCCGGCGGTAATTTGGTGATGGCATCCGTCAGGTCCGATATAATGACGGCATACACGCTGTCCGCCGGCGAGCGTGGTAAAAACGCCTCCGCCGGAGCCGATACCGTATGCAGATTTAGCGGGACGTCGCCATAAAACTGCACCAGGTCGAAATAAAAGAAGGCCCGAAGGACTTCGGTCTGGCCCGTGATGTTGTTTTTATCGGTTGCACCGAAACCGGCGTTGGCGATCTGGTCAAGGATGATATTGGCTCTTTCTATGCCGATATAATCGTTGAAGTATTTATTTGCCGTCACGGTATTGTTCTTATCGTCTACCCAGTCCGCTACGTTTTGCCGGTATGCGATGGCGATGGCGGCGGATGTCGGAATAGGGTTGTAACGTGCGTTATCCGAACGCATTTCTCCCATCAGCCAGCTGGTCGGATCGGCCCAGCCTCTCAATGCCTGGTAGACCCCCAGCAGGGCCTCCTGGAAGTCGGTCTCCGTTTTATAAAAGGTGTTGGCATTCTGTTGGGTAGGAGGAGCCAGCTTGATAAAATTCTTATCGCAGGAAACCACGCATAGGGCTAGTATCCCGATTATATATACAAATTTATTTTTCATCTTTTCTATTTTCATTGTAACAATAATGATAATGGATCGCTAAAACAGTCCCATATTTATCCCGAGGGTAAGGGTTCTTGGGATGGGATATTCGGTGTTATCCACGCCGATATCCAATCCGTTGAGGTTAGCAGTGCCCTGGCTGTTCGTTTCGGGGCTGAACCCGGGATATTTAGTGATGACGAATGCCTGCTGTACGCTGAAGTATGCCCGGAGCCTGCTGATGTATTTGTTCTTCATTCCCAGGTCGTAGCCCAGCGTAATATTCCGGCAGGTGAGCGCAGAGCCGCTGTGTACCCATAGGGACTGTACGGTACGGTAAAAGGCTGTCGTGCCGGCCAGGGTGGATGGAACGAGGCCATTCCCGGGATCGGAGGGAGATCTCCAGTGGTCCAGCTGACTGGCATACATATTGAAAGCCCCGTCCAGGTTAGCCGCGCTCTGGGCCCGCTCGTCCTCTATCTGGTTGCCATAGGTTCCGGAGATGACGATGCCCAGGTCGAATTTCCCGTACCTGAAGGTGTTGGTAATTCCATATACGAATTTGGGATTGGGATTGCCGATGATCGTACGATCGTCGGAGTTGATCACGCCGTCGCCGTTCACATCTTTCATTCTCACCGTGCCCGGTCCGCTGACATACTCGCCGCCGACTACCTCATGCGGCTGAGAATTATACTCCTGCTGATCCTTATAAACGCCGTCATTCACATAACCGTAGAACATGCCGATGGGCTTGCCCACCTGCTGGATATTGGGGTAATCGTATTCTTCCGGGGGCATGATGGGAAGGTTCTGCGTTCCCAGCTTCATGATCCTGTTGCGGTTAAAGGTTACGTTCAGGCTGGTGCTCCAGCTAAGCTTCCCGACCAGGTTCCGGGAGTTGACGGTGAATTCATGCCCCCAGAACTTAAAGGTCCCGATGTTGCTGGCTACGGAATTAAAGCCGGATGACTGGGGGATATTCACCTGGTACAGGAGACCGTCCGTCAATTTGTAATAATAATCGTAAGTGAACTGCAGGCGATTATCCAGGAGCGATATGTCCAGCCCCAGGTCGGTCTGTTTGTTCTTTTCCCAGGTCAATATGGTGTTGCCAAGCTGACTGACGTACCTTCCGCCGACGAGCGTTCCTCCCATGACATAATTGATCGGGCTTACCAGCGAGATGGCTGGATAATTCCCCGAGTTGAAATTATTGTTTCCGGTCAGCCCATAGCTGGCACGCAGTTTCAGAAAATTGATCGCCCTCATGTTCTGCATAAAGGGCTCGTCGGAGGCGACCCATCCGCCGGATATGGATGGGAAAGTGCCGTATTGTTCGGCTGCGCCAAATTTCGACGAACCGTCCCGGCGTATCGCCCCGGAAAGCAGGTACTTGCCCTTATAGTTGTAATTGAGACGGCCGATGGTGGAGATCAGGGCCCATTCCGTGAGACCGCTGGTGCCCGAGGTCGTTCCGGCAGAGCTGATATAAGGGATCGAGGCATCGGCATAATTGGTGCCGGAGGCCTTGCTGGTATGGTCGGAATATTTCTGTGCGGTATACCCTGCCAGCGCCTCGATATGGTGATCTCCCAGGCTGGTCGTATAGGTAGCCGTATTTTCACTCACCCAGGAAGTATA
This sequence comes from Chitinophagales bacterium, assembly GCA_015655015.1. GTDB lineage: Bacteria > Bacteroidota > Bacteroidia > Chitinophagales > Chitinophagaceae > Puia. The sequence continues at coordinate 81,021 of JAATFV010000248.1, read as the reverse complement.
GTTATCGGTAGCATAACTGCCGTTCACCTGGCTGATGGGCGCTGGCGTCGGGTTATTGAAACTTCCGGCGGCGTATTGATTGACAAAACCTTCCTGGGTCTGTCCCTGTACATCGATATCCGCAGCCGTCTTGAGCACCAATCCCTTTACCGGTGTCAGCTGGATATAGGTATTGGCCATCAGCCTCGTCGTTGTATAAACGTTATGCTGGTTCACCGCTACCTTTTCAAAACTTGGCTCCTGCAGCAAATAGTAGGTGGAAGCCGTATCGGCCAGGGCGCCATCGGGATTATGGGATTTGGCGATGGGGGAGGAGAGGAGGGACCCTTCTACGATGGTCCTTATCCCATCCGTGGGACCGCCCTGGCTGTTATGATCTACTTGTTGCGAAGGAGCGACGTCCAGTCCGATCTTTAGATAACTTGTCGGCCTGAACTCATTATTGACCCTTACGGAAAAACGATGGTAATCTGTGTTCTTCACAATACCCTTCTGATCGAAATAACCGGCTACTACCGTAGTGGATGATTTTTCCCGCGCGTCAGAAAAGGTAAGACTATAATTTTGGGTGGGGGCGGTACGCATGATCCGGCCTAACCAGTCGGTCCCTTTGCCATACTGGGAGGGATCGGCATAAACGGAGGGTACCGTTGCCGTGCCGGTGGTGGGATTGACCCAGCCTTCGTTGGCTATCTTATCCTGGAAAAATTCGTTCATGAAGGTGGCGAGCTGGTTGGCGTTCATCATTTTGGGCATATGGCTTTTGTCCAGGGAGGCGAGCCCGTAATACGCATTGAAGTCGACGGTAGTTTTTCCCGCCCTGGCGGATTTGGTAGTGATCAGCAGGACGCCGCTGGCTGCGCGTGATCCGTATAGTGCAGTGGCGGAGGCATCCTTGAGGATCGTGTAACTTTCGATCTCATCCGGATTGATATTGTTGATAGGATTGGCGCCGCCATTGGGCGTCAGCGGTTGTCCGTCCACCACGACGAGCGGGTAGTTGCCCGCATTGATGGAAACGGCTCCTCTTATCTGGATGGCCATGCCCTGGCCGGGTTTGCCCGTGTTGATATTGACGTTCATACCTGCTACCTGTCCCTGCAGCTTCTGGGTGAACTGTCCAACCGGGAGGTCGGCCACCGACGATGCCTTTACCGTCGAGATGGACCCGGTGACAGCTGCCCGGCGCTGGGTGCCGTAACTCACGATCGTCACTTCATCCATAGACTGCTCCAGCAGGAATAAGGTGATATTGATCTCCTCTTTTCCATCGATGGGCAATTCCCGGGTCTGGTATCCCACGCTGGTAAATACGAGGATCTTACCATTGGAGACATTGAAGGCATACCTGCCGTCAGCGCCGGTGCTCGTCCCGTTCCTGGTGCCTTTGACGGAAACGCTGACGCCGCTCAGCGGACGACCGAGACTGTCAACGACCTGCCCATGGACGAGCACGGGAGGCTCCGGCAATACGGGCGGGCCGGTTGTCGGCTGCTGCTGCGAAGAAACGTCCCTAATCTTTATGACGACCGTTCTGTCTACGATCTCATAACTCAGCGGCTGATCTTTAAAGCAGCGCTGCAGCACCTCTGGGAGGCTGGCGTTCTTTGCCCTGATCGTGATGTTGCCTGCCAGCTTCAGGTCATTGTCAAAAAACAAAAACTGGTAGCCGGATTGCTGTTCGATCTTATGAAGGACGTCTTTCATGGGGGCATTCCGCTCCACCAGGGTGATCTTTTGGCCTAATCCGTGGGCGTTGGCGCCCAGGCAGCCGATAATGCAAAAAATGGCAGCTAATTTCATCGCGAGAAAAATTGATTTTCCGGGCGTTTTGGTAATTGCCTTCCGCTTGCGCAAAAGACTGACATAAGCAATTAAATGCATAGCTTTGTTTTGTTTGGGTTGAATGAATAAAGCAGTCCACAGATTGTATTTATACCAGGTCGCCCAAATTTTTGGCCGCCTCGTCTGATACACGGGGCGGTTTTTGTTGGGGCAACCTTATGATTGCCGGTTTTATCGGGTAACGGGCTGCCGGTTTCTGTTTGTTGTTTCCGGCTGTCGGTTACCTCTTTTGTCGTTTACATGGGTATAACAATGACTTTTTTGCCTTCTATATTAAAATGAACCTTCCTGGTCAGCTCAAGAATGTGAAAGAGCTGCATGAGGTCAGCGTCACGGGAAATCCCCCCGCTCAAGGTACCGGTGACCTGCCCCCTGTATTCGACTTCTATATCATACCATCTCGCCACCTGCCGCATGATCGTCCCCAGGTCCACGCTGGTAAACCGGAATCTGCCCTCTTTCCAGGCGACGACGTCCTCTACCTTCACTTCTCTGACCAGGCCGGTTTCTCCCTGGCTGTTGGTGCTGGCCTGCTGGCCGGGCTGCAAAACGAGGTTGCTCACCTTGACCGAGCCTTCCAGCAAGGTGGTTTTCATGGTGGGTTCATTGGCGTAGGCGTTGATATTGAAGTGGGTGCCCAGGTCCCTGATCTCCTGGTTGCCGGCTTTTACTATAAAAGGGGAGCGGTCGTTGTGGATCACTTCGAAATAGGCTTCGCCGGTGATGCGTACGATCCTTTCTTTTTCCGTAAAAGCGGTAGGATAAGTAATGGAAGAGGCGGCATTGAGCCATACGGTGGACCCGTCCGGCAAGAGCAGCCGGTATTGCCCTCCGCGCGGGGTCGCCAGCGTATTATAAAAAATTTCGTTGGGTTTGCCGGGAGATTCCTTAATATGATAAGCCAGCTGACCGCTGCCTGATTTCGAGATAAGTGCATTTCCCTGACTGGCTAACATTCCATCGGAAGCGCTGTCCAGGAGAATTTGCCGGCCATTGCCCAGGGTCAGCATGGCCTTATTGCCGCCCGGCGCAACTGTGGGGGGAGCTTGTTTCAGGGCTATCGACCCGGTAGGATCGGAGGATCTCCCGTACCGGAAAAAAGCGCCTGCGGTGAGCAACAATATCGCAGCGGCGGCCCACCATTTATAGCGGAGGATGTAATAGACCCGGCGTTCCGGTAAATGTCCTGCGGGGGAAGGGACCCCGGTCGTTTTATACACCCGTTCCATGGAGCGCTGCAGGGAAGCATTATCCAATTCTTCCAGGATTTCCGGTAAGGAGCTTTGGGAAGTCAGCTCTTCCGCTAACCGGCGGTTAGCGCTGCTGGCGGCCAGCCAATTTTCCAGGATCCGGCGTTCTGCGGCGGTGAGCGTTCCCGACCGGGACCGGTAAATAATACCGGCTAAATCAAGTAAGGGAATGACGTCTTTTTCTTCCATAATCAGTTTGCGTTGGTAACTACCACACTTTAGTAGATACACAGCTGAAATGATTTTGGGTTAGTCCGGCGGATTTTTTTTATTTATTGAAGAAATAAGACCAGGGTGACGATGGTGGGGAGGATATCCTTGCCCTGTAACTGTTCTTTGACAAGTTCCAGGGCCCGGGACTTTTGGGCTTTGACGGTGTTGACCGATAAGTCCAGCAACCGGGCAATCTCCCGGTTGGGCAGGCCTTCTATAAACCCCAGCTGGAAGACTCTTTTCATCTTTTTGGGCAGCAAATCGACTGCCTTATAGATTTCCGCCTTTACTTCGGCCCTTATGATTTCCTGGTCGATCCATTCAGCCTGGTCCTGGCTGGCTGCAAAGCCATTGTGCTTACGGTCTTTATTTTTCTCTTTCCGGAGTTCGTTGAAACAGGCGTTGCGGGCTGTGATAAAAAGGAAGGCTTTAATGGACTGAAAATTGCCCACGCCCGCATGATTGTGCCATAATTTGATAAAAGTTTCCACCGCGACGTCCTCGGCGGCGGCCTGGTTAAACATCAATCTTTTGGCAAAGGAGGTGATCACTGCAAAATAACGGCTCATCACATACTGAAAGGCGGCCTCGTCACCGGTTCGCAGGCGGTCAGCATAGGTGTCTTCCGGTATGTTTTCATTTTCAAGCATCGAAATCAAAAATAATGATTTTTGGGCTATACCTGGCGAGGTGGCGTCAGCGGTCAAATTCTTCGGGAAAAGGCTGCAGGGATTGCCAGTTAGTGGCTTAGCAGCATGAAAAAACATTTTTTTTGTTAAAATTCTTTTTTAAATTTGTCTACTATTTTAGTAGACTATTTGGTTGTCAGCCACTGGCAAACAATAAAATAATTTACAAGATGAAAAAAGCATCCCGCCGGGGCATCCTGTCAGTGACGGCCGAAAAATGTAATTCTTCGTTACCATCTCTCCTTAATGGGAAATTCTGCTATAATGCGGGTTGTTGTGGTTGTTGTTGATCCCATCCACTATACTATCTGGTAGAAATGGCTTGAAATAAAATGGGCGGCAGCGTTGTAGCGCTCCGCCCGTCGTCAAGCTTGTACATACGTCTCTTAAAACATATCATCATTCTTAACTGTTCAAAATTATGCAAAAACTAACTGTTCCGTGCGATCCCGGATCGCAAAAACTTCCCGTTAACAAACGAAGTCCGGTGCTGAGATGGGGAGGATCAGCCATTTTGCTATGGCTGGCCTTCCCCGCGATCTTATTTTCACAGCAACCTGCACCTGTCATCAATTCCGTATTGGAGGGAACTGTAACCGATACTAAAACCAATGCCGCGCTGGAAGGGGTGACCATAGGCATCAAAGGAACCACCAACCAGACGGTGACCGACAGCAAGGGGAGGTTCACCCTGAAGACCGGGCAGCATTTTCCCTACATCGTGCAAGCCGGGTCCATCGGATATCAATCGCAGGAAATAACCGTCAGCCAGTCACGGGTCAATATACAGCTCGTTGCGGCAGCACAAAGTCTGGATGACGTCGTGGTCGTGGGTTATGGCACACAGAAAAGGAGGGACCTTACCGGGGCCATCAGCTCGATATCCGAATCCGATTTTAAAAGGACGCCGGTCGTTTCTTTTGACAACGGTATAAAGGGGCTTTCCTCCGGTGTACAGGTGACTTCGACGTCCAATGAGCCGGGAGGGATAGCTTCTGTCAGAATTCGTGGAAGCAACTCCATCAACACAGGCAGCGAGCCTCTTTATGTGATCGATGGGTATCCGGTGTATAATGACAATGACGCGGCTGCGGGAACTGCGACGGTAGGCAATAAGTCCAATGCGCTTGCTCTCATCAATCCGAATGATATCGTATCGATCCAGATCCTGAAGGATGCCTCGGCAGAAGCTATCTACGGCGCCCGCGGCGCTAACGGGGTCATCCTGGTGACGACCAAAAAGGGGACTGCCGGCCCGTTGAAGATCAGCCTGAACGTCAATGCAGGCATCCAAAAGGTGAGAAAGAAAATTTCGTTGTTGAATGCGAAGCAATATGCTCAGCTGGTCAATGACGCGAATGGTGCGCAGGTGTATTCCCAGGACTCGATCAATGCGCTCGGCGCGGGAACCGATTGGCAGGACCTGCTGTTCAGAAAAGCCCATCTTCAGAATTATCAGCTATCCTTGTCAGGCGGAAATGAAAAGACAAAGTACTCCGCTTCGCTGAATTTTTTTGACCAGGACGGGATCGTTATTAATTCCGATTTTAAGAGATATGCCGCCCGTTTTAATTTTGAATCCAATGCGACCAGCAGGCTAAGCTTTGGTTGGAATCTGTCTCTTGCCAATACCGGCGGCAACCAGGCCTATACTTCCTCCGGGGGCGGCGAAGGAACCCAGGGGGCAGTGGTATCGGCTTTGGATTTTAGTCCCATCCTGCCGGTCTATAATGCGGACGGGACCTATGTCATGCAGAGTGACCGGGGGATACCGATCGGCAATCCTATTGCCACAGCCAGGGAGCTGACCAATCATTCCTCGACCTATAGAACGCTGGGCAACCTCTTTGCGAGCTATAAGATACTGGATTTTCTCTCTTTCCGTACCAGCTTTGGCGGAGATATCATCAACAACAAAGAAAAGTACTACGCGCCGAGAACGACGCTGACAGGTAATAATGTAGGGGGGCTTGCAAAAGTTTCTTCTGTCAACTCCTTTACCTGGCTGACAGAGAACACCTTGAATTTCGACAAACATTTCGGAAAACATGCGATCAATGCGGTAGTTGGATTTACGGCGCAAAAATATACCCGCGAGTCCCTGTATGGGTCTGCTTCGGGGTTTGTGAACGACATCCTGGGCGCAGACAATCTGTCCTCCGGTTCGCTGATCAACACTCCTACGTCGACGTACAACAGCTGGAGTCTTATTTCCTATCTGGGCCGTATCAATTACAGCTTTGAGGATAAATACCTGTTAACCCTGTCGGTCCGGTCGGATGGATCTTCCAAGTTCGGCGCCAACCATAAGTATGGTTTCTTTCCATCGGGGGCTGTCGCCTGGAAACTGTCGAAAGAGAAGTTCATCGAGGACCTGCATTGGTTTGACGATCTGAAAGTACGTTACAGCTATGGAGTGACCGGTAACCAGGAAATAGGCAGCTATCAGTCCCTGGCGACTTTGTCCACCACCAGCTACATTATCGGAGACCAGGTGATCAAAGGATTTTCGCCTGCCGGTATTGCCAACAAAGACCTTAAATGGGAGAGCACGGCTCAGTCGGACCTGGGACTGGATGTAGGGCTATTGCACAACAGGCTGAATTTTACCATCGATGCCTATTATAAGAAGACGACAGATATGCTGCTGAATGTATCGATCCCGTTCTCTTCCGGTTTTTCGACGGCCATCCAGAATATCGGCAGTCTGCGGAACAAGGGGATTGAATTCTCCGTCAATGCGTCGGTGCTGGAACCTTCCTCTCCGCTGCAATGGAATGTCGGCTTCAATATAGCGACCAATAGCAATAAGGTGCTCGATCTCGGACCGGTAGATCGGATCCTGACCGGCGAGATCAACGGGTATTTAAAGGTGTCCGATCCCATTATTATCGTGCCTGGCCGTGCGTTGAATTCTTTCTATGGTTATGTCAGCGACGGCATTTTTCAAACGAAGGATAATATCGCATCCAGCCCTCAGCCAACCGCCCAGCCGGGAGACCGGAAATACAAGGATGTAACCCGTGATGGGAAGCTCGATGCCAGTGACCGGACATTTATCGGCAATGCCAATCCCCGCTATTTCGGAGGGTTGATCAATACCCTTTCCTATAGAGGATTTGAAGTGAGCGCGTCCCTGAACTGGGTGCAGGGAAACTCTATCCTGAACAGTACCCGGGCGGACCTGGATCTGCCGACGGGGCAAAAAAACAGCTCGTTGCGGGTAAAAGACAGATGGACGCCGACTAATCCCAGCAATACGATCCCGAGGGCCAGCACCAACCGGGCGTTTCTTTTTTCCAGTGCGCAGATAGAAGACGGTTCCTACCTGAGGCTGGGAACGTTGACCCTTGGATACAATTTGCCCGACAAAGTATTGAGAACGCTGCATTTCAACCGGCTGAGAATTTATGCCACTGCCCAGAATTTACTGACCATTACCGGTTATACGGGGTATGATCCGGAGGTAAATCAATTTGGTCAGAACAATATACTGCGTGGTATCGATTCGGATGCCTACCCCAGCGCAAAGACCTATACATTGGGTATTAACCTGGACCTGTAAACGGCCGGGAACGAATGAATAAGCTTCCGGGAACTTATGAATCATAAATCTATCAAGATGAAATATTTTTTCTATTCGCTATTACTACTCGTCGTGTCAGGCCTGACTTCCTGCAAAAAGTTCCTGGTGGAGAATCCAAAAGGAACGCTGACGGACAACAATTTCTATAAAACGGAAGCCGATGCCCAGGCTGCTGTGACTTCCGTATATGATGGTCTTAACGACCAATGGAATATATATTACAGGGGAATTTACCTGCTGGCGGAGCTTACCACCGATAATGCAGAATGCGGGATTGGCGTGGCCAATGCCTATATCAGGGCCCTGAAAGCTTATACACACGGACCGGTCAATGACCGCATCCAGGTATTATACCAGTCTTTATACGCGACGATCGCCGATGCCAACACGGCCATCGATAAGATCCCTGCCATCAATTTTGATGAGGGCCGAAAAAATAAGCTGATCGGGCAGGCTAAATTTGTAAGGGGATTGTTGTATTTTAACCTGGTCCGGTTATTCGGTCCGGTTCCACTGGTCCTGCATCCGGTAACGGATGTCGCTGGTGCGTATCCATCCAGGGAGCCGGTGGACAATGTGTACCGGCAGATCATTACGGATCTTCAGTACGGTGAGTTATACCTCGATGAGGCGAATACGGCTGCCGCTGCGGGGCGGGCGACCAGTGCGGCGGCCTCCGGACTATTGTCGAAAGTATATCTGACCCTCGGAAAGTACGACAGTGCGAAAATAGAAGCAAAAAAGGTGTTGGACCTGCCTGCTTCGGAGTACGCGTTACTGGATAACTATTTCAATATATTTTCTCCCGGCAACCGCCATAATAAAGAGCTGGTCTTTGCCGTAGAGAATCTGGGTAATACCGGTTCGGCGAATGGGTTTGCGCTGGCGTTGTTTTTACCACGGTCAACCATTAAGTTTGCGGACGGCACTTATCTCGGCGGGAATAGCGCCGACGTACCGACGACCGAATTTTACAATAGCTTTAAGGCGGGCGACCTCAGGAAGGACCGGACCTTTTTTACCCAGTATGATGCAGGCGGGGGGCTGGTGACTTTCCAGCCGCATTGGTTTAAATTCTTCGATTCTTCCGCACTGACCAATCTTGGGGAAGGATCCCTGGAATACCCGGTTATCCGGTATGCCGATCTGTTGCTGACCTATGCTGAATCCATTAATGAAATCCAGGGTCCGACAGCGGAGGCGCTGGAAGCCGTGAATAAGATCCGCAGGCGGGCATTTGGAAAAGGTATCAATACCCCGGATGTTTCCGTCGACCTGGCCGGTCTTTCCCAGGAGGCGTTCAGGGACTCCATTCTCAATGAAAGGAGGTGGGAATTCGGTTTTGAAGATCACCGATGGTTCGACCTGGTCAGGACGGGCAAGCTGATCAGTCTGCTGGCGACCAAGGGCATCACGGTCAATAGCTACAATGTTCTTTTCCCGCTGCCGCAGGCGGAAATAGATGTGAACAAGAACCTGACGCAAAATGACGGGTATAAATAAATTAAAGCAATAAATAAATTAAAACAACATAGTATGAGAAGATTATATTTTCTATCAAGCGTCGCATTGCTGTCGCTCCTGTTCCGGAATACAGACGTTATCGGGCAGCAGCAGCGGCCGAATATTATCTTTATCCTCTCCGATGATCATGCGTACCAGGCGACAAGCGCCTATGGCAATAAATATGTCCAAACGCCCAATATCGACAGGATCGCCCATGAAGGGGCGCTGCTGCTTAATAACTTCGTCGCCAACTCCATCTGCGGTCCCAGCAGGGCTACGTTGCTGACAGGTAAGTACAGCCATAAAAATGGCTATACGCTGAACGAACGGACTTTTGACGTACACCAGGAGACCTTCCCGGTCCTCCTGCAGCAAAATGGCTATCAGACTGCATGGATCGGGAAGCTGCATCTGGGCAGTCTGCCGATAGGATTTGATTATTTTAATATTCTGCCCGGCCAGGGGATATATTACAACCCTGATTTTATCAATAATCATAATGACACGATCCAATACAAAGGATATGTGACCAACCTGATCTCGGATTTCTTCTTTAACTGGCTGGAGCAGCGGGATACTTCGAAGCCGTTCTTTGCGGTGGTGGGAGAAAAGGCTACGCACCGGGAATGGCTTCCCGATATACAGGATCTTGGCGCCTATGACAATATCGACTTCCCGCTGCCGGAGACTTTCTACGATAACTATGACCGGCGGCTGGCGGCCAAAGATCAGGATATGACGATCGACAAGACCATGCGGTTGAAAGAAGATCTGAAAGTGCATGCAGGGATAGGCGGGGCAATCGATGAAAAGACGCGTCAGCAATATATCAAATACCTGACCCGCAACTCGCCGGACGCTCATCCGACGGACAGCCAGATCCTGCGTTTATATGGGAGGTGGTCGCCTTATGGGCGGCTGGATGAGGAGCAAAGCAAGGCCTATAACGACTATTATGAAAAAAAGATCAGCAAGGAGTTCGATGAGAAACATCTGACAGGAAAAGAGCTGGTGAAATGGAAATTTGAACGTTATCTGAAAGACTACTATGCGACGGCTAAATCGCTGGACCGCAATATCGGGCGCATCCTGGACTACCTGGACAGTACGGGGCTGGCGAAGAACACGGTGGTGATCTATGCCTCCGACCAGGGTTTTTACCTTGGCGAGCACGGGTGGTTCGACAAGCGTTTTATTTATGATGAATCCCTTCGTACGGCGTTCGTAGTGCGTTATCCCGGTCACATCAAACCGGGAACGCGGGTAGATAACCTGATCTCAAATGTGGACTGGGCGCCAACCATTCTCGATATCGCCCATACTCCTGTGCCGGCGGAGATCCAGGGGCGGTCATTTTTGCCGCTGCTGTTAAAGAAGGATGTTGGGGATTGGCGGAAGGATGTATATTATCATTACTATGAATATCCGGAGCCGCACCATGTTTCCCCCCATTTTGGGATAAGGACAAAAGATTATGTGCTGGCGAGGTTCTATAAAGGTGTGGAGAGCTGGGAGCTCTTCGATCTGAAAAAAGACCCTAACGAGCTGCATAATATATATGGGGACAAACAGCATGCTGTGATCGAGCAGGATTTGAAGGATCGTTTGAAAAAACAGATCTTATTATCTGATGACCAGGAAGCGTTGAAGGAGTTCGAAAAGGCGTTATAATATTTTTATAAACTCGTTCTCTATAGCTGTTATTTTGGTTAGCCCTTATTTCTATAGGGGCTTTTTCAATGTTCATGGATGGATGCCAATGGCCTTTCCATTAATCCGGCATTAACGGAATAGCTGCCGCAAAGTAAATTGCTGAATGAATAGGTAAATTGATACTGTATGAGCTTACATTACGTGTTTAAGGTAAGGGGGGCGTCCCTGTTATGGGTATTACTGCTAAGTGCTACGCGTGTGCTTGCATCGGGGGAGCATGCCGACAGTGCGAAGCCATTGAACATTCTTTTGTTTACCGCAGACGATCTCGATCGCAACAGTTTAGGGTGTTATGGGTCCACTGTGCGGGATATATCCCCCAACATCGACGGGTTTGCGCAAAGCGCGCTGAAATTCGACCGGGCCTTTGTCAATTCCGCCATATGTCAGCCCAGCAGGGGCATACTGGCTACGGGGCTGTACGAGCATAACAGCGGCGTGAATGGATTTTTTAAAATGAACGACACCAGCACGATCCCGCTGATCATGGAAATAGTAAGGGCGCACGGATATGCGACGGGCATTCTTGGAAAGGTGGGGCATTCCACGCCGAAGAAGAGTTTTATGTGGGATTACGCATACGATCAGCAGGATCTGGGAAATGGGCGGAGCCCGTCTATCTATTATACGAGGACCGTGGCGTTTTTGAAGCAGTGCCGGCAGGAGAACAGGCCATTTTACTTTATGGTGAACTCCCATGACCCGCACCGGCCTTTCTGTGATCCGGCTATTCCCCTGAAGAATGGTGAAGAGCTGCCTTCCCGCCTGTATAATCCGGATGAGATCAGTGTACCGGGTTTTGTGCCGGACCTGCCGCTGGTGAGAAAAGAGCTGAGCTACTATTATAATTCCACGAAGCGCCTGGATGATACTTTTGGGAAGGTAATACAGGCGCTGGAGGAAAGCGGCCTGGCTGAGAATACGTTGGTGGTGTTCCTGTCGGACAACGGCATTGCCATTCCTTTTGCGAAGGCAAATGCCTATTATTCCAGCAACAGGACGCCTTTGCTGGTGAGGTGGCCGGGTGTGACAAAAGCGGGCCGTATCGATGGAGATGATATGGTGGCGTCTATTGATTTTTTCCCTACTATATTGGAGGCTTTGGGAATACCTGCTCCTTCGAAGGTCGATGGCAGATCATTCCTGGGGCTGCTCAAAGGAAAAAAGCAGGCCGATCGGGGCAGGATCTATGGGCAGATCGATTACAAAGCGGGAGGTGGACCGACTCCCATGAGAAGTGTTGCCACCAAAAAGTTTCTTTATATTTATAATGCCTGGGCGGATGGCGGGAGGGTGTACCGGAATAACAATGAAGGGCTTACCATGAAGGCGATGGAGGCGGCCGCGGCGACGGATAGCTTTGTTAAGGAAAGGGTGCGGGAGTGGGAGATCCGGGAGCCGGAGGAACTGTATGATCTGGAGCAGGATGGCGATTGTATTCACAACCTGATTGATAAAGCGGGGTTTGCGACAGTGGTCACGCAATACAGGGCGGACTTGCTGCGGTGGATGGCCAGGACGCATGATCCATTGCTGGACAACTATCAACACAGGCAAGATACAGTGCTGGCGCTGGCGGATTTTTATAAAGTGTTCCCGGAGGCGGAGAAGCTGGACAACAATAAGCAGACGTATAGCAAAGGGAAAGGAAAAGGCGAGGATTGATCATGAATGTAAAAAAATATATGCGGTACAAAAAATTGGGCATAACATTTTTATGGGCGATGTGGTCGGCGGTTGCGTTTGCGCAGACTTCCGTTCCAAAGCCGGATACCTGTTATTTATGCAAATCTCCGGCCACGAGGAAATTGCTGCTGCTACAGGCGAAGCCGGCCGGGTACGCGAAGCAGGCAGGGTACTCGAAGCCGGCAGCTTACACGGCGGCGGCAGGGAAAGACACCGGTAAAATGGTATTGATAACGGGAGGCACCTATCTGATGGGGACGAATGATCCCAGGTTTGCGGATGCTGCTCCGGAGCATTCTGTAAAGGTGGGCGGGTTTTATATGGATGCGCATGAGGTTACGAATGCGCAGTTTGCGGCTTTTGTAAAGGCCACGGGTTATGTAACTGTTGCCGAGCGGCCATTGAATCCTAAAGATTATCCGGGTGTGGACACGGCTTTGCTCAAGCCGGGCTCTGCTGTGTTCACGCCGCCGGACCATCCGGTAGGGCTGGATAATCCGCTGGTATGGTGGCGGTATGTTCCGAAGGCGAATTGGAGGCATCCGAAGGGACCGGGGAGCACGATCGCAGGGCGCGGGCACGAACCGGTGACGCAGGTAGCGTATGTGGATGCCGTTGCCTATGCGAAGTGGGCGGGGAAAAGGCTGCCTACGGAAGCCGAGTGGGAGTATGCGGCCCGCGGCGGAAAAGGCAATCATACTTTTTACTGGGGTGATTCTTTGCGGCCCGGGGGCAAATGGGTGGCCAATATTTTCCAGGGGACATTTCCGTATCAGAATCTCAAGCAGGATGGTTTTGAAGGGGTGGCGCCCGTGGAGTCCTTTCCGGCGAATCCTTTTGGGCTGTTCGATATGGATGGAAATGTATGGGAGTGGTGCGCTGATTACTACCGGCCGGATTATTATACCGGGAATGTTTCCGACAATCCCAAAGGGCCTTCGGACAGCTATGATCCGGATGAGCCGGGCGCTGTTAAGAGGGTGCAGCGGGGAGGGTCTTTTTTGTGCAGTGATGAATATTGTATCCGTTACCGGGCGGGGAGCCGCGGCAAGGGGGAGGAGAGCAGCGGCTCCAATAACCTGGGATTCAGGTGTGTGCGGGATGTGGGTGGGGCGCAGTAATAGCGCCTTATGTTCACAAATGGGTAAAATCCGGGATCCCGACCTCCGGTGTATTGAACTTACATGCAAAAGCCCACGAAAGGCGGCGACTTCGTTTGCAATGAAGGGCCTATCTAAAATGCAACACGTTATTTTTATCTACATAAGAATCTATGCCGGATATTAATTTCAGGTCACCCTGGAAATTGGAAATGGGTTGATTTCTGTCCAGGACGCCTACAAATTTTTTATGGTTGATAGCCGGGTCATCAATCACTACCTGCATACCAAACCACCGTGGTACTACTTTCGCGATCTCCTGCAAGGTCACTTCATCGAAATAAAATAACCCCTTTTGCCAGCCGAGTACGAACTTTGCATCAAAGGTTTCCTGCTGAATGGATTGCCCTTCATGGTAAATAGCCTGCTTGCCGGGAACCAGTTTAGCTGTTCCTGTCGGGGCTTCCATGTTTACCGAACCTTCTACCAATGCCACTTTCACCAATCCTGAATCGTAACTGTTCACATTAAATTCTGTTCCGAGTACCTGCATGGTGCTGTGCGGCAGATGTACAATAAACGGTCTTTTCGTATCCTTAGCCACTTTAAGGTAGGCTTCCCCATTAATGGTTATTTCACGGGTAACATCCGCAAAAGCCATTGGAAACTTCAGTTCAGTAGCGGAGTTCATCCATACTTCAGTACCATCGGACAGGTTGATCTTATAATCCAGGCCAATCGGAACGGTAAGCGTATTAATGGCAATAGCCGCCGTGTTATTGCTTGTGGAGTAAGTGAGGGTTTTATTGGTATTATTAAACTGTGCGGCATTCGTCCGGATGCTGCCCTGCTGCCGGGAGAGATTAATTACTTTACCATCTGCCAGCCGCAGTTCTATATTGGGTTTTTCGTTTGCGGCCATGTTGTCCCGGTTAGCGGGTTGCCGCGATTGATTCCACAGGAAAACCGATCCCACTATAATACCGGCTACAATAGCGGCTGCCATCCATCGGCTACGAAAAAAAGACGGTTGTCGTACTCTGGCGGGAGGGGCTGGTGATATCGCGGGGTCCTTTTCTTTAAAAGAGGCGGTAATGTCCTCCCAATAACCCGGGTCATCCACATAGCTGAACCCTGTCGCTACCTGGTCGTGGGGCAACTGATCAATAAACTGCTTATAGGCTGTGGCAACTTCCGGTAACTGTTGAACCATTTGCTCCCATTCCTTTATTTCCTGTTCACCCAGCGTATTACTCACTTTGCCGAGTAGCAGATATTCCTGATGCGCTGTTAAGTTTGTCATATTAATACAAGACCCGGTTTTATGGTGCGATCACTAGTCGTACGTTAAGTTTTTATTATTTTTTTAAAGTTACTCTCAGCTCTTTCAGCGCCCGGTCCATATGACTGCTGACAGTAGACTTGCTAATGCCTAAATGTTCAGCTATTTGTGTATGGGATAAATACTCTACATAGTGTAATTTGAAAACTTTGCCTGCCATTGGCGGTAAGCGGCCGATGGCCTCGTCCATCTCCTTTTTTAGCTCTGCCTGTTCCAGGGAGTTAAGGGTGGTTTCTGTTGAAATTTCCGGGAGCAGTTCGTTTTTGCGGGAGATGGATGTCTTATTCCTGTTGTATTTAATCGCCCTGTTTCGCACGGCAAAGAGCATATAATGCTCTAAGGAATGCTGAATGTTCTCGTAACGCCTGTTCTGCCAGAAGTCTATAAAGAACTCCTGTACTATGTCTTTGGCGGCTTCGCGGTCGGTAGTAATGGCATAAGCCAGTACATATAATCTTTTACGGGCATGACGAAACAGGTGATCAAATGCCGCCAGTTCATGCTGCTGTAACTGTACCAATAATATGGTATAATACGTATGGTCGGTAGCCATATTTTTTAAAATGCTATTCCTGCAAATCCCTCTAAGATTATTAAACGGAGCCAAATATATCCAAAATCAGTTAACAGTCTCTTTAGTAAGACATTGATAATGTTTTATTGATTTACCGATGACCCGGAGAGTCGGTCCTTTTTTATGAAATTTTTAATAAATCTGTTTTTTGACTAGTGAGCCATTTCCGGAATTGGGTCTTGTAAAGGTGTGTTGGTTAAAAACAAGAATAACCCAAAATCTAAAACTGTTTATTGTGTACTACTCCAATGCGCCTAACCTAATATAGAATTAAGTAAAAAACCCCTCCGCCAGTCAAGCAAGAAGGGGTTTCGTAAGAAACATCATCTATTTAATATTTCAAACCACTGCAATTTATGCAAAAAACAGGTATTTGTCGTACCCTGTATGGCCGGGTATTCTTAAATCAAAACTGGAGTTTTATTATGAAAGTGACCGTAATGATGTGTGTAGGCTTGTTTATCTCAGCGCAACTGCTGCTGGCCGCCCCCGGCTACGGCCAGGAATACGAGAAAAAGATCATTTCGCTTCATTATTCACAGGCTCAGATTAAAAAGATTTTCAGCGAAATAGAAAAAAAGGCGGATGTGGTCATCATGTTTGAGGCTACGGATGCCTTCAAAAAAGAGAAAGCCACGATATCCGTTGACAACTTAACGGTGGCTGACATACTCAATCAACTGCTGCACTCTAAAGGAATAGACTGGGCTATCCGGGGTAATATTATCCGGTTGTACAAAAGTAAGGCGGACAGTTCCTCCACCATTACGCCGGGGCAAGCTTCCACAACAGCTTCTTCCGGACAAATTCAGCAGTCGCCTCCTCCGGTTGACATTACCGGACGGGTAACGAATAGAGAAGGCGAACCACTATCCGGCGCCAGCATCGTGAATAAAAGAACTGGTAAAGGTGATACTGCCGATGTCGACG
This sequence comes from Chitinophagales bacterium, assembly GCA_015655015.1. Taxonomy (GTDB): domain Bacteria; phylum Bacteroidota; class Bacteroidia; order Chitinophagales; family Chitinophagaceae; genus Puia. The sequence continues at coordinate 64,587 of JAATFV010000248.1, read as the reverse complement.
GAAGATTTAGGATAAAGAATGTAAACAATGATGATGTGATTGAAGTAAGTTATACCGGTTATACTAAACAAACAATAAAAGCGGGTGGCAAAACCAATTTGACCATAATACTGGACATTGCCGTAAATGGTTTGGAAGAGACGGTGGTAATTGCTTATCAGTCTACAAGAAAACGCGATCTGCTTGCGGCATCTTCGTTTATCACAACCAGAGATATAAAAGACAACCCGGTGAACAATGCCGCGCAAGTCTTGCAGGGGCGTCTTGCAGGTGTCCAGGTAACGATGAGTGAAGGGATACCTGGCGCTGACGCGGTGATCAATATCAGAGGCAGGGGGTCTATTACCCAGGATGGTGATCCTTTATATGTGGTTGACGGCGTGCCAACGGACAATGCGTTACAGTTATTAAATCCTCAGGACATCGAATCGCTGGTTGTTTTAAAAGATGCGGCATCTACTGCCATTTATGGTTCCCGCGGCGCCAATGGGGTGGTAGTCATTACTACAAAAGGAGGGCGAAATACCAATGGAAAAACCTATGTAAACTACAATATGTATTATGGCGTGCAGAAGTTAGCGCAGAAACTCGAAATGATGGATGCCTACGATTTTGTATTGTACCAATATGAGAGGGCGTGGTGGCGTAGTGACACGGCAGGTGTTATTAAAAAATATATTGGTATGGCTACCAATTGGGATTCTGTAGCCAGCTATAAAGCCTATCCCAATGTCGATTGGCAGGAAAAAAGTATGGGATCTTCTGCCTTACAATATTCGCATAATGTAAATGTCAATGGCGGCAATGCAAATACAACATATAATTTAAGTCTGACTGCTAATAAACAGGACGGCATTTTAATTAACTCGGGTCTGGATAGAAAGAACCTTAATTTTAAGATTAATCATAAGGCCGGAGAAAATTTTAGTTTTGGATTCAATACCTCATATGTTGATCAATTTGCATGGGGGGCAGGAACTTCAAATGCCGGAGCGGCAACCAGCAACAGGCTTCGGAATTATGTCCGATACAGGCCGTTTCTTTTGCCCGGCCAGCAAGATGATACTTATGATCCTTCTCTCGATGATGGAAATAACTCTTCCGGGCTTAATATTTATAACCCGTTGTTGATTTCAAAGGCTGAAGTCAGGAACAGATATTACACACAATTAAATCTGAATAGTTACTTCCAATTTAATTTTTTGAAATATTTTTCGCTAAGGATCACGGCTGCTTACAATTTAAACAGGACGAGGAACCAATCTTTCGATGATACATTAACCGGCAATGCAAAGATCTATAACCGGCAACCCATTGTAACGTTAAGCAATTTGGGAAAAAGTCAAATTACGAATTCTAACGTGCTGACTTATTCCAATCCCGGATTATTTAATAGTAAACATGCGCTTAATGTCTTAGTGGGTGAGGAAACGCAAAAAGTGGTAAACAGCGCAGACGGAATGACGCTGAGGTATTTTCCAATTGGCATTACGGCAGATCGTGCGTTCAAAAATTTGCAATTTGCGGCCGCGTCCACATCGGATAATCCACAGCCTTATCCAAGCAGCAGTGAGGTGCCGACAGCACTGGCATCCTATTTTTCAACCGTAGATTATAACTACGACGGAAGATATTATGCAAAGTTCACAGTACGTGCGGACGGAACATCGATATTCAGCGAAAGTAACCGTTGGGGATATTTTCCTTCGGGTATTTTATCGTGGAATATTGCGAGGGAAAAATTCTTCAATAGTAGTACAGTCAGCGGTTTGCGTTTAAGGCTTTCGTATGGCACTTCAGGTAACAATCGTATTACCCCTTTTTCCTATCGTACAGGGTATAACGTTCCTACAAACGGCGGTTATGCGTTAAATGGAGTTGTAAACGGGATATTTAGTCCGGCCAACCTGGGAAATGACGATTTGAAGTGGGAAAGTCAGATTGCAAAAAACGTCGGATTAGACGTAGAGTTGTGGAAGGGGAAAGTTACTGCGACGATGAATGCTTATTCCAATCAATCAAAAAACCTGCTGCTGAACCAGGCTATTCCATCCTCATCGGGATATACTACTCAATTTCAAAATACGGGAGCTGTTACAAATAAGGGTATAGAATTGCAATTGTCAGTGGCAGCAGTGAACAAAGCCGATTTTTCTTATAATATAGACTTCAATATTTCATTCAATAAAAATAGGATAACTGATCTTGGTTCTAATCAGCTTATATTAAGAAACTCCAACTGGTATGGAACTACCCAGCCTGCAGATTATATTCTTAAAGTCGGAAAGGAAGTCGGTTCAATGTATGGATATGTGAATGATGGGTTTTATACTTTGAAAGATTTTATCGCGCAACCTTTTTCGGATGTTAACTACCCCGGTTTTACGACAAAATATAGCCTTAAGCCAGGAGTGTCTTCTGCAGCCGGAATACAGACTGATGCTTTACAGCCGGGATCGCCAAAGTTCAAGGATCTGAATCATGATGGAATTATTGATCCGGATAATGACCGAACTGTCATTGGACATGCGCAACCGAAATTTTTCGGGGGGATAACTCAGAATTTCCGCTATAAAAACTTTGACCTTTCCATATTTGCAAACTTCGTTGTAGGTAATGATGTGTTGAATGCAGATAAGCTTGAATTTTCAGCCGGGCACGGATCGGAAGTGAACCTTTTGAGGTTTGACAACGGACGATGGCGGATGATAGATGCCAATGGAAATCCTATTCAAAAGGTAGTCAATGTTGGGGGCGTAAGTACAATAATAGGAGCCGATTCTTCAACTATTGCAAATGCGAACAGGAATGCTAAAATATGGTTCCCCTCTACCGGATCCAGTGCCTATAATTCTCAAAGTTTTGCCGTTGAAAATGGCTCATATCTACGCATCAACAATGTAACGCTGGGATATACTTTCCCCAAAAGGATAATTTCGAAAATAAGGGGAAACAGCCTGAGAATTTACGCTACAGTAAATAACCTTGCAATCATTACAGCCTATACAGGTTATGATCCCGATGCAAGTACGAGGAGGTCTGACCCGACAACTCCTGGTGTGGACTACAGTGCCTACCCTCGTGCGAGAACTTTTGTAACCGGATTAAATATGACATTTTAAATATTCCTGCTTTAAAATTATACTTATGAAACTTAATAGAATAATTGGAACAGCATGTATAATCTTAATAATTTTAGCGACAGCCGGCTGTAAAAAATTTCTGGCACAGGAAGCTGTTTCATCTTTCGACTCCGAATATGTGTTTGACAATATAGCAAATGCCAGAAATACTTTATTGGGAGCCTATGCTTCCTTTACCGGAGATTATGGGTATGGTTACGCGAGCATTTTCTTTGGCATTGACAATGATGAGATGATTGGCACCTGGGTCGCATCCTATTACAATACATATGTGGAAGTGACAAAATATGCCAGTATTACTTCAAGCCCGGCAATGACCAATTTTTTTAATCAATTGTACCAGGGTATTGAACGCGCTAATCTTTGTATATATAATATTCCTAAAATGGATTTATATACCAATGGTTCCGATAAGGAGAAAGCGCAATTAAAAAGAATGCAGGGAGAGGCGCTTGTCGTACGGGCGCAATGTTATTATGAGTTATGCCGCGATTATGGAGATGTTCCGGCGCAATGGAATCCCTCTCAATTTGAAACTGACCTTTATAAATCACGCGCCAGCCGGGATACTATTTATGATCATTTGCTTGCCGACCTGAAAGAAGCGGAAGGCCTGCTGCCCTGGAGGACAGAAGTTAGCAGTATAGGGGATGCAATCGATGAAAGATTTACCAAGGGGGCGGCTAAGGCATTACGTGCAAAAATTGCCCTGACGCGGGGCGGTTATTCGTTGCCTGCAACCGGTGGCGCACTTATAAGGCCCAACAACTATAAGGACTTTTACCAGATTGCGCATGATGAATGTGTGGAAATAATAGCAAGGCCGGATCAACATGCATTACTGCCCTCCTACAAATCTTTATTTAAAGACTATTTATTAGCGCATAATACGAATGACCCGGCGGGCGAATTTATGATGGTTGTTTCATTTACGAATAATTTAAATTCAAGTTACGATAGCAGGTTAGGTATTTTTAACGGAACAAGAGTAAATGGTGTTGGGGGAACTTATACCTATATTTTACCTTCCTATTTTTATATGTTTGATTCGACCGATATCAGAAGAGATGTTACCTCTGTGCCCTATGAAATCGATTTTGATACAATAAAGACCGGCAGAGCCATTCAGATGAACAATGATGGCAAATTCAGAAAGGAGTGGATCAGTAATCCAACTTATATTTTTAGCAGCGGTAGTTCCAGCGTTAGCTTCAGACCGGCTTCCAATGTCGATACGAGATATCTGCACTTAAGCTGGCCTTTGATAAGATTTGCAGATGTACTGCTTTGGTTTGCCGAAACGGAAAATGAATTAAATAACGGGCCTACGGCTGCAGCGGTGGACGCCGTTCGTCAAATAAACCGTCGAGGTCATGGGAACGCTTACGGGGATGGTATAACCAAAGAAGGCGCACCAGAAATCCCAATAAGCGGCAAAGATGCCTTTTTTAAATTTTTGGTAAGAGAACGTATGTTGGAATTTGGGGGTGAGGGAATACGAAAGTACGATCTTATAAGGTGGAACCTTCTTTCAACAGCCATTAGTGAAACGAGAGCTAAGTTTAATGCACTTGCGGCCAGTTCCAGCACAGTCAGAACTGCGATACCCGGATACACGTATATGGATGAAGGCCCGGAATATACCAGAAATGCAGGCCAATTGCCGGTGTATTTATATTTTTTACAACGGCCACCCAGATCAAATGTGGATGAATTTAATCCTTTTTTAAATTCATTTTATACAGCAGGGCCTACCAAACCGGCGCCAACGGGACAAACGAGGGTGAATTGGTGGTTAGGTGGCAGCGGCATGGTTCCAATCGTTAGTTCATATGCGAATGGTTTTCAAACCGGGAAAAGCGAGTTGTTTCCTATACCGCAAGCACAAAGAGATGCAAACCCCAATCTTACTCAAAATAACGGGTATTGAAATGACAATAAAAGCGTTGGTTTATTTATTATTACCGATAATTTTAATCTCTTTTCAAGTTACTGCCAAAGAAGGATCGGGTAAGCTATTGGCGGATGTGGTATATCAACCTGTCATTGATTCTGCCAGGGCGGATACTTGTAGTGAGTATCTCTCCTGGCAGGATACTAACAAAATTAACGTACAAACGAGAAATGAAATCGGTGAAGCTGAATATCGGAAAACTGCGGCTTTTATATCGGAACTGGACCGGAAGGCAGAAGATATAAAGCGGTCCATTCGTCAATCTCCGGCCAAAGTTGACATACGGGGAACCATCTATTATATTTCTGCAAATGGCCGGGATGCAAACGACGGGCTTTCGTCCGACAGGCCTATCCGGAGTCTGGACAAATTAAACTCACTAAATCTAAAGAAAGGAGACGGGGTACTGTTCCGGAGGGGTGACCTGTGGCGCGGCACTGTAAGCACAAGGGCCGGGGTAATTTATTCCGCTTATGGAAAAGGGGAGAAACCAAAAATATACGGCTCACCCTGCAATGCTGCAGAAGCGGGCAAATGGAGCGAAACAGAAAGACCTGATGTGTACGTTTACGACCAGGAGCTGCCTGCGGATGTTGGTACACTGGTTTTCAATGAGGGACAATCCTGTGCTTTTAAGGTAATGAAAGATCGGAAAGGAGATGGGGCAACCGTGCACATCGAAACTGACGAACCCTTCAACAGCTACCGGGACCTGAAACGTGATCTGGATTTTTATCATGACTATAAAGAAACCCGGCGCCTTTACCTGTATTCTTCAAAAGGGAATCCTGCCAGCCGTTTTAAATCGATAGAGCTGCTTGTAAAGACTAATATCATCGATGCAAAAAGCAATGTCACCATCGATAATTTATGCCTCAAATACTGTGGGGCACATGGAATAGGCAGCGGAACAACCAGGGGACTAACTGTTACAAACTGTGAGCTTGGATGGATTGGAGGATCCATTTTGAGCGAGAATTTCGCCAAACGTTCACGACCTACCCGATACGGGAACGCCATACAAATTTACGGCGGCTGTGATTACTTTCTGGTTGATAACTGCTACATCTATCAGATCTATGATGCCGGCATTACTCACCAGTACCAGGAAGATCCCCGTAAGCCTGTTGTGATGAGGAATGTAACATACTCCAACAACCTGGTTGAAGATTGTGAATTCTCGATTGAATATTATATACGGTATGCCCCCCAAAATGTCGAAAGCTATATGGACAATATTGTGATTAAAAACAACCTTTTGCGCCGCGCAGGATTCGGATGGGGAAAACAGCGCCCTGACAGAAAGTCTTCTGCTCATATTAAATCATGGGGTTTTCATTATAACAAAGCATCTGATTTTACGATCAGGGACAATATATTTGACCGGGGGGCAGTAGAATTGATTAACATCGAGGCAGAACAAAAGGATTGGCTGCCTTCCCTGCGTAGAAATACCTACATACAATTTGCAAACAATCCAGCCGGAACTTTGGGAAGTAACCATATTTGTTACCCTTTTAATGAGCGGGTCGACACAGTGCTGCAACAATTGTTTGGAGAAAAAAAACCTAAAATACTCTATGCTGCGCCTCAATATTCTCCTGACACGCTGCGGCTTAAAGATTAAACCGGCTGGGCTGTCGGACTGATATGATTTTTATGAAGAAATTAAAGATTTTTAGTGTAGTTCTGCTTCTGCTTATTTCATTTCAATTGATGGCGCAATCTCAATGGCCTGCCGTAACACAACAGGCTAAACCCTGGACCCGTTGGTGGCGGATGGGTAGCGCGGTTGATCAAAAAATATGGATATGAATGGTGAGTCATGGCATAACTATCATGAGATCAATTTTGTAAATATTAATTACAAAACATTTGATGCAAGTAAATGGAATGTACAGTCTTCAGGGGTGGATGGCGCTGTCAATCTGATTCCATTGAAATAAGAGTACTTGATTTAATTTTTAATCTTATATTTTAATTTGGTTGTATGAAATTCATATCTTTTTTCTCTTTAACGGCGGCTGTTATCTTTTCAGGTTGTACCACTCAAAAGTCAATAACAAAGGGGTCGGTGATTTTTGATAACAAAGTAATTGCCCATCGCGGCGCTTTTAAAAAGGCCGGTCTGCCCGAAAATTCTATTGCTTCTTTAAAAGCTGCTATAGCGCTTGGCTGCGGAGGCTCGGAGTTTGATATACATATGACAAGCGATACCGTTTTAGTTATTAACCATGATGATGCCTTTATGGGGCTAAACATTGAAAACAGCACTTATGAGCAGCTACTCGAAAAAACAATGAAAAATGGCGAAAAAATTCCCACGTTCGAGAACTATTTGAAGGAAGGGATGAAACAGAATAAAACAAAACTGATCGCTGAAATTAAACCTTCAAGAATCAGCAAAGAACGTTCGTTGAGCTTAGCTAATAAGGTGGTAGAAATGGTGCATTTTCTGAAAGGTCAGTCAATGGTGGTTTACATAGCTTTTGATTATGATGTATGTAAAAGGGTAAGGGAGTTAGATCCCAATGCGCCTGTGCAGTATTTAAAAGGAGACTTGCCGCCGGAAAAATTAAAAGCAGATAAAATAGATGCGGATTATAATGCCGATGCATTTAACAAAAACGCGAACTGGATCGCCGAAGCCAAAAAGATAGGTGTCGTGACTAATGTGTGGATTGTAAACAATGGAAAGGCAATGGATGAATTTTTAGCTGAGGGTATTGATTTTATTACTACTAATGAGCCGGAGCTGCTGTTGAAGAAGCTGAAGACGAATAGTAGAAATTGAGGTTGAACAGGATATGCCTTAAACGGGGGAGCAGTAAATGAAAAGGCCTTGTAAAATCAATTATTACAAGGCCTTTTTGTGCGCGGGATGAGATTCGAATTTCTTTCGACACAGGAACGGCGTCCCTTTGCATTGAATACTATTTAGTTATGATTGTAGTTTGTTTTTAATGTGGTTACTAAATTGGTCACTGTTTCGGTCACTGTTTTGCCACTTCAAAGGTAAATTTTTTCTTCTTGCAGTAGAAAAATAGTCTTCCAGTTCCGGAATAAGTATGATATTATTGGTTTGTAAACCGAAAATATTATAATTTTATCGGAGTTTAAACCGAAAATATGATAAATCGAATATTGCAAACTACTCTGCAAAAGAGGCTTTTTAAAGGTAAGGCTATTTTACTTTTTGGGCCGCGCCAATGTGGGAAATCTACCCTCATTGAAACAATGTTGGGAAGTACGGATCATTATTATATGAATGGGGATGAAGCTGATGTGAGGGAAACACTTTCTAATACGACATCCACGAAGTTAAAAGCCATTATTGGCAATAAAAAGGTAGTATTTGTTGACGAGGCACAACGTATTCCAAATGTAGGCTTGACACTGAAACTTTTCACGGACCAATTAAAGGACGTTCAGGTAATTGCGACTGGCTCTTCGGCTTTCGAGTTATCCAGCCAAGTCAATGAACCATTAACAGGTCGCAAATATGAATACATGCTCTTCCCGTTGAGTTTCGGTGAGATGGTTCAGCATCACGGTTTGCTGGCCGAAAAAAGATTGATAGAGCACCGTCTGCTATATGGCTATTATCCTGAGATTGTCACAAAACAGGGAGAAGAAAAAGAACTGCTAAAACTCTTGGCGGAAAGCTATTTGTATAAAGACTTGCTGATGTTGGAGCAAATTAAGAGACCGGCTTTGCTTGAAAAGCTGCTAAAAGCCCTAGCGCTACAAGTCGGCGGTGAAGTAAGTTATCATGAATTGGCGCAAACAGTTGGGACGGACGATAAAACAGTTGATCGTTATATTGATCTACTGGAAAAGGCCTTTGTTGTGTTTCGCTTGCCAGCTTTGAACCGGAATGTCCGCAACGAAATCAAAAAAGGAAAGAAAGTTTATTTCTATGATTGTGGCATTCGAAATGCCATCATTAATAATTTCAAGCCGTTGTCGACCAGGACTGATGTGGGCGGTCTGTGGGAGAATTTTGTCATTGCTGAACGGATGAAATCTTTGCGTTACCAAGGCAAAGATGCCAAACAGTATTTTTGGCGCACAACACAACAACAGGAGATTGATTTGATTGAAGAAGTCGAAGATGACATGACTGCCTATGAAATAAAATGGAATCCGAAAGAACGTGTCCGATTTTCGCAGACATTTACGGAGAATTATCCTACGGCAAAAACTGCTGCGATTTCACTTGGGAATGTTGAAGAATTTCTAATAAATGGTGGAACACGGCAAGAATAATTAAAGCGTTCACCTATATGAATTTGAAGTAGGACTATTATACGGGAAATTTCTGTATTGAACATTTGCCTTCAGGCTACATTAGTGAGATATCCTGCCGTTAGTGAGGAGGATTAGTAATAACTCCTACATCTTGCAGTACATCATTGGTGAATGTCAAAAATGTATCCGTAAAATAGTAAAGTTCTAAAACCTTGTGGAGAAAAATTCTATCTAGGCGTATGACATGTGGTTTGCCGTTCTTACCGGTCGGAAAACGGAGATGCTCAGAATTATAGTCGAGGTCGTGGATTTGCAAGTTAAAAGAAGTATATTTTTTACGAAAATCCAGCAATTGATCTTGCAGATTTTTGTCCATGGCTGATAGATCTAACTCTGCTAGAAAACCATCGTAACAATTATATAAAGTTATCAGAGAATGTTCCTTCAGTTTGAAATTTGAAGCAAAGCCAGGAAATATTTTTTGCACATCAAGCATATTTGCTTTTAAGGCTAGTTCGAGTGAGTGCCTAATCAAAAAAAGTAGCGGTAGGTAGACTTTACCTAGTTCGATGTCACCTCTAATACTCTCCTGAATTAGTATTTCGGCTATACCATTGTAATGAGTCCGTACATGCCATAGGTTCGTTGATTCGGACATGTGAAAGGATAAATCCCACTGAGTAATCGCTTTGGTAAAGGGTAAGGCTGGAGAAATGCTGCTGACATGAAACTTGCCGGCTGTAACCAGGTCCTGGTGAATCCGGAAATAGTCGGCCGTTTCGATGACTACCTTTCCTGGAAAATATAGTGTGTTAGTATTCAGATCGGTTGAATATCGATAGCAACTTCCATCTTCGTCTTTGTCAATAATGACAATAAGGTCCTGAATGGAAGATGGAAGATCTCGCATTCCGCCAAACCCTTTTGCTATTTCATTGAAGCTGTGATAAGTAGGAATGCTGGTTTGGTTAATATGCAGGTTGTTTTTCAAGCAAAGCTCGAGCGAGTGCCTCATTAGGAAGAGGATTGCTCTAGCATTACAATTATAGGGATAGCTCGTAGATTTGCCAGCCTCCATAATCTTAAATAATGCGTATGTATAGGAGTTATAGTAATCCTGCCGTCCTTCAAGTGGAGCAACCTTACTCAATTGCAGAGCTCGGCGAACTGTTGAACTTTTGAAGTCAAAACTTTTGAAGAGCATAGTTTAGGAAAGTTGTAGTAATAATATTTAAATAAGTCGGTTCTACTTGCCCAAGTTCAGGTTTATATAAATCAAATTTTGCGGCAATTATCACCGTAAAAATATATTTTCATAAACTAACCTCCTAAAGTGATGGGAACTGTAAAAAGCGGGCGGGCATGAATAAAAAAAGCCTTGTAATCATTTGATATACAAGGCTTTTGTGCGCGGGATGAGATTCGAACTCACACGCCCTTTCGAGCGCTACCACCTCAAAGTAGTGCGTCTACCAATTTCGCCACCCACGCATCGTTAACAGTGTCAAAATTTGAAAGGAGTGCAAAAATAGGATTTTCAGCCAGATTTTCAGCCGGTAAGTCTATTTTCTTAAAACAATTCTGAAAGTAGTGCCTTTACCCGGTTCGGACTGGCGGACGAAAAGCTCTCCTTTATGGTATTGTTCGATGACTCGTTTGGAAAGGCTCAGTCCCAGGCCCCAGCCTCTTTTCTTGGTGGTGAAGCCGGGTTTGAAGACTTTTTGTAGGTTCTTGGCGGCAATTCCTTTGCCGGTGTCTGTGATATCGACCAGGATCTCTTTCTCCGATTCCTGTATGGTTACGGTGATGCTGCCTTTTCCTTCTATGGCGTCCAGGGCATTTTTTAGCAGATTTTCGATCACCCAGTCGAAAAGAGGGCCGGAAATACGGGTAAAGAGCTGCTCCCGGCCGGGGGGGACCTGCAGGGTGAACTGAACTTTCCCGGTAGCCCTTTTCTTTATATACTCCACCATGTTGCGGATCTGCCCGATCAGGTCTTTTTCTTCCAGCTGAGGCTTGCTTCCGATCTTGCCAAAGCGATCGGACACCAGCTTCAGCCTGTCCACATCTTTTTGAATTTCCTGCACGGTGCGGGGATCGGTATTGCTTTCTTTCAACATTTCCACCCAGCCTTCCAGGGAAGACACGGGGGTGCCCAGCTGGTGGGCCGTCTCTTTGGCCATGCCTGCCCAGAGCTGGTTTTGGGTAGCCTTATTGCGGATCGTAATGGAATAGAGCGTGAAAAAGATGAAGAGAGCTACGATACACAGCTGCACCAGGGGATAATACCTCACCTGGTCCAATAGCGTGGTGTGCCCGTAATAATAACGGTTGGCAATATAAGGTGTGTCACTAAGGGTGATTTCCAGGGGGGAATTTTCGGAGCGGAATTTTTTAAGGGTATGATAGAGATAGTTTTTGTCCGAGGATGCCAGGGTAGAATCCAGGTTAACATAGTTGGTAATGCTGTCTGCTTCATTGGTCTCTATGATAGGAATGGATTGCTGTCCGTTGCGGATGAGGTTGGGCAGGGTGAGGTCCATGCCGGGATTTTTGAGGATAGCCTTGCTGGCGTCCACCCATAGGGCCACTTTTTGCCGTTCTTCCACCGCGATCTTTTTAGCCAGGTACTGTGAGTAGATAATAGTGCCACTCACAATGACAATGGCAATAAGGGCTAATAAAGACCTCCAGTTAAGCATTGATCGAATCATAGACCGAATTTATAAAAACCGCTCCACTAAACCCCTATTCCCTTATTTTTGGGCTTTATATATATTTACCCAATCTATTGACCAAATTTATTAACCAATAGCGTAGTGCCAACAATAGCCATTGTTATTCTCAACTGGAACGGACGTAAGTACCTGGAAAAATTTCTCCCTTCTGTAATAGCCAGCACCTATCCTGGTAAAGAGGTAATTGTCGCTGATAACGCCTCGACGGATGAGTCGGTAAGTTTTCTGCAGGAAACCCACTCTAAAGTCCGGATAATCACCCTGGACCGGAACTATGGATTTGCCGGGGGGTATAATAAGGCGTTAAAACAGGTGAAGAGCGATTATTATGTACTGCTGAATTCCGATGTGGAAGTAGAGCCCGGGTGGATAGAGCCGATATTGGCCCTGATGGAGAAAGATCCTTCCATCGGCGTCTGCCAGCCTAAGCTCCGTATGTATGAGAATAAAGAGTTTTTTGAGTATGCCGGGGCTGCCGGGGGCTGGCTGGATCACTTCGGGTATCCTTTTGCCAAAGGGAGGATCTTTGATGTATGTGAGAAGGACGAGGGACAATATGATGCTGTCGAGCCCATATTCTGGGCCAGTGGCGCCGCGATGTTCGTTCGGGCCGGTCTTTACCATGAACTGGGGGGGCTGGACAATTACTTTTTTGCCCACCAGGAGGAGATCGATTTTTGCTGGAGGGCCCAGCTGGCCGGGTCTAAGATCTATTCCTGTCCTGCCTCCGTGGTGTACCATCTGGGAGGCGGTACGCTGCCAAAAGGGAATGAAAGGAAGGTGTTCCTGAACTTTCGTAATAATCTCATTATGATGGCCAAGAACTTGCCCCCGGGGCAATTGGCCTGGAAGATCCCCTTACGCTTCTTCCTGGACTCCGTTTCCGCCTGGAAATCCCTGTTTGCCGGGGAAGGGATCTATTTTGTGGCTATCCTGGAGGCACATTTGGCTTTTATTAAGTGGTTGTTATTCAAACGGAAAGAAAGCGTATTTCCCCAAAAAAGGCAGGGAACCCTGACGGGGTGGTATAATCATAGCATTGTCTGGCAGTATTTTGTGGCGGGGAGAAAAACTTTTACTGAAATAATGAAGGACAAAAGCTGATTTTTTCAAGCAAACCATTATTTTTGCCTAGCAATTAAATAGTTATGGATCAACATCAAGACGACGAGATAAAAGACCCCAAATTGAAAGACATTGCCTATAGCTGGGTAAACTCTTCAGTTTTCTTATTCTATTTGCAAGTATTCTGCATGGTAGCCCTTATCGTAGGCGGCTGTTATGGACTGTATACTCATCGCTATAAGGGCAAGCCCGAGGTGAATGTTCCGTCTAATACTTTGTACACACCACAGTACAAGTAAAAAAGAACAAAAAATTTTTTCGGGAATTATACATTCCTTACATTTGCAGCCCCTTAGTAATAAAGGAAGAACGAGAGAGGAAGAGAGCAGGGGCAACGAATCGGAGGAGTATTATTAGTTCTTTAGATATTTTTATAATGCGGAAGTAGCTCAGTTGGTAGAGCGCAACCTTGCCAAGGTTGAGGTCGCGGGTTCGAGCCTCGTCTTCCGCTCAAAATTCCATCCGCAAGTCTAATGACTTCAGCAGGTGGAATTTTTAGTTTAGAGTTTTCAGGAACTCCTACCTGGGTGGCGGAATTGGTAGACGCGCTGGACTTAAAATCCAGTTTCCCGCAACGGAAGTACGGGTTCAACTCCCGTCCCGGGTACATCTTCAGACCCGCTCGAAGAGCGGGTTTTGTTGTTTTAGGCGATAGCACCGTGAAAAAGCGGAAAATAAACGGGAAAATCACCCTATTTTGGTTTTGCTCCTTGCATTATTTTGCGGGCAAAACTAACCAAATGAGAAAAATCGCACCTATTGCAGGAATGCTGTTATTTGTGGGAACGGTTTATGGCCAGGATTTGAAATTTGATACCCCTTCCCCCTACTATACAAATAAAGAAAAACAGGATAAGACTATTCAAATACCCTTTAAACTGGATAAGGCTACTAAAGATTGTGATGTAACGATTGAGATCGTGGATGCCCAGAAATATGCCACAAAAGATAAAGATTTTTCTTTATCTACGGATCCCGTCAAGCTAACAAAGGATAATAAATATTCCGGCAAACTCGATGTAGTTATAAAAAAAGATGATTTGTCGGAAAGAAATGAAAAAGAGTTCCATTTAAAATTCACTTATAAAAATGACAGCGATAAGAGTATCGAGACAGAGTATATTGTTATAATAGCTGGTCAGAGTAACGGCGGCACGGATGACCCGCATTATACGGAGAAAGAAAAAGAGATTATCCGGAATCTTTCCTTTGAAGTTTATACAGGAGGAAATCTTGATTTTTTTGATGGCCTTAAATTTCAGAATATCGGTGGCGAGTTTATTGTTACTGCAAATGACATTACTGGTTCAAGGGGTAGATTAGGCGGTTTTTTTGGGGTATCTAATTTTCAAAATTTCTCCTTTGACTCTTCCAACCAACATGTCCGTACCGAAAATATCAGGATCGATACAGGAACTTATATTAGCGGAACAACAAAATACATTCGCCGGACATTTGTGGATCATCTTATTCTTTCCACCAACCAATGGAGTTACTATGTCAACCCAACCTACAGGCTAAACAGGCAAAAAAGCGATTTTTTTAATATTTATTTATCTGTAAGGCTGGAAGCGCTAAGAACTTCCACCAGAACTGAATTTAAGACCGATACGCTCAACTTTACGGATACCACCAGTCAGCCATTAGGTGCTTCGCCGGTTTTCCAGTCCGGAAATGGATTCCTGCTTCAAAAGATCGTTAATGTACAGACCAATGGCTTCTTCAGCATTGGCTTTCCAATGTTCCTAAATGCCAAGGATAAGTTCAAGCTTTACTTCGATCCCAATCTGGGAGTAACCACTTATACCTATACAACGTATCAACCGGGGCCTGACCGCACATCCTTTCAAAAATTTACCTATGATATAACCAAGGCGTTCTACCTTTTCAGAGCCAGGGTAACTGAACAGTTCTCCGGTCTGAATATCACGATCGGCGGAGAAATAAGAGGGATATTACCTTCCTATACGCCGAGTATAAATGCGTACCTGGGCATAAGGGCCGACATCTCAAAATGGTTTAGCAAAGCTGGTCCGAAGTGAGAACAGGGGAGCCATTGCCGGGAAGTGGGGACTGTGGCTGTTGGTCATTTTACTGGTTGCGGGACACCTGGCCGGCTTGTTCTCACCAGCTCCCGATTCCGTAAAGGCTCTCGGCTGGGCCGGGCAGATCCAATGGATCTATATCCTGCTGACCTATTGGGTGGACGGTAACAGAGTCGCCAGATAGAACGGGTGTAGTGGCGGTAATTTTTCATACATTTGTCGCTACATGGCAAAAGAAAAAAATAAACCTGTTCCGGTAAGGTTCGATTTGAAGCTGCTGGAAACATTGAAGGAGGAAGAGAAAATTGAAACACCTCAGCAGGCTCTGAACTTTCTATCCAATTTCTGGGAGAACAACCGGCCGGCAAAGGAAGGTTTTGCTGAAGAGCTGAAAGATGGGAATTCCATTGCTCCCAAAGAAAAGGCAGTGGCTGCCAAACCGGCCGAACCTAAGAAGAAAGAAGGTGGCGAGGTAGCCGCACATCCTTCCGGCTTGTCCGGGATCGACCTGGCGATCTGGAAGGCCGAACAGAAGAATAAGGCGTAACTCCTACCGGGGTGATGGCGGCAGTCGGATCAGGCGGCAAGCGGTCAGCTTTTTACCAGGCTCTTCTTCAGTTTCTCCAGCAACCTTTTTTCTTCCCAGCTATCATCATAGCGGATACCGTTAATAAAAAAAGACGGCGTTCCGTTCACGCCACTCCGAATGCCACTGTCGAAATCGGCTTCTACTTTCGCGGCAATTGCGGGATCGGCTAAGTCTTCTTCGAATTTCACCGGATCCAATCCCAGCGTCTTTGCAAAATCGCCAAAAGGAAGGCGTTCGAGGGATTCCTGGTTTTCAAAAATCAGATCATGCATTTCCCAGAAAGCGTTTTGCTTCCCGGCTGCTTCAGCCGCCACGGCTGCTATGAAAGCCTGCGGATGCGCTTCGCTCAGGGGAAAATTCCGGAATACGAATTTCAGGGAGTGTCCCAGTGCCGACTGGACCCTTTTAATGATCGGGTAAGCACGGCCGCAGTGCGGGCACTGATAATCTCCATATTCCACTAGCTCGACAGCCGCGTGGACGGAGCCCTGGATATGATCTTTTTCACTAACGGGAGGGCGTAATTTTTGGGACATGTCTACGATTTTTTTGAGTTGGTCACATTTTCGGAGCCGGCCGGATTAGTGGAGACTGCCGGATAATCGGAGACTTCCGGGTTAGCGGAGCCCGAGGGATTTTCGGAGCTGGTCAGATCTTCCAGGGCGTCTATAATTCCATCGGCGCCCGGATTGATACCGACGGGGGATAGATAGCTCCAGCGGATGTTCTTGTTCTCATCGATGACGAAAAGGGCCCTTTGGCATTCTCCTTCTTTTTCATCATATACCCCATACAGCTTTGCTACCGCACCTTTAGGCTCAAAATCCGCCAGGAGGGGGAAATGTAGTTTACGGTCCTGTGCGAAAGCCATATGACACCACTTGCTGTCAACGGATATACCCACCACTGCCGCATTGTATTTGTGAAAATATTTCAACATTTCATTGTACAGGGCCATCTGGTCGCTGCAAACGGGACTCCAGTCCGCCGGGTAGAAGGCGAGGATCAGTCGTTTGCCTTCGAAATCGTTTAACCTGATCTTTTGGTCCGGGGTACAGAATAATTCGAAGTCCGGCGCCGGCGTGCCTTTTTGTAACATGATAAAATGATTTAAATTTTAGACTGCTTTAGTTTAAAGTTACCACTTTTCCCATCGATGTAGGGATGGAGCTAAATTTATTTGCTCATATATAAATCAACGTTAGCCAACGAGCGCTATAGAGCCTTAAAAATGGATTTTTTCCCTTGAAAGTCAGGATTACCGGGCCTTTAGTTTCAGGGAATTGCTACCAGGTCAGATTTATTGCTCAAAAATAATTCTTGGTTCACTGACGAGCAGCTATTCTATGACCAAAAACTAATGAAAAAGGCTGTCGCGTATTATCGTGTCTCCACTCCCCGGCAAGGTGTAAGTGGTCTGGGGTTGGAAGCACAACAGGAATCTGTACACTTTTTTGTACGTTATAATGAAACAACGATTGAAAGGGAATACGTCGAGGTGGAGACGGGCAAAAAGAACAATAGGCCTATTCTTAAAAAGGCGCTGGCTTATTGCAATCGGCATGGTGCGCTTTTGATTATCGCCAAGCTGGACCGTTTGGGGCGCAACGTGGCTTTCATTGCGGCCCTGATGGAAAGCAAGGTGCAGTTTGTCGCTGTAGACAATCCCTATGCCGAGCCTTTTCTTTTGCATATTCTTGCCGCTTTTGCTGAGAAAGAACGTATCGCCATAAGCAAGCGAACATGTGAAGCGTTGCAAGCGGCCAAAAGGCGCGGCGTGAAACTTGGTAAAAACGGGAAGACACTGGCCAAAAAAAACAAACGGAGGGCGGACGAGTTCGCCAGAAAGATGCTCCCGGTTATCGAGAGCTTAAAAGCAGTGGGGTTTAACAGTGAACGCAAACTTGCCAAAGAGTTGAATAAAAGGAGGATAGCTCCTTTCCGGGTCGGATGTCGCTGGCATCCCTCTACCATACACAATCTTCTGGATCGTATAAAAAAATTAGGTTATGAATCAGAATAGCTATAATATCTTATATAGATTTATCTCTGTATTTACCGAAGATGATATACTAACTACCGCCATACTGGCTGAGCATTACGACGCGATCATTACGGAGTGCAGCGTCAATAACACGGATTTTTTAAATGAATTTACAGTGATGCTCAATCTGGCGCGGAATATAGCCTTGAAGTCCATCAATGGGAAGGTATTCAGGGGAAAGTGCTGGACAGAAAAAAAAGCTTTCTTTCCCTTGTCAAAAGCTTTATCGGAAATACATAAAGAAGTATTTTGTTTGTGCTTTTATCGCGGACTTTCGGAACAGGAAATCAGCAACATGCTGCATTTATCAAGCGAACAAACGAAGCTTTATTTAAAGCAGGCTTTGGAGGATATTTCCAGGCAAAGTATTGTCAAAATTCCTGATATTACGAGTTTGTAAAGTGGCCGGCTGATTTATTAAGGATAAGGTCTTATCTTAGAACAACTATTGATATAACAGTCGTTTTAAATCAGCCATTATGAAGAAAACAACGATCCCGGTTTGTTTTATCCTGGTCTGCCTGGTCATGGCAGGCACCCTCTCTGCACAGCAACCGTCAAAGTTCAATGGTATCGAGGCTAACCTGGGGAATATTTTCCGGCTTTCCGATGCCAAAACCCGTTCGATCAGCCCTGAAAACTATAACGGGGGGAAAGGGGAAGGCGGTAAAGCTACAACGGGCACCGGGGCGGGCCCTTCCAGGGACCTGGGTACCGGCTGGAAGGTCAGCCCCAGCGTAGTCATCAAAGCAAAAACAACTTTCACCGTTGCCGAGATCGATGGCGGCGGCTCCATCCAGCATATCTGGATGACCCCTACCGGCAACTGGAGGTTCTCCATCCTGCGCTGTTACTGGGATGACGAGACGACGCCTTCCGTGGAAGTTCCTGTCGGTGATTTTTTCGGGATGGGATGGGGGCAGTATGCTCCTTTGCAATCCCTGGCGGTGTGTGTCAATCCGGGTAGCGCTTTTAACTGCTACTGGCCAATGCCTTTCCGGAAGAAATGTAAGATAACGATGGAGAATATCGACACAAAAGATATGACCTTGTATTACCAGGTGGATTATATCCTGACGGAAGTTCCTTCCGACGCGGCTTATTTCCACGCGCAGTTCCGAAGGGTCAATCCGCTGCCGTATAAGGCGAATTATGTCCTGGTGGACAGTATTAAAGGGAAGGGGCAGTATGTGGGTACGTATATGGCCTGGGGAGTGCATAACAATGGATGGTGGGGAGAGGGTGAAATAAAGTTCTATATGGACGGAGATACAGACTATCCCACGATCTGCGGCACCGGCACGGAAGATTATTTCTGCGGCTCCTATGATTTCGATACGAAGAAGAAAAATGCGGCCGGGGTGACGGAAACCGATTATACAGAATTTTCGACGCCTTATTCAGGCCTGCCCCAGGTGATAAGAGGGGATGGGCATTATAATACGGCGCAACGTTTTGGCCTTTATCGCTGGCATATCACCGATCCTATCCGTTTTGAAAAGAGCCTGAAAGTGACCATACAGGCGTTGGGCTGGAGGGATGGAGGACGTTATCTCCCGTTACAGGACGATATTGCCTCGACGGTGTTCTGGTACCAGGCGGAGCCGCATACGACTTTTCGTAAATTACCGTCGAAGGATGAACTGGAGGTGAACTGAGACGGGGATTTTTCAAAACATTACCATACATATGAACAGAATTTCTTTTAAAATAATACTGATCAGCACTATGCTCGCCGCATCCTGTAATGACAATCCTGCTACTAAACCCTCTGCGTCAAAGGGGGACAGCTCCCAACGTCCGGCAGACAGCTCTGCTCTCTACAAACAGGGCTCTTTCGGATACGACCTTCATTTCTTACAGCAACACGACAGCGTGATCGTTCTGCAGAGCGATCAGGGAGCTGCACAGGTGATCGTATCTGCTAAGTACCAGGCAAAAGTGTTCACTTCTACGGCAGACGGAAAAGAAGGACTAAGCTTTGGATGGATCCATTATAAAGCTTTTTCGGGGCCGGAGGATGCTCACATGAATGGTTATGGAGGAGAGAACCGTATCTGGCTCGGACCTGAAGGTGGGAAGTTCTCTTTGTTCTTTCCGAAGGATTCTGAGATGGTATTCAATAATTGGAAGACGCCTGCCGCTTTCGACACGGAGGCCTGGAAAGTAACCGCTCTGAATGAGCAGTCCGTCAGCCTGCATAAAGATATGCAGCTGGCGAACTATGCCGGCACCCGACTGGTCCTCTCCGTTGGAAGGAATATTTCCATTCTCAGCCGGCAGGCCATCGACGGGCTGTTGCATTTGTCCCCGGATCCCGCTGTCAAAGCAGTGGGCTACCAGACCATTAACACGCTCACCAATAACGGAGAGCAGGAATGGACGGAGAAGACGGGGATGCCCTGTATCTGGATGCTGGATATGTTCAACCCTTCTCCTGCAACGGTGATCGTTATTCCTTATAAGGAGGGGCATTCAGATAAGGGGGATCGTGCGGGCAAGAGGGGAGCGGCAACCGGCAGTAGTGTCGCCACTACTGACTATTTCGGTGAGATCCCTGCCGACCGGATCAAATACGATCAGGGGACGCTCTTCTTCAAAGCCGATGGAAAAAGCAGGGGCAAGCTGGGCATTCACCCGCTAAAGGCGAAGCCCATGATCGGAAGTTATGATGCACTGAATAAAGTGCTGACGGTAACCTTATTTGAATTGGATTCGTCCGGGAAATATCTTAACCAGGAATGGAAGACTATTAAACCGCCTTTCAGCGGGGATGCGGTGAACGCCTACAACGATGGCCCCCTGGCGGATGGGACCCAAATGGGGCCTTTCTATGAGATCGAGAGTGTCTCGCCTGCCGCTTTTTTGGCGCCGGGGAAATCCCTGTCACACCAGCACGCGGTGTTTCATTTTACGGGGGATGAGCCTGCTTTGGACCGCATCTGCACCCGGTTGCTGGGGGTGTCGCTGGAGGCGATCAAAAAGGCTTTTCCGTAGCGGATGCGCGTACGGCAGGGCCTGTAACGGAGTAGATTTGATGCCTGGCCGGGACAGCAGTTTTTTTTGAGGGCAATTCTGACGCTGTTCATGCATTGATTCTGTTACTTTGTTTCATTCAACCAGATACCATGGAAGTTACCACCTTCAGCGAACAGGAGATACAACAATTCAGGGCTGAAACCAGGGGCACGGCCGGACGGATACATTTTAACAATGCGGGCGCCTCTCTGCCACCCGATGTGGTGGTCGAAACCGTTATCAGCTATTTACAGGAGGAGGCCCTTTATGGCGGATATGAGACCGAGGATAAATACAACGGGCAGCTGGAAGCCGTGTATGAGTCCATTGCCCGATTGATCAATGCCGGTAAGGACGAAGTGGCCCTTGTCGAAAATGCGAGTTTTGCCTGGGGATTGGCCTTTAACGGGATCGCTTTTGAAAAAGGGGATGTGATCATAACTTCGGAAATGGAGTATGCCACCAACCTGCTGGGTTTTCTGAATGCAAAGAAAAAACATGGGGTGGAGATCAGGGTAGTTCCCAATGATGATTCCGGCAACTTTTCCCTGCGGGCCCTGGAAGCCGTCATATCCCCGCAAACCAAACTGATCGCCATTACGCATATTCCTTCCAATGCCGGAAATGTGCTCCCGATCGCTGAAATAGGCAAGATAGCCCGTAAGCACCCTATTCTATATTTGGTGGATGCCTGCCAGACAGCCGGGCAGATGCCGATCGATGTGAAGGAGATCAGCTGCGATATGCTTTCCGTGACTGGCCGCAAGTTTTTGCGGGGGCCAAGGGGGACAGGTTTTTTATATGTACGGAGGGACGTACAGGACCGGTTGAACCCGATATTCATGGATGGGCATAGCGTCGAGGTGATCAGCCAGGATGATTTCTCGATAAGAAAAGATGCCCGGCGATTTGAGCTGTATGAAAAGAACCGGGCCCTTACGCTGGGGCTGGGCAAGGCAGTGGACTATGTCCTGAACATCGGAGTGGACAGGGTGTGGCAGCGGATACAGCAATTGGCGTTTTTGCTGCGGCAACAACTGGGAGGCATGGAAGGAATAACCGTTCATGACGGTGGCTACCTGCAATGCGGGATCGTCACTTTTTCGGTGAATGGGAAAGAACCTTCCTTTGTAAAAGAAAAGCTGGCAGAAAAACAGATCAATGTCTCTGTCGGGAAAGCCGGCTCAACCCCGATCTATATGGATAAACACCACCTTAGCAGCACGGTCAGGGCATCCCTGCATTATTATAATACCGAAGAAGAGATAAGGGTTTTTTGTGCGGCAATAATAGCTATCGTACCGGCTAGGAATTAGAGTAAAAAGTTAATATTTGGTTCCGGGGGTAATTTAGTTCTGGCAAAGGACACTTTAAGGTTTTCTTAGAGAATCATTGGTTATCTTTAATCTATCATTATGTTACCGATAAAAAGAAGTCATATCAATAAGATCTTTACCTCCCTTTCCGGGGTGATCTGCTTCTTTTTATTTGCCGTTCAGCTAAATAGTCAATATTATATACCTGCCGATCCTTCGGCGGACGTCAAAGATCCTGTTTCCATTGTTGCCCGGGTAGTTTCCTCGGCCAGCTTGTTTGGAACGGAGCATTTGCCGGTCTATAAAAAAGAGGTGCAGGCTGAATTATATCCGGCCTTGATCCAGCGGATATTCCTTAGTCCTGATCAACCTCTGTCTTTTGTCAATCGCATTCAAACTTCTCCCAGGGGTCCTCCCTGCGCCTGAGTTGCCGTCAAAATTTATCGACAGGCATCGTTCTTCCGATTATATATAGTAGTCTTTCGGGAGTTATGCCGTGTACCCACCCGCATATTCATATGATATTAATTCTTAAAAATAAAAGAATGAAAAATTTATTTGTAGTTATCGCATCGATGATCCTTGCTCAAAGTGTTATGGCCCAGAGAAAAGAAAGCCCGGCTGTTCCCAAAGAGGTCGTGACGGCTTTTTCGGCAAAGTTCCCGGGCAGTGAATTAAAGAAATGGGAGACCAGGAAGGAAGGGTATATAGCAAAGTTCACCCGGGACGGGAAAAAATATTTTGCGTATTATTCTCCTGAAGGGAACTGGAAGGGAACGGAGTCACGGGTAAAATGGACCCGGCATCTTCCCGAGAATGTGCAGAAGGGGTGGCATAACAGCGGTTATGTTAACTGGTATGTACATAATATAAAGAAGATCGAAACTCCGGAGCGGCCGCTGTATGTGCTGCATGTGAATAATGGAACCCTGCTGAGCTCCGAGAAGCATGATGCCTTTAAGGAAGATCATGTCCTGACCTTCACGGGCGAGGGCGAGCTGGTCAGGAAGGACCGGATATAAATAGTATCTGGAAGTTGCCTGTACAGGCAACTTCCAGATACTACTTTTTTCATTATCTTTAGGGTCTGTTATTATGACCCTGGTAAAAAGAAAATATAAAAGGGGGATTATTAAATTCCTGCTGGCGACAGTTTACCTGTTTCTTTTCGCCGCGCAGATCAATGGGCGGTTTTATTCTATCGCCAATTTTTACGTCTATGGCCAAAGCCAGGCTGGCACGGCAACTGAGAGCCTTATGGCCGCAGCTAAAACTATTTCTCCGGAATTTAAAGCGAACCATGCTTCTACAGAAATAAAAGCTTCCACTCTTTCTTCGAAGGTAAAGGGCGAAAAGAGCCGAACTCCCGGAAAACCTTTACATCAGGGCAAGGCCGTTCGGCTTATTGCATATAAGACAACCCGCCAGGACAGTTCCCATCTGAGCCTGGATAAACGATTTCAGGGCCGGTATCCTGTACAGGCGACCCTTTCCGATTCCTTACTGACCTTACTTACCTACGCTGAATTCAAAAGAAAATGTACTGTTTGTGACCAGGCTGTCAAGTCCTTTGACCGCACTATAAATTCTCTCCGGGGTCCTCCCGCTGCCTAACCTCTTTCGATTGCTGCCTGTTCCGGTTAGGCTTTACTCATTTTAAATATTGTTTATTATGGCTGTTTCGTGCAAAAGAACAGCCGGCATCCTCTTGTGGGCAGCTATGCTTATGATGCCGGTCATTCCTGTATTAGCACAAAAGAATCCTGTTTATTCGCTGGCAGACCTGGTGGATTCGGCCAGGCATCATCTGCCTGTATTATTACAAAAGCAGGCGCTGGTCAGCAGCGCTGAAGCGGGGATCACGGAGGCTCAGCATGCTTTTCTACCCAAAGTGAATGTCGTTGAAGAATTGTCCATCGGTACGGCGAACGACCTTACGGGATCTTTCCTTCCTGTCCCCGGGGTCATGCATGCTATTTCCGGAGGTGTCACCGCTGCCAATAACTATCAGGCTGCTACCAGCAATATCGCTTCTGTTTACGGGGAGTACGAACTGGTGAATTTTGGGTTGCGCGGGGCAAAGGTAGGCAGCGCCAGGGCCTTTGCCGGCTTGCAGAGGGCGGATCTTGCCAGGGAGTTATACCTGGTGAAGTGGCAGATCGGCAAGGTCTATTTTGAAATCCTGAAGAGCCGTTATCAGCTGGCTGTGGACGAAGAAGATATCCGCCGTTATCAATCCATGTATACGATCAGCAGCGCCCTTACCAGTACCGGTATCAATGCCGGGGTAGACTCCTCTCTCGCCAGGGCGGGGTTGTCCAGGACAAGGGTGAATTATAACCAGGCGTCGGGCATCTTGTTACGGCTGCAGCAGCAGCTGGCTTATCTGACCGGTATTGCGGACCCGCAGATCGGGGGAGATACGGCAGGCGGGAAGGAAGAGGGGATGGACCGAATGGGACTGATGAATGGATTGCCGCCTGTCTTTGGAGGAGATGTAAGAGATTCTGTCAACAATCCCCTGTACGATTATTATACGAAACAGAAGCTGCAATACCATGCTGAAGAAGAGCTGATCCGAAAGAGCTATCTGCCCAAAGTAATAGTTGGCGCCGGCGGCTGGGCCAGGGGATCGAGCATCCAATACAGTAATGATTACAAGTCTCTGGGAGAAGGGATCGGTTATCAACGGCTCAATTATACGGCGGGGCTGGGACTAACCTACGACCTGTTCAACGGGGTACGCAGAAAGGACCGGCTGGCTGTTGCAGGCTACCAGGTCACTGCTGCGGAATATGCCCTGCAGCAACAGGAACAATCCCTCCGTAATGAGGAAATACAGGCTGATGAATCCATCCGGATCGCCCGGAAGAACCTGGCTGAGCTGCCGACGCAGCTGCAGGCGGCAACGGATGCCTATCATCAGAAGCTGGCGCAATACAAGGCCGGTATCATCAACCTGGTAGATCTCTCCAATGCCTCTTTTGAGCTATACCAGGCCCAGTCAGCTTATATCGAAACGCTGAATGAGTGGTATACGGCGAGCCTGGATAAAGCTGCCGCCACCGGTACGCTGGACCAATTTATTCAAACCCTAAAATAAACAGTATGGTACGGACAGCACTAAAAAGGCCCGTTACAATCCTGGTGATCTTCATAGGCCTTCTGTTATTCTCGGTAATGGCAGTAAGGACGATCCCCATCGATATATTTCCCAAGCTCAACCTGCCCACCATTTATGTTATCCAGCAGTATGGGGGGATGTCGGCGAAGCAGATGGAAGGTTTTTTCTCGACCCGTATGCAGGATCACTTCCTCTATATAGACGGGGTAAAGAATATAGAATGTAAGAATACGCAGGGACTGACGCTGATAAAATTGAGTTTTTATGAAGGGACGGATATGGCAGAGGCATCCGCCGAAGTCGCCATCCAGGTGAATCGGTGTATGTCTTTTTTTCCGCCCGGGGCCCTGCCTCCGGAAGTAGTCCGTTTTGACGCAAGCTCTCTGCCGGTCGGAGAACTGGTGTTCAGCAGCAAGACCCGGTCGCTCAATGACATCTTCGATATGGCGGGCACCCTGATCCGTCCGTTATTCGGGAAGGTGACGGGGCTTTCCGCTCCTCCTCCCTTTGGTTCCAATGCCCGGTCGGTGATCATAAAAGTGGACCCGCAAAAACTACGGGAGTTCAATCTTTCTCCTGAGCAGGTGGTGGAGGCGTTGGGCAAGAACAATTCCATGACGCCTTCGGGGAATATACGGATCGATAGTACGATGTATCTATCCACCGTTAACTCCCAGGAGGAAAAGGTAAAGGACTTCGGGGATATCCCCATTGTCAGCAATGGCATCAATACTATCACGGCCAGGGATATCGCCAAAGTGGAGGATGCCGCCGACATCGTGGTGGACTACGCCCTTGTCAATGGCAAACGGTCTGTTTATTTTCCCATCGTCAAGACGGCCGGGGCCTCTACCTGGAATGTGGTGCAGGATCTCCGCAAAGAGATCCCGGAGATGCAAAGCCTTTTGCCGGAGGATGTACAGGTGAGCTACGAGTTCGATCAGAGCGTGTTTGTGATGAATGCCGCCAAAAGCCTTATGACAGAGGGCATCCTTGGGGCAATATTGACGGGATTGATGGTATTGCTCTTTCTCCGGGACTGGCGCAGCAGCCTGGTGGTGGTCATTACGATTCCCGTAGCTGTGCTGATCACGGTGCTGCTCCTCAAGCTGGCGGGGCAGACGATCAATATCATGACGCTCAGCGGGCTTGCCCTGGCGATCGGTGTCCTGGTGGACCAGGCGACGGTGACTATCGAGAATATTCATCAGCACCTGGAGATGAATAAGCCGAAGAAGAAGGCCATCCTGGATGCCTGTATGGAAATCTCCTTTCCTTTATTGCTGATCCTTTTATGCATACTGGCGGTCTTTGCGCCCTCTTTTGTCATGGAAGGGGTGCCCAAGGCCATGTTCCTGCCTTTGTCCTTATCCATCGGATTCGCCATGATCATTTCTTATGTGGCGGCCCAGACCCTGGTGCCGATCATCGCCAACTGGCTGCTGAAAGCAGAAATGTTCCAGTATCATCACAAAGGCATCCATGCGCATGCGGGGCTGGTATTGGATGAAGAGGAAGTACAGGAAGTGGCTGATCATAACCGGGAAGACGACCGGGACAAAGAGGAAAATGGCATCTTTCAACGGCTGAAGATGAATTTATTACACAAGCTGGACAAATGGATGCCCCGGCGGAAAGTGATCGTGATCAGCTACGTGGTGCTGGCATTGGCGGCTGTAGCGCTCTGCCTGAGCGTTATCGGCAAGGACATGCTGCCGAAATCCAATGCCGGACAGCTGCAATTGCGTGTCCGGGAGCCGGATGGCACCCGGCTGGAAATAACGGAGCGGGCAGTAAAGGATATGCTGGACATGATCGGCAGGACGGTGGAAGGGCATATCGCTATTTCTTCCGCCTTTGTGGGTACGGTGTCTCCCAACTATGGCCACAGCAATTTATATGTCTTCAACAGCGGCAGTCATGAAGCGGTGATACAGGTGCAGCTGGACGAGAGCTACAAAACGGATATGGATGCACTGAAGGACAGGATAAGGCAGGAGATCGGGCAAAAATATCCTGCGGTCCGGCTATCTTTCGAGCCGATCGAATTAACGGAAAAGCTGATGGCGCAGGGGGCATCCACGCCTGTGGAGGTGCGGGTGGCGGCCAAGAGCATGCAGGATATAGAAGATTATTCGTCCCGGCTGGTGGCGAAATTAAAGGAAATCCCTTTTTTGCGGGATGTACAGGTGGCCCAGCCGCTCAAGCTGCCCACCCTGCAGATAAAAATGGACCGGCAGAAGCTGGCGCAGATGGGGCTGAGCATCGATAATGTTTCTAAAAGCATTTCCGACGCCACTGCCAGCAGCCGGTATACCCTGAAGAATCTCTGGCTGGATGATACCAAGCAGTACACCTACAATGCGCAGATACAGATCCCGGAGTATATCATGAATTCCCTGGATCAGCTGAAGTCCATTCCTGTCGTTCCCGGCAGGATGCGGCCGTTGTTGTCCGATGTTGCCGGGATCACCATCGATTCTTTGCCGGGGGAATATGACCGGTCGGGTCCGCGGAGGTTTGTCACCGTGAGCGCCAATATCTATAAAAAGGACCTGGGTACTGCCACCGCGGCAGTACAAAAGGTGATGGAAGAAATGGGAACTCCTCCCAAGGGATTGGTAGCGGAAATAAAAGGCATGTCTTCGCTGCTGACGGAGACGCTTGCTTCTCTGCAGGGGGGGCTGCTGGCGGCGATTGTCGTGATCCTATTGATACTGGCAGCCAACTACCAGTCATTCGGGTTGTCTGTGGCGGTGCTGGCGACGATCCCGGCGGTATTGCTGGGCTCGATGCTGCTGTTGCTGGCAACGGGTTCGACCCTCAACCTGCAGTCTTATATGGGGATCATCATGTCCGTAGGGGTGTCTGTAGCGAATGCTATCCTGATCGTAACGAATGCGGAGGCGTTGCGGCTGGAATACCGGGATCCTTTCAAAGCGGCGTCCGTAGCGGCGAGTATCCGTCTCCGTCCGATCCTGATGACCAGTCTGGCGATGATCGCAGGGATGATCCCGATGGCCAGCGGTTTGGGAGAGGCGGGGGATCAGTCAGCGCCCCTGGGACGTGCCGTGATAGGAGGGCTGGCGGCCTCCACTTTTGCCGCCTTATTCATCGTACCCCTGGTATATGGATGGATACAGCAGCGGACATCCTTTGACAGCGTCTCTTTATTACCGGAAGAAGAATCATTTAAATAGTAACAGCATGACAAACATCAAACATTCACCGATGAGCAAAGAAATATTTATCCTGGCTGTGATCCTGGTCCTGGCAGGCTGGGGCTGCGGGACGAAAGGATCTGCTGCGAATACGGCGGCAGCCGTGACGGCGACGCATTACCAACTGGCTACCGTGGAAAAGGCCTCCGGCCTGGAACAATTGGTGAAACTGCCGGCGCAGTTAGCGGCTTACGAGGAGGTAAGCATTTTTCCCAAGGTAAACGGTTATGTAAAACGGGTATGGGTGGACATAGGGTCCCATGTGAAAAAAGGTCAGCTGCTGATGGAGCTGGAAGCGCCTGAACTGGAACAGGCCAGCATGCAGGCGAAAGAAAAATATGCCCGGGCCACACTGGATTATACCATCAGCCGGGAGAATTATGAGCGGCTGCGGCAGGCGGCGCTCACACCGGGAGCTGTGTCTCCCATGGGGCTGGCTTCAGCGAAAGCGAAGGAAGAAGCGGACAGCACGTTGTGCAATGCGGAAAAGGCAAACTGGCAGATGCAGGAGACCATTCTGGGTTATTTAAGGGTGGCCGCTCCTTTTGACGGGGTGATCACGGAGAGGAATGTACATCCCGGGGCGCTGGTAAGCGCTGAGGGAAAGGATAACAAGCCCATGCTGGACCTGCGGCAGGTAGAACGACTGCGGCTGCAGGTGGATATTCCGGAAGGAATTGCGGCTAACCTGGAAGATAAGGATACCGTGACCTTTTACCTAAGCGCCTTTCCCGGCAAGAAAATGACGGGACGGGTGAGCCGGAGGTCAAGTGTGGTGAATACTCAATACCGGTCCGAGAGGATGGAGCTGGATGTATACAACCAGGATGGCAAGCTGGCGCCCGGGATGTACGGGGATATTTTATTTCATTCGAAAGGAAACCCGGCTGCTTTTTCCGTGCCCCGTTCGGCGGTGATCACTTCTACGGAGAGGAAATATGTGCTGTCGGTAAGGGATGGTAAGACGGTTAAGGTAGATGTGACTACCGGCAATGACACGGCGGATAAGGTTGAGGTGACGGGGGCTTTACAGGCCGGTGATGAGCTGGTGGTGAATGCCAATGATGAAACGAAGGAAGGGTTGACGGTCAAATAGATGGTCTGTAAGTCGAACAGGAACTTGTAGATCGAACAAAATTCAATTAATCACTTTGTAAATGTAAAAACATGAAAAAAGCAATGGTGTTGGTCGCTGCGGCGATGTTGTTTCAGACGATGAGGGGCCAAAACGAAACGAGTCCGGTACATTCCGGTCCGGTGACGACGGTAGCGTCCAGTCCTGTGACTGCAGGGGCTTCCGGTCCGGTGCGGTCCAATCCGGTGGCTGTCGGTTCGGTGCCTGCCGTCGTGGTGAAAGCCTTTTCTACGCAATTCCCCGATGGAAAACTGAAAAAATGGGAGCAAAGAGAACAGGGGTATATCGCGGCATTTTCCCGGGGTGGAAAGAAATGTTTTGCCTATTATTCGCCGGATGGGACCTGGCAGGGAACGGAAGCTCCCATAAAATGGACGAAGAACCTGCCGGATCCTGTGAAGCTGGGATGGAAGAACAGCGGTTATTACAGCTGGTATGTGGCTGATATGAAAAAGATCGACACTCCGGAGCAGCCCTTATATGTATTACATGTGAATAATGGCACGCTGCTGGATTCGGAGCATCACGATGCTTTCCTGGAGGACTGGCTCCTGTTTTTTAACGGGAAGGGCGACCTGGTGCGAAAGGAGAGGAAGCAGGACTGAGCCCATATTATGATCGATCCACGGTATGACCGGCGGAACGCTTATTTCAGGAATCCGAAATCGACTACCCGGCGTATGTATTGTTTGTCCCGGATCACCCAGGTGTACTCGCTGCCGCCGTTCTCGACGTTGAGCATGTAGATGTAAAAAGTGTGTTTATCATTGGAGAGGTAAACAGCGTTGCGGGTGCGGGTGGTACCGGATTGATTAAAGCTGAATTTCGGGTCGTAGAGGTCGAAAAAAGCGGTGGCTGGAATGGGAACGGTATCCTTGCCGACCAGGACGGTCACCGCTTCAATAGTGGTATGGGGCATTTCTCCGTAATTGCCTCCGTAGTAGGGTTTGCCATCGATCTTGACCAGATGTTTTTCCGAGTACATCATTTTGTGTTTGGTTGGCATGAAGTTCCCGGTGCGGATGGTCACCTGGATATTACCATTATCAAATGTCATGGTGTTGTTGGTATAGTCCTTGATGGGGACGGTCTGGAGCACTGCCTTGCCGATGCTCTCGTCGACGGCTGCCAGGGCAAAAGAGGCCTGATCGGCCCGGATGTCTTTATCGTTGATCTTGACGAAATTGTCTTTTTTACTGCGATAATCCGGGAAATCGAGATCCTGGTCCTGGGCCCGGGTCAGGCTGGTAGTTGAGAGTAATAGCAGGCTTAATAAAATGCGCATACGATTTTTTTGATAATATTTTAAAGATTTATGGCTTGCAGTTACTGGGTATAGCTATATTCGATCCTGCCCTGCAGCTCCTTTTTCTTGTTATAGCAGGATTCTTTTGTTTTCAGTCCCTTGTCATTATACTCGTAGAGCCATTTCTGGTAATCATTACTGCCTTCCGGTACGACCAGCATGGAAACGGGGCGTTCCCCGTCCTCGTATTCGAAGATCGTCGTGGGCAGCAGTCGCTGAGCTTTTATATTGTAACGTACGATATCGGTGAGACGATTGGCTGCATCATAGTAATAATACAGGACTGGCAGGTCGGTCTTATTTCTCCGGGCCCTTTCTTCCGCAATATTGCCTTTTTCATCTTTTACGAATTGTACAAGGGTGGTATCGTTGCCATTCTTGATTTTGAGCAAACCGGAGGGCCGGCCTTGTGCATCGTATTGCCATAAATGCTGCTCTATGTCTTTGAGGTGGTTGTCCGTTTCGATGGAGGTATTGGTAATAGACGTTATATGTCCTTGAGCGTCATACTGGTATTCGGAGGTGCTCCGGTAGGTGTCGCTGGTATCCTCGATTTTTACCGGGAGGCCGGCGGGGGAGTACCAGGCCAGGATCCAGGAGTCGGTGGTGCCGGCAGAGCGGGTATGGGTGTTGATGCGGGAAAAGTCGGGGGTTACTTCCTGGTCGCAGACGAAACCCTCGGAGGGCTGGCCGTCGCTTTCAAAGCTGGCCAGCTTGACGGATCTTACCTTGTTGTCCTTATAGAGCTTCCATTGACCGGCGGTCTGTCGTGTCAGGACCAGGTCCTTGTAATAATATTGCGCGCTGCACACCTGGCTAAATAAGATCAATAGAACGGATCCTGTAATTAACTTCATTTTATTCCTGATAATTTGGTTTTGCCGGTCGATGAACTGATCAGCCGATCCGGGAGCAAATTTAGGATTCAAAGCAAGAAACGAAAAAATCCCTTTTTTAATACATGCGGAGCTCTATAAGTTCCTTATTTTAGTTAAAATTTTCCCTCTCCGCCATTTCAATATGGTTTAAATATTTTTTATGAGTGAAGTTACCGCCTCTTTCCAGCGCCTGGTCGGGATCATGGACGAATTAAGGGAAAAATGCCCCTGGGATCGTAAACAAACCGTTCAGACGCTGCGGCCCCTTACGATCGAGGAGCTATACGAGCTGGCAGATGCCATTACGGATGAAGACTGGAAGGGAATCCGGGAGGAATTGGGGGATCTGCTGCTGCATATTGTCTTTTATGCCCGGATCGGCAAGGAGCAGGGGCAGTTCACCCTGGAAGAGGTGATCAACGGGATCTGTGATAAGCTGATCAGCCGGCATCCGCATATTTACGGGGATGTGACCAAAGAGGAGGGCCTGGTGGCCGTCACGAATGAGGAGGATGTAAAAAGGAATTGGGAGAGGCTGAAGTTAAAAGAGGGGAAGAAGTCCGTGCTGGGCGGGGTGCCGCTTTCCCTGCCGGCGACGGTGAAAGCGACCCGGCTCCAGGAAAAAGCGGGGAAAGTGGGTTTTGAATGGGATTATCCGGAGCAGGTCTGGGATAAGGTGAAGGAAGAGATGGAGGAGCTGCAGGAGGCTATATCCCTGAAAGATCCGGTGAAGATCGAGGAGGAGTATGGGGACCTGGCTTTTTCCCTGGTCAATTA
This sequence comes from Chitinophagales bacterium, assembly GCA_015655015.1. Lineage (GTDB taxonomy): Bacteria > Bacteroidota > Bacteroidia > Chitinophagales > Chitinophagaceae > Puia. The sequence continues at coordinate 31,923 of JAATFV010000248.1, read as the reverse complement.
TGCACGGTTTTTGCAGATAGATGCGGAGAATGCCCTGGAAAAAGCAAACAGGAAGTTTATAGGTCGATTTACCCGGATGGAGGAGCTTGCTTTATCAAAAGGCAGATCCCTGGCGGATATGACCCTGGAAGAGATGGATGGATTGTGGGATTCCATTAAAAAGCAAAACCAACGGGATTGAAGTCTTTCTTTATTGATATTTTTCGCAGGAACAGCTATCTTTTATTGGCAGCTACCGTATTATTTCTCACCGGCTATTTTCTCAATTTATATTTCGACAGCGATGCCTCGGTCAGGATGTTGCGTAATTCCGTACAGTCCGCCTTGCAGGGTCGGGAGCAGGATTTTGAAAAGCTGACCAGGGACGCCGCTTTATTGAACAGGTTATCCGACAGGAATTATAGCGAGGATGAATTGGGGAAGCTGGTTGATAAGAAGTATGGCCTGTTCCTCTATGAGATGGATAGCAGCGGTATGCCGGGAACCTTGAAATTCTGGAGTGATCAGCGTTCGCTGCCTACGCCTGCTTTATTAAGCGCGCCATATGGCTATAATTTTGTTCAGCTCAGCAACGGGCAATATGATTTTATTAAGAAGGCGGTACAGGACAGTGCCGGCCGGCGCCTGGTGGCTATTGCCCTGATCCCGGTCCGCTGGCAATATTATATTTCCACCACGAATCTGACGCCGGAATTCACCGACAATGCTTCTGCGGAGGAGCGGGTAAGGATAACGTCGGGTCCTACCGAGTTCCCTGTAAAGAGCTCTTTTGGCAATACGCTCTTCTACCTGGATAAAAAGCCAGGTTATCATGCTCCTTCCCATCACCCGTCGATCCCCCTGATAATGCTGGTAGGGGTGTTGCTGGTGCTGATCATTATTCATAACGTGGCGCATACGATACGGGAAAAATGGGGGGCGACCCGGGGGATAGGATTTCTGATATCGGTGATCCTGCTGCTGCGGATCATGGTGTATGTTACTCCTGGTTTTCTGAACCTGCGTCAATTCGAGCTGTTTGATCCGACTATTTACGGTTCCAGCATCATATTAAGCTCCCTGGGAGATCTTGTCATCAATGCTTTTTTGTTTTGCTGGGTGATCCTGTTCATCAAGCGGGAGGTTACGGAATATACGATCCCTGAGTCGGAGCAGCGATGGAAGAACTGGTTGTGGATCTTTGTAGGGCTGGCATTGCTGGTAGTCACCACCTTTGAGTTTGCCAATATTGTGCAGTCCCTGGTGACTGATGCCAAGATATCTTTTAATGTGCTGAACTTTTTCAGCCTGCTGAACAACTACAGCTTTGTCGGTTTTATTGCGCTGGCGGCGCTGGCCCTGGGTTATTTCTTTTTATCACAGGTCCTTTTTCAGCTGGTAGGGTACCTGATCCGGGCCCTTTCTATCGTGCTCTATATCATTATTGCGACGATGGGGCTGCTGGTGCTGACCTTTGTCCATAATACCATTACCGTAGAGCTGGATCTTTTTGTATTGATATGGCTGCTGGCCTATGTCTGGCTGATGCAGCGCCGGGTCTTCTTTAACCTGCGGTTCCGCCTGAATGTTTCCGAGGTGCTGTTCTGGCTTTTTATTTTTTCGACCTCTATCTCTGCCGTTATTCTTTTTGAGAACCGGAAAACGGAGGAGGATCATCGCAGGCGTATGGCAGAGCGGTTGTCGGAACAGGCTGATCCAACGAGCGAGAAAGTGCTGAGCATTGTATTCAGCTATATCGATAACGATTTTTTGTCGCTTAATTTTTCCCGGTTTAAGGATCCTGTGTCTAATCTTGCCATGAAGGATAGCATGGTGAACCGGAATTTCAGCGCTTACCAGAATAAGTTCGACACCCGGCTGTTTACTTTTGACGGGGCGGAGCAGCCTCTTTACAACGATCCTGCTATTTCCTACGATACGCTGAATACCATTTTTACCGTGCTGGGGAAGAATACGGGGATCCAGGACCTGAAGTATTATGAAGAATCCTTTGATAAGTATAAATACATTTATAAGAAGCCGATCGTGGCGGATAGTTCGGGAAAGGTGACCGGGTATCTTTTTATTACGGCGGAGCCGAAAAGCTACAAGGGCAGTAATGCGCTGGTGCCGGAGCTTTTCCGGAAGAATAGGGACGATCTGCCTGAATACTATGCCATTTACAGTAAGCGGGAGCTGATCAGCGATAATAATGACTATGCTTTTTCCACACATTTGACCGACGATCAGATCCCGAAGGCTGATTTTGTACATGTACGAAAGAAGGTCTTTGATGAATTATGGCATAGGATCTCGGACGATAATTTTGTGGTGGTGGTGAAGCGGGATAATTCGGCGATCGAGGACATTACGCTGTTTGCGTATCTGTTCAGCGCTTTTTTGTTCCTGGTGGCATTGTTCCGGCTGGCGGCCCTGCTGATCTGGTCCCGCCTGCACTGGAGCCAGCTAAAGACTTACTGGCAGATGAATATCCGTTCGCAGATCCACACTACGATCATTTTCATAAGTCTTTTCTCCTTTTTTGTGATCGGTGTAGCCACCATTTGGTTTTTCATCAACCGGTATGACCGGGATAACCGGGAACGGCTGAGTAAGGCGATGCAGGTTATGGTGAGCGAAGTGCAGAACAAGCTGGCCGGGCAGGTGATCTATGGCGATGAATGGAAATTGTATTACCCGGGCGCTATGAACGAGCTGCAGAAGATGATCGAGCAGGTAGCCCAGGTGCATAGCACGGATATCAATGTGTATGACCTGAACGGCAACCTCCAGGTCTCTTCGAATCTTTTTGTTTATAATAAGGGGATCCTTAGTAAGAAAATGCATCCCCAGGCCTATTATAACCTGCATCAGCTGAATTCGATACAGTACACTAATAACGAGCAGATAGGGGGGGTACCTTATGTTAGCATTTACCGGCCGCTGCGGGATGCCAGCGGGAATGCGTATGCCTATTTGAATATTCCTTCTTTTACGACGCAGGATGAGCTGAAGGAAGAGATCTCTAATTTCCTGGTGACGATCATCACGCTGAATGCGTTCATCTTTTTGATAGCCGGGACGATCGCCCTGTTCCTTACCAATCGGATCACGTCTTCTTTCCTGCTGATCTCTAAAAAGATGCAGGAGGTCAACCTGGGTAAGACGAATGAGGAAATACAATGGAAGCGGAATGATGAGATCGGTGGCCTGGTGAAGGAATACAATAAGATGGTGAAGAAGCTGGAAGAGAGCGCCATTGCGCTGGCGAAAAGCGAACGGGAGGGGGCCTGGAGGGAAATGGCCCGGCAGGTGGCGCATGAGATCAAGAATCCGCTGACGCCCATGAAGCTGAGCATACAGTACCTGCAGAAGGCGATCGATAACAATTCGGTGAATGTGAAAGAGATGGCTTCCAGTGTGGCAAAGACGTTGGTGGAACAGATCGATCATCTGTCGAAGATCGCTTCGGACTTCTCGCAATTCGCCAATATAGGCAACCCTAAGAAGGAGGTGTTCGACTTGCATGAGATGTTGTATTCCCTTACCTCTTTATATGAAACGACGGAGAATTTATTATTCAAGTGGGTGCCGGTGCATCAGCGGATCATGGTCTTTGCCGATAAGACGCAGCTGAACCGCCTGTTTACGAACCTGCTGCAGAATGCGTTGGAAGCCTGTGATGACCAAAGTAAGCGGGTGGTGAGCGTGAGCGAGGATATAAGAGAGGATTCGATCATTGTAAAGGTGACGGATAACGGAGAGGGTATTCCGCCGGAGATGCAGTCGAAGATCTTCATTCCGAATTTTACTACGAAGTCCTCCGGGACGGGGCTGGGGCTGGCGATGAGTAAGACGATCGTCGAGCAGGCGAAGGGGAAGATATGGTTTACTACGGTGGTGGGGGAGGGAACGACTTTTTATGTGGAGCTGCCGATTTTAAGAGCTACGAGCTGATCGCTGGTAGCTGTTAGTCAGCAGATGGGAGCCGGCAGATGGGAGCTGGCAGGTGATAGCCAGAAGATGATAGTAGGCAGCTGGGAGCCAGCTACTGTTAGCCAGAAGATGTAGCAGGCAAATGATAGTCAGTAGCTGTCAGCCAGCAGGTGGGAGTCGGCAGGTGATAGCCAGCAGATGATGGTCAGAAGCTGATAGATTTGGGGGGGAGGGGTGGGGTATGTTTTTGGGTCGTCTAGTTGAAAGTTTTGGAGGTTATTGATTGTGAATTAGTTGCAAAAAGTTCGTGAAAATCCGAGTTTTTTTAAAAAATAAGGAGGCATTGGATCGAAAAATTCCGGGGCAATATCGTGAAGTGACCCGCTGTGAACATGCCCTTGTGAACCGTCTCTTGTGAACCGTCTCTTTGGAAAGGTATCTTTGGAAACGTCTCTTGTGAACCGGCTCTTTGGAACGGTTTCCTTGAAACGACTGCCGTGAAATTGATTTGAAACAACCTGGAGCAATCTCTTCGAAAAGACCTGCTTCTTATATTCCTTTTAGTTTTTTTCTTGCTGCGAGGAAGCTGCGGAATTGTTCCAGCCCGAAGCTGCTGAGATTTTTGTCCGGGGTCAGGCCTGCTTTTTGTGCTGTCAGGGTCCCATATTTTACATCTTTATATCCATTGGTGGAGTGTGCGTCGGGGTCGATGGAGATCAATACTCCTTTTTCCAGGGCATAGCCGATCCAGCGCCAGTCCATATCCAGCCGGCGGGGATGGGCATTGAGCTCGATGACGACCTGGTTTGCGGCGCAGGCATCGATGATCTTTTTATGATCGACGGGGTAGCCGGGGCGGCTTAATAATAACCGGCCGGTCAGGTGGCCGAGGATGGTCGTATAAGGGTTCTCAATGGCGCGGAGCAGCCTTGTCATGGCCTTTTCTTCCGGCATTTTTAAATTGGAGTGGACGGAGGCGATGACGAGGTCGAAGGTGGAGAGGATATTATCGGAGTAGTCGAGGGCCCCATCGCTGAGGATATCACATTCGATGCTCTTGAAAATGACGAAGGGGGCTAGTTTGCGGTTTAGCGCCTCGATCTCTCCGTGTTGTTCTTTGATGCGGTCTTCGTTCAGGCCCTGGGCATAGAAGGCGCTTTTGCTGTGGTCGCTGATGACGAGGTACTCGTACCTTTTTTCGATGCAGGCGGTTGCCATTTCCTCCAGGGTGTTGGAGCCGTCGCTCCATTTGCTGTGGCTGTGGATGATGGCACGTATGTCCGTTGGCTGGATGACGGCGGGTAGTGGGTTGGAAGCCGCCTGTTCCAGGGTGCGTTTTTGTTCCCGCTGGTAAGGGGGGATGAAGCTTATTCCGGCTGATTGGAACAGCTCTTCCTCGTTGGCGTAGAGGCGGCCGCGGTTCCAGCTTGTTGTTTGTGACCAGGTGTCGAGGAATTCTCCGCTGCAGCTTGTTTCGAACAGGGTGGTGGTGAAGGCTTCGGGGGTAGTGTGGATGAAGGATAAGGTGATATTTTCCGGGCCTTTGAAATGGGAGATTGGGCTTGAGAGACCTGAGGGTATAATTATTGCTGCTGGTATCCTGTCTGGTACTGGTGTTCTGTCTGATGTTGGTATTTTGTCTGATGCTGGTGTGGTATCTGGTGCTAGTGTGGTGTCTGATGCTGGTGTGGTGTCTGCTGTTAGTATTCTGTCTGCTGCTGATTTTATTGCTGAAGATGACGGTATGTCTACAGCTATTGCCGGAAGTGAAGCGGTATTTTGGTTGGTGCTCTGTGCTGCGGTATCTGCGGTGAAACCATTCGATTCGAAAAATTGTTGCAGGGGGATAGAGAGGGCCGTCGTTACCCATTGCAGCTGGTCGATGATCTCCAATTGGCGTCTGAACTCGCCGGTGAAGTGGAGCTGTTCATTTTTAAAATGTTGCTGCAGTTTTTCGTGAATCGCCTGTGCGTAGGCTTCTATCTCTGCATAGAGGTGACTTCCCTGGCTTTTGAGAAAAAATTCGATGGCCTCGCGGACGTTCTGCTGTGTCTTTTCGCCAAAGCCCTTATAGAGGAGAAGCCTGTTTTCCTGGCAGGCGTATAATAATTCTCCCATGGATTCTATTTCCATTTCTTTCCAGATCGTGGCGATCTTTTTTGGACCGAGGCCTTTGATCCGGAGTAATTCGAGAATGCCGGGGGGCGTCTTTTCTATATATTCCCGGAGAAGCCTCAGCTCTCCGGTGGTGATGATCTCCTGAATTTTTTTGGCGATTGCGTCCCCGATGCCTTTGATGGAGGTAATTTTTTCAGGGGGAATTTCCTGAAGGGGCTGGGGTAATTTTTCAATGGTGAAGGATGCTATCGAATAGGACTTCGTCTTGAAGGAGTTCTCTCCATGGATGTCCATGATCTTCGATAATAGGCTGAACTGGTCAGCGATGTAGTCATTGTCTATTGCCATGAGGCTAAGGTACGAAACAAAGACAGATGGTGATTCGCAGGCTGAAAACCGCGTTAGCAGAGGGTTTGAAAGGAAGCCACTTTCGGAAGGTTGTTAGGAAACGAAGAGGGGTTGTACTTTTCACGGCTAGTGGCTGATATACTTTTGCGGCCGGCTCCCGATGTCCGGAAAATAAAAAGTCCCGGATTTTATCCGGGACTTTGATATGTTTCTGCTTATCTAAGAAATAAGAACTATTTCTTTTTTGCAGCTTTCTTAGCGGCTTTCTTTTTCGGAGCGGCCTTCTTCTTTGGTGCTGCTTTTTTCTTAGCTGCTTTTTTTGCTGTTGCCATTTTTTTGAATTTAATTGGTTAGTAAATCAATTACAACAGTAAAAATAGAAATATCTTTGAATTAACCAAAAATTTTTTTTGATTTATTCAAAAATTGTTCTAAGCACCTACTTCTGTAGCATTGACACTAACGAAGGTTTTATCACCTTTTCCCTTCTTAAATTCAACGAGACCATCTGTGAGAGCGAACAAAGTCCAGTCTCTTCCAACACCAACATTTTTACCGGGATGATATTCGGTACCGCGTTGACGAATGATGATGTTGCCGGAGATAGCGGGCTGACCGCCGTAGATCTTAACTCCTAAGCGTTTGCTTTGTGAGTCGCGACCATTCTTTACACTACCTTCACCTTTTTTGTGTGCCATTATCTTACAATTTTGTAGTTCTTACGTTTGTTGCCTGTACTTTACCTGTACTTTAATTAAGCGATTTCGCTGATACGGATCTTCGTGTAATGAGTACGATGACCATGTTTCTTACGGAATCCTTTTCTTCTTTTCATTTTAAAGGCAATTACTTTGTCGCCTTTAACCTGGTCAACGATCTCGGCCTTGATGACAGCCTTCAGATCTTTTCCTACGGACAACTTATCGTCGCCATAAGCCAGGAGCACTTCTCCAAATTCTACCTTATCACCGGCGTTACCTGCGAGATGGGGAACATACAAAGTCTGGTCTTTCTGGACCTTAAATTGCTGGCCGGCTATTTTTACAACTGCGAACATAAAATTTCAATATTAGGGCTGCAAAGGTAAGGGGTTTTCGGGAAAAAAAAGAAGGTTTTCGGGAAAAAAGCCCCCGGAAAGGCAAAATTAATAATATTTCCTTTATTTAGGGCGTCGGCGATGGGCGTTGAGCAGCTCCCCCCGGCGGGACCCCCTGCATTTTAACGTTTCGTTGCCTGTAAAATTATCTTTTTTGTGCAGGATTAGACTGCCGGATCAATTGATTTTCAACGAAACGCATGAACCTGAGCGGGCGTAGGACGTGTAAACTAACACGGGAAGCCGGTGAATCGGCTTTTTATTGTCTATTGGGCATAAATATGTAGGTTTGTCGCCATGAACATGAAGATAAAATCGTTCCTGGCGAGACCTTTCGCTTCCTATATATATAAGGCTATTCAAAAGGGGATGACCACGGCGGCGGCAGACCAGGACGCCATTTTCAAGGACCTGCTCCGGATAGGGAGCAAGACTGTTTTCGGAGAGGATCACAAACTGGGGGAAGTGAAGACCTATGAGGAGTTCAAACAGGCTGTTCCCATCCGGGATTACGAGCAGTTCTCCGGTTATATCCAGCAGATCAAGGAAGGCAAGCACAATGTATTATGGCAGGGCATCCCCATTTACCTGGCCAAGACCTCCGGCACTACCAGCGGGGTGAAGTACATTCCCATCACGAAAGATTCCATTTCCAATCATATTAATACCGCCCGGAATGCTTTACTCTGTTATATGGCCGGGACAGGCAACACGGCCTTTTCGGATGGGAAGATGATCTTTTTATCCGGGTCTCCCGAACTGGAACGTATCGCGGGGATCCCGACGGGCCGGCTGAGCGGGATCGTCAATCATCATATCCCCCGTTATCTCCGGACCAACCAGCTTCCCTCCTATGAGACTAATTGCATCGAGGATTGGGAGACCAAGCTGGATAAGATCGTGGAAGAAACGATCAGGCAGGATATGACCCTGATCAGCGGCATTCCGCCCTGGGTACAGATGTATTTTGACCGGCTGATCCAGGTGAGCGGCAAGCCCATCAAAGATATTTTCCCTTCTTTTTCCGTGCTGGTGCATGGGGGGGTGAATTTTGAGCCTTATAAGGCCAAGCTTTTCGAGAGCATTGGTAAAAAGATAGATACGATCGAGACATTTCCTGCTTCCGAAGGTTTTTTTGCTTTCCAGGATAGCCGGGAGGAAGAGGGCCTGTTGCTGAATACGAACAGCGGTATCTTCTTTGAGTTCATCCCTGCCGGGGAGATATCGAAGGAGAATCCCACCCGGCTGAGCCTGAAGGAGGTGAAAACCGGAGAGAATTATGCGCTGGTGGTCAACACGAATGCCGGCCTTTGGGGGTATAGTATCGGCGATACGGTGCGTTTTGTCTCTGTCAATCCTTACCGGCTGGTGGTAACGGGAAGGATCAAACATTTTATTTCCGCCTTCGGGGAGCATGTGATCGGGGAGGAAGTAGAATTCAGCCTGATGAAGGCGGCCCGGGAAGAGGGGCTGCAGATCACGGAATTTACCGTCGCCCCCATGATCCAGCAGGGGAACGGGAAGTCTTATCATGAATGGTTTGTAGAGTTTGAGAACAAACCCGCTGATATCCGGGAGTTTGCCATCCGGGTAGATGCCAACCTGCGCGCTAAGAATATCTATTACGATGACCTGATCACGGGCAATATCTTACAGCCGCTGCAGATCCGCCCGGTGAAAAAAAACGGGTTTATTGATTATATGAAATCGGTAGGCAAGCTGGGCGGACAAAACAAAGTGCCGCGCCTGAGCAATGATCGTAAACTGGCCGGTGAGCTGGAAAAATATATTGAGTAGTTTATCGTTTCCCTGAAATAATTTAAGAATGTCAAACGGCCAATCAAAAAAACGTATTGCTGTATTTGGTTCTACCGGTTCTGTCGGAAGGCAGGCCCTGGAGGTAATCGATGCCAACCCTTCTCTCTTTTCCGCGGAGGTGCTGACGGCACAGAATAATGACGAGCTGCTGATCGCCCAGGCTTTGCATTTCAAGCCGGACATCGTTGTTATCGGCGAGGAGAAAAAATATGAGAAGGTGAAAAGCGCCCTGGCTTCGCATCCGATCAAAGTATTTGCGGGAGAAAAAGCCCTGGAGGAAGTGGCGTCAATGGACAGCTATGATATCATGCTGGCTGCGATCGTGGGTTTTGCCGGTCTCCGCCCAACTTTAAACGCTATTGAAAATGGGAAAGCGGTGGCCCTGGCCAATAAGGAGACCCTCGTTGTTGCGGGGGATATCGTCATGCGGAAGGCCCTGGAGAAGAGGGCGCCTATTATTCCGGTAGATTCTGAACATTCGGCCATTTTTCAATGTTTGGTCGGGGAGACCAGGAATCCGATAGAAAAGATCATCCTTACCGCTTCGGGGGGACCTTTTTTAGGGAAGAAACCGAATTTCCTGGTAAATGTCAAGAGGGATCATGCGTTGCAACACCCTAACTGGAGCATGGGCGCCAAGATCAGCATCGACTCTGCTACCTTGATGAACAAGGGATTAGAGATGATCGAAGCCAAATGGCTGTTCAATTTGCAGCCGGACCAGATACAGGTGGTGATCCATCCGCAAAGCATTATCCATAGCATGATCCAGTTCGAAGATGGCAGTCTCAAGTCCCAGATGGGCATGCCGGACATGAAATTGCCTATTCAATATGCGTTGGGATTTCCCAAACGCATAGCGAATAAATTTCCGCGTTATGATTTTAAGAAGCCAAACACGCTCACTTTTGAAGAGCCTGATACCAAAACGTTCCGCAACCTGACCCTGGCGACGGATGCGCTGTTCAAGGGCGGGAACCTCCCCTGTATACTGAATGCAGCGAATGAAATAGCCGTATTTGCCTTCCTGCGCAACCGCATTGGCTTCCTGGATATGACGGACCTGGTAGAGCGCACGATGCACCAGGTGCCGTTCATCGAACATCCCACGCTGGAAGAATATTTTGAAAGCGATGGGGAGGCCCGTAATTTTGCGGCTTCGTTAATAAAGCTTTAAATCCTTGTGTCATTCTGTAATAAATATTACTTATGATAGACAGATTAAGTAAAATTTAGCAGATATTTGGCAGGTTTGATTAAAACGCTGGAGCGCATTTGCCGGAGATGCGCTAATTTTTTAGAAGCGTATCTCCGGCAAATTTATTAAACATTTAAATTTCCGCCGCTGGTGGATCTCAACATATGACACTATTAGCAATTGATTGGTCCGGAGTCGGAATTAAGGTACTGCAGTTTATTTTATCGTTCTCGATACTGGTGGTATTACATGAGCTGGGGCATTTTTTACCTGCCCGGTGGTTCAAATGCCGGGTGGAGAAGTTCTATTTGTTCTTCAATCCATGGTTTTCCCTGGTCAAAAAGAAGATCGGGGAGACGGAATACGGGTTGGGATGGATCCCTTTCGGCGGTTATGTGAAGATCTCGGGCATGATCGACGAGAGTATGGATAAGGATCAGATGAATCAGCCTGCACAACCCTGGGAGTTCCGCAGCAAGCCGGCCTGGCAGCGGCTGATCATTATGTTGGGCGGGGTAACGGTGAATGTGCTGCTCGCTCTTTTCATTTTCATCATGATCATGTGGACCTGGGGTGATAAGTATGTTCCTGCCGCTAATTTGCGCTATGGCGTATATGCGGATAGCCTGGGCCGTAAAATAGGCATGCAGGATGGCGATAAGATCATCGCGGTAGCCGGGAAGACAGTCGAAAGACAAGGCACCGTGGGCTCGGAGATCATCATGAACGAGGCCAGGTCCATTACTATCGAAAGGAACGGGCAGCGGATGGAATTAGCCATTCCGACAGGATTCATCAGCCAGCTGAGCAAGAACCGCTTAGGCGGCTTCACCTATGTGCGTTATCCGATGATCGTGGATTCTATTCTGCCTTCTGCGAAATATATCCAGGGGAGCCTTCAGAAAGGCGATACCCTGATCGCCCTGAATAATATTCCGATCCATTATTCCACGGATCTGATCCGAGACCTTTCCTTCGATAGCCTGAAGAATAAGAACATCCCGCTGGTCGTTCTGCGCAATGGAAAGGATACGATCCGTACGGTCATGGCTTATGATGCAAAAGGGGATAACGGGGTGCGGTATAAAGCTATGGAAGATATCCTGGGCAGCCGTCAGATCAATTATACCTTGATAGAGGCCATTCCGGCCGGTGTTCATAAAAGTGTACAGACGCTGACGAACTATATCCGAAATCTGAAATTGCTTTTTACCTCGAAAGAAGTTAAGGTGCAGGACAACCTGGGAAGCGTGGTGAGCATTGCGAATGTATTTCCGCCGATCTGGGACTGGCAGAGCTTCTGGACGCTGACGGCTATTTTCAGCATCCTGCTGGCGTTTATGAATGTATTGCCGATCCCTGCCCTGGATGGGGGGCATGCGTTGTTTACGCTGGTAGAGATGATCACGGGGAGGAAGCCGAGCGATAAGTTTATAGAGTACGCGCAGATGGCGGGGATGATATTGTTGTTTGCGTTGATGGCGTATGCGTTGGGATTGGATATTTTCAGGATGTTTAAATAGATTAATAGGCTGGCCGGCCTTCGGCCGGAGAGAACCGGGCCGGCTGGCACCGGGGAAGGGATGGGGTCTTTGGCAATGACGGGTGCGGGTTTGTTCATCACAATTAATTATCGTAATTTTACAGGTCCTGGCCGGGTCGATAGACGGCAGCCAGGAATAAGGTCGTCGCCGATAGTTGTCTCCCCGGTGGCGGCTGGAAAATGGGGGTGCCTGGTTTTGACAGCATAGATCTTTGAAGGTGTAAGCATGCCGTGCGTTGTGTAATTAGCACGTAAATCTGAATACTCACATTTCAAATGGCAATACTACGTATGCCATGGCTGCCTAATCAGTGATTAGATAGTCATTAGGGCCGCTTAGCAGGTTTGCCTGTTACCAAGCTTTGCCGCCGACTCAAAAAAAATACGGGATGCTGCAACAGAAGGCTGTGACTGTTGCTTAAGACCATTCAGCTAAGGAAATGATCGGTGTGTCCGGTTCCTGTTATTTCCCGACAATCAATGCCGGAATAAGCATGTAGAAAGCTTTTGGGGAATATGTTTGGACAGGGGTTCGAATCCCCTCACCTCCACCTGACAGGACAAAGCGGAATTTTTCTCGCTTTGTCCTTTTTTATTTTCCTCCCAGTCCTTGCCCATCGTGTATATTATTCGAACCGCCTCATTGATCCTCGTGGTTCGAAGGTGATCTCCGTCGAAAGTTAATTTTTCCGGGTACATTGAACCGATAACCTGCCGTTTTACCTCCATCGAACCGCTTTCATAGATTTTATCCAGCTGGAAAAGATTGTCCAGGCCTTCTTTTAATAGTTTGTCGATACTCGTCGGCTGAATTGACAGGGTATCCAGTTTGACTTGTGCGCGGTTCAGTTTTTCCGTGTAGTTCGTCTTTATATCCCGGTAATCGTTCGGGGCGATCTCTCCGGAAAGGAGCAGATCCTGCGCTCTTGATAGTCTTATTTCCAGGTCTTTAATTTCTGCCGCCAGTTGTTTTTGCCCGCTTTGTTGACTGCCGGCTTGTTTGGTGAAAGCTTTGTAAAGGCTGATCCTGAAAAGGTCTTTTAATTCCGGCCTGGGAATGTATTTTTTAAGCTCCGTTACAAAGATTTGATTTATCCTGTCTGCCCTGAACCGGCAGGGACAAGCACCTACACAATGATAATACGGGTAATAACGGCTCCTGCCTTTGGAGGAACTACCACATAAGGGCTTGCCGCATTTTGGGCAGAGCAGGAAGCCGCGCAAAGGCAGGAACTCATTGGCTACTGTTCTTACTTTATATTTTCTGCTCCTGCCATCCAGGGCGTCTTGTACCTCGTAGAACAAGGCTTCCGATATGATCGGTTCGTGTTGTCCCTTTACGAATCGGCTTTCTTCGTCCTTGTGTTTAGGAACGAATATTTTCCCGCAATAGACCGGATTGCGAACGGCAAACCAGAAATGACTCTTCGTAGATGTCAGCCCTTTTTCCTTCGCGAGCTTGAAGACTTTCTCAGTGTTGGTCCCCCCTTTAGCCAGCTCTTCGAAGACCCATCGTATAATAGTGGCTTGGGGCTCTTTAGGGGCTATGTATTTCCTTCCTCTCTCGTCGGCCTTATTCGCGTATCCAATTGGAGCCAGACCCATATAACGGCCTTCTTTCATCGCTCTGCGCATGCCCGAAAAAATATTCAGGGCCCGCCGGTCATTCTCCACCTCCGGAGCAGCCAGGTAGAAAGCCAGCATCATTTTATTTTCCGGGATGGATAAGTCCAGGGGCTGTTCGATAGCTTGCGGTTCTACTCCTACTTTGCGTAATACGTTGATCATTTGGTAGGCATCCCCGGCATTACGGCTAAACCGGTCCCATTTGGTGAAGAGCACCAGGTCTGAGCCATGGCGTTTCTTTTTTAGGGATAGCAGCAGATTTTTCCAGGCCGGTCGGTTGAAGGTTTTGGCTGAATGATCTTCAAAAACGGCTTGCCGTACTTGGATACCGTTGATATGGCAATACTTCCGTAACACTTCTTCCTGGTTGCGTTGGCTGTACCCTTTGTCTGCCTGTTCATCCGTGCTTACCCGGATATATAAATCAGCTATTTTGCTCATTTTGTAAGAATTTAGATACGATGATGTTGGAGAGCTGATGAAGGAATACCAGGACCTGTATTGCCTGTTCATGGGTTATATCCATGCCTTTTTCCTTCAGCAACTTCATAACCTGTTCAGATTTTAACATAGCTTCCGCCTGTTCCTCCTGGTCTTCCGCCAGAGGATCCGCTTCCCTTTCTTTTTCACTATTCATACACACTGTTAAGGTCAACCGATCACTAAAAGTACACACTTGTAGAATACGCGACCTATGCAGAATAGAGTGAGGTGATTTTGCAGGTATCGCTTTTATGACGATTTGTCGGTGACTTTGCAACAACTAATGTTTGCTGAAATTGGATTTACTTATGGTAAAAAACATCCTCAAAATGTATGTGCACATGAGACATGGCAAGATGTCTAAATGTGGCACATTTCCGACAAATCGGTATCCATAAGTGCAAAATGTCCGGAAGAAAAAAATCTGCTTTTTCCTCGAGCCGCACTTAACTAAGCCTATCAAGAGGACATAATATTCAATGGTCGTTCATTCTCCTCTCACCTATACAGAATAGATGAGCTAGACTAAAATTGTGTGCTTGTTCTACTTGTTGCTTACCTGCATGAGATCAACTCTGAAAACAGTTTTAGGCTGTGCCCCCCATTCTTAAGATACTGAGACTGCTTTTACGTCTTCAATTTCTTTAAACCCTGGAACCACTTTTACCTCCTGCAGCCACTCGGGAAGAAAGGTCTCTCTCCGGCAGGTGTCGGCAATGGCCGCGCCAGGTGGTCGCCGCATTGCCATCCCGCGCTCTTTACATAGACAATATCATTTGCCCACCTGTCACGCCCCTTGCAGCTCCCCCTGCCTCCGTTCGGGCAGCTCCCGTGTCCGGGGCTTCGCCCGTCCACCCGCTGCCCATTTTGTCCGCCACCCGCCGGTGCCCGGCCGCCGGTCTGTTTGATTTTGCCTCCGCTGCGCTCCGGCACTATAATAAGGTCGATCCGGCGGGTAGCTGCGCGGCGGCCTCCCTAACGGCGGCCTTCCCCGCGCAGCACGGCCGGGCACATGGCGGAGGTGGCGGGCCGGCTAGTCCCGACCCTTCCAATATGTAAGTCCGAGCGTCTTTTAGTGTTGGCTAAGAATAAGCGGCCGCGGCGATCAACAGTAGAATAAAGCCGGGCATTCCCTCGCCTTGGCTTGGGCCGTTCGAACCTATAAAAGCCCGGTAATAGGGTGATGATGTAAGAGCGTAAAGGCTTTTATAGATCCGAACAGCCCGTTGAGCTTTTTCCGTTTGAAGCCTTTCAAAACACCTGGCCCACTTATAAATCCTAACCTGTCAATGAACAAAGCACACATCCTTTCGATTATCCATCGCCCGCAAAATGTGGGTTGTTCTTACGATTTAGCCGATAGCTGATTTTGCAAATTCACAGAGACGAAAGGGAAAACTTTGAAAACGAATAACTTTATACTACTTCGAACCGTCTATCATTTCCCGATTGCCGGTCTTTGACCATTACAAAAACAGCCTCCAGAGCTGCTTGCGCCCGGATATACCAGTTAAAGGCTTGTGCTCTCTTGTTATTGTTCCGAAAAATATCAGTTTCACCGGTCATGCAGACTTTTACGGATTCAAATAAGTTTTGACGAACTTCTGCAAGACTGAAATCGGCACATAATCTTTCCAGGACTTGGTAAGGGGATTTAATTTGTTCATCAGTGAGGTGAAGGGGTTGGTCCTCTAATTCACGTTCGTTGAAATAGTGTGACATGGGATATATTATAAGGTTAGGAATACAAATTACCACCCAAATTTAAGGAATTTTTGATTTGTATGCCAATAGTCCTACAAAATACTGTGTAAATTATTCCAATTTCCGCCTATGAGCAGCACCAGGGACGAAAAGTTATTGATTGCTTTTGGTAAACATTTCCAGAAAATCAGGAAAAGTAAGAAGATTAGCCTGCGGAAGTTGGAGGCGCTGGCTGATGTGGATTATAGTGAGATTCATCGGATTGAGAAGGGGATGAGGAATCCTTCTTTGACGACTATTTTAGCCTTGGCGAAGGCATTAAAAGTAAATCCATCTGACCTTATTGATCACATTGATTAATTAAAAGCGCAGGATTACAAGTTCTGCAAAATGTCAATAGAAAAATATGAAGCAAAAAAATATATCTGAGACTGATGCTTTGGAGTTGGCCACTAGGTTAGAAGGTCATTTCTTCGATAGAAAGGCTAAGGAAATCGATGGGAAGAAAATTCAAAAAATCGCTGTAGCTTTTGCAAACGCAGACGGTGGAGATTTCATTGTGGGGATTAAAGACGATAAAGATGAACCACATGCTGAAAAGCGATGGGATGGTGCTTCTGATATGGAGTATTACAATAAAATATTTCAAAATATTTTGGAGATAAAGCCCAATATTCCATATACGCCAACTTTTCTTTTTAACCAGAGTACAAAAACATATGCCCTACTTATCACTGTTGAAAAAAGCGAAAAAGTTCATTCAACCGCCGATAATACTGTTTATATTAGAGTTTCAGCTCAATCTATTCCATTAAAGGAGGCTCAAAAAATTCAAGAATTGTCGTTTGCAAAGGGAGAGTCTTCCTTTGAAGATGTGATTTATAAAGAAGCAAGGGCTGAAGACATCTTCGATTCCTTTGAAATGAAAAGGTTTTTAAATGACTATTCCCCTAAATCAGACCCCATAGACTTTACTGTGAATCAAAATTTGGTAGACAGAAATACTTACGATCCTAAAATTGCAGGACTTTTACTTTTTAATGATAATCCAGTTACATTATTACCTCGGAAATGTGGAATTAAGATTACTAGATACGATACTTCAGAAATTGTTCCAGAAAGAACTCATTTAAAGGAACAGTTTACCGTCGAAGGCAGCCTTTATGAACAAATTCATAAATCCTCTGATATTATAAGCAGTATAATGTCAAATGTAAAAATATGGACACCTAAAGGATTGGAAAGCGTAAGTTATCCGCCAGAAACATTATGGGAAATCATTGTTAACGCCGTAATTCATAGAGATTATTCCATTTCTGATGATATACATATACTTGTTTTTAATAATCGAATAGAGGTTAATAGTCCCGGTCGCCTTCCTGGCTATGTCACTCTAAGTAATATTTTAGAAGCACGCTACTCGAGAAATACGAAAATTGTACGAACTTTAAATCGGTATAAAAACCCTCCAAATAAAGATATGGGGGAAGGCTTAAACACGGCATTTCAAAAAATGATAGATTGGCGTTTAAAAGAACCCAAAATAGTGTTAGATGGAAATTATGTTAAAGTTACTATTGCACATATACCCTTGGCTACCCCTGAAGAAACAATAATTGAATTCTTAGCTCATAATTCGCTAATAAGGAATAAGCAAGCTCGGGAATTAACTGGAATTAAATCTGAAAATAAAATGAAAAGTATTTTCTTAAAATTACTAAAAGAAAATTTTATAGAGCCGGTTATGAGTAAAAATGGTACAACAAAGGTGGCTTGGAAAAAGAAAGATAGTAAAGACTCTCATAACTAGGTCATAGGCCTTCACCGCGCAGTACGGCAATAAAAAAGGCTGTCTAAATCGACAGCCTCTAATGTGGCAGGTCCCGGGCTCGAACCAGGCTGGACATCGTTTATTTCTCGGAAATGTGACACGTAATTTTAGGCTTAGTTGACTAACCTGCCGCCGATGCCAACGGGACCCGCAATACCAAAACTAATATTTGCTAATTGAGTTAGAAAAAGATCTACAAAGAGATGTACTAAAACAGCATTAAGAATTTTCATAAAATTTTTCATTTTAGAGTGAATAATTAAATGACTGATCAATACAACTACAACCTCTTTTAGGTGCCACATTTCAAAGAGCGGTGCCAAGCTTTCCAGAAGATGAAAAAAAATATCTTAAGTCCTCCTTTATGCATAAGCATAAGTGCCATCTGGTTTGATGAACGTTTCCGCTATAATATCAGCATCATTCTGATTTCCTAGGGAAACAAGCCAATGATAAATACTCCGAATAAGTGTATAAGTACCCCGTGTTCCCGTATAGGCTGCCCCATAATTTGTCTGGAATCCATTATTATTCAAGTTTAAAGCCAAGTCTCTGCCAGACATGACTTGCCCACTATGATACAGCGAAAGTGCTAAATTTATTACATATTGTCTCTTATCCATTTTTAAAGGTTTAAATAAAGGTACTGATCTTGTCCGAAAGAATAAGGATCTGCCGGTTGAAATAATATAGTGATGGTTGTCAATATGTTAAGAGCGACGAAACCCTGGATCCTGAGATGGAGAAATTGTATGGTGAGTATGTAGATTCCGGACCATGGTACCCCCCCGTACCGTTTTAAGGTAACCCCTCATTCCGGACAAGGTAACCCCACCCGCCCAAAGGGATTAATCTCGTTTACATTTTTCCAAGAGGATTAATTTTCTGCCCCGTTTTCGGTTGTCCCCGGCTGTCATTCCGGCACATGATAACCCCTCTGTCGGATTTAGTCAATTCCCTTTCCGGATCATGGTACCCCCCCAGAAGGTTTTGTAAAAGTCAGTGCGATTTGTATTCATTTTACCCCATTTACGACGACTAAACCGGGGAAAATGGCTCAAAAAGCAATAGACATGAACCGAATCAGGCAAGTCCAGCAATTACGAGATGACGGGGTCCCCATTAAGGAAATCGCCCGTCGCACCGGTGTCAGCCGGAAGACCGTCAAAAAATACCTGCGTAAGTTGGAGGAAGTGCCCGGCCTCAGCGATGGCGAAGCGATCGCCGATAAGAAATTGGCACCACTGGTTTATAATGACGACAATACCATTGTGAGGGGTAAACGCCAGGAAACCTTGTTGTTGCATTTTGAACAAGCGAAGGGAGAACTGCATAAAACGGGCGTTACCAAGCAGCTGCTATGGGTAGAATATTACCAGGATCACCCGGACGGCTACCAGTACAGCCAGTACTGTTATTGGTTCGGTAAATATCTGAAAGATACCGATCCGGCCTTCCACTGGGAATATACCCCCGGCGAGTTCACGCAAGCCGATTTTGCCGGCAAGAGGTTATCTTATGTCGATAAACAGACCGGGGCTATCATCCCCTGCGAGGTCTTTATTGGCATATTACCATTTAGTGGATTGCTCTTTTGCGAGTCGGTCGCTTCGCAAAAAACGGCTGATTTTGCTCACTGCATCAATGAAATGGTTAACTACATCGGCGGAGTAACCAGGACTATTCTATGTGATAATCTGCGCACGGCAGTAACCAGGTCTGATAAATACGAACCGGTTTTTACAGAGCTGTGTTACCAGCTATCAGATCATTATCATACCACCTTCAGTGCTACCCGCCCGGCAGAACCCCGGGATAAGGCGATGGTGGAAAAGGCAGTGAATATTATCTATACACAGATCTATGCGCGAATGCGCAAATTGACTTTCTATAGCCTCGAAAGTCTCAACCGGCAAATCCGCATCCTGCTGGACGTGCTCAATAAAAAAGCCTATAAAAATAACCCGGAGAGCCGCCGGGATATTTTTATCCGAACGGAGCAAGGGACGTTGAAAGCGCTCCCTGAAGAAACCTACCGCCTGAGAAAAGGCAAACAAGTGACGGTACAACAGAACTACGCTATACAGCTTCCCGATAACAAGCATTATTACACGGTTCCTTACCAGCACGTGGGATGCAAGGTGTGGGTTCAATATGATAATAAAACGGTGGAGGTCTATTACCGGCACGAACGCATTGCCTTCCATGTTCGAAGCAGCTATGAACCCTTGTTTAATCGCATCGCCGATCACATGCCGGCTAATCACCAGCATATGGTGGAGATGCGGGGATGGACGGTCGAGGACCTGCTCCAAAGAGCCGGATGGGTTGGCCGGTATACCCGGCAGGCCGCCGATCGGATCATCCACAGCAGCATTTATCCGGAGCAGAACTTTAAAGCCTGCCATGCGATGATCATGCTCCACACGAAATACAACAAGGAACGGCTGGAGGCGGCTTGCAGAAGAGCAGCGAATGTACCCCGGCCCACATTGAAAATGATCAGGAATATCCTGGAAACAGGCCTGGACAGTCAACCGCTGCTTTTTGACGATGAGCCGGTCCGCTTACCGGGGCATAAAAATATCCGGGGAGCACAAAATTACCAATAGAAGAAACGGTTTTTTTAATCCATCATAAAAATCAACAATCATGAACAAGACACAATCTCTGGAACAGATGCAGGAGTTGAAGTTATCAGGCATGGCTTCCAGCTATCGTTCTCAACTCGCCCTACCCGTCAATCAGCAACTGGAAGGCCATGAACTATTAGCCTACCTTTTGCAAGCCGAGAAACTGCATCGGGGAAACGACCGCATGGAATCACTGCTGAAAACGGCTAGGTTCCGCTTTAATGTCACCTCTCAGGAAATAGAATGCGGGCCGGAACGGAATTTAAGTAAGGCTTCCTGGAGCAGCCTGCTAGAAGGCAACTATATCCAGTCAGGTGAAAACATCCTTATTACAGGCCCCACCGGCTGCGGGAAGAGTTTTGCCGCCTGCGCACTGGGACACCAGGCCTGTTTGATGGGTATCAAAACCCGTTACTTTAATATGAACCGGCTCATTGAGACGATCATCATGGCTAAAACAGAAGGCAGTTATATGAAGCTGCTAAACCAACTGGAAAAAATACCGGTCATCATCCTGGACGACTTTGGCATCCACCCGATCAACAAAAACCTCAAACTGGCTCTTTTGCAAATTATGGAAGACCGGTACGCCAAAAAATCCTTGATTATTACCGCTCAGATGCCGGTATCCGCCTGGCATGACTATATCGATGAGCCAACTCTGGCCGACGCCATTATGGACAGAGTGACAGCCAAATGCCACCGGATCGAATTAAAGGGAGACTCCCGGAGAAAGAAAAAGTAGATGTCCTTAACAGCCATATCCTATCTTTATAATCCTCAAATGCTCTTTCTTTTATCGGCCTTCTTCTCAGGGGGTATCATAACCGGTAGGAGGGGTTACCATCACCGGAATTTACAGTGAGTAAAATGAATTAAAATAACTGAGGGGATCCTGATGGCCTCCGTGGGATGTGCTGTCTTGCATGGCCAAAATTGACGAATAGACAACTTGCAAGTTCTGCACCGGGCTGGCGTAGTTGTTGCCGAAGGGGGATGGAGGGAGACCTTTGAACCGCTGTTATCGGGAAATCCTCACTTTTCGCATCACCAACTACCTATTGAGAATAACTGTCGAAAAGCTTCTGCACCACCGGCATAAAGACCTGGGAAAAAAGTAGCTTGATCTCATCCAGGCTGATCTGGTCTTTCTCGAACCTCGCCTTATAGCCTACCTGGACTCCTTTGCCGGGAATAAAAAGAACTAAGTAGAACCAACCTGCCCGAATATGATAACCGGAAAGATAAGCGGTAGAGGTATAAGGGGACGAATTTTGTATATTGAAGTTGGATGCCACCAATTGGAAATAATCTTGTTCATCATCAAGGAGTTGCGCGTTAGGACTAAAATCACGACCTAAGTATGTTCTTAATGATCGCAGCTTGTTGGTGTCAAGTTGACTGAAGTTAGTAAGTCCCGTGCCATATCCTGCCCGGTATTTCCCGCTGGAGACCCCTTCCTGGACGGACTGAATGGCACTGGTGATGGTACTAAGTAAAAGATCCCGCTCCAGCTTGCTCGTCTTCCGGTAAACAATGTTTGTATTTTGCTTTCCTAACGCCGAGGGATTGATCGGCTGGTTTTTCGCCAGGGTACCGGCATAGTCAAATCCCTCCTTTAGCGCTTCGATTCTTTTCGCGAACGGTGGATGAGTGGAGTCGCCCTTGTCGCGATAGTACCGATCCAACTTCTTGAAAAACCGTTCTCCTTTGTCTAAGGGTATCCCTTTTCTGGCCATGATGAAACCTGCAAAACGGTCTGCCTCCAATTCCTGCCGCTGCCTGAGGTCAAA
Organism: Chitinophagales bacterium; assembly: GCA_015655015.1. Classification (GTDB taxonomy): domain Bacteria; phylum Bacteroidota; class Bacteroidia; order Chitinophagales; family Chitinophagaceae; genus Puia. Next base: position 9,817 of record JAATFV010000248.1, on the reverse strand, counting down.
ATAGTCTTGTTCTTCCTGTCGGAAGGCGGAATCGCTCGTTGTCTTGAATCGAGTTGTTGCCTTTTGCACATTGTCCGCTTGAAAGCCAAGGGGTGAATTAGCGATGGTATGGAAATAGACATGATGGCCAACTTCGTGAGCAAACAGGATGCTGCTTTCATCAGCCGACGAATCTGTATTCATTCGCGATATGAATGCTTCGTCATATTTAATGTACCTGTTTCCATCCTTGTCCATAAAGGCAAAAGCGTTATTTACGCCGCTTGTCTTGCAGACAATGAAATTCATGGGTAAGCCGGATAATTTGCTGATTTCATTTGCTTTGGCATACATGAAACCATTGTCCACTATAATACAAGTAGTGTCCGCCGGCTTCTTGTTTTTTTTGAACGGGAAAAAGGAATAGTCACCACAAAGGCTCTGAGTCTGCGCCGTAACTTTACCACCAGGTAGCATCAGGTCCAACAGGTTCAAGGCAATAAGACAAAAGAAATAGACTTGCTTCATCGTTTCACAAAGGTATTACCCTCCAGCCACTACATTTTTTTGATTTCGTCGAATCCGCGGCTTCTCGGGTGTCGTTGACACAGTCGTTTGGCTTATGGTTGGAACAACAAATCTTGTAGCTAAGGGAGACGTTATAAGGTCGTTTTTTGATGCCGTCAACCGGAAGGCCGGCCAGTGCCTTCGGGAAGATATGTTCTTCCAGCGTTCCTTTTAGCTTGGCTCCGACGATGGCGACCTTGAGATTGTAAAAGGAAACAAAGGAATCGGTTTCGTAGCGATACGGTTCATAATTCAAAATGCCAGTGGAATCCAGTGCGATCGATTGGAAATGCTGCGCTACAGCATTTGGCACTTTGCCAGAGTTCAGCGATTTTAGTTCAGTCTGGCAACCACCTACCGTAGAAATCAACAGTAACAAGCTAGCCGTTCTTAAATAACTTATCGACATATTTGGCCAATTTACTATATAACTTGTCAGAATAAATACCGCCAAAAAGGCTCAAAAACATCAGCGCGGATGGCTGAATGGTCCCGCCTTCACTGACCAGGACCCGGGGCAACAGGACCGACATCCCCAGGACCACGAGCCCAATCAAAAAACCGCTGAGTATCATGGCCGGGTGGCCCGGGAATTCCGAAACGGTTTCCTTGGAGGTGATCGTTCGCAAAAGCAAAATATGGGATCCTACCAGGCTAAAGGCGCAACAGGTCAACAGCAGGATGATCAGATCGGGAAGATCGCCCATCCAGGGATAAAAATGCATAAACCGCTCATACTGCTGAGCGGTGGCCAATTTCTTCATTTCCAAAATATTGGGGGCAGTTATCCCTCCAATATTGACCGCGACTGTGTCGTCAATCTGTGGCTTTTGCGTACTAAGCGCGGTTAATTTATCGCTGTATTGTTGGTGCCCCAGGCCGCCGATGCCAATATACAGGCCAACGACGCAGGTAATGCATATGACCCATTGATTGATCCGTTTTGCCTGCACAGTGGTGTTCATGCCTAAAAAATGAATTAATTTTCCTTTGACAGTCGTAGTCGCCTGAAATATAGCGCTTTTGCCACGCATATTTCACCGTTAAATCACCCTTTTCGTCATTTTTGATAATTCTGATTTGGGCAATATCATGATCTGCTTAAAAAACTCACTGAATTGATGCAAAGATGGGTAGGTTTCAGATTTTAGACTTTGGGTATTATTAAAAATTGTTTAATGTGTTAAGATTTGAATAAATGAAAGAAGAGAGTCTAGGTGTTCGATTGAAGTCCCCTCACTCCACGGAATTTTAAGCCCTGCAAATCAATGATTTGCGCGGCTTTTTTGTTGATAGCTGAAGGAAAAGTCGAACTTCAACCACCGCAAACTGACGTAAACGTTCTCGCCATTACCAAGCGAAACGGGAACATTTGCATTTGAAAACACCCAATCCTTTTTGAAACCAGAGGGTATCGATCAAGATATTTTTAAACCCTACAATATGTAAGTTCTCTTTTCTTCACCGTCATGGCCTGCTTCTATAGTATTGCTTTAATCTCTACAGTCCGACGACCCGTCATTTTCAGTTCAACGAAATTATTGTCGTTTATTTTGTATAGTTCCAATGACTGATCCTTGGTTTTAAGCTTTTTGCCATTTAGAATATAGTCGACAGACGATTCCGTCTTTAGATCGGGTACTGCCTGCCGATATGCAGGAGATTTTGATTGAAGGTATTCCCAATAGTGTTGCCGGATATATTTCTTGGTGAACACGTGTATAACCCCGTTTCGCCCTTGTTCTCCGGCCATTTTTATCGCGTTTGAGTCTCTGTAAACCTGGACGTATGCGATCTCGGACGGCTGATACTTCTCAAGGAACCCGGCATTTGTACGGATGCTGTCAATGAAGTATACCGGTTCGTTAGCTGGGAACAGGTTGATCTCTTCGGATGCATGATACAAGTGATAACAGGAGATGGAAAGGCTGATGCCGTCGACGGGCCGGCTCAGATAGTAAGCCTCATCGACGGGATATTGCGGTTTTTGGGTAGTATCTATTCTGACGTAGAATCTGATCGTGTCGTTGGAAAAACTCCAATAATCGGAGCAGCCTCTTGAGCCCCATTGATCTTTCCAGTTGGAATAAAGTGCAAGGAGGTCTTTGACCAGCAGGTGATCCATCTCAATGATTGATCCATTGGGGAGTCGGCCGCGGAATCCCCTCATCAACCGGATATTACCGATGTAGTCATCGCCTTGGTCCTTTTGGAAGATCATACCTGGGAACTTTTCGGAGAAATAGCCCTTACCATTTTCATGGTAGCCGAAGGTGCCACCACCGCACCGCTTGCCCAATTCCATCTCTTCCACGTCTATTTCCTTAAGCTGTGGGTCAGCTTTTTGCAAGTCGGCTATGGTCGTCTGGCAAAGGCAGATTCCGTTGACGGTGATCTTCTTTGCCTGCGCCGAGTCGATAGAGGTCGGTCCCTGTGCAAATAGTGTGAAGGTGATCAATAAGGTCAGAAATAGGAGTAGGGGTGATTTCATAGGACTAAAAATAATAGATTTGGACTAATGCAGTAGAACATATCCTGGTCCAGCATTTTTAGGGGCTTTTTATAATATATGGTAGAAATGAGAAAAGGTCACCTTTTGCTGAAGGAAATCTTCAGGTTATTCTTTAATAAGTAAGATCACAGAATTTTGTGGTTTGGGCAAACCATACGGAGAAATAGCAGGTCTACGGGGCAGGATTTCTTATAAATGATTGATTTTGAATAATTTAATCTGTATTTATGGCAAGCGACTAGGGGAGCAACTTTTTTAGATCAACCCAAAAAAGGTTCGAATTTTGTCCTGTCACCTCCACTGATGAATTTATGCCTCGCTCCTTTTGGGAGCGGGGCATTTTGGTTTCCGGTGATTACATAATATTTTCAAAAATTTCCGATTTGTTCCACGGTATAACCTCTATGCCATTACTTCTTTTTTGAATTTCCTCTCCGCCATAGATAACATAGCATTTTTCGTATTTAGTAAGCGATTGCCAGAATGTTAGCCCTTTAAAGAAATCAGGCACGACTGTCATTCCCGATTTTAATTCTATGCCGATGGCAGATGAACCATGATCCACTACCACGTCTATTTCATGGCCGCTTACATCACGCCAATAAAATAAGTTACTTCGCAGTCCTTTATTGAACCTGGTTTTGATTAGTTCATTAATGATATAATTTTCGAATAAAGCCCCCCGGCTGGAATGCATGTTTAATTGTTCAGGAGAAGTTATTCCCAACAAAGCGCAAGCCAGTCCGGTATCATAGAAATATAGTTTTGGAGATTTGATAATGCGCTTTGAAAAGTTATTGTAGAATGGAGGTAATAAATGGATTACATAACTAGCCTGAAGTATTCCTATCCATGCGCCTATGGTCTTGTGATCAACTCCACATTCAATAGCGAGATTATTCAGGTTCAGTTGTTGACCAGTACGGGCTGCACATAAATATAATAATTTTTGAAACAGGTTGAGATTAGTGATATTCTTAACCTGTCTTACGTCACGTTCGATGTATGTCCTGATATATGAAGGAAACCAGAACTCAGGAGAAACTCCGTCAAAAGTAATAGCTGGATAACCGCCGGAAAATATCATTTGATTCAGATGGAGATCCCGATCTGGGATTTTCTGAATTTCATTATAGGAAAAAGGCAATAGTTCGAGGTAGCCTATGCGACCCGCCAGACTTTGTGAGATATTTTCAAGCATCAGAAAGTTATTAGACCCCGTTAAAATAAATCGGCCTTTTTCATTGCTTTCATCTAATACTTGTTGCAGATAACTGAATAATTCAGGGACCCTTTGCGCTTCGTCAATGATTGCCCCATTGGGGAGACTATTAAGAAAGCCCCTTGTATCATTTAGTGCAGATTCTCTTATATCTGGATTTTCCAGGGATATATATGTTTTTTCAGGAAAGGCTGTTCGGGCAAGCGTTGATTTTCCGCTTTGCCTTGGGCCAGTCAGGGCTATAGCCTTGAATTGGACTGCCAATTTCCTTAAAATGCTTTCGGCGTTACGAACAATCATGTACAATTGGGAATTAGATTCCCAAAAATACGGATTTTTAGCCAATTGCCTTAAAACCAACTAGATAGAAGTATTAATTCATTGTTTTTCAGATGATTATCTTCTGAAGCGAAAATAAGCGCTTGAGGTGTATTGGAATTACAGCATCGCCAGCGATAAGTTTTCATACGCCAAAAACCATCAAATGCTTTAAATCTGCCCAAAAAAGATTCGAATTTTGTCCTGCCACCTCCACCAATGACTAAGAGAAAAGCCTCTGCCTCCGGCAGGGGCTTTTTTATGCCCCGTAGCGTGGTAAATTTGTTTGCCAACGTGGACGGGAATAAAAATGACGCACCTGGACACTCCCGGACACAATGTGGCGACTCGGCTTTTAAATTATCCGGCAGGATCTGTAATCATATTTACACCGGATTTATTGTAGATATCAATAACTTTTATAAGTCTTGAGGCGTAATCGTATATTTTATTATTGCTGTCAAGAGTTATTTTTTCTTCCTTACCGGTATCGAAAAATGAAATTTGCTTTTTCTTTTGATTAAAATGTAATCGACATATAGGGCGCCTATTATTGTCATCTAGCAAAATGCCGCAATATGATTGATTGTCTCGCATAACAACCCGGGTGACATTTATCTTGGCAGCCAAAATTGCCCTTATAATATAGAACGCTTCCATTTCCTCTGCAGTTGTCACAATTGTGGTTTCATCTGCCGGTGTGGTTGTTAGTTCTTCTTTAGCAATTTGTTCAGCTTTTTGTTGTTCTGTGGCCAAGGCTGTCTTTAATCTTTCATTGATTGTATCGTTGATATATTGGTTGAAGGTTCTTTTTACCAGCCCTTTGAACATTTCTAAGATCTTAGCCGTCACCATCGAATGATATACATTCTTTGCGAAATACTTGGCGAAGTCTTCCGATGGATCGCTTATTTCTTTTACGATAAGCGCCCGTAGTTCTGACATGTATTTCAACTCACTTGCTGTATTGTTAATGCTCTCAATGTTGAAATGAGTCTTTGTGAATTCTTTTAATTTTTCGACCTGAGCTTCTTTCATGTCATCAATCCGAAATTCAAAAAACGGTTTATCATCCATTTTATTTGCTTCAACCAGATCTGTATAGAAGCGGAACATTATACCATTTGTGAGAATTCCGAATTTTGCATTCGTCGTATGAAAGTATCTGAATAATTGGCTGTCATGTGGATCAAGGTTGGCAGACCAGTGCTTGCACTCGATAAGCATGATAGGGGTATTATCTTTAATAATAGCATAATCCACTTTTTCTCCTTTCTTTATTCCAATATCGGCTACAAATTCGGGCACTACTTCAAGAGGATTAAAAACATCATATCCCATAGTTTGAATGAAGGGCATAATCAAAGCATTCTTTGTTGCTTCCTCTGTCTGAATTTTGTCCTGCATTTTATTTACCCGATCGGCAAGTAATTTGATTTGATCCTTGAATTCCATATGGCTTAGTTTAATGGGTTTCCACGAGTATTTTTTACATACTGTGCGTATGAGATTGAATAAAAGATGGGAAAGTAGAGCATATTGGTGCTGATTCAAAGAGTGTTTTAACGGTATTTTATGCGTGGTTAGTAGGAAAAAGGGCTATTTTTCCTTTTTTAATAGGGATTTATTTCCACGAAAATTATTTAATAGGAAAATATTCCTATATACCTATATAGGTAGGGAAAAAACGCTTAATTTTGAATTATAATAGGAAAATATTCACAGGACAAGTTTAGTAATAATAAATGGTACCAAATGACACTTAATAGAAAATTATATCTGTTTTCTCTCTTTTAGTAGGAAAATAAATCTAAACAATCCTAAAAGCGACTTTTAAATAGGATAATATGGCAACCGGACGTTTACAGGAAATTATTATTGGCTCCAAGGAACGCACCAAGGAAATCCAGAAGCTTGAAAAGCAGAAGCTAATTAGAAAGATCGGCCCTCGCTTGTATACGACCGTTCTGGAAGAAGTACCAGAGAAGATCGTGGGCCGGAACTGGTATAGGGTTGTCTCCGAACTATATCCTGATGCAATGCTGAGTCACCGGAGCGCCTTGGAAAGACGACCGACACCCGGCGGACATTTATATCTTACATATACCTACACAGATAATATTGAGTTACCGGGCCTGCATCTGCATTTTCTGAAAGGGCCGGTGGCTCAGGAACCTGACGATGCTCCCTTTTTCGGAAATCTCAAGGCATCCGGGTTAGCCCGGGCTTATCTGGAAAACCTTCAGACAAAAAGGGGAAAGGGGGAAGAATCGAAGACACTTACCCGGGCGGAATTGGAAGAAAAAATAGAGGCGTTTCTCCGGGTGAAGGGCGAGGAGGCACTGAATCAGGTACGTGATCAGGCCAGAGCTATCGCACCAGGACTGGGCATGGAAAAAGAATGGACGACGCTGAACCAACTGATCACCGATCTGCTGGGAACCGGAGTGTCGAAAAACCTCGTCAGCCCGGTCGCGAGGGCCCGGATGTTTGGAGAACCCTTGGATACCGACCGGATCGAATTGTTCTCGTCCCTCTACGAAGATTTAGTGAGCCGGGAATATCCGGACTTTCCTGACCGGAACACGAGCATACGGTCCTACCAGAACTTTGCATTCTTCGAGAGTTATTTTTCCAATTACATCGAAGGGACGGAATTTACAGTGGAGGAGGCCAGGCAGATTATCGCTACATCCATGCCCTTGCCAGCCAGGGATGAGGATTCCCATGACATGCTGGGGACGTATCAGATCGTATCCAATCGTAAAGAAATGATGCTACAGCCGAAGGACGCAGACGATTTGCTGAAACTGCTCAGAGAACGACATGCCGTATTGCTGAGCGCCCGCACCTCCAAAAAACCGGGAGAGTTCAAGGACCGGAATAACCGGGCTGGAAACACGGAGTTTGTTGACTGGCAACTGGTGACGGGGACACTTAAAAAAGGGTTCGAGATGTACCAACTGCTGCAGCACCCCTTTGCGAAGGCGGCCTATATGATGTTTATGATCAGCGAAGTTCATCCGTTTCTTGATGGCAATGGCCGGATCGCCCGGGTGATGATGAACGTCGAACTGGGAGCAAAGGGGCTGTCGAAGATCATCATCCCAACTGTCTATCGGGACGATTACATGGGGACACTAAAGAAATTGACGAAGCAACGGAACGGTGATGCATATATTCGGATGCTGCAGCGGGCTTGGGAATTCAGTAGTATGGTATACGACGACAGCTTAGAAGCAATGGAGCAATCACTAATTGCAGCCAATGCGTTTCTGGAACCCAAAGATGGGTATTTAAAGATTGTTATCCGTTAATGGTAAGGAGGCTCATGAGATATGTTATGTGGCATATGAACATATATTTAAAAAACATAATTAATTGGCTTAGACAGTTAATTCTTGGATGAACTGTAATAGGAGAGGCAATTAATTTTAAATCAAGCAACTAGGGTAATAATCTTTTTAGATCCATCCAAAAAAGATTCGAATTTCGTCCTCCCACCTCCACTGATGAATTTGTGCCTCGCTCCTTTTGGGAGCGGGGCATTTTTGTTTGTGCAATGTTATGAGCTTATTCTTCCTCCCGGAGTTTACGGATTTTCTCCAGTTCTATCACATCTATCTGGTCTTTAGGACGATTCACTGTTTTCTTGTTCTCTATGAGATGATTGATATGTAGAAAAGGAACTTTGGTTCCTTCCAGATCAGCAACTGAGGCCATATTCAAGCAATCGCTGAAACTTAGCTCGCCCAGACCTTCCATTTTTGTAAGTATATCCAATTCAATTCCTCCACCTATAAAAAAGCTGGTCCAACCTGGTACGAACTCCATATTTTCCAGGGATTCAAAATCACCATAACCTAAATTGGCGAATGCCTTTCTTAAATTTTTTCTATTTTCTTTTGTATCCTCCAGCCACATGTCTAAATCGTCCGTATTTCTATTGAAACCGTGAAAACGAGTGGCAAATCCCCCAATCATGATATAACGAACATTATTCTCATTTAGACCTTTCCAAAATCCAAGCAAATCCTCATCAAGGATGTCCATAAGCTTTTATTTATGAGTCACTATGGCCTTTTTATATAATGCATTAGTCCGCAACATCTTGGTAAAGAGCCTAAGCTTTTCTATATCAGGGCGATAAATGTTCTGCCGGAGACGTTCTTTCTCTGTGAGGATGATGGCTTGAGTAGTTTTATTGTCAGGATTGTTCTTATCTGGCATATGATTATCAGAATATTAATGCAATTTAATTAAAATCGTTGGCAATTTTTCATTTCAAATAACTGTATTTTTTTACAGAAAATGGATTAATTAATTGATAATTAAGTAATTATGGGATATTTTTTATAGCGAATCTAATCAAATAGCTGTCCTTATCATCGTTACGTATTATTGAGTACGTTTTAGGGATTTTCATGCAAAGGTTAAATGCCTAAGATCAAACCAGAAAAGGTTCGAATTTTGCCCTGCCACCTCCACAAGATTAGTTTGTGCCTCGCTCCCTTTGGGAGCGGGGCATTTTTGTTTCCGATGATTATATAATATTTTCAAAAATTTCCGATTTGTTCCATGGTATGACCTCTATGCCATTACTTCTTTTTTGAGTTTCTTCTCCACCATAGATAACATAGCATTTTTCATATTTAGTAAGCGATTGCCAGAATGTTAGTCCTTTAAAGAAATCAGGTACGACTGTCATTCCTGATTTTAATTCTATGCCGATGACAGAGGAACCATGATCCACTACTACGTCTATTTCATGGCCGCTTACATCACGCCAATAAAATAAATTACTTCGCAGTCCTTTATTGAACCTGGTTTTGATTAGTTCATTAATGATATAATTTTCGAATAAAGCGCCCCGGCTGGGATGCATGTTTAATTGTTCCGGAGAAGTTATTCCCAACAAAGCGCAGGCCAGTCCGGTATCATAGAAATATAGTTTTGGAGATTTGATAATGCGCTTTGAAAAGTTATTATAGAATGGAGGCAATAAATGGATTACATAACTAGCCTGAAGTATTCCTATCCATGCGCCTATAGTTTTGTGATCTACCCCGCATTCAATAGCGAGATTATTCAGGTTCAACTGTTGACCAGTGCGGGCTGCACATAAATATAATAATTTTTGGAACAGGTTGAGATTAGTGATATTCTTAACCTGTCTTACGTCACGTTCGATGTATGTCCTGATATATGAAGGAAACCAG
>JAATFV010000008.1 GCA_015655015.1 Chitinophagales bacterium | reverse complement strand
CATTTGCCTGCAATGCTACCCCGAGGTCTCCTGTCAATGCCATTGAATCACCCGGAAATGCATCCCGGTAGGCACTCAGCAAGGCGTCGAGCAGGCTCGATTCCACTTCCTTATTGGGATAATCCAGTTCGTATGTCAGCAATTGTGGATCGTAACTTTTGATGGTAAGATAACCCGTCTGGAACAAGAGTGGCGCCGGCTCTATATTCTCAATATTAAAATTACCCAATGCAAGTTCCCCCATCCGACGTCCTTCAAACTTAAATTCACCTTTCTTTTTGATCTGTTCGACCAGGAAAGTCGGTGTTCCGGTAGCAAACCAATAATTCCGGAATTGCCGGTCACTCATAAAGTTCAGTAACGAAAAAGGGTTATACACCCTATCCACCCCGTTCCAGGAATAGCCATTATACCAATCTTTAATATTGTCTAATATCGCCGGATTGATCTGTTGCATCTCCTGGATCTCCGGGGCAAAAGCGGACTTCAGTTCAGCCTGGGTAATACCTGTGAGCGTGGCATACTGAGGTGAAAGGGTAATATCCTGCAGGTTGTTCAAATCCGAAAAAATACTCACCTTAGTGAACTTACTCACCCCGGTAATCAGTAGTAACCGGATATATTCGTCTGAGTCCTTCAGTACGGAATAGAAACTTTTAAAGACACCACGGTTCTGCTGCGCCAGGGGAATATCATCCAGGTTATCAATGATGGGCTTGTCATATTCATCTATTAATATCACTACTTTGCCAGATGCCGACACTTTCCGGATCAACTCTCTGAACTGCTGGTCGATGGTGGTTTTCTCCAGGTTAACACCGAGGCGTTCTGCATTTTCGGCCAATGATCCAAAAATCGCTTGCGTTAATCCCAGCGTTCTGACACCTATGGAAGCAAATGAGATATGGATCACCGGGTGTTTCTGCTTCCAGTTCCATTGATCCTCTATCCAAAGTCCCTTGAACAATTCCTTGTTGCCGCTAACAATCTCCTTAATCGTAGACAGCAATAAGGACTTGCCAAACCGGCGCGGACGGCTCAGAAAATAATATTTCCCTGACTCGATGAGCATATGGGTCAAACGGGTCTTGTCGACATATAAAAAACCACCTTCCCTTATCCCTCTGAAATCCTGTAAGCCGATCGGATATTTTCGCATGGCGCCAAAGGTACTAAAATGGGTTTATTGGACCAATTTCAGCAAAATCAGATGCCGGATCTTTTTTTGAGCGGTTAAAAACGTCGGTCTCTATCACTCTATGGCCGATATTCTTCATTGATTTTGTGAATACACAGATACATCAGCCGCCCGCGAAGCAGGCGTGACGATAAGGTCCATCACCTTCCCATTGACGACCCGCCCCTGCACGGTAGTATTATAAGGAGCATGTAACTTGAAATTGGCATCCCATCCCTTTGGCCATGCGGGCAGCAACAGTATCTTCCGGCCATCTGCCTGCATCAGCATTTTCTGAAGACCGTTCTCTCCGTTACCGCCATTGTCTTCATCCGGCTCATAGTCGTGACCACGATCCCAAAAAGCCGGGAATTTCAATCTTGGGTCTTTTCTTGTCAGCGCAAAACGGACATACTCCTTTGCCACATCGGCATAACCCAGCATAGCAGCCTGTATGGGGTCCTGGTTCCAACAGCCCTTCTCTCTGAATTTACGATTATTGAAAGTATGACGCGCCAGGTCAAGATCCGGTTTACCGATACCGTACAAACGAAAAGGATAGATGGCATACAGCTCCGGGTTCTCCAGGTTACGTCCCCTGGCAGTCTGTGGTCCGGTATACGGCAGCAATACGGATGTTTCACCCTCCCCTCCTGTCGGAAGCGCGGGTAAAATGTTCAGCAAATGCCTCCATCGTTCCTTATCCGCGGCTCCCGTCAAATTATCCGGCAATGCCAGCATCCCCGTAAGCACGGCCTTCAACCCGGCAATATCCGGCGCCGGGTCATGCACCTTCCAAAACATCTCAATCGCATTGTCCGGATCGAGCAAAAGCTTACCTTCTGCATCACGGCCAAAATGTTCGTCGAAGAATTGCAACGCTGCCGAAGCCAGGGGCAGCAGGTACTGATGGGCAAAAACCGTGTCTTCCGTATATTCATAATAGTCAAGCATCATTAGACTCAGCTCAAGAACAGGCGTAAAGTAATGCCCGGTCCAATTCTCTTTGACCTCGGGCCCCATGTAGGGAACACCGCCCCAATAAGGCGTGGTCTCCTGGAAATAGGCTCCGCCATGACCATAATAATTGTGCACCTGGGCTGCATTTTTCGGAAGCATGTTCAGGTACATCCGGAACAAGGGCAACATCATATCAAAGTCCCCTGCCATCAGCCTTGGCCAATACATAGGCCGGGTATTCTGGAACCAGTACATGCCGCCCCAGGCGCGGAAGTCGGCATTCATGGGCGTAGTCTGCTTATTGGTTTTCCATTCCGGGTTGTCGACGACGAAAATCGAGCCGTTGAATTTTATGGGATAAGCTCCCCGGCCCGCACAGGCCGTTACGTAACGCTGGAGGATATATCCGCTCGTTGTCGCCCGCGCGTCCGAATCTCCGCTCACCATGATCCAGCTGCGGTCCCAAAAGGTATTCCACCAGGCCTCATGAGCACGACGGGCCGTTTCCAGGTCCAGCGCACCCGTGCGGGCCTTCTGTTTATCCAGCAAAGCCAACCATTCCCGGGTGTTTGCTGTTGTCGCCGTCAGGGCTTCGATAGCAATCAGCTGCCGGCGGACCGCTTTCGCCGAAACCAGCCTATTTTCGCCGTTGCGCACAAGTCCTGGTCCATGAATAATACCACCAAAGGTGATATTAGCCAGCGGTGAATCAGGAAGAGCCTTGTCTCCGGCCGGGCGGTTGCGGTGATACCAGGTGATATTGTCTTTTCCCTCTTTAAGAATAGTATCTCTTTCCCGCAGACGCCAGTCATCAAGGGTCACCTTTACCGAAACGGATCGGCTGCCCTCCGCCTCGACGCGGATGACAGGATGATTGTCGTCTACCCATATCCGTAAGTTAAGGACGGAAGTCCCCTCCCCTTTCTGTATCCATATCTCACCTTGCCGGAGGCGAAGAACCTGGCGGAAAGTCTTCGCCGCAAACCCCGATGTTCCGGAACCCTCCGGCTTCACCTGCGAGGCCCCCTGCTGTGTGAAAGATACCCGGACCAGTCCCAGTTTGGAGAGTATCCCCCCCTGCTGCATCCAGGGGTCCAT
>JAATFV010000046.1 GCA_015655015.1 Chitinophagales bacterium | reverse complement strand
TACGGACTTCATGGGAAAGGAATGGGACTGGATCCGGGTATTCCCAAAGTAATTGGTGGTACATCCCAGTGCAATGACCAGGTAGTCATAGGTCAGATCCCCCACGGAGGTATAGACCTTCTTCTTATCGGTATCCACCCGAAGGACGTCCCCGATGCGGATGTTTACATTTTTCGAATGCTGAAATACTTTCCGCAGGGGAAAAGAGATGCTGGAAGGCTCCAGCCGGGCGGTGGCTACCTGGTACATCAGGGGCTGGAACTGGTGATAATTATGTTTGTCAATGAGGATGACCTCATAATCTGTTCCGTTGAGCTCCCGGGCCAGACTTAGCCCGGCAAAGCCGGCGCCTATGATAATGATTCGCTGCCTGCTGTTGTTCACTACTGACATACTATTAATTTTTAGAAGCCGACTATATACAAATGTAAGGGTATGGCCGAAAATCAATCAAATAATCAGTAGGATAACAAATGACGGGCCTGTTTTGTTTCTGGGGGGCGGGGGATGGATATGGACGGGAGGCAGGACGCCCCTGCATGGAAAAATAACCTATCATGACTCCTGCGTGGTGGTATGGAAGAAAGCGGGTAATAATTGCCCCGCGTCCGACAGAGAGGTATCTTCATAAATTTCCTTCAGTGATAACGTGAAACCCACCGTCTGTATCTCCAATATGGACAAAAGATCTTTATATCGTTGCAATACCCAATTTTTTTGTCCATTAAGGCGCCATACGTCGATACCGACGGCCTCGGAATCGACCAGAATATATTCTTTTAACGTGGGGATATCCCGGTATAATTTGAATTTATCACCCTGGTCGTAAATTCGGGTGGAGGACGATAAGATCTCTATAAGGACAGAAGGTCCGATATAATTATCTTTTTCTTTATCCCTAAACTTTATGTCCCGACAAAAAATGGAGATGTCGGGATAAGTATACAGGGTGTTTTCAGGAATATACACCCGCGTATCACTTCCATATGGGCGACATGATCTACCTTTTGTCCTATAGGCTAAATCGCCAAATAAATTCGTAAATATTATAGAGTGTTCATCGCTCGTGCCAGCCATGGCAAATATCTCTCCTTGATAATATTCGTGCTTAGTCAAGGAAACACGTTCCATTTTCAGATATTCTTCTTCTGTAAACCATCTTCTTCCATAAGCAACTTCAGGTTCGCCCACTAAACTGACGTCAATAGAATCAGGATCCATGCCCGGTAGATCGGTATTTTTGTAGATTTCCTTCAGTGATACACTAAGCTCCAGCGTTCGTATTTCTAAAAAAGACGTGAGATCTTTGTATACCTGTAGTTCCCAGTGATTTTGTGCATTGAGGCGGAAGACTTCGATGCCGATAGCTTCTGAATCCACCAGGATATATTCTTTCAGCGTGGGAATATCCATATATAATTCAAATTTTGCTCCCCGGTCATAATTGCGGGTGGAGGGGGACAGTATTTCGATGAGAACAGATGGGCCAATAAAGTTATCTTTGTCTTTACTCTTAGATTTTATATCTCCGCAAAAGATGGAAATATCCGGGTAGGTATACAAGGTATTCTTCGGGATATACACCCGCATATCACCACTGCCATACGGCTTGCATGACTTTCCTTTTGTTTTGTATGCCAGATCGTCGTATAAATTTTTACTTATTATGATATGCTCGACGCTTGCACCGGCCATGGCAAAAATCTCTCCATGGCAATACTCGTGCTTAATCAGGGAAGCACGTTCCATTTCCAGATACTCCTCTTCCGTAAATTTTCTTTTTCCATAAGCGACTTCAGGTTCTCTTACTTCACTGTTATGCGTAGGGTATTTATATTCCATACCCAAATGTAGAAAGATTCCGAAAACAAAAAATAAAAATATACTAAATGTGGAAAAACAGCGAGCGCATTCGGTCAATCTGTCCGAATGAGTGCAAATGGTCCGTTTCAATAAAAATGAAAAATTACAAGTATACTACATCGTTATACACTCCCGTCAAGTCCCCAGTCCTCCAGAAGCTGGTTGTTAAACAAATTCAAAGAAGCGGCCGGCAGCAAAGCATTCCTCGCCTTGATCCACTTAGCCCGTCCGGGATCATACATCTTCGACAAATCCGCATTAGCGAGATTATTTATCTTCCCCCAATGAAAAGTATACGGGATCTTAGCCGCATCCATCTCCTTCCATACAGCGGCATAAAATCTATCGGTCTCATCAGACGCAACGGCATCCAGTTCCATGACACAGGTGTAATCAAATTTAGTAAAAGCCAGGGTAGCCTTCGACCCTTTTACATAACGATACGAGAATATCCCCACAAAAGGACCATCCGAACCATTCAACCGGATCAGCATATCATTCACCTGGCCGACATAAGAAAGAGGGAAACCCACCGCAGCGCTCATCACCTTCCCCCTCACCTCCGTATTGGTAAAGATCTCACCCAGGGTGCCAAAAAGTTTGGAATAAGTGGCATACTGCGATTTCACCAGGTTGCTTACGATCAACGGTGTGACCAAAGGAAGCAGATCGGTAAATTTCCCCAGGAAGGAAGGCAGGTCATCCCCCGGACCGGCCTTGCTGTGATCTATGACCGGCGGCTTGTGATCCAGGGTATAAGGCCGCTTGTACATGACCGTTAAATAAGCCCCGGCGGGTATATCATACTGGTTCACCACTACCTGGAAATGGAAAGGCCGCTCGCTGCCATAAGGCAGAAAGGCGGCATCGGAAAAATCAAGGGTAGCCATCACCTTTTTCATCTTATCATCATAAGGCGCCAGGATCCGGTAACCTTCCAGCAGGTAGATAGGATCGGTCTCGATCATGGCCCCATGGATAAAGCCAAAACTTCCGAAGCTCACCAGCGCCGCATTAAATAACTCGTCGTCCCGGACCAGTTCCGTTTGTAATTTGGCAATAAAGGCATCAGAGGCTACAGGATAAGAAGCCCGCTCCAGCCATATATGTTTGTCCGGGCTGACTACGATATGCAATCCTGCTACATAGTCCTGGATCCCGCCCACATCGATGGAGGCGCCATGGGTGCCTGTGGCAATGGCCCCGATAAGGGTCTGCCCGTTGCTGGCCGCCTGGGTCTTTAGCGATTTATTATTCGCCTGTAAATAATTATCCAATTCCTGTATGGAATTTCCGCATTGAACAAAAAGAAGCTGGTTTTTGTCGCCGCTGTATTCCGGGGTTATGCTGACCTCGCTGATGGGTAACAGCATGTTCAGCCCCTTCGTGTTCAGGATCCAGCCTTCCGTAGCGGCCACCCTGGTGAAGGACCAGCCCCCTCCCAGGAACCGTATCCGCTTATTGCTTTGAATGGCTTTGGCCAGGAAAGCCTGGACAGCTTTCGTAGTGGCATTATAGTCACTGAGCACATCCCCGGTGTCGCCATTGGTTATATCGAACAGGCAATCAACAGGCTGATTAAAAGTATCATGCCGGTTGGTATAAACTTTAAGGTCGGTGGCGGTTATACTCGGATCCTTTGACATGTGTTGGCAATTATATGATGAAGAGAACAGGTCGTAGAATGATAGTTATAATCCCCCCCCCACCCTTTGGGGCGGTTTGTGGCATTTCCATTTCACCTCCACGGGAGATACGATGCCCAGGGTGACGATAGTCAGCAGGGAATATGTAAATTTCGTGCTGAACTGTACTTCATCGAGGGCATTGTTATCCGTACAATTGGGAACGATGAAATTCTGCGGGGTATTGACCAGCCCCCAGCAATAAGACCACATGATCTTCTTTTCATATTCTGTGGAAGGGTCGCTTTTTGTATTCAGCACCCTGTAGTGGTAACAGCTTTGTGTGAGGATCACTATTGCAATAAAGAACATTTGTTTCCCATAGCGGGCAATAAGGGAGGCCTTACTATACATACTGTTTAGTTTTAGTGGGATGGGCAGGTGAAGAAGGGCAGGAAAATATAAAGCTACCGAAATACCTTGCTTTCGGCAATACAACTAAGTGGGTAATTTTGCTGGCAGATCAGCGGGCTGAATGCTCCCAGACGGGAAGGCCGCCGACAAAGGTTGTAACCACCTGGATAGAGTCCAGTGTTTCGGGCGGGCATTCCAGAGGATCTTTATCCAGCAAAATAAAGTCAGCCGGCCGGCCCGGCTCCAGGGATCCCAATTGCGGGAGAACGCTGATCTTTGCTGCAGAGCCGGTATAGGATTGCAGGGCCTCTCTGATATCTATGCTTTCTTCCGGGGCAATGGAATGTCCTTCTTTATCCCTGCGGGTGATAGCCGCCTTCATTCCTGAAAAAGGATTGAGGTCCTTTACCACGGGAGCATCCGAAGAGAGCGCCGTCAGAATACCGTGTTGCAGCACGGACCGGACGGGATAACAGCGGCGGAGATAGTCGTCGTCCAGGTATTGAATGAAGTTTTTTCCCAATTCCTTCAGGAATATTGTCTGCATCGAAGTAGCGATATTAAGGGCTGCCATATCCCGCAGGTGCTGCTCTTCCGGAAGGCCCAGGTGTTCGATCCGTCTCAGTCCGGAAGGAAAGGACCGGCGCAGCTGCCGGTAAATCCCGATCACAAACTCAATGGCTGCATCCCCGATCGCATGGGTTGCAATGCCCAGCCCCTGTTCCTGGGCGGCCCGGCAAAGAGATAGATATTGCGATCCCCGCAGCCGTAATATTCCCTGATCGGCCAATTGCTGCCCGGCCGATCCTTTATAATATCTTTTCAATGCCGCCGTACGGCCGCTTAGTCCGCCATCACTGAAAAATTTCACCGTGTTGACGGTCATGTATTCCGAAGAAAAATACCGGGGTAAAGGAAAAGGCTGCTCTCCCCCATCCGGTAACAGGATGGGAATAGCCTGCAGGCGGAAGCCCAGCTCCCCGGCTTCCGCCATCTCGTAGTAAGCTTCCAGCAGCAGCGGATCGACAGCCGGATCGGTAGCCGCCGTTATCCCATGCCTGTATAACTCTTTACGGGCAACCCGGATCATTGTCTTCAGCTGTTCCTTATTATAAGGTGGAATATGGGCCGTCACCAGGCCAAGCGCTGTCTCTGAAAAGAGTCCATTGGGCCGGCCGCTGTCGTCTTTATAGATCATTCCCCCTTCGGGCGCGGAAGTGCTTGCCGTTATACCACATACTTCAAGGGCTTTGCTATTGCAAACAGCGATATGCGCGCAGGTGCGGATCACATAGACCGGCTTATTCTTTATTACTTTATCCAGGTCATTTTTCGTGGGCATCCGTTCTTCTTTCCAGCCGGCTTCATTGAATCCCCTCGCGGTAATCCAGTCTGCGTCCGGGTA
Source organism: Chitinophagales bacterium (assembly GCA_015655015.1). Classification (GTDB taxonomy): domain Bacteria; phylum Bacteroidota; class Bacteroidia; order Chitinophagales; family Chitinophagaceae; genus Puia. Next base: position 64,129 of record JAATFV010000046.1, on the reverse strand, counting down.
TAACCGGTCATATTGTTCCAGCAGGGTTAATAGCTCATCCAGGCTGGAGCTGTTACGTAAGTCCAGCATGTAGGTGAGCAGGTTGCCCACTTTCCACAGATGGATATGCGTATCATGGAGCCCCGGCATCAGGGTCCTGCCTCTTGCATCTATGAGCTGCGAATGCGCTCCGGCCAGAGTCTCTATATCTTCCAGTTTGCCTACCGCTTCGATATGGTTGCCGGTCACCACCATAGCATCAGCATTACCTGGAGTGAATCCGTCATGGGAAGAAAGGATATTCGCGTTGTATATAAGAAGTTGGCCTTCCATTGTTAGAAAATTATAAGCAGAAATGAGCTATAAACGATGAAATTTCAAATGATAATTGTCCTGGCTTTATGGCTGCGCCCTTGCAATGGCCCCTTCCAGCACTTCCAGCCCTTCCGCCAGCTGTTCGTTGGTGATGACTATAGGTGGCAGCAATCGTATGCAATTGCTGTAAAGTCCCGCCCGGATCAGGATCAGCCCATGGGCTACCGCATCCCTGATCACTTTCAGCGTCAGGTCTGCGTCCGGTTCGCGGGTATTGCGATCTTTTACAAATTCCACCAGCCGCATGGCGCCCAGCCCTCTCACGTCGCCCACAACCGGGTATTTCTCCTTCCATTTATCCAGGGTAATGCGGATGATCTCTCCTACTTCTACAGATCGCTGTAAGAAAGCCGGAGAGCTGAGGATCTTCAGCGCTTCGATGGCCGCAACACAGGCTACAGGGCTGCCTCCATAGGTCCCCCCTACTCCTCCTAAGTGCGGAGCATCCATGATGACGGCGCGTCCGGTGACGGCGCTGATAGGCAAACCAGCCCCGATGGATTTGGCGCTGACGATCATATCCGGAACGACTCCGCTATGTTCAACGGCAAATAGTTTCCCTGTTCTCGCCGCCCCGCATTGAATCTCATCGGCAATGAATACGATGCCATATTTATCGCATGCTTCCCGCAGCTTGTGCAGGTAAGGTGCAGGAATAGGCAGAAATCCACCTTCTCCCTGCACGGGCTCGATGATAATGGCGGCAAGGGATTCCGGATCGACCTGCGAGACGAAAGCATGCTCCAGCTGCTGTATGCAGGACTGGATATATTGTTCATCGGAGAGCCCTGACGTCTTGCGGTACATATTCGGGGCAGGTATGCGGTAGATATCGGACACATAGGAGCCGAACCCTTTTTTAAACAGGCTGTATTTGCTGGTGAGGCTGAGGGTCAGCAGTGTCCTGCCGTGGTAAGCTCCTTCAAAGCACAATACGGCATTGCGCTTAGTATAATATTTGGCGATGTTCACGGCATTTTCCACCGCTTCGGAGCCGGAGTTGGCCAGCAACGTTTTTTTCGGAAAATCCCCCGGTGTCAGGCTGTTCAGTAATTCCGCCAGGTCCAGGTAGGGTTCCATCGTAGTGACGAGGGAGCAGGTATGGAGATATTTATCCAATTGCTGCCGGATGGCATCCACCACTTTCTCATTGCGGTGACCGACATTGATCATGCCGATGCCTCCGGCAAAGTCCAGGAGCTGGTTGCCATCCAGGTCCCACACGAGGGCGCCTTCGGCTTTTTCTACCCCGATATCAGTAGACTTTGCCAGCCCGCTGGGCAGGGCATTTTTTCTTCTTTCCAGGGCCGCCAGACTTTTAGGTCCTGGTAAGGCAGTTCGTAACTGTATATGAGTCATGTTGTTTATTATTTTGAATGTTGAATTATAAATTTTGATCTATCGGGTTGACGTTATTGATTACTTTGGGATACCGAATGATAGATTTTAAATTATTGCGACCGGAAGCTTAAACCTCCTTATCGATATCCAGTTTTATCAGCACTCCATAATTGCCGCAAACAGGATCGTTGAGGTGTTCAGGCATCAATGCCACCGGGACAAAACCGATCTTCATCTGCGGGGTCAGCGTAGGGTCTTTGCGGAGCCCCTGTCGCAGCTCCTCATAATATTGCACGCCACTCACCTCTCCGCTAACGGCGCCGTATCCGCTCATCATACCGACCGTCAGCTGGCCTTTCAGCCCCAGGGTCCTGGCTACCGCATGTCTTGCCCGATACAATGCCCGCCCCAGCCCCCGGCCGCGGTAGGCCGGCAACACTCCCATATCCAGTCCATAGAGCCAGTCGCCATTGGGATCATGATTGCTGAGCCATCCTCCGGCAATGGTCTCTTTGAAGGTATGGTGATGATTTTCAAAGTCGAAATTCGTACGCATCGTCGTTGTCATTCCGATCACTTTATCTTTATCCGTAATGACGAATTGCCCTTCCGGGAAAACTTCGAGATGACGCAGGTAATGAACGGCCCTGATCAATTCGTCATCGGCCAGGGTAGGGAATACTATCTTTTGTAATTCTTCCAGCTGCAATGCATGAGCAGTCTGCGTATTCCTCACTATAAGTCCGCCGGCAAGCTCCTCATAATATTCTATTTTCTCCGTTGTCATAATTTCATATTTAAGCTACTGTAAATCCTAATATAAGATAGGTTACACAGGCTAAGGCAAATGAGAGTAAGGCATAAGGTAATTGTATCAATCCGTTCTCCAGGTTATTGCACTGCGTACTCTGCGCTGTCAGAATGGTAGCATCCGAGTACAGGCAGGCATTGGAACCAAACACTCCTGCGCTGACAACCGCTCCGCAATTGAGCAGGGGATTGGAGCCAAGCTGGTGCGCCAGGGGCACTACCAGCGGAATGGCCACCGCATACAATCCCCAGGAAGAGCCGGTGGTGACCGCAATGACAGAAAGAGCAGCAAACACGATCAGCGGCAATACCTGCTTAGTAACATAAGGCGATACTCCCCGCAAAACATATTGTGTCAATCCCATCTTGTCATTCACATCTTTTAATACATAACTCATCACTAAAATGGCCAGGGCATATACCATGCTGTTGAAACCGCTGAAAATGGTTTCGGACAATTGGCGGAAAGTGCCCAGCCGGATCACCAGGTAATAAAGGAAGGTAAAGGTGACGGCAATCATGACACCTTTCAGCGCATCGATATCAAAGAAAATGGTTGCGGCCAGCAGTATGATCACCGGCAACAGGAAATAGATCAGTTTCGGGGGATGCTGCAAATTCATGGGTGAAATGTCCAGCGTGCCGCTCATATTAAATTCCGTCCGTGTCAGCTCTCCTGTGTCCGCAGCATGTTGATCAGCCTTCTTCATCCGGCCCCACCAGGGCAGGATACCATAAATGAACAAGGGAATGATCAGAACGGAGATATATCCATAGGAAATAAACGGGATCATTTTCCAGTAAGTAGCCAGTCCACCCCCTTTGGGCGCCACATGCGAAGTCTCCAGGATCTTCCCCACAAAGATCGTCCAGGTGGAGATGGGAACGATAACGCACCAGGGCGCCGCCGTCGTGTTGACAATATAGGCCAGCATCGGCCTGGGCACCTTAAAGGCATCCGTGATCTTCCGCATCGAAAGGCCTACGGTAAGGGCGCTCAGGTAATCATCTAAAAAAATAACCAGTCCCAGTCCCCAGGCTCCCATTAAGGACTGGCGCTTGGAAGTAAGTTTCTGCAAAGCCCATTCCCCGAACCGAACGGTGCCTCCACTGCGAACCATCAGGCCGATCAGGGATCCGTAGAGACCGCAAACCAGGATGACCCAAACGGTACTTTCATCTTCCAGCACTTTGTAAAGGGAGGCGATGAAGTCACTGAAAACATTCGTATGCTCGTGGTACCCGATAAGCAGGAAACCCGCCAGGCAGCCGATCAGCAGCGGTTCGAAAGATGTCCGGAAAAGGATAGCCAGGACAACTACGACCAGGGGCGGAATGACAGATAGAACGCCGTAATCCATTCAGTTGGGTTTATTGTTATGTAGAGTTTCAGTTAGTTCCGCCTTTTCAACCGGCCAAACCTCCAATGCTGATCAATTTCTTTTCCATGTATTCGTACAATCCTTCCGAACCGCTTTCATGGCCCTGTCCACTGTGTTTCCATCCGCCGAAGGGAGCTTCTGTTCCATGGGGCGCCCATTCATTGATCCCTATGATGCCGAATTCCAACCCTTCCGCTGCCCGTATGGCTGTCGGGAGGTGGTTGGTAAACACATAAGCTGCCAATCCATATTCAGTGTCATTGGCTTTTGCCAGGGCATCGTCCAATCCGTCGAAAGAGAACAGGGGCAGCACCGGGCCGAATATTTCATTACGGGCCAGGACGGAAGACTGGTCAAGGCCTGCCACTACAGCGGGCTGCAGGAAATAGCCTTTTGTCAACGCAGGCGGAATGTCCCCGCCGGTAAGGATCTGCGCCTGCTGCGACCTGGCCCTTTCCAAAAGGGCAACCACACTGTCCCGTTGCCTTTCGGTGATGAGGGGACCTACGTTGACGCCTTCATCAAAGCCGCTTCCAATCTTCAGCTGAGAGACATAGTAGGTGAGCCTTTCTGCAAAACGCTGATAAATGGATTTTTCCACATAGAACCGCTGCGGAGCGATGCATACCTGTCCGTTATTCCGGAAACGGGCGATGGCGGCGGCTTTGGCGATCGCTTCCACATCGACATCCCCGAAGATGAGCACGGGCGCATTACCTCCCAGTTCGAGAGATAATTTAGTGTGGGTCCGGGAAGCGCCATCCATTAATAGTTTGCCTACCCGGGTGCTGCCGGTGAAGCTGATTTTTTTGAGGATCGGATTGTCCAGCATGGCGTCTCCGATAGCAGCCGGATCACCGATCACCAGGTTGATGACTCCTTTCGGGAGACCAGCCTGAATGAGCGCATTAACCATATGAAAGGCGGATAAGGGAGTAGTCTCTGCTGGTTTGGCTACCACGGTGCAGCCGGCAGCCAGGGCGGCAGCCCAGGCCCGGGCAGGATTGTAAGCCGGAAAATTCCAGGCGGTAATCACGCCGATGACACCCATCGGCTGCCAGATCACGGAGCTTCTTTTGTCCGGCCGATTGGTGGGAATGACACGGCCATAAGCTCTTTTTGCCTCTTCTGCATACCATTCGAAGAGGTTGGCGGCTACGGTCCATTCTCCTTTGGCTTCAGCAAGGGGTTTGCCGCTTTCCAGCACCATGTCTTCCGCGAGGTTAGGCAGGTTTTCCCGGATATGATCAGCTGCCTTTTTCAGAATGGCCGCCCGGACATAAGCGGTCGTCCTGCTCCAGGAATGAAAGGCCTGTCCCGCTGCTTCGATGGCAACATGGGTATCTTTTGGGCCGGCGGAGGGGAGGGTGGCAAGAAGCTCTTCCGTTGCCGGGTTGATAAGCTCCATCGTTTGTCCGTCGTGAGCTTCGGTCCATTCTCCGTTGATATATAGTTTGTTCATGATATGCATTTCTTCGATTCACAATTCATTGGTTCCGAATAAGCCCTGCTGACTACGATCAATTTTTTGATTGGAGAAGGGGTTCTTTTTCCGGAAGAAAAAACTTACCTACTGGTAGGTAAAATTTCCAGCCCTTTTTCAATGATGTCCAGCCCTTTATTGAGCAGGGCCGGCTCAATGACCAGCGGACTTAATATCCGGATCACATTTCCATTCACCCCGGCGCTGATAAGGATGAGCCCCTGACCGGCGCAGTAAGCGATAAGCCTTTTACAGAGGTCAGCATCCGGTTTAAAGGGATCTTTCTCTTTGACCAGCTCAAAAGCCATCATGGCGCCAAGTCCCCGCACGTCACCAATAACCGGGAATTTTTGTTTGAACATTTCGAAGCGTTCGCGTACGATAGCGCCCACCTGCCGGCCCAGGGCATTAATATCGATCTCCTCCATATAACGAAGGGTCGCCAGTGCGGCGGCACAACAGACGGGGTTGCCGGGATAGGTGCCTCCGATCGTGGAAGGCATGCAGGCATCCATGATCGCTGCCCGCCCCAGGACGGCGCCGATAGGCATACCGCTTCCCAGGGATTTTGCCCAGACCGACAAGTCAGGGACAATATCATAGTGCTGGTAGGCTGCCCATTTACCGGTCCTCCCAAAACCGCTTTGCACCTCATCGAGTATCAGCAGGATCCCCTTTTTATCACAGATCTGCCGGAGGCCGGTTAAATATTTTTGTGGCACGACATTAAAGCCTCCCTCCCCCTGTACGGGTTCGATGATAATGGCCGCAACCTGCTCCGCCGGTACCTGTACGTGAAAGAAATCTTCCAGTTCCCGTAAATGGTAGTCGGAAAATTCATCCAGGTTGAAGCCCCCGCCATAACGATAATAATCCGGGAAAGGAATGCGATAAACTTCCGGGGCAAAAGGGCCGCAGCCTAGTTTGTATCCCACTTTGGAAGTAAGCGTCATTGCCATCATCGTGCGGCCGTGGAAAGCATTGTTGAAAGCGATAACAGCCGGACGGCCTGTCGCCTGACGGGCGATCTTGACGGCGTTCTCCACGCTCTCCGCCCCCGAGTTCGTCAGCATAACTTTGGTATATTCGCCATGGGGAAAGAGGCTTACCAGCTTCTCTGCCAGCTGCATGTACAGATCGTAAGTGGCTACATTAAAGCTGCAGTGGATAAGACTGGCAGCCTGACGGGCGATCGCCTCCACTACGGGCGGCGGACAATGTCCCGCGTTGACCACACCGATCCCTCCGGCAAAGTCTATCATCTCTCTTCCGTCTGCATCAGTGATCAGGCTGCCGCTGGCGCTGGCAGCTGTCGAGGGATTAAAGATCCCGATGGCATCCGGTACGAATTTTTTTCTTCTGTTTAGGATCTCTGTTGAATGCTGCATGGTTAGCAATTGTCAGTTTATAATCGGTTTTTGTTGAATTTGTCATTGGTTTCAGACGGGTAGCTCCTTCCGGCTCTTTATGTCTGCCGCCACGGCATCCGCGGCCATCCTCCCCGTCTGTGCGGCCCCATTCATATATCCCTGGTATTCCCTGCTCACATGCTCTCCCGCGAAATAGACGCTTCCCACAGGCACAGCTTCCCAGCCAGCCAGGGTGGACCATTGCCCTTTCCTGAAGGAGCTGTATCCGGCCTTGCTGTATGGATAACCCGCCCAGCAAAACTTTGTGCTGCGGCCGTTATACGACCTTTTCATTCCTTTATAAATAGTATCGAGAGCCGGAAGGAATTGCCCGATCAAAACCTCTTCTTTATTCATCTTTACCCAGTCTGCGAAATTGCCCCCGCCGAAGACCGTGAAACTACCGGTCTCTTCCGATTGCAGCTGGCTGCTGTCCCATCCGCAGCCAACTGAAAGATCCGTAAAAGTATACCCCTGTTTCCCCAATCTACGCCAGGGTTTGTCATCCATTCCCATGATAAATTTACAACTGTTGCCATAACCGATCTCGTCGATACATTTCCTTTTGGCGGCAGGCATGGGGATATCCAGGCTGACCGAACGGAGAATGGTAAACGGGAGGGTAAGGATCACCTGATCGGCCTGAACCGTCCACCTCCCCCCCTCCTTCTCAAAATGAAGATCATACCCTCCTCCTGGATTCGTTCCGATTGCGACCAGCTTTCGCTGCAAGACCACCTGTTCTTTTACCTGTTCATATAATTTGTCGGACAGGCGCTGGCTGCCGCCTTTGATCTTGAATACTTCATGCTCCTGCCCAAATAATTCGTAATCCTTCTCTGCCGGTAGCGGCGGTTCGAACATAATGAGGAAATTGATGGCGGACTGCTGCGCCGCTTCCATGCCATATTCCCGGGTAAGGACCATATCGAGGAATTTGAATAACCAGCCGGTCATCCCGATGCTCCGGAGATAATCGAGGACAGAGAGCTGATCCAGCTGCCGGAAGGTATCGGCCGTAAGATGGCTGATAACCGGCGGCAGGGAATGAATATCTTTCAGCAACCGGTCCGTATAAGGCTGAATAGCTTCCCGCAGTTCTTTTTCTCCCAGGAGCCGGCCCTCAAACCAAAAGGTCTTGTGCGCCAGGGTATCTCCGCTCAGATCATACAATTCAAGCCCCAGCTCTTTTACCAGCTGCAGGATATCCGTATGGCTGGTGTCCACAAATTCACCTCCGATATCAGTAGTAAGACCGCGGCCGAATTTGTCTTTCAGGGTGAACATCCTTCCCCCTGCCCGATCCGACGCTTCATACACCATGGAGGAGATCCCCTGCCGTTTTAGCTGGTAAGCCGCATTGAGGCCCGCCATTCCAGCACCTACGATCGCTACGTTGACAGGACCCGGATATCGCCTGAAGACCTGGTCGCCGGGATTAACCGGATCATCTTTGCCTCCGGCACTGAAAGGTCCGGCCTTCAGGACCGGAGGAATGAACAGGGAGGTTGCAGCCAGCGCCGAATTTTTTAAAAACCGGCGACGGCTATCCGATACGGCCGCCCGATCTTCTCCCGAAGGCCGGCCCTGAGGACGGCTTTCCCCGGCAGCATCTGCAAAGGCTTTCTGCAATAAAAAGGTCAATGGATGATGAGCCATATATTTAATTCATTCAAGCTGATCCAATTCCTCCACCACACTTCCGGTCGCACCACATTAGTATATTGAAGCCGGCATGGAGCCGTCAATACTCCGGGTTCTGCTGCACAATGCCGTTAGTAGCTGCCACTTCCCGTTGAGGGATCGGCATCACCGGCGGTACTCCGGCCCCCAATACCCCGTCCACCATCCCTTTTCGGGCCAGGTCGAATAAACGATGCCCCTCGAAATTCAATTCTGCCCGGCGCTCGTCCGACAGCGTTTGCTGCCAGGTATTTTCATCGGGAACATCCGAAGGAGACAGAGCGCTCATCCCCCGGCTGGTTCGCAGTGTATTCAGATCGGTCAGTCCTGTTGCTTTGCCGGAGGCTTCCGCCCGGATAAGATAGATCTCCGCCAAACGGATGATATAAGCAGAATTATCCTTCGTAGTCTCTCCGCGATATTTTTGTGTGCGGCCATCAGGCTGAATGCTGACGTCCACGTTGACAAAGTCCACCAGGGCACTTCTGCCATCATCGGGCCGTCCCTGGAAAAACGTGTTGAGATCGGCAGCAGCCAGGAAAAAGACTTCCGAACGAAGAGCATCCGGGCGGGCATAGGTAGCTGTATTATAAGCGCTCTGGTTCTGCTGGTCGAATACCAGCTCAAAAATACTTTCGGACGTCTCTTTTTCAGAATAGATCTTCGTGAAGTCACCCGGTCCAAACAAACCGAAATTGCTATCGTTGATCACATCCGTCGCCATGACCGCTGCATTCGTATTGTCTCCGTAATAAAGATACACTCTTGCCAGCAGGGCTTTCGCAGCGGAGAGAGAGGCATATTGATTTCCATTATAAACATTGAAACCGCTGACGGCCGCCGTAAGGTCCGTAAAGATCTGTTGATAGCTGGCGGTTACCGTACTGCGGGGTATGGCCACCTTCGGAGAATCCGGAGAAGTGACGAGGGGGATGCCGTATTTGGAAGACAGATCCCAGTGTTCCCCGAATAACCGCAGCAGGTCAAAATGGCCCAGCGCCCGGACAAACAAGGCCTCAGACAGGGTATTGCTTTTTTCATCAGCATCCAGGCCAGGCACTTTGTCAATATTGCCAATGATCTTGTTGGCAGTGTAAATGCTGTTATAAATGGCGGCATAAGTATTCGTCACATATAGATTGGAAGGGTTGACGGTCCTTGACGCAATATCATTCAGGTCGATCACGTCATAACCGCCGGTGGTCCCGTTGTCCGTATAAGCATCTACCAGCAAAGGGAAATACGCCCCATAATAATTCTTATTCTGCAAGGTGCTGTACATGCCGATCCTGGCATTGCGCAGGCCTGCTACGCTGGAGAAGACATCGGCGTCTGCTACCTGGTTGGGCGAGACGACATCCAGTACCTTTTTGCAGGAAGGGAGGACCGCTGTCATCAGGAGCAGGAGGATTAATGAAATAGGACGAATGCTTTGAGTCAGCAGGATTGAAAATGACCGGAATGTCCTGACCGGCGGAATGTGATAAGCCCGGAATCCCTTGTTGGGGGAGCAAACGGGGAAATTGTATTTTTTAATTTGATTCATATTTATCTTTTATACCACGTGAATGTTCTATTCACGCTGAATTTCTTAAAAATTAAAGTTTACGCCTGCGGTGATGGTTCTCGCCTGGGGATAGGCCGCATAATCGACGCCCGCAGTCTGAGGCGAGCTTCCGCCATTGGAGCTGACTTCCGGATCAAAGCCATAATACTTTGTCGATACCCAGAGGTTTTGCGCCTGAAGATAAATCCGGAGCGAACTATAGACACCTGCTTTCTTGGGCCTGAGCGTATATCCCAGGTTGAGGGTCCGGATACGGAAAAAGGAGGCGTTCTCAATGAACTGGGAGGAATTCTGCATATAGTTCTGAAAGATGAGGGAAGCCCTTGGGATATCCGTCTTGTCCCCGGGTTTTTCCCAGCGGCGATTGACGATCGTAGCGTTATTGGCATAGACCTGGTAGAGGACATTATTGTCATCCCATCCGCCATCGCTCCATCCCAGGGTCTGGTAGGTGGTGCGGATCAGATTGTATACTTTATTACCGATGCTGAATTGTGTGGAGACGGACAAGTCCCAATGCCGGTATTTAAAGTCGTTGGTCCAGCCGCCGAAATAATCCGGAGTGGCTTTACCCAGGGTCTGCTGATCATTGTCATCAATGACACCGTCCTTATTCAGGTCTTCATATTTGGGATTGCCCGTCTGCGGATCGACACCCTGGTATTTGATACCCCAGAACGTTCCTTCCGATTGCCCCACTTTCAGGATATGGGTAGGAAAAAGATCGGTGTAAGCGCTAAGCAATTCGTTATTGGTATAGAGGGATTTGATCCTGTTCTTCAGGTAACTGATATTCAGGCTGGAGCTCCAGGTAAAATCTTTTGTTTTGATGGGATAAGCCGTCAGGGACAGCTCAACGCCTTTATTCTCTATATCCCCCGCATTGATAGTAATGGAAGAGAAACCGGAGGTTCCGGGCAATACGGCCTGAGAGAGCAGCTTGGTACGATCCCCTTTAAAGAATTCTACCGAGCCGCTGAGCTTGCCGCCCAGTATTTCGAAGTCGGTACCGATATTGAACATTTTGTTTCGCTGCCAGGTGAGGCCGGAGTTGCCGATATTCGTGGGACGCAAGCCCGCATTCCCGTCATATCTTCCCGGGCTCCAGTAGCTTTGGTATTGGAAGTCGCCGATCTCCTGGTCGCCGGTGAGGCCATAGCTCACACGGATCTTGAGGTTGGAAAGCCAGGAGGAACGATCCAGGAATTTTTCTTTTGTCAGCACCCACCCTGCCGAGAAGGCGGGGAACAGGCCCCAGCGATCGGAAGGATCAAAACGGGAGGAACCATCATAACGGGCGCTGAGGGATAAGAGGTATTTTTCATCGTAGTCATAATTGGCGCGTCCCAGCAAGGAGACCAGACCCCAGCCGTAGTTGGTCACGGGAGCAGAAATAATGGTGGTGGCGCTGCCGATGTTTTCCAGTCCGCTGCCTTCGGGGAAACCCTGTGCCCGGATAGACGTTTTTTCGTAGCGGGACGACTGCACGGTAAAACCGCCCAGGGCCGTGAGGTGATTTTTTTCACCGAAGCTCCCCTGGTAGGTCAGGGTATTCTCATTGAGCCAGGTAAGGTCGCGGTAGGTGCCTTTGGTAGCTTTTCCGCCTACGGTCTCGCCATCGGTGGTAAGGGGATCGAAGAACTGGTCATCGATCAGGCTGGTATAATCGGTGGTGAAAGAGCTTCGGAATTTCAATTGCTTTAACAGGTCGATGTCCGCGAAGACAGTGCCGATAAAACGATAGTTCGTCGTAAAAGCCTTTATTAATTTGGCGGATTTTACGGGGTTGTCGCTTAACCAGCTGGCCTGATATTCGGTGAAGTCGGCGTAACTGCCATCCGGATTGTAGACGGGCATCAGCGGGGAGGCGCCGATAGCATTGGTGACAATGCCGGTATAGGTGTCATCGTTAAAGCTGCGGCGGTTACGTCCATAGGTAAAAGCGGCATTGGTACCGATACTGACACGATCGTTGACCTTATTGTCCAGGTTGAATCGGAACGAAGCCCGTTTGTAATAGTTATCGATGACGATACCCTGTTGATCGAAATAATTACCGGCCATAAAGAAGCGGGTCTTGTCATTACCGCCCCGGGCGGATAATTGAAGGTTGGCGATGGGGGCCGTATGGAAGATCTGGTCGAGCCAATTGGTATTAACGCCTGTGTTCCAGGAATCAGGAAGCGGATTGGTGAGTACCGCCGGGTCGAAATCCGACGGGAATTGAGTGGGGTCCTGCTGGTATAAGGCCAGGTCCTGCTTGCGGGCATCCTCTTCCAATGCTACAAAACCTTTACTATCCAGGAAGGGTATTTTACGGGCAACTGTTTGCGTGCCGGCGTAACTGTTGAGGCTGAATTCCGTTTTGCCATTCTTTCCTCTTTTCGTGGTGATGAGGACGACGCCATTGGCGGCGCGGGCCCCATAGATGGAAGCGGCAGAGGCATCCTTTAAGATCTCGATGGACTCGATATCGTCGGGATTGATATCGCTGATGGAGCTGACGTTCTGCCCGCTGCCCATTTCATCCCCGTCGGTATTATAGGAAGTGGACAGGGCAGAGTTGCTTTCGCTGAGCATGGGCACTCCGTCAACTACATACAGGGGATTGTTGGCTCCCCGAACGCTGACCAGGAGCCCGGCGCCGGGAGTACCGGAAGGAGTGGTGACCAGGATGCCGGCTACTTTGCCTTGTAAGCTTTGTGCGATATTGGAAACGGGCTGGTCTTTGAATTCTTTATTCCGGATGGAGGAGATGGCTCCTGTAATGTCACTCTTTTTTTGTTTGAGATAACCGGTAAGGACCACATCACTTAGAAGACTGACAGACTCTTCCAGGTGAATGGAAAGGCTGGAGGAGGATTCGGAAAAAGAGGTTTCTTTATTGGAATAACCAATGAAGCTGGTTATAAGGGATCCGGAGGCGGCGGTGGTGTGCAGGATAAAATTCCCTTCTCCGTCTGTCTGGGTGAGCTCCCTTGGCCGCCCTTTCACCTGGACAGAGGCTCCTGCAATGGGAAGGCCGTCTTTTCCGGTGATCTTTCCTTTCAGGAAGCTGGCAGGCGCCTGACTGAGTCCCGGTAAGAATTGGAAAACCCCCATGGATAGTACCCATAGCCATAAAAGAAGTTTACGGTTCATAAGCAGATGATTTGGTTGTTAAATGCAGATTAGTGTTAATAATGGCAAGCAATCCTTAATAAGGCCGGCAATCCTAAAAAAACTGACAGACAAGTCTTGAAAACTGGCAGGTTACCATTAGAATATGCAGGCAAACGCTAATCAGATAATAAATATCAATAAGTCAAATGAGTCAGAATATAAGTCGAATAATTTTTTTTAAAATGTGTCTATTAAGTGATTATCAGTAGTGTTAATCTGGTCAGATTTTAGTAGATTCATTGGTCAGATTATGACCACGCTTTTAAGAAATGAGAAAAATGCCCGAAACGAGACACATTCATATAATTACTAATACGAATATATGTATTTATCCGACAAAATAAAGAAAGCGCTGGAAAGCCATCCGGCTATTGTGTCGGCCTTAAAAAGCAAGAGTAAGGAGATGAACTGGAACCGGTTTACCCGAACCCAGTTCAACCTGGTGGCGCGGGTGATCAATAAACAGGTCAGCAAAGAGGTGATGGTGAATACGGATCTTGTGGAAATGCATCTTATTATTGGTAAGCAGCAATTGGAGAAACAATTGTTCGGCAAGCAATTCCAGCAGGTCTATGATTTTACACGATGGCTGGGTAATCTGAGGGAGTACCAGGTCTTCAGCTGGATCAGCGGCAAGACCCTGCAGAGCTATTGGAATGGAGGAGAAGCGAAATATATTAAGATCAATGTATTGCTTGTCTTTTTACAGGTGCCCTTTACGGATTGGGATGCCTGGCAAAGAGAGCGGGGACGACAGGGAGAGGAATACGGTTATAGTCTTTCGAAGATGCCTTTGCCGGGAACGGGAATAGCCGGAGCAAAATCTTCTTTGTCTATTATTAAGGCTTATTATCTGGGAAATTATTTTTTATATTATCAGAAAACGGATGGCAGTAAGATCATTATTAAAACTCCTTTTATCCTGCGGGAGTCGGATAACGGGCAGGTGTTGGTGAAGTCCGTTTCAGAGGGACATCGTTACAGCGGAAAAGTGTTGGGGATCCGGGATGGATGTCTTTATATTAATTGTCAGAACCTCGATTTCGAGGAGATGGAACAATATGTATTCAATATCGGGCTGGAGACAAAGCCCCAGGTATTGTTTGGGGTATCCAATACAGTAAGTGTGAAAGACCGGCGGGCGGTGGCGTTGAAGAATATCCTGGTCAAGCAGCCGGGCAAAGATCCGGGCTTTGACAACATACAGGAGATGGAAATCCCGTTTAGCAAGCGATACACGTCTCTCACGGAAGAGGCGATGGTGATGAGCTATTGGAAACAGGCCACCGATCATATCATAATAACTCCCAGCTGCTGCAATTTAACGGATCTGCCAGGTCTGTAGGGTTCCTGTAACTAAAGATGGAACGCGGTATTCCGGCCTGTCAAAGACGGATCGGGATAACGCAAAGACGGAATGAGATTCCGCAAAATTGCGCTAAATGCATTTTTTGCTCCAGCGCAAATATTTTTATTCTCCAAATCACTATTTTGCAAGCGTCAACAAAATCAATCGGATCATGACCGGGAATCTCCTCATCTAATGAATGTAGATAGTCCTTTGAATGTAGATAGTCCTTCCCGGGCAAGCCGTCCGCAGAAGTCCTCCACATGTTGAAGAAGAACATTACCATTTCTATTGGAAAATAGAATTTATTCCTTGCAGGCCGGCGCAATGAATAGGAACTATTCTCCACGGAGACGAAGGGAGACCGACTCATCCTCAAGAGCCTCAGCAACGGCCTCTAAGGGCAAACTGACAGGCAGATGTGCCTGTTGGCCGAAGGCATGCCTGGCCGGAAGAGCTACCGATTGACAGGAACAGGTCAGATCCGTATGTTTTTGAAATTTTTAATCCTTAAAACAACAAATTCATGTTCCAGTTAAAACAGTTTATTACGGCTGTCCGTCCCCTGACAGAAGTTTGCAACAGAGATTTTGAAGCAGTGGTGAAATTCGAAGAGTTCGAAAGAGGAGAATATTTGCTGAAGGCAGGAAAGATCTCCGATCGCATCTATTTTATTGAAAAAGGGGCCGTACAGTGTTATAAGGGGATCAAGGCTAAAAAGCAGACGTTGTGGTTCATGCTGGAAGGTGAAATAGCGCTGTTCAAAAGCAGTTTTTATGGTCGCAAAGCCAGCGAGGCGAATATTGTCGCATTGGAAGATACACGGGTATTTTCAATTACCTATGCAGATATGAAGCGGCTTTGCGAAATGCATCACTCTTTTGCGCTGCTGACGCTGAAGATAACAGAGGACTATCATATGCGCAGCGACCTCAAAGCTGACGTGCTGGAATCCAGGGATCCGGCAGACCGTTATAATTATTTAAAAAAACAACGGTCTGATATCGTTGACCGTGTTCCTCAAAAAGATCTGGCATCTTTCCTTCGCATCAGCCCCGATACACTTAGCCGCATTAAAAAATGGCAAAAGAGACTGTCAAATGCTGAAACGGCAGGACTAAGCGACGATGATGCCACTACGCCTTCCCCGGAATGATTGCAGTGAAAGTTCCCGGAAATGAGCCGGTGAAACTTCCAAAGATGTCTCCAATCGTAGTCTCCATTTATGCTAATCGAGAGCATACTTGATCCTAATCGTGAGCACACATGATTCCGATCGCAATCATGCGCATTGCCGCATGTAACCGACAGATACTTTTCAAAATCGATTGTAATCGACTATAATCGATCTGAAGCATCCTATGTGCATCGTAGTTTTGTTTTGACGGAAGACAGTAGTTCCTCCGGTAGAGAAGAAAGGTGAAAGGGAAGAAAAAATCAAGTTATGGTAGTATCATTAAACTGGTATAAATATTCAGTTGTTATTGGCTTTCTGAAAAAGGGAGTCAACACTGCTGCTATCCCGGAGACTGATAAGACCACTCAGTCTGGCAGGTTCGGTTGTTCCGACCAATCAAGACCTTTTGATAAGTACGGAGCAACTAAGTGCCGGACTTTTGACAAATTCAGACCGGACAAAGATCTTTTTCATCTTGCTCATGAAGTGAAAATCGAATTAAAACTTTGCATACGAAAATCAGGTATTAAAAAAGAGGAAAAATGGGAATTACTATTATCCATGCGTCGCCTGTTAGCTCCTTACACGGCATTGGCAGCATCACAGGCGTATCCCTTCCGGGTCGCTATCAACAATACAATAATGGCGGAAACAGCCAGGTATTGCTCCATTGAGCTAAGCAGTGAAGAATTATCAGGCATATGGCGGAATGTCGGATCCGGGGCGGCACAGAACTAGTATGTTCCCATTCTTTTCAATCATTATTTCTTAACCTTTAAAACGGACATGTATGAAGCGTGAATTTGCTATTCTGACAGGAAGCTTATTCCTAAGCCTGGCGGCTACTGTATCGGCTCAATCAGTGGGCCCTCCCAACCAGACATTTATCAATCCCTCTCCTGCCCTGACAATTTCTTCATCAACTTCGGGCAGGCCTCCCGCTCCCCGGTGGAAACATCTCTCTGTTAATGAAGAGACGCTGAAAGACTATTGCAGGAAACTGGAAAACGACAAACGAAGGATCTATTATTTAAACACCCGTGATTCCCGGATGGCCATGCAATTAAAAGGCATCTACACCCGGGATGGATTGATCTTTTTCCGGCTTTCGTTATGCAATCATTCCCATCTCGATTACGAGATCGACAGTATCCGTTTTTATGTAACGGACAACCACTGGCTGAAAAATACTCCGGTACAGATCACCGGGCTGCCACCAGTCTATATCTATGGGAATGCCCGGACAGTCCGGGGAAAAAGCCGGGAGTTTCCCATTATCGTTCTTCCGCAGTTCACGCTCCCCTCAGGCAAACACCTGGTCATTGAACTATTGGAGAGGAACGGGAACAGACACCTGCAATTACAGGCGTATAATTATACCCTGTTACGATCCAGGCTGATATAGGATGCCAACATTATTCACCATTTTAAATTTACCATTATGGATAACGAGACCCTTGACTTCATCCAGGAAAACCTGAAATACCTGGGTTTTGGAGATAAAATAGTACCCCCGGACCAACTGGAGCAAGAACTGGCAAAAGCGCCTAAAGATTTCGAATTGTATGCGGAAGCTTACTATGATGACGACTATAAGCTGGAAGCTGTTCTCCATTTCCGGAAATGGAACGATCTGTATTTCTTCAATAAATACGATGCGCTATTGCGAAAAGGAGATGACCCCGAAATGGACAGGAGACAAACCTTCTATATCAGTAAAGGTACCGGTGTCACCATGAAGGAATGTTTCAATCTGTTACAAGGAAGGGCCGTGAATAAAGACCTGATCAATATTGAAGGGGAAAAATATAATGCCTGGATACACCTGAACTTCGATGATGTAGACCTGAACCATAACTACAGGATGAAGCAATATCGTTCACAATACGGGTATGACCTGGAAAAAATACTGGAAAAGTATCCTATAAGGGAGCTGAAAAATGAAGAATCGAAAACCTGGCTGATCAAGGCGCTTAAAAGAGGCAACCTGCAACCAGTCGACTTCCTGAAATCCGATAATAAGACAGAGAAAATGTTCATCGAAGCAAGCCCGCAAAATAAAACGATAAACATATACCCGTCCACCCGGGCTGCACAAAAAACGTTCAAAAAACCAGACCGGATCCCGAATGAGGGTATCAAGCCTAAACCCGGCACGTCAGAGGGTGCGGAGGAGGAAACTACAACAATAGAAGAAGGAAAGGAAGAAGGAATAGAAACACCCCTGAACAAGCCGACGGTCAGAAAAAAAGGAGCCGTAAATAAGATCCAATAATAAAGAATCATTACACTAAAAGCCCGTACCCTGCATTTTTTAACTTATAAATTTTGAACTATGTATTCTGCCAGAAAATTTGTCATTGCCAGCAAAAAAAAGAAAAAGGGAATTCACTATGTTGTAATCGTTATGAATCATTTCCCCCTTACCGAAGGGCCCGTCCCTCCTGAAAAGGAAAATGAAAAAACACCCGGGAAAGAATACGGAAAAGAGTACAGAGCAGGACTGTAAGCAGGAAATGAGTTCCTGAAACACGTATCCATTCATCCATTAAAAAAGCCACCGGTGAGCGGTGGCTTTTTTAATGGAAAGGTATCAGGCAAGTACAGTGATCAACCCTTTAATAATAGCGCCCAGCTTCACGCCTTCAAAGACCCTGGACTCAGAGCTGCCATGCTGCAATACCGACTTTTCATGAGAGGTCACGCACATTTCACATCCATTAATAGAGGACACAACCAGGCTCACCAGCTCAAAAAACTCCTTGCCCAGTACAGGATTAGCCATGATGCTCATCTTGATGCCGGCAGGCTGATTGTTATAAAAATCCTTTTGCATAAAATGGCGGAAACGGTAGAATACATTATTCGTATTCATCAGGGAAGTACAGGCAATGATCTCAGCAATCTCTGCGTCAGTCGCACCTGCCGATTTCGCCAGGCCGGTGAAAGCATCCTGCAAAAGAATATATTTCTCATTCACCGCTACCGCCAACGCCAATAACACGGCTTCCTTTTTATCCAGGTACTGGGCATTGTTAAGCACATTACCCACATTGATCTTCAGATCCTTAATAAACCGGGATTCTACCGCTACTAATGCCTGCACATTGGCAGAAGGTTCATAACCGGCAATATTCAGCTCATTCAATAAATTCTGAAAAGTTTCATTCTGTATAGTTGCTGTTGCACTCATATTATTCCGATTTTAAAAAATGAGGCCGCCCCACAAAAAGTAGCCGGCCTCATTCCTTTATGATGTTTTAATCTTACCCTTAGTTCAGGCTTAACTGTTCAGTCAGGGTCTCTTCGCCCTTCTTCCAGTTGCAAGGACATAATTCGTCCGTCTGCAAAGCATCCAATACACGGATCACTTCCTGTACGCTACGGCCAACATTCAGGTCATATACACTTACCCAGCGTACAATACCCTGCGGGTCAATAATAAAAGTAGCGCGGTACGCGATCTTCTCTTCCTTATCCAGGATACCTAATTCTTCCGCCAGGGATTTGGAAGTATCTGCCAGCATAGGGAACTTCAGATCACGCAGATCGCTGTGATCCCTTCTCCAGGCCGCATGCACAAATTCAGAATCAGTGGAAGCACCAATTACAACCGTGTCCCTGTCGCTGAATTCACTGTTCTTCTTATTGAATTCGGCGATCTCCGTAGGACAAACAAAGGTAAAATCCTTGGGCCACCAGAACATAACAGTCCATTTACCTTCTGCGCTGCCATATTCCTCCGTTAATTCCGTGAATTCCTTCCCTTTTTCGATAGATACTACTGCTTTTTTCCTGAATGCAGGAAACTTTTCGCCAATTGATAAAATTCTGTTGGACATACTATTTAAATTGATTTTTAACAAATAAAAGAAACTCTTCTTCTCAGGCAGGCAACCGTCGCTTTTTAAGGAGCTGCACCCGGTAATGATGCAACCAGATACGCAAATGTACATCACTTGCTCATAGGATATGATCATCATTTTCTATAAACTGATAGACAAAACCTATGAGGTAAAAATGGAAGAAACGGAAGGTTGAAGGTTATCCCAGAGGCTCAATGGATGGATCCAGGGACGCAGGCTGATTCAGGGACGCTGGCGGATCCGGGGACACAGCAGGCTGACCCAATGGTTTTTCATCGGTGAGCAACCGCTGCACCAGCCCCGTAATAGCAGCGCCAAAAATAGCTATCAGCCCGAAGGACCAGCGCAATCCCGCCACTTCCGCCACAGTGCCCACGAGCGGAGGGACAATCAGGAAACCCAAATAACCTACCGTTGAAACAGCGGCAATAGCCGACCCGCTGCTCATGCCGGCAGAACGTCCGGCCATGCTGAAGACCATCGGTATCACGCAGGAAACCCCGAAACCGGTAAGCATAAAACCCAGACCCGCGGGTAGCGGATACGGTAGCAGGGTAGCCAGCAGCAACCCCGAACAGATCAGCAGGCCACTATAGGTAAGCATGTTCTTTATACCAAACCGATTAGCCAACCGGTCGCCCGTCAACCGACCCAGGGTCATGGCGATCATATAAACCACGAACCCCAGAGTGGCGACCTTCCCGGAAGTATGTACCGCTTTACGGAAATAGATCCCGCTCCAGTCATACATGGTGCCTTCACAGGCCATGGAAGCAAAAGAGATCAGCCCGTATTTCGCCAAAGCCTTGTCCGGCAGAGCAAATAAGGGTCTGCGTTCCCGCGCATGCGGCTGCTGAGGCAAACTGCCGGGATAGGCATAGAGGCAGCCGCCAAGCAATAAAATACCCACTATAAAAAAATGCCAGCCGGGTGAAATAGCAAAGGAAACCATCAGCGACCCCAATGCCGCTCCACCAAAACCAGCCAGGCTCCATATTCCATGGAAACGCGCAATGATCGACCGGTCATATAAGGCCTGCACTCCTATCGATTGCGCATTGGCAGAAATATTCAGCAGGTTGCGGGAAGCCCCAAAGCAGAACAAGGCCAATACCAGCTCCCAGGTACGCGCAGCAAACCCAATCCCGCACAACATGATATTGAACGCCAACGCACCGATCATCATGATCCGGCGACTGTCAAAACGGCTCAGCAGAAGGCCGGTGACCGGCAGGGTGAGCAGAAGACCGATCGGCAATGCAAACAAAACGGCGCCCAGCTGCGCTTCATTAAGGTGTAATTGCTGCTGGATCGTAGGAATTCTTGACGCCCAGGTGGAAAACCCAAAACCTGAAACAAAGAAAAAGATCGCCACCATAATCCTGACCCTTGCGGGAGATAACTGCTTTTTATCAAGCTCGACTGCCATAATTGCTAATCCTTTAGATAGGAGAACGCAAAAATAGGCATATATACGCACCGGACCATTGTCCCTGTCTATTGAAAAGCGTTTTTTAACTGTATGTATTTATTCAGATCATTGGAAACAAAACCTCTTCCCTTCATTTCACTTACATAGGCGGGAGTGGTGACTCCACGAATTTAAGCGCAGGCAGATGATCCAGGGGAATATCCTTGAACCCAATCTTCCGAAGCGCCTTAATAAACTCCGGGGTAATGCCCGATGACTTCAGGGCCGGCAGCTGTTCCAAAGAGATATTCGTATAACCGACATCACGAAAGCCTTTGATGTACTCAGGAGTAATCCCCATGGATTTGAGAGTCGGGAGCTGTTCCGCTGAAATATCCTTGAATCCGATCCTGCGGAACCCATTGACATATTCAGGCGTTATTCCCAATGATTTCAGTGCGGGCAGCTGTTGCACCGGAATACTTTTGCAGCCGGCAGCCTGGAAACTTTTTATATAGGCCGCATCAATATTCAGAGAATGCAGGGCGATAAGATCATTCATGGTAAGATGATCATATCCGGCAGCTTTCAGAGAAGCGATATAGGCGGAATCGATGTTAAGAGATTTAAAGGTTATGATATCCCCCGCAGGAAATGGTTCTGCCCGGACTGCAGAGACCGGAGCCACAAGCGAAACTACCGCAGATCCGGGAGCGGACATATATACCGTAGAGGGTCGAGCCCCGGGCGAAAGAGCTACCCGGGAAGAAACAACAGCCGGGTAGGATGCGGTTGCCTGGTCATATACTGTAACCGGAGAAGATACCATTGCCGGAGGAGAATCGTGCTCCTCGGAAATTATTGAGATCTGCGCCTGTTGAACAGTAGTGACAGTGCCATCAGGAGAGACTGTACGTTGAGGATAATCCGGAACCTCCGTTGTCCTTAAGATCTGCGCCTGCTGGGTAACAACCGTATTGGGAGCAGCCGGCCGAATCTGCGACTGGCTCAATTGATTGATATAACGACCATCGATCCCCTGAGACTTGAAGGCGATGAGCTGATTAATTTCCAGATGCTGATATCCCGCAGCCCGCAGCTCCCCGATATAGGTTTTATCGATCCCCATGGATTTGACAGCGATCAGGTCATTCCCGGAAATATCCCCGTACCCCATTTCTCTCCAGGATTGGATATAGGCCTGATCGACGCCCATGGATGACAGGGCAATGAGGTTGTTTTTGCCAATGTGAGGAAATCCATTGTGCTGCAACATGTCCACATAATCGTTCTTAAGATTGACCAGGAAAAAGGTGAGCAGGTCATCCTCCGTTATCTGATCGATCCCCTTTTGCCCGAGCGTATACACATAGTTCCCGTCCGCCTTGAAAGAATAATGGCCAAAACCCTGTTCGCCATCGAACTGACCGTTGAAGAAGATAATGCCGGCCTCGCGGATCAGCCGGAATTCAACCTTGCCGGTACCAGGGAGGGAAGCAAATTCGCTTTTCAGAAAACAGGAATTGTCAGACCAGATATGCTCGTCTTTGACTCCCTTGAATTCGAAGCAGAGCCGGTCTCCTTTGGTGGTCGCGAACCACGAACCTTCACTTCTGTCAGGCCGGCCCAGGGTGTCGACGGAAGCGACCGGGTAAACCGAAGCCGTTGCTGTGCCGGCAACCATTGACTGGCCGAAAACCGCCGGCTTATTGAGCGCGCATACCAGGCAGGTGAGCATGGGCAATAAAAAGAAATATTTCCAGATGGTATGCAGGGATGATTTTTTGCTGTTCATCATGATAATACGTCGTTTTAAAAGTGATTGATTATAATTGGTAGTAATGCTGAAAGGCACATTGGGTGCAGCCACTTTCAGCAGGCTCAGCTGGTAAGCTGACCTTTCTACGTCATAGTACCGAAGAACAGATTCGTCCGTCAGAAATTCAAGGTTGTTCTCCACCTCTTTCCGGTAGAGCCAGGCAAAAGGGTTGAACCATTGTCCTGCAATCAATATTTCCGCCAGCAGGATATCTATCGTATGCCGTCCGCTGGCATGGATCTTTTCATGCAGCAGGATCTGGTTGTAGGTATCCCAGTCGTATTGGGAAGGATTGATAAAAATGTTGTTTCCAAAGGAGCAGGGGGCCCGGTTGCCCGTGGTCTCTACAATGCGGAAGCGGCCATCCCGTACTACCGGCCTGGCATAGGCCCGATATAAAAGAATGATGATCTGCAAAAGGAAGTTGGCGCCGAAGACAATGACTCCGAACAGGTAAACCCGGTACAGCCCCTGCATTAATTTGGACAGGAGCGGACGATCTCCGGATGCCTGGTGAAAAGTCGGCGCCTCGCGGGAATCAGATGGCTGGTGAGAAGCATCGGAAGTTGCAGCAACAGGTATGCTGGCAGCCGTATTGGTTGACAAACTGGCTGGCTCACCTGTTAATGGATTAGCTGCCCGGCCTGCTGACGGATTAGCTGATATACTTGCTGAGGGATTGACTGAAGCGGATACCTGCGTATCGGCCACCGCGGCGGCAGATGCATTGGCTGACGGACTCATTAATACGCCGGCGGCAATCACCCGGTCAGCGCTGCGCCAGCTCCATTGCTGCGGAACAGGAACCAAAGGCAGGGCAAAGGAAATTACCACACAAGCCAGCAAGGTCCACCGGTTGAGCCAAAAAAAGGTTTCCTTTTGCAGGAGAAGCTTATAAAATAAGAAACACGCTGTGATCAGCACGGTAACATGGAGGATATAAGGTATCATTTCTTTTGGGATTTAATGATCTCCAATATTTCATCGATCTCTTCCTTTGATATTTTTTGCTCTTTGGCGAAATAGGCCAGCATGCGGGGATAGGAATTATTAAAATACTGTTTGACCATGTCGTCAAACGCATGGTTCTGATACTGGTCCTTGGAAATAACAGGATAGTAACGGAAAGTATTCCCGAAAGTCTCATGATCGAGAAAACCCTTTTCTTCCAGGATACGCACCATGGTGGCCACCGAATTATAATGAGGCTTGGGTTCAGGCATTTCCGCGATGATGTCTTTAATAAATGCCCTTTCCAAATGCCAGCAGGCCTGCATGATCTGCTCTTCCCGTTTGGCTAGTTTCTGCATGGTAAATTATATTTTAAAATGAAGCTACTACTAATTGATTAGTTTTACAACTAATTCATTAGTTTTTTAAAAAATTCTTTCCGGTTCTTTGGAATACCGGATTATGAATAACGGATACTTATTGATATTTTTATATATCTCCCGTATCGCCCATTCCCTAACTACAAAAACTTCCTATGTTCAATCGACGATCTTGCAATGTGCATTATTTAAAGGCCAGCTTTATTCTGACAGCCCGTTATCCATTATTATCGATCTCCTTCCTCCTGTTATTCCCGCTGTTTTTTATCTCCTGCGGCCCTGCCATTCATTCTTTCCAGGTCGATCAGCAGACCATTACCGCGGCAGATTCCATCAAAGCGAATTGGGATGTATCCGGAAAACCGACGCTGCTGATCCATGAGAATAACGTTTCGAATGAGGAAAATGCAGCAGGAGGCATCCAGGTCGCCGGCGGGGGAAACGGACAGGGACAAGCCGGTACGATCCATTCAAAATTTATGGAGTTAACCCTGGTCGCGCAAAAAAATGGTAAAGAAAAAAGACAATTCATACAGGTGATCGTTCTTCCCCGGGAATCCATGGATACCATTGTTTTCCCCATTACTGCCCTCCACGGCGATACGTTGATAGCCGCCGGAGAGAAAAATAAGGCAAGATGGGGCGATCACTTCGCCCTAACCTCCGTGACCTCCGCTTCCGGCAGACCTTTGCTGGTATCTCACGGCGGAAAAATAGCTGTGCTGGACGGGCAGAAGCCGGATACGATTACCTTCCGGGGAATGGCCAATAGCGGTCCCTGGGAGATCCGGAGCCTGCAGACCGATGCGGAAAAAAGAGATCCCGCCACGACTCCGGCTGCCCTTCGCCTGCTAACCAATCTTCTTTACCAAAAACAGTAAATAGCTTCGCATGTTAGACGCCATAAAAACGATCGTCATTCTGCAATTCGAAAATCGCTCCTTCGATCATATGCTGGGGCATTTACGCTTTGATAATATCAACCCGGCAGTAGATGGCCTGCAGCAGGACCTCAGCCGCTACCAGAATTTTTACAAAGGAGATGCCTATACGCCCCACAGATTTACCGTAGACACGGACCTGACAGATGACCTGCCGCATGAGTATACCGATGTGGCCACCCAGCTCGCCTGGTCGGATATCCGAAAGAAGTTCGACATGACAGGTTTTGTAGAAGCCTATGCCGGCAAAACAGGCCGCCCCCCCAATCCCCAAAATGATGCGCTGGGCTTTTTTGGGGCGGAGCTGGTCCCCATCACCAGCTGGCTGGCCAACACTTTTTGCGTATGTGACCGGTGGCACTGCCCGCTCCCTTCCAGCACGCAGCCCAACCGGACAATGGCCCTTTGCGGGGATAGCTCGATCTTTAATACCAAAACCCAATTGATCAGCGCCACCGGAAATATCTTTGATTGGATGGATAAGGCGAAAGTACGCTGGCGTGTCTATCATGACGGTTTGTCTTTCTTCATTTTATACCCTTCTCTCTGGGGGCATGTGCTGGGCAATAATTTCAGGGATTACGAAAATTGCTATAAGGACTTTCAGCAGGAGCCGGACGAGACCTTTCCGCAGGTGATCCTGGTGGAACCCTCTTATAATGACAGCCCCCACCTGGGCCCGGATCATCCCAATGACAATCATGCGCCCCTGGCGATCGGCTGGGGAGAAGACTTCCTGAGAAGGACCTATGAAGCGGTGAGCAGCAATCCCGCCCGGTGGGGCAATACCCTGATGCTGGTCTATAGTGATGAGCATGGCGGATTCTATGACCATGTTCCCCCTCCCCCGATCGGGTATACCACACGGGGAAATCTGCCTCATACCTTTAACAGCCTGGGGCCCCGTATTCCGGGCCTGATCATTTCCCCATTCGTTAAAAAAGGATCAGTCTGCCACCAGCTGCTGGATCATACTTCCGTATTGCAATTGCTGGCGGAGAAGTTCACTCCGGGCGCCCCTTATTCGGCAACGGTGGAAGACAGACGAAGTAAAGGCATTACCAGCATCTCTGCGGCGCTGGACACAACAGGAAAAGCAGGCGCGGACATCTCCAGGACCGCCCCTTCCCCACCCCAGCAGAAAATAACGGTGAGCGGTGCCCTGGGCGATACAATCGCTATTGCACCGGATACCGAGCCCATGCGGCAATCCTTCGAAACTGCCGCCCTGAATATGCTTGCCGCCCGTCCCGCAGAAACAGGAGAGAAATACCCTGAGCTCCTTCAGTGGAGGGATGTGACAGCCAAAGCAAGGGCCGTTAAGTGAAGAATCCACCGCCGCAAACACCATCGCTGTAGTGCGCTACAATGATCTTCCTATTCGTTTATCCCTTCCAATAGAAAGAGGAAGGCATACACCAAAGCGATATCTTTTAAATAGTCGAACCGGCCGGAAGCTCCCCCATGTCCATAATTCATTTCAGTCTGCAGCAGCACGACATTTTGATCCGTCTTCAGGGCCCTTAGTTTGGCTACCCATTTGGCGGGCTCGAAATACTGGACCTGGCTATCGTGCAGACCCGTAGTGACCAGTATATTGGGATAATCCTTTACCTCTACATTTTCGTAAGGAGAATAAGATTTCATGTAAGCGTAAGCATCCGCATTTTGGGGGTTCCCCCATTCGTCATATTCATTCGTGGTAAGAGGAATGCTCTCATCCAGCATGGTGTTGACCACATCCACAAAGGGAACCTGGGCTACCAGGCCCTGCCAGAGGTCCGGACGCATATTCGCCACGGCGCCCATCAATAACCCGCCGGCGCTCCCCCCCTGGGCATATAGATGCCCTTTCCCGGTATATCCCTGCGCTAAAAGATACTCTCCGCAATCGATAAAGTCCTGGAAAGTATTCTTCTTCTTCAGCATCTTACCGTCTTCATACCAGGTCCTGCCCATTTCCTGGCCACCCCGGATATGGGCAATGGCAAAAACGAAACCTCTGTCCAGCAGGCTCAGCCGGCTGCTGCTGAAAGTGGCATCCATGCTATGGCCATAGGAGCCGTAAGCATATAGTAATAAAGGAGATGCTCCGTCTTTTTTGAACCCTTTCCGGTATACCAGGGAGATGGGGACGCTGACGCCATCTTTAGCCGTAGCGTAGAGCCTTTCTGACGTATAATCCTGCGGGTCATATCCTCCGACAACCTCCTGTTGCTTGAGCAATTTCTTCTCTTTCGTCTCCATACCATAGTCATAGGTGGAGCTGGGGGTAGTGAGGGAGGTATATCCATATCGCAGGGTCTGGCTGTTATAGTCCGGATTGGCGCCGGTGGAAGCCATATAGGCGGGCTCTCCGAAATCGAGGTAATGTTCTTCAAAAGATGCAGGCTGACCTCCCTGTTCAGGAACATTCGCGGAGGCAGCCCCCCCGCCGACATTCCGGATACGTAAATGGATCAGCCCATTTTTCCGCTCCGTAATGACCAGCCAGTCCGCGAAAACTTCCAGGTCTTCCAGCAATACGTCAGTCCGGTGAGGGATCACTTCTTTCCAGTCATCCCGTCCCGTCTTATCCAGGGGACTTTCCATCAGCCGGAAGTTCTTAGCCTCCCAGTTGGTGACAATATAGAATTTATCTTTTTGGTGGTCGACCTGGTACAATATTTCTTTCCCCCGGGACTGAAATATCGCAAATTCAGCCTCCGGCTGGCCGGCATCTATCCACCGTGTCTCGGAGGACAACGTCCCGGAAGAGGAAATAAAAATGACCTTCCCCGACTTGGACTTCCTCACCCCGATATAATTGGTATTATCCGTCTCTTCATAGACGGTAATATCCTCTCCAACATCTGTACCCAGACGATGCCGCCGTATCTTTTCCGTCAGCAGGGTGACAGGATTGTTCTGTGTATAAAAGATCGTCCTGTTATCATTGGCCCATACGAGGTTGCCGCTCGTGGAAGGGATCGTCTCTTTAAAGATCTCCCCGGTGGTAAGATCCTTTATATGAATGATATATTGCCTGCGTGAGACCGTATCGACCCCAAAAGCCAGTAAGTTATTATCCTCGCTGATCTTAAAGCCCGTGACAGAATAATAAGGATGGCCTTTGGCCATCTCATCCACATCCAGCAACATTTCTTCCGGAGCTTCAAGGGTCTGTTTTTTCCGGCAATATTTATAGTATTGCTGCCCCTCTTCACTGCGGGTGTAATAAAAATAACCGTTCCTGAACACAGGCACGGATTCGTCTTTCTCCTTGATCCGGGCCTTCATCTCCCGGAACAATTTTTCCCGGAACTCCTTTGTCCCGCTCATCATAGTCTCCACGTAAGCGTTCTCTTTCTCCAGGTAACCGATGACGGCTGCGCTCTCGGGGCCCTTCTTGAAATAATCGATCATCCAGTAATAGTTATCGATTACGGTATCTCCATGGATGGTCCGTTCATGAGGATGGATGTCTGCCAGGGGAGGATCAATAGTACGGGGCCATTTGCCGGCGTTTGATTGGGAAATAGTAGTCATTATTGGGTAAATCAGAAAATGTTTAAAAATTGAGCGGGGAAGCTACTACTATTTTAGGATATAGGCCGGCGGACCCTTAAAAAATAAGCTAACCGGCAGTTAGTGTGTCATGGAGGCTACAAAATAATTTTTTAATCCTTGCAGTGTTATTAAACCTGTTATCTCCCGGGAACCTGTATTTTAAAAGACTACGGGTAAACCAATAGACTGCTGCGGATAATATGCCAAATAAATTTGGCGGGTGCCGAAATTGAAATAATTTTGATAAGAGCTTACAAACAACCTGCCAAGTAATGGTTGAACCTACTACACGAAAAATTGCCATAAGAGTACAACCTTTATCCAACGAGACCGATTTGCTTGTCCGTGTGGCTGAAGGTAATGAAAAGGCTTTTGGAATCCTGTTCCATCATTACCGGGAGAGGATCTATTCCTATGCCTTGCATTTATTCGGGAGCAGTAACCTGGCAGATGAATTAGTGCAGGACGTTTTTTTGAAAGTATGGCTGAGCCGTGATAAAGTACGGCATGTCCTGCGATTTGATTCCTGGCTGTTTATTATCGCCCGCAACCAGGTATTCGACACGCTTAAACTCTTAGCAAAAGAGGATTCAGCCCGCAAACAAATGGCGAGTCTCCTGGATCAGGACACCGATACGGTTGAAGATCAACTCCTTACTAAAGAAAATGAGCTTAGACTTCAAGAGGCGCTGAGCCGGCTCTCTCCCCAGCAAAAACTCATATTTACCCTAAGCCGTCACCAGGGGATGAAACACGAAGAAATAGCCTCCCGGCTGAATATCTCGCGCAACACCGTAAAGACGCATTTGGTGCACGCACTCAAGACCCTGAGAGGCATCCTGCATTTTCATGCAGACACGCTCCTGCCCATCCTCCTCTTCCTGCACTACTTACTTCATCACTGATATTTTTTTATCAGGTATACTCCTGCTGCTGCATTTTTCAGTCTTTATAAATGAGGCCTGTATTTTTACCAGGATATAACGACTACTACCATGATGGACCATTCAAAACGATTGGCTTACCTGTTTTACAGGTATTATGAAAAGACCTCTACACAACAGGAAAAAGATGAATTGTTCGACCTGCTGCGCCGTGGTGAATATGATGATACGGTAAAACAGCTGATCGAAGAGACCTGGAATGAGGATCTTCCCGTATACAGCCAGGACGGCCAGACCGCCAACAAGATCCTCGAATATATTATCAGCAGGCAGCCCCCTGTTATTCACAAAATACCAGCTTACAGATCTTATTTACGCTATACAGCAGCCCTGATCATTATAGCGATCTCCTCCTTTTTTATCGGACGCTACTATTGGCGCAGGCCAGTCTCCCGCACGTTTGTCCCATTAGCTGTTTCTCCCCAACCGGTCACAGACCAGTGTATCACCTTGTCCGATGGCAGTAAGGTATTGCTGCACCAGGGCGCTCATATTGATTTCGACTCCGTATTTACCGGACCAACAAGGGAAGTAAGGCTCTCCGGCGAAGCGTATTTCGATATAAGACATGATAAGAGGCCTTTTATCGTCCATACGGGCAATGTGAAAACAACCGTGCTGGGCACAGCTTTCGATATCAATGAACATGATAGGAATATTATCGTCACGGTGACCAGGGGCAAGGTGCGGGTGGAAAATGGCGCAGGGGATTTCGGTATTCTCCGGGGCAATGAACAGCTCATCGTGGATAAGGTCCATAACAGGCTCAGAAAGATCCGGGTGGATGCGGGTGAGGTCATCGCCTGGAAAAAACCGTATCTCCTGTTCAACGATGTCAGCATGAAAGAGGCGGTGCAGGAGCTGGAGTTACGATTCCACCAGACGATCGTCCTGGTGAATCCTGCCCTGGAAAACTGCAATGTGACAGCCACTTTCACCAGCGGTGAGCCGCTGGAACAGATCATTAAGGTATTGTCGAAAATCAATAATATGGATTACCGGCTGATTGGCAATCATGTCGAATTGAACGGGGAAGGATGCAAATAAAAACGAATTCTTTTAAATAAAAAACCTACTCCGGCTGGAACCCGGAGCAGGTTGTAAAAATACCTTTTCGGTTAAAAAGAAGGTATCCTGTCTTAAACAAGTTCTCATCATTTAAAACAATCAAAACTATGACATTTTCTTTATTGTCAGCGTTTGGGCGTCCCCATTCTCCGGAGGGTCGCCGGGAAGGACGCACTCAAACCAAAAAACGATTGCTTAACATTATGCGTATCAGCTTTTTCATTATCCTGATCTTTCTATGCAGCATCCAGCTGCTGAGCGCCAGGGATGCCAGGGGGCAGGATATCAGCAAGGTTTTTATAAACCTGGAACTAAAGGGCGAGCCATTGGTGGCGGCCCTGGAAAAGATCCAAAAGCTGACGCCCTTCTCCTTCGCCTACAATAAGAAAGACCTAAAGAGGGTAGGCAATCTCAACCTTGCCTTCAAAGGCCGGTCTGTCCATAATATCCTGGAAGCCCTCCTAAGAAATACCATGCTGCAATACGAGCAGGTAGGCAATACGATCGTTATTTCTTACCGCCGGGACAGCCGGTACGGTCATTCTTATACAAAAGATTGGTCCGGTTATATAGCTCCTTATGTACCGGAGATCGAGATAAAGGTGCATACGATCACCGGAACAGTTACCAACGAGAAAGGGGATCCCCTCGCCGGTATCTCCGTGACTGTCAAAGGCAGTGCGAACGGGACCACCACGGATGGAGACGGCAGGTTCAGGCTCAGCGTTCCGGACGAGGGCGTCAGGCTGGAATTCTCTTCGGTCGGTTATCAGACCCAGACCGTCTCTATCGGCAGTCAGACCAATATTACCGTCCAGCTGAAAGAAATAGCGGCGGGATTGAACGATGTGGTGGTGATCGGGTATGGCACAGCAAAGAAATCAGATCTTACCGGCGCCGTAGCCAGCCTCAAAGGCGAGCAGCTGACTGACAGACCGGTGCCCACTGTCACCCAGGCGCTGGAAGGCAAGATCGCCGGAGTAGAGGTCAATGTAAACAGCAGTGCGCCAGGCCAGCCGGCCAAGGTCCGTATCCGGGGTATCGGCTCGATCAATTCCAGCCTGGACCCCTTATATGTGGTAGACGGAGTGACCGGCGTGGATATCAATACGCTGAACCCCCATGAAATAGCTTCCCTGGAAGTATTGAAGGATGCCTCTTCCACGGCCATTTACGGGGCCCGGGGCGCTAATGGAGTCGTCATGGTGACGACCAAACGGGGGCGTCGCGGCGACACCCGGGTGACTTATGACGGTGATGTCAATGTAAGTGAATTGTCCCGTCACCTGAAGACCCTCAATTCCGATGAATTTGTCAAAATCTATAATCTTTCTTTTGCCAACGGCACGAAATTCGATCCCCTGGGCGGCATCTGGACCCCGCCTGTCGCCCTGAACCATGCCAGCCTGCCCAAGCTGTTCGATGCCAACGATAAGCCACTGTACAATACCAACTGGGAGAAAGAGACCTACAAGCCGGCCTGGTCCCATGATCACTTTATCAATATCCAGCGAGGAAGCGAGAAATCCGTCTATAGCGCCTCCCTGGGATACCTCGACCAGAATGGGATCATGGTCAATAGCTGGTTCAAGCGGTATTCAGCCAAGCTCACCCTGGACAATGACGTAAATAACTGGCTGAAGTTCGGGGGATATATCTCGGTTATCCAAAGTACGCAGCGAATGGTGTCCGATGGAAATGGCTCTCTCAACGTACCCCGGATGGTGACGGAAGAAGTTCCCATCGTGCCGATCAAATACCCGGATGGAAGCTGGGCCGGCAACAATGATATCGCCGGTCTGGAAGGCGGTCCCAATCCTGTACATATTTCCCAAAGCCGGTATACCCTGAACAATACCCTGCAGGCGCTGGGAGATGCCTATTTTACCATCCATCTCACCAAAGACCTGGATTTCAAATCGGATTTCGGGTATTACCTGAGCGGACAGAAGAATAATTTCTATTCAGCCCAGGATCTGCCGCACCTTTCCCAGGATCAGGGAGGAGAGGCGCATATTAATTCCTATTACAACTATTTCTGGCAGTCGGAGAATTATCTGACCTGGAACAAAAAGATCAATGACCATCAGAAGCTGACAGCATTGCTGGGCGCCAGCTGGCAAAAATACAAGCAGGAATGGGTAGATGCGGAAGCCCAGAATTTTATCGACGATAATTTCCAGTGGACGGCCCTGCAGGCTGGTTCCGTCCGGTCGAATACCCAGTCCCTGGCTAATCCCGCCTGGCAGATGAATTCTTATTATGCCCGTATCACCTATAATATCGATGACAAGTATCTCTTCACGGCCACAGGTCGTTATGACGGCAGCTCCCGGTTCGGAGAAAATAACAAGTTTGCATTCTTCCCTTCGCTGGGCGCCGCCTGGCGTATGTCAGAGGAAGAATTCCTGAAGCACAGCGAGACGATCAGTTACATGAAGCTCCGCGGCAGTTACGGATTTACGGGTAATACGGAAATCGGTTACGGACAGTCCCTGGGACAAGTGTCGCCGGGTAATGTAGTCCTGGGCGGCGCCAATCAATCTACCTTGCTGCCCAATTATATCGGTAATCCGAACCTGAAATGGGAAAAGTCCCAACAGGCTGATGTAGGGCTTGAGCTTGGCCTGTTCAAGGACCGGATCAATATGAATGTAGACTACTACAATCGCACGACCAAAGACCTTCTTCTGCAGGCTCCGATCCCCTGGTCCGCCGGAATGGTGCAGAATAATGTTTATGAAAACGTCGGCAGTGTGCGCAATACCGGGCTGGAGGTAAACCTGACTACGGTAAATGTAAAGACAAGGGACCTTACCTGGAGCACCAGCTTCATTTTTTCCACGAACAAGAATAAGATCATCAAGCTGAATGACGGCAATGCAGATATCTTCCCCGGTCCTAATTTCCTGGGACAAACCAATGTCCTGCGGGTGGGACACCCGATCGGCAGTTTCTACGGCATGACACGCCTGGGTACTTATAGTACAGACGAGGCCGCTGACGCCGCCACACATAATCTGAAACCCGGAGACCGGAAGTATATCTACAATAAGGATGGAAGTCCCTATTACAGCATTATCGGACAGGCTTATCCCAAGTGGACAGGGACCTTCAGCAGCACCCTCAATTATAAAGGCTGGGATTTCTCCTTCGACATCCGCTTCGTTCAGGGAGTGAATACCGCTGCTACGTTCAAACATTCCAGCGAAGACCGGCAAACGATCGCCAACAGCCTGGCCACCGTACTGAACGGATGGACGCCGGATCACCAGAATACGATGGTATCACAAGTGCGGAATTACAAGTTTGCCCAGGATTCACATTTCGATACCTGGTGGGTAGAAGACGGATCTTTTATCCGCGGCCAGAATTTCACATTGGGATATACCTTGCCGGAGGTTTCGGCCCGCAAAATGAAGCTGACGAAGCTGCGGATAGCGGCCAGCGTGCAGAATCTTTTCCTCCACACCAAGTACACAGGATATGATCCGGAAGTGGATACGTTCAACACCTTATATGGGACAAACGCCGCGTTCTCGCAGAACCTGGATTTTTTCTCCTACCCCCGTCCCAGAGTATGGAACCTTGGCCTGACGGCAGGATTTTAGTATAACCTAAAAACAAATCAGATGTTACCTATTAAATATATAAGTATTGGATTTCTTATCCTGGTGCTGGGCTCCTGTAAAAAGTTCCTGGAAGAGAAACCGACTAATTTTCTCAGTCCCGGATTTACGATCAGCAATACCAAAGAAGCCCGGGCATTGGCCAACGGGTGTTATTCGAAGATGCAGGGTCTCGCCTATGGCCAACCTTCTTCTTATGGCGGCAATACCTGGAACCTGATGGAGTTCATGACCGGCAAGTCGAACAGCGATCTGGGCCAGACAGGCTTTATCAATTTTCAGAACCTGAGCTACAATAGCACCTCTTTTTATGTAGACACCTGGTGGCAGCAGCTATATATGGGCATCGGAGCCTGTAATCTGGCCCTGCAGAGCCTTGCTGCCGTCGGCTCCGCTGTAATGCCTGACTCGACAAAGAATAATATGCTGGCCGAGGCCCATGCCATGCGGGCCCTGTATTATTTCTACCTGGCACGGATGTATGGGGCGGTGCCCATGGTCACAACGGTGCCGAAAGACCTGAACCTGAAAGTCGCCCGCACTGCTGCAAAAAGTATCTACGACAGCATTATCATCCCCGATCTGCTCACGGCCGAA
This sequence comes from Chitinophagales bacterium, assembly GCA_015655015.1. GTDB lineage: Bacteria > Bacteroidota > Bacteroidia > Chitinophagales > Chitinophagaceae > Puia. The sequence goes on along the minus strand of JAATFV010000046.1, from coordinate 29,258 downwards.
GCGTCTACCCTGCCCTGGCAGGATAATACGGGACTGGTGTCCAGGAGCGCCATCGAATCGATCCTGGCGGATGTCTACCTGACTTATGCGGGCGCTGCCATCAAAGGAGGAGATCAGTATTATGCAGAATCCGCTAAACGGTCGAAGGCGGTCATCACCAACGGGGGCTATAGCCTGTTCCCGAATTACAGGGATATGAACGATCCTGCCAATAAGAACCGGGGGGAGTTCATCTTTCAGGTGAATTACTCGGCCAGCGTTCCTTCTACCTCTACCAACACGTCCATCCTTCCGCTGACAGCCCTGACCATTCCTAACTATTCGGGGATCTCGAAATATTCGGATGAATATGGGTCGGTCTACCCGACAGATCAGTTTATCCATTCTTTCCTCCCGGGCGATAAGCGGATACAGGAAAGACAGTTCTTTTATACAAAGTATCCCGGCATCAAGACACCGGACACCGTGGTGTTCAAAGCGCATTATATCTACAAGTGGTTCGACTCCGTGGCGGTAAGGAATACCGCTAAATCCGATCTGAATTATACCGTGTACCGGCTGGCAGATGTCTACCTCCTGTATGCGGAAGCTTCCAACCGTGCTGAAGGCAGTCCCAACAGCGATGCAGTGAATTATGTGAACCTGATCCGGGCAAGGGCCAACCTTGCGCCGATCGGGGCATTGTCTCAGTCGGCTTTCGAACAGGAGGTTTGGCTGCAGCGTTATTATGAGCTGTGTTTTGAGAACAAGATGTGGTTCGACATGTTGCGCACCCTCAAGGTCCATAATGATGTAACGGGTAACTGGGATGACTTTGTAGGACATAAAACGGTATGGGGAGCGACATTCACGAGCAGCCAGCTGCTCTTTCCGGTGCCAAAGCAGGAGACAGATGTGAACCCGAACCTGTTGCCGAATAATCCGGGATTCTAGCCTGTTGAGGCCGTGGATCGTCTGTCGGGTACGTGGATCGCCCGGCGACCGACGGATACAGCCACACGGGAAAGCCGGTGACAACCGGCAGGATCTGACAATTGGCGGGCCCCATTTATCATTCATGGTTACATGGGCCTGTCAACTGTCATTCCTGGTTTTTATTTCGTAATTTTTGGGTCCTGCATATTTTACGAAGTGAAAATCGAATATGTGATTAAGAGTCCTGTCAATTCGCGGAGTTTTGTAGATAATTATTTCGGTGAAGAAGGAGCCTGGTGCGCATTAATCCTTACAATTCCCTCCCTGATAAACTCATTTTTCAATGAGTTAAGTGAAAAGACATCGCTCTTGGCTGTATCAATTGCCGAATGATACAATTCTGTCTTATCCTTATTCCTTATTTCCAAATAAAGAGTAAAATTGTTATATACATGGACATTTGTTTCCAAAATAAAATTATTCAACGGTGTGGACTTACCATAATTTGGGTTTCGATCCGGGCTTCTCTTATTAAATTCAGGCAACAATGTTGCCTGAAAGTCGCTATAATGAAGCAGGTTGTTATTTTCCGCCCTTCCCTTATCGTCAATACGAGTGGTCGAAGATGGAAGCTCCAGCTTTTTAGCCGGCACAAACACATTTTGTACATATTTTTCAACGCTATCTTCAATCCAGATAGCTATCACAGGAGCGATTACTCCTTCCCTAAGCCGGATTATCAGGTGAAACCGGGCGCCGTTTACCTTATCATTTGTTGAGATCTCACTAAAAATTGCTCCCTCGTGGGATCCATCATATCTTTTATTTTTTCCCAGCAGGTTTCTGCCGGCATGAGCCAGATCTTCCATGAACGAAAAACCCTGGCACATAGTGATCAGCAGAGCTGTACTGACAAAACAGGCTGCCACCAGCTCTTTCCTTACAGTTCTTGTCTTACGATCTTTTGCATAATTTTTCAAAGCCGAAAAGTTATACCGGATATGGAAGACTACAAAACCTATAAAGAGTAATCCGAACAGCACGTGTACGATCTCTACAGCATCTGCTTTTATCCCAAAATACAATAGTAACCCGGTAGCAGAGATCGCTACAAATGCAATGGCGATTGAAAGGCTTACAAAATTTCTATTTTTCATGTTATTAAGTCATATTCTGACCTGCTAAATACATTTTGGATAATCCCTTTGTGAATATTTCAAAACTATCTTATTGAAGACACCTGATAAAACAGACTGGAAGAAGATGGGGAATGAATAGAAGAATAACAATTGTTTATAGACGGGAACATCCTACCGGATCATCCGATGGACCTGCTACTGACAAAATTCTGAAAAGCATCTTTGTATTGCCCGGCAATCAATATCCGAACAGTCTTATTGATAATAACATGATTACGATCAATTGCCTGTATCTTATTAAGTGAAATAATGAAAGAACGGTGTATCCGCATAAAGTTCGTTAAAGGTAATTCCTTCTCCAGAGCTTTAAGACTCATCAAAGTAAGTATGGGCCTGGGGCTATTGATCAGCCATATTTTGATATAATCCTTAAACCCTTCAAAATACAGCACTTCATTAAGGAGGATTTTGACCTGTTTATAGTCGGACCTTATAAAAATATATTGCTCTGATGCCGGCCTAACCATAGTAGCCGTTAATTCAACCCATTCCTTCGCTCTGTTGGCAGCTGCTAAAAACTCTTCGTAATTGAAGGGTTTGAGAAGGTAATCGAGCGCATTCACCTTAAATCCTTCAATAGCATATTGATCGAAAGCAGTGGTAAAAATTATCCTGGTATTTTTATCAACTATCCTTGACAGTTCTATCCCATTCAATTCCGGCATTTGAATATCAAGAAACAGGACCTGAACTGCCGTATTGTGAAGGATTTTCAATGCCTGAAAAGCGCTATCACATTGGCCGGCAAGCTTCAAAAATGGAGTCATTAATACATACTTCTCCAGCCGGGCCAAAGCCAATGGCTCGTCGTCAACAATGATACAGGATATTTTTTCCATTACAAATCAACTTTTAATACAACATGGAAAACATTTTCAACAATCTCCGAGCTAAACTCATGCCTGCCGGGATAAATAAGCTCCAGCCGCTTTTTCAGGTTTTCCACCCCAATTCCGGAACTGATTATATCACCCTGGCGTTTAGGATGATTGTCATTGGAAGCCTTAAAAGTAACCTTATTGTCATACACCTCCAATTCAAATAAGATCATTGACGGATAGACGGCTGACACACCATGTTTGTAAGAGTTCTCGATCAATGATATAAATAAAAGTGGCGCTATTTCATAAGTTTCAGAGGAAGGTACAGAAAACTTATAAGCGACTTTCGTTCTATCTGTCTGTCTAAGCTCCATCAATTCAATGTATTTTTTAATAAAAATAATCTCATCGCTTAATTTTATCTTCTCCCTGCCGGCATCGTATAGAAGATAACGCATCAGTTTACTTAAATTATATATAGCTTCCTGTGCCCTGAGAGGAGAGATCTCTACCAAAGAATAAATATTATTGAGAGCGTTAAAAAAGAAATGAGGCTGTAACTGATATTTCAGATTCTGCAGCTCGGTTTGCAGATTTTTATTCAGGATATCTTTTTTCTCTGCTTCTGAGCTGGACCATTTTCTTACCGACTTTATAGCAACAGAAAAAATAACAGGGAGAAACAGTAAAATGATGTTTTTAAAATCGAAATGAACTTCGTTGTAATACTTTCCATTTCCGGCGCTATCATTATGCTGCCCGTATACCCCTCCCCTGAATAATCGCAGGATAGCGCCGTCAAAACGGAAAAACAATACTGCCAGGACGTTGAATAGCAAAAAAAGAAGGTATTTTTTCTTTTTAAAAACATACCGCTCGATAAGGATAAAATAATTCAGGTAAAACAGGACTATAAATTCAATTAGAGGAAGCAGCACATGATCTACCCCCATGTCATGATCTCCCCTGAATAACTTAGGCATCAGCAGGTATGGGAAGCATACGAGAATACCCCACATGAACACATGTATACCAATGTTTACGATGTTTATTTTAGAAATGCCCCGCATACTGTTAAGATAAAGTAAATCAGTTGGTCAAAACTACATAAAAAAACATCTCCTGAGCTGACCGGTGAAGTTTTGGTGCGGAATCACCGTTAATTTCCCTTTAGATCAATAAATCATTGACAATACCTTACAACACACGCCATCGATAAACTATAACGGTTCTTCGATTCATTTGGCCGTTTCTTCTAATCTGCTTTATCGGACGCCATCATTCGAATAATTTCATTCTTTATTATATCGTTGAACGCTTTTTTATTCTTCATTACACGTATTCTTTATTACACTGACTATTAATAAATAAGTTTTCATGTCAATATTGCAAACGACATTTTCTGTTGCGAAAAGAGTGGACAAGATCCTCTTTATGTTGATCAACCATGATTCCGACAGTAAAATACTTGACCCTATAATGATAACCTTAAGGAATCCCTATACCTGGATTCCCTTGTATGCATGTTTGCTCTTATACAGTGTGATTAAAATGAAGGGAAAGGTTTTTTTCTTTACTTTTTTAAGCGTGCTTGTCGTTGCTATCACAGACTTGAGCTGCTCGGACATATTAAAACCTTTTTTTCATCGGCTCCGGCCGTGTTATGACCCGGGATTAGAAGGGCGGATAAGAATTCTGATCGATTGTGGCGGCAACTATTCATTTCCGTCCAATCATGCGGCAAACCACTTTGGCCTGGCCATGTTCTGGTTTTGCTACATAAGAACAGTGACCGGAAGAAAGTGGCAATGGCTGTGGTTATGGGCGCTCATCATAGGTTATGCACAGGTTTACGTCGGCAAACACTTTCCTGCCGATATTTTGGCCGGTGCTGTTTTTGGGTTGCTAACGGGGCGGTTGATATTTGGCATTTTCAAATATATCTGCCGCCATACACCGGATTTTCATGAAGACCATGCACCCAAAGATGGGTGAACAGAACCATGTCGGTGAACAGGTTAAGCATTTTTAGACCCTATAAAGACAAATCCGGTATGAATTTTCCAGTCAGCATAAAATGGCTTTTAGAGATATTCCTCATAGCATACCCGACTTCTCTTTTTGCGCAGGGCACGATCGTTTCAGGAACGGTGACGGATACCAGGACAAAGATGCCGGTTCCTATGGCAAGCGTTGCCTTTTCCGGGAAGGGAATAGGCGTTAATACAAATGACCAGGGTAATTTTACGTTGAAGTCAATGAATGCGTTTACGCAGATCACTGTGTCGGCGATCGGGTATAAGACGGCCCGTTTTGAAGTAGCTCCCGGAATTGAACAGGTCATAAATATCCGATTGGTACCGGATGCCGACAAACTGAGCGAGGTAGTGGTTAGATCAGGAAAGAAGAAAAAATATTCCAATAAGAACAACCCGGCAGTAGATCTTATCCGGCAAGTGATTGCCCATAAGTCGCAGAACAGGCCGGAGAGTTATAGTTATACCGAATATCGAAAATATGAACGGATGATCGTATCCCTGGGGAACCTTTCGGATTCATTCAGGAATAAGCGGATGTTCAAAAAATATCAATTCCTTTTTCGTGAGCAGGATTCAAGCGCGATAGGCGGAAAAACCTTGCTGCCGCTGTACATGGAAGAGAAGCTGTCCGACAATTATTACCGGCGATCGCCCTATGCCAACAAGCAGATCATCAGGGCTGATAAGCAAGTCAAATACGACGAGAACTTCATCGACAACAAAGGGCTCTCCGCCTACCTGAATTTTATGTACCAGGATATCAATATTTATGACAACAATATCCTGTTGATGACCAACCAGCTATTGAGTCCTATCGCCAATAGTGCGCCGGCCTTTTATAAATTTTTCATCCGGGATACGATCAAAGACCAGACCCCTCAGCTGATCGAGCTGGGTTTCTGGCCCCGCAATAATACTGATCTGCTGTTTGAAGGTGTGTTGTATATTACCATGGACAGCAACTATGCCGTGCAGGGCGCCGTTCTGTCTGTCGACAAGAAAATAAACCTCAATTTTGTCCGCCAGCTGGAGATCCGGCTCACCTTCGATAAGAGTAACGATGATAAATATAAGCTTAGCCAGAGCGACGCGAAAATGGACTTTGGCTTAAATAAGAACAGGGGCGGCGGTATATTCGGCGAACGCCTCGTTAAGCTGGATAGCTTTGTGGTGGGAAGGCAAAGACCAAAAGAAATTTATGAGGGCCCCGCCCTGGTCACCCTGCCGGATGCGCAGGAGAAAGACACCGGCTACTGGTCTTCGCACAGGCCCGATACCCTGGACAAGGATACCTCACTCGTTTATAAAAATATCGACAGCCTTCAGAAAGTGCCGTCATTCAGGAGGGCGATGGATATTGCCACCATACTATTAGTCGGATATAAGAATACAGGCCCCTTCGAGATAGGTCCATTGAATGCATTTTATAGTTTTAACCCGGTGGAAGGCTTCCGGCCACGGCTGGGAGGCAGAACGACCGCTGCCCTGAGCAGGAGATATTATTTTGAGACCTACGTGGCTTATGGCACCCGGGATGATAAATTCAAATATTTTTTAAGCGGCGCCTATTCCATTAATAATAAGTCGATTTATACTTTCCCGCAGCATTTTGTAAGAGCCAGTTTCCAGCACGATACGAAGATTCCCGGGCTGGAGCTGCAATTTGTCCAGGAGAATAATTTTCTCCTTTCTTTCAAACGGGGAGTTAATGACCAGCTGCTCTACAATGACATCTTCAGGCTGGATTATATACACGAGTGGGAAAATCATTTTTCCTACTCGCTGGGATTAAAATGGTGGGACCAGCACCCTGGCGGCTCCTTATATTTTCAGAAGCTTGCCAATGATCTTCCCGCAACGGTCAGCGGGATTCAGACCACCGAGCTTTCGTTGGGACTGCGGTATGCACCCCATGAAAAGTTTTACCAGGGTAAATTGTACCGGACTCCTATCACAGATAAATATCCTGTCATGACGTTAAGATACAATCAGGGTATTCAGGGGCTTTTAGGGGGAGAATATACTTATCAGCATATAGCGATCAATATCAATAAGCGGTTTTACCTGTCTCAGCTCGGCTATACGGATGTGACGGTCGAGGGCGCTTACCTTTTTGGCAAAGTTCCCTATCCTTTGTTGGATATCCATCGCGCCAATCAGACTTACTCTTTTCAATTGCAGTCTTATAATCTGATGAATTTCCTTGAATTTGTCAGCGACCACTATGCTTCGATCAATATAGATCATCACTTTAATGGTTTCCTTTTCAATAAGGTCCCCTTACTTAAACGGTTGAAATGGAGGGAGATCATAAATGTAAAAGCCTTGTGGGGAGGCATAAGAAATGAAAATAACCCTGCCTATGATCCGTCTTTGCTCCGTTTCCCGGTAAATGCCGGGGGAGTACCGACAACATACTCCCTGAACAACGGTCCCTATGTCGAAGGCAGCGTTGGCATTGGAAACATTTTTAAGCTGGTGCGGGTAGACCTGGTCCGGCGGTTTACCTATTTAGAACATCCCAATGCGCCGCAATGGGGAGTAAGGACTTTGATCAAGATTGATTTTTAGGCATTCGCTCCCGGTAAACCAGGAAAAAGGACATTTTCATACTGAAATTTAAATAAAAAGGAGATCTTTTTACATTCTTTTGTCTTAACTTATATCCCCGTCACGGAAAATAACAAAGACTAAACAGACTGGCTGCCCCATCACCTGCGCAAAAGACGGACTCATCCTTATACTAATTTTATGAAAAGATTATCGCTACCCATTTCAGCGTTAAAGCCTGCATACGATGTAGTCGTGATCGGATCAGGATATGGCGGCTCCATTACCGCCTCCCGGATGGCCCGTGCCGGGAAAAAGGTGTGTCTGTTCGAACGGGGCCGGGAGATCCTGCCCGGAGAATATCCGAATGAATTCAAGGAGTCTTCAGCCGAGACGCAGATCGATACCCCTAAATTACAGCTGGGGAAAAAGACCGGGATGTTCGATGTCAGGGTGAATCCGGACATAACGGTGATCAAGGGCTGTGGGCTTGGCGGCGGCTCTCTCATCAATGCCAATGTCGGTCTGGAGCCGGAAGAAAATGTCTTTGCGGACCCTTGCTGGCCGGCAGCATTACGGGATGACGCTGTTACTTTACAGAAAGCTTTTTCAACGGTACATGATATGTTGAGAACGACCACTCTTCCGGTTACCGCCTCACCGTTACCGGCCAAGACCTTATCGCTGAAAACAGCAGCGGAAAAAACCGGCTTGGGTGACCATTGGAAACTGGCTCCCATCTATGTGAACTTCGATATCAACGGACCTAATCATGTCGGGGTGGAACAGCAACCCTGTAATGGCTGCGGGGATTGTTGTTCCGGCTGCAACTACAGTGCAAAAAATACCCTGATCATGAATTATCTGCCGGATGCAGCTAATCACGGTGCAGAAATCTACACACAGGTGAATGTCCGTTATGTAGAGAAACTGGATGATCAATGGAAGGTGCATTATAACCTCCTGACTACCGGCCAGGAAAAATTAGATGCCCCGACTTCCTTTATACTGGCAGAGGTGGTAGTGCTGGCCGGAGGCACCTTGGGAAGTACGGAAATACTTCTTCGCTCTAAACAGAATGGGCTGCCCTCTTCGGACCTGACAGGTGCTCATTTTACCGGCAATGGCGATTTCCTGGCTTTTGCTTATAACAGCGATGTGCGTGCCAATGCTATTGGAATGGGTAAGAAGCTTCCTGACGCGAATGATCCCGTAGGTCCCGGCATGAGCAGCGTTATCGATCTCCGCGACCCAACCGATAGCAGACAGGGAATGCTGATCGCGGATGGCGCCGCGCCCGGTATGCTGGCTAAAGTCTTTTATGGCATGGTGTCGCTGGCCTCCAAGCTGGAGGGTGTCCCGACCCATACGGATCTGGGCGGCTGGGTGAAAAAAAGAAAAAGAGAGCTTGATACGGGTCTCAGGGGACCTTATCATGGCTCTGCCAATCATACACTGGTCTACCTCTGCATGTCGAATGACGATGGCAATGGGAAAATGGCGCTGGAAGACGACCGTATACGGGTAGTTTGGCCCGATGCAGGAAAACAACCGATCTACGGGAAGGTGAATGATCAGCTATTGGCCCTTACCAAAACACTGGGCGGCGTCTATACCAAAAATCCCGCCTGGACCAAACTTTTTTCCAGCAGCCTGGTCTCCGTTCATCCCCTGGGCGGGTGTATCATGGGAGAGGATGCCAGTATGGGTGTCGTTAACGACAAAGGGCAGGTCTTCACCGGCACAACGGGTAATGCCGTTTACCCGGGACTTTATATCAGCGATGGCGCTATTATTCCAAGGCCCTTGTCTGTTAATCCTTCCCTTACCATTTCAGCGCTGGCCGAACGCAGCTGTATTTATATGGCCCGGGAAAGAGGCTGGTCGTTCAATTATGATTTTGCAGCCACTCCGTAATGACTTTTACCGTGTCTCCATAAAATGTGCGATACGTATATGAGGTGCTGATCAATTTTACAGGTATCGGAAAAGCAGGATTCCGCTCCCCTAAGTAAACGTCACAACATATTGCATATATTTGAGGAGGACGCCCGGCTGATCAACATATTGGCGATCAATTGCCGGGCGCTCAGGTGGATCGCTCAGGATTCCGCTTTTAATCAGATAACTGCGAGCTTATTGTGAATTATTATGATGAAATAACAGTCATTCATGCAGTGGCTGCCGGCAATCAGCAGGCTTTCAGACAACTGTTCTATCATTATAAAGATCGGGTAAATACGGTTGCTCTTCGGTATACGCAGGACAGACTTATTGCGGAAGAAGTAGTGCAGGACAGCTTTGTTCGTATCTGGAAGAACAGGCAGAAACTGGCCGGTATAGAAAATTTTCCAGCCTGGCTGTATCGGATTGTGATAAACCTAAGTCTTACGGCTTTACAAAAAATGGCTCTTGAAGGGAAACGTAAGGAAGAACTATTGTCCTGGAACCCGGCGGAGACGCCATTCGGAGCAACCCTATCGGATGACTATCAGTTAAAGGAATTGCTGAAGCAAGCCCTGGAACGCCTCAGTCCGCAGCAGCGGAAAATCTTTCAATTATCCAGAATTCAAGGAATAAGCCGGGCAGAAATTGCCGAAAAATTAGGGATCTCACAAGCTACGGTCAGTGTACATCTGACTATCGCCCTGAGGGTTGTAAGAGCTTTCCTGGTCAGTCGCCTGGATCTTGTCCTGTGGGCCCTCCTATTATTACACTAAGATTTTTTTGAGAAGACTAATAATCCGGACAGTTTTCCGGAGTCAATATAATAGTATGAATAGAGAACGCTTAGAATCATTGTTCCGCCTTTACCTGGAGGGTAAAGCATCCGATGAGGAAAGAAGAGAGTTCCTGGAGCTTGTCCGGCATCCCGATGCCCGGCAGACGCTGGAAGAGCTGGCTTTGCGTTACCCGGGAATGGATCTATCACCTGTCGAACTGCCTTCCGGAATTTCGGAACAGATACTGACTGCTGTCCTTTCCATCGACAGTGCACCGGCCAGGGTCCGGCGTATCAGCTTCCGTTACGGACGGGTTGCCGCCGCCGTATTATTGCTGGTGACAGGTGCGGCCCTATTCTTTTTTTTGAACCGCGGACGAATATCCGGACCGGTTGCCCGGGCTGCCATAACCAATAGACCTCCTGGCCATAAAGGAGCTCTGCTGAAGTTGGGAAATGGCAGCTTGATCGACCTGGATAATACAAAAGAAGGATTGGTGGCCCGGGACGGCGACCTGGAGATCTATAAAGATGCAGAAGGCGGCATCAGCTATAAGGGAACGCCGGCCGGCACCGGCCAGCAGTATAATGAAGTGGTAACTGCCAATGGGCAGGAATTGATGATCAAACTACCCGACGCTTCAACGGTCTGGCTCAATGCAGCCTCCCGCATCCGTTATCCTCTTCGGTTCAGCGCGGGCGAACGACGGATATCTATGACGGGAGAAGCCTATTTTAAAGTGAAACACGATGCCGCCAGTCCGTTCAGGATAGAAACAAAAGGGGCCGTCATAGAGGATCTGGGGACGGAGTTTAATGTAAATGCTTACGACGATGAAGCAAATATGCGTACCACGCTGATACAAGGATCCGCAAGAGTCAATACTGTGATCCTGCGGCCAGGGGAACAATATACGGATGGAAAAATAGAAAAGGTGGATACAGAAGATATTGTAGCCTGGCGGGAAGGCATGTTTCGCTTTCATTCAATGGATATCCGGAGCATTATGCGGCAGGTAGCAAGATGGTACAATATTGAGGTGACATACGAAGGGAATATAAATGAGACATTCGGAGGAGGAATTTCCAGGAATGTGAACCTGTCTGAACTTCTGCAAACACTTGAATTAACCAAAAAAATAAAATTTGAAACCGACGGCAGAAAAATAATTGTAAGACCGTACCGGAACTAAAACAAAAGCCGCTCAAGGCTGGAACCTTGGAGCGGCAAACGTTTGAGTCCGTTGAATAAAAATCGACGAAGATCTTATTGTTAAACGCAAACAACACAAAGGTATGCTATTTACCAAAACTATGCGCGTTATGAAATTGACCGCTTTCTTACTGCTTATTGGAGCCCTCCAGGTACACGCCCGCGCTTTCAGTCAAAAAATCACGCTTACAACAAAGGACATTCCCCTGGAAAAGCTATTCCGGGAATTGGAACGGCAATCCGGGTACCAGTTCTTCTTCGCGGAGAGCGATCTGCGGCATGCAAAACCTGTCTCGCTGACTGCCACGGATGAGGATCTTATCCGGGTACTGGATACCTGCTTAAAAGACCAACCGCTGACATACAGTATCCTGAAAAGAACAGTGGTGATCCTTTTAAAGGAAGACGTGAAAAAAAAAGAAACTGCTCTTACGGCAGGAGAAGAGCAGCGGTCAGGACCACCTCTGGAAATAAAGGGCCGGGTAGTCAACGAAAAAGGGGAGCCGGTGCTGGCCAATATTGTAGTGAAGGGAAGTGTTAAAATGAGCAATAGCAATGGCAATTTCTCTTATTCGGCAAAGGTGACAAGCACCAATTCCGATGGATATTTCACTATGCCTGGTGTCGGAGAAAATGACACGCTGGTGGTCACCGCAGTGAACATAGAACCCATCGAAATAAAGGTTGCCGGCAGAACGTATCTGTTGATCACCGCAAAAACAAAAGTTGCAGAAGGCGAAGATGTCCAGGTAATTGTGAGCAATGGCTACCAGAAAATCTCCAAAGAGAGAAGTGCAGGCTCTTTTTCCATCGCAGACATGGGTACGGTTGCGAACCGGAGCAGTTCCATGAATGTTTTGCAGCGTCTGGATGGCCTGATCCCCGGACTGGTAGTTAATAATTCACCATCCGCGGCGAGGGACGGGAATCCCTTTCTGATCCGTGGGCTAACGACCATCAATGCCAGCAGGAATCCGCTGATCGTGGTGGATGGCATGGCGGTGGACGTGAGTAATGTGTCATCTATCAATCCGCAGGATATCGCCAGTGTCGTGGTGCTGAAAGATGCCACTGCCGCTTCCATCTGGGGCGCAAGGGCCTCCAATGGAGTAGTCGTGATCGTTACCAAAAAGGGCAGGACAGGAGAGAAACTAAAAGTGGATTATGATGGGTTTATCAATTTTCAGGGAAAGCCGGATATCGGATATTTTCCGGTGCTGAACAGCCCGCAATATATCCAGGCGTCAAAGGAGACTTTCGATCCGGTGGACTATCCGTATAACACCTCGACAGCTTATAACAGCGCCTATGGCAACCACACAGGCCTTAGCCCGGACAGGCAGATCTTATATGATGTCAACAGGGGTGTTCTTACGCAGGGCCAGGGAGATGCGAAACTGGACAGCCTGTCAAATATCAGCAATGCCAGCCAAATAAAAAACGTCTGGTACCGGCCGGCCAGCTTGATGAACCATACCATCTCTCTATCCGGTGGTTCGGACAAATATGCCGTCTATGGCTCATTTGCCTATACAAATACCCGGGATTATACGCCGGGCGACCGGAATAATATGTATAAGATAAATGTCCGGCAGGATTTTAATTTTTCCAGATACCTGAAAGTATACCTGATCACGGATCTCAGCAATACAACGACTTCCTCCAACCGTTCCATTGCCATCGACGATCGGTTCCTGCCCTATCAGCTATTCAGGGATCCTGCCGGCAACAGTATCTCTATGCCTTATATGGGCCATGTCAGCGAGGAGCAGCGTCCGGCTATAGAGGCATTGAGTGGTATCGGTCTGAACTATGATCCGCTGGACAATGTAACGACAGGGTTCACAAAAAGCTACGCTTTTTTAGGCCGGTTTAACGGCGGTGTTACCGTCAACCTCCTCAAAGGGCTCCGGTTTGAAGGTTTGTACGGTTATATAAGGGGAGCAAACAGAACACAGCAATACGATGACCACACGAATTATCAGCAACGGATCAATGTGTTGAACTTTGCCGTTGCCGACCCGGGTGGAACAGTGACCTACAATCTGCCTGCAACGGGCGGTATGTATACCGTATCCAACGCCACCCTGGAGAACTGGGTTGTCAGGGATCAGCTGGTCTATGACCACGGATGGAAAAATGACCTTCACCAGCTTACCGCCTTATTCGGACAAGAGGCGCAGGAACAGCGAACTGTTGTCAACAACAGCACCGTGTACGGTTATGACCTGGAGACAGAGACCTATGCTACGCTGGATTATAAGACCCTTACTTCCGCCGGCATCGCGACTCCGATACTAGCCCAAAGCCCTACCGGTTCTATCTTAAGCGGCAACACTTTCTTCGGAGAATCAGAATCCGTCCCAAGGAGCAGGTTCACCTCCTATTATGCCAACGCTGCCTATACATTTGACAGAAAATATACTGTGAATGGCAGCTGGCGGAATGATCAAAGCAACCTGTTCGGGCTGAACAGGTCCGCACAAAGAAAACCCGTCTGGAGTGTAGGACTCAAATGGCTGCTGAGCGGAGAAACATTGATGGAAGGCGCCAAACAGGTGGACCATCTTGCTCTCCGTGTCACTTATGGCATTACCGGCATTTCGCCCAGCCCGGGCAGCGCCTCTTCTTATGATGTACTGGCTCCTGTTGCACTGCCCTATGCGCCGGGCGGACAGGGTTTTTCCATTTCAACAGCAGCCAACCCGAGCCTTACCTGGGAAAGCACGAAAACATATAATCTTGGTGTGGATTTCGGGTTATTCAACAACCGGATAACAGGCTCTGCAGACTTTTATAAGAAGGAGACCTCCAACTTACTGGGGAATCTTAACGTGAATCCCATTACCGGATTTAATGCTATCTACGGTAATGTAGGCAGCCTTTCGAATAAGGGAGCGGAGGTGATCATCAATACCGTCAATATCCGAAAAAGGGATTTTGGCTGGACCACCTCCGCTACCCTGTCTTATAACAAGAACAAGATCAGCAGCCTGGGTTTCCTGAACGCCCCGGTTACCGGTGATTACCAGGTATTGCACAATGTTTATATGGCGGGTGATCCTGCATTTTCCGTATTCGCTTATAATTATGCAGGCCTGGACAGTCTGGGCGATCCCCGCATCAAGGCAGCAGGAAAGACAACGAAGGTCATTGGTGCGGCTCAACCCGGGGATGTGCTCAATATGGGAGTTTATCAGCCGGTCTGGAGCGGCGGGCTCTCCAATCTGTTTAACTATAAATCTTTCGCGCTGAGCGTGAACATTGTTTACAACCTGGGCAGTGTAATGTTCCGGGATGCGAATACGGTATATACCTATAATAATGGTCCGGGCGGATTTATTCAGAACCAGGATTTCCAGGCCGGGAACTTAAATGCGGAATTCGCCGGCCGCTGGAAACAACCGGGGGATGAAGCCCGGACAAATATTCCCTCTTTTGTAGGTAATGCAGCAACGGACGGGCAGCGCCGTAATACCAACTATTACATTTATGGTAACCTCAACGTGGTAAGTGCTTCCTATGCAAAAATAAGAGATATCACGTTGTCTTATGCAGTGCCGCCATCCGTGGTAAAGAAAATGAATGCGGAAAGGTTGGTATTCCGGGTGCAACTATCCAACCTGATGTTGTGGAAGGCCAATCATTATGGAATAGACCCCGAGTTTCAGGATGCCCGGTATGGCATCAGGTCGATGCCATTTAACCAGAAAACCATTACGATAGGCGCTCACCTGACCTTATAAATTATAAAAATCGTAAAATGTTATACTCTAATAGAAATACGACCTTACTTTTTTGTCTGTTCCTGATAGGGGTAAGTTTCAGCTCCTGCAAAAAAGACTTTTTGGAGATCAATCCTGCGGGAAAACTGATCGCGCAGCAAACATCGGATTATGATCTTTTGTTCAACGGGGCCGGGACTACGCTCTCTCCGGCATCCCAGATCGTGCTGTCGGATGAGGTAGCGGCCTCTGCTACTTATTTTCCTTCCCTGGGTATTGGTATGGCATCGTTGTCTGACCAGAAAGCCTTTATGTGGGCGGATGATCTGTACCTGCCTTCCGATAATTCTTCGGAATGGACCCTGCCGGTGCGCCAATTGTATGCCTATAATAAAATCATCAATGAGGTATTGAATTCACAGGGAGGCGCCGATACCCAAAAGAAATCCCTTCAGGCCGAGGCCCTGACGGCAAGGGCTTGGGTGTATTTTTTACTGGTCAATTATTACGGCAAGCCCTATAACGCTGCGACGGCATCTTCCGATCCCGGGATCCCCATCGTACTGACGGCCGATGTAACGCAAACGAAATTTACCCGTGCCAGCGTTCAGGAGGTTTATGATCAGATAGAACGGGATATTACACAGGCATTGCCCAACTTGCCGGTAAAGGCGACCAGCAGCAGAAGAGTATCGAAAGCCACAGCAGAAGCTATCCTGGGGAAGGCATATGTCTATATGGGACAGTTTGATAAGGCCCTGCCGCTTTTAAAAGCGTCCATTGCCGATCTGGCGAATGCCGGTACTCAGATAGGTTTGTATAATTTTAATCTTGAGCTTGCTCCGGGCGGCGCCTTTTATCCTGTAAATCCTGTTATCGGCCCGCCAAGAACAAATAGCGATGTGGATAAGGAAATCCTTTTTTTAAAACCGGCCTTAAATCTTTATGTCTATCTGTTTTCCGGGATGGTCATTACGCCGCAGGCGGCAGCCTTGTACCAGGCGAGTGATCTGAGAAAGCAGTTTTTTACGTCCTTTTCATTTGGCTTTGCTTCGGTATATCCGCTTGGTATGCTTAGAGGTTATGGAAAGGGGTACTCGAACTTAGGTGTAAATATTCCTGATATCTATTTATTAAGTGCGGAATGTAAATCACGCATGGGTGATCTGAGCGGAGCTGCCGCGGATATGAATGTGTTCAGGAGCAACAGGATGCCTGCCGTGGACGCCCCTGTTCCTGCTGCTATCGCTGACGACCAGGTATCACTGACAAAATTCATCCTGGAAGAAAGAATACGGGAATTTGCCATGAACGGCGAGCGCTGGTTCGATATGCGCCGGCTTTCCGTTGATCCGCAATACAGTTCCACGGTAGGAACAACACATAATATTTATGACGACGCCGGGAATATCACCGCCACTTATACGCTGAAGCCCGAAAGACTGGTGCTCAGGTTCCCGCAATATATTATGGCAGCCAATCCCGACCTGGTACAAAACCCATAAACACCTTCACTAAATTTCAAAAAAAATCATAAACTATTCAGATATGAAAAAGATACCCGTAGTGTTGCTTTTCTGTTTGGGGATACGCATAGTGTCTGCCCAGGTTAAGGATGTCCCGGTCGTCGTGGATATAACACCTTTAAAGACCAATCAGATGTGGGCCGCAGGCGCCGGCAAAACCGACATCATCAAGCCGGATAAGGATGGGAAATATGTATTTCACTTCACGGGAAATTTTCCGATGGATGTTCGAATGGGGATCGATTCCCCAAAAAAAGGACAACTATTCCTGTTGCTGGAGGCTGGAAACAACCTGCAGGTAAAAACCGACTTCGCTGAAAAAACCGCTTTTTCCGGCAATGGGGCCGAAAATGCCAGGGTGCAATATCAATATATGAGTGCATTTTTAGATGCTTACGGAAAACTGGATGCTAAAATGGTGCCTATGCATGAATTCTATAAAAAAGCAGACAGTGTATTCCAACTACCGATCGACATGCTGGAAGCTAATAAACAAAAAGTAACGCCGGCCTTTTATACATATCAGACGGTCACCCTCCGATACCAGAAACTGGGAAATAAAATGATCCTTCCTTATTACTATCATCTGGGGTTCAATAAAAAGATGTCGGATGTGCTTCCCGAAAATTTCTGGCATTTAGATGACAGTGTCCAAATAGACGATCAATTGCTGGATAATCCGAATTACGTTTCCTTTATGATTGGCAACTATCCTATGTGGTTGACCTACAGGGAGCTTTATAATCAGGGCAGGCTTGACAGCTCCTATACGAGGGAGGAGACATCCTTGCTCCGGTACAGGACGGTCGAAAAAACTTATACCGGGAAAATGCGTGCCATGGCAATGAATAGCTGGATGAAGAGCATACTGGTATCGGCCAAGGATGTAAAAGCATATAAATCCCTGTTAGATCAATATGTCGCTCAATGTGCTAACCCGTCAGATGCAAAAGACGTGGTGGCGGAATATGAAAAACTTTCTTCACTTGCCGCAGGGCAGGTTCCTCCTCCTTTTACCCTGAAGGACATAAATGGGAAAGAGGTCGCCCTTAAGGATTATGCAGGCAAAGTGGTGTACATGGACTTCTGGGCCAGTTGGTGCAGCCCCTGCAGATGGGAGATGAAGAACGGGAGCCCTAAACTTCATGAGCAGTTCAAGGACAATAAAGACGTGGTGTTCCTTTATATCAGCATCGATGACAGCGAAGAAAAATGGAGAAAGGCTATCGCCCAGGACAAGATAAACGGAATACATCTGCTGTCTTCCGGCGGGACAAACAGCCAGGTGGCCAAAGCATTTGGCATCAATGGTATTCCCCATTATATCATTATCGGAAAAGACGGGAAAATATTTGATAATAACGCAACCAGGCCAAGTGAGGATGTCACGCCCGGAAAGATCAACGAGGCCCTGAGGAAATCATGAAATACAAGTTCAATGATGATTTTGCAGCCACTCCGTAATGACTTTTACCGTGTCCCCGTAAAATGTACGGTAAGTGTCTGCTGTCACAAAGCCGATATGAGGGGTGGCAAGCACATTATCCAACTGGCGGAAGGGATGGTCTGCCGGCAAAGGCTCTTCGTCGAAAGTATCCAGGCCTGCTCCGGCGATCTTCCTTTCCCGTAGTATGGAGATCAATGCCGGCTCGTCCACCAGGGGACCTCGGGAGGTATTGACAAGATAAGCGGTCGGTTTCATCCGGCTAAGCTCCTTTTCGGTAACGATGCCCCGGGTGCGATGGCTTAATACCAGGTGTATGGTGACAAAGTCGGATTCCCGGAAAAGGGTTTCTTTGGTGACGAGCTATGCGCCCTGCTGTTCCGCTTTTTCCGCGGTGAGATTTTCACTCCAGGCGATCACCCGCATGCCGAATGCCCGGGCATATGCAGCCACATCGCTGCCCACTCTTCCCAGGCCGACAATGCCGATCGTCTTGCCTTTCAGATCGGCTCCGACAGTCGTTTGCCAGCCGCCCGCCCTTACTGAAGTTATTTCCGGAACGATATGACGGGCAAGCGCCATGATGAGCGCCCATGTCATTTCCTGCGCCCGGGATTCATAACCGGTTGGCGCCACGGTAATTCCCAGTTCCTCTGCCGCCTTCATATCGATCGATGCATTGCGGGAGCCGGTGGAAACGATTAATTTCAGCTCCGGTAACCGGGAAAGGATATTCCTGGTCAATGGGGTTCGTTCCCGCATGACACACACCACCTGGAAGGGTTTCAACCGTTCTATGATGGCGGCTTCTTCTGATATATGGTCATTGAAGACAGTAATGGCTGCTTTTTCCTGCAAGGCTGACCAATCGGCAAAGGACAGGGCTACATTTTGATAATCGTCCAGGATGGCAATTTTGGGAGTGTTATTCATTTATTCATTTTGAGGGATAAAGATACACGAAAGAACAGTTTGGAGGATGATACAACATGTTAACGATAATTTCGACTAAGATAGATTTACACATTAGACATATCTATCTCTTCACTTACTTCTAATTGTGTCGACACAATTAAATCTTTGTCAATCAATCTTCTCTATTTTACATCTCTTTAATAGCCCAATAGCCGCCTGTTTTTCGGCTTCCCCGCCGCTCTATAAGTTGTTGTATCACCAATTCCTTTATTTGCCGTTCAATTGTTTTTAAAGGTCTGTTTGCTAATAAAGCGGGCAAATCTTTAGCCCGTACGCCGGGATTTTTAATTACCGCTACAAATAAAGATTTTAATCCCTCATTTAATCCCTCATTTAATCCCTCATTTAATCCCTCACCCTCAGTGTTATTCAAAATAGCCATACTGATTTTTTGCTGTGTATAAGTGAGTTTCGTGACAAAGCCATTACCTTGCTCTTCGTAGTGAAATTCCATGGTAGGATAGTCTTTAATCTCCTCTCGTATCCTAAAAAAACCAGTGCCATATTTCTCAATATCCTTAGTAAGATAAAAAGCTTCAGCAAGTAGTTTGTTCCGTAGTTCCGAGGTATAATTATTTGCTTTAAGATCATCAATGCTTATATTCCCATACAATTTACCCGGATTAAAGAAGAAAATTTTCTGGTCAAAAATTTTAATCTGCACATCCGATGGGCTGGTATAATCTCTGTGGATCAGACTATTCAAAATCAACTCTCTTAAGGCTGCGACAGGATATTCAACGATCTCGGTCCGTTGCGTGGTAATTCCGGTGATCTCAAAAGCTACTTTTAAGTGACCATTAATAAAACGGGTAGTTTCATCTACCACATCGAAAAGATTTCCATTGATCATTCGTTCATCTATGATTAGCGAAGGGGTTTTGAATCTGCCCACATGGACGTTATAAAATAAATTTTTTTTTGAAAATAAGATCATGGCGGCATTTGTTACAGTATCATTTTTAATCAACTTTAGCAATAACATGGCCTTATAAGCATCTTCCGGTAATAGAAATCGGCCACCATCATTTACTTTTTTTATGAAACGACTTATCTTCTCTTCATTTAAATCTTCAAAATACGCGTCCCGAAAAGGATATGAATCCCAGGAAAGCTGTAGGGATTGCAGATGCAGATCGCTGATTTCAGTAGGGTTTAACTGATGATTTGAGTTTTTTATCCGCCTGAAATACCGCCCTCTGAAAGCAACCGGCTTTACCGGAAATTCTTTGACGGAAAGCTTTCCAACTGTACTCCCTTTCATTTGCATAACCTCCGCATGTGGTATAATACTGGGTTGTGTCTTATTTTTAACTTCATTCACCCATTTCTGTAAGCTTTCCTGACCTAAAGTAAATCCGTGGACTGGTTCTCCCTTATCATCTATCCCAATTAAAACACCTCCTCCTTTAGTATTCGCAAAGGCTGTCAATGTCTCAATGACAGCATCCGAAAAACTACTTTTGAACTCCGTATAATTATCTTCATGCATTTACTAAGAATAATTTTATTAAATAAAATTAGGGGATGTCTCATTTATCTTTTTTAAAACTTCTGCACATTGATAACGCCTTTGAACGCGCGCAAATAAAAGGGCTAGTGACCTCTGCCGCAGAACAGTGAATCCTCAAAATCATACTTAAATGATTACCAGCATATTGAAATTGTATCGCCCATGGCGACACAATTAGGTCATCTCTTCTTAAAAATCCCAATCGACTCGGAGAAAATGTCAGAAAATGAGCGCACTCGTGGTGACAGTGTCACCACGAGTGCGCTCATTTTATTTTGCAGTTTTATAATTCCTCCATGATCGTCTTCACCGCGTTCCCTCTCTCCAGCACATTGTGCTCCTGCCATCGGGTCTGTTGCTGTACGACCAACTGGCTGGTCTGCCAGGCAAGTACCTTCGCTTCTAAACGCGCCAGGCACAACTTCTTATTCTGCAACTGGGATCGGCTGTCCATCGCCAGCACCTGGATACCAGAAGGAGTATGCGTCCCCCTGACAGCCGTCTCTACTTTATTGACATTCTGCCCACCTGGCCCGGAAGCCCGGCAGGTCTCGAAGATCACTTCTTTAGGATTCCATAACAAGCGTTCTTTGACGTCGAATATCTCTATTCCGACAAACCAGTTTTTCCGCTTATGAAATTTCCGGTAAGGGCTTGGGGCGATCCATTGAATCGTGCCCCGCCACTCCTTTACAAATGCTTGTAAAATGCTGTCTTTGTCGCCGGTAATACTCCTGCCATCCCTGTCGCCGGTAATACCCTTGCCACCTTTTATCAGGATCGTGGCAGAAAGCAGGGTACCCTTCAAATCCGCCTTTTTATTTTCCAGCACTTCAATTTCGATAGCATTCTTCCTGGCCTGCATTAGCATCTTTTCCTGCACCCTGGCTACTACCCTGCAACATTCTATCGGGCCCCTACCCGCTGTTATTTGTACAATCAGTTTTTCCATTTGTTTTACTTTTTATTCGGGATCACTTTTCTTCTCTTTATCCCTTTTATTATCGTCTCTTTCTTCATTCTCATTTCACTCTCTATTCATTCTTACAATCCTCGGCAAAAATCTCCCCTGAATATCCACCAGCTCCCGCTGCGCATCCATCACTCTTTCGATGTCCTTATAAGCCAAAGGATTCTCTTCCACACTGCCGCCGATAAGGCTCACTCCGGCATCCGACAACATTTTTTTTAAGGCGGAAACGGTCATATTCTCCTTAGCCCGTTTCCGGCTCATAGCCCTGCCCGCTCCATGTGAAGCGGAATACAAAGCCTGGTCCATTCCTCTTCCATTCACCAGATAGGCTGCCGTTGTCATGCTGCCCGGAATAATCCCCATCTCTCCCTTATGGGCCGGAGTAGCACCTTTCCGATGGATGACAACCTCTCTCCCATCCGCGAGCCTGTCCTTCCAGGCGAAATTGTGATGGTTTTCCACAGTTGCCAGCGCCTGCAATCCCAATGCTTTTAAAAGATTAGCGTGTATCCGGTCATGACAGGCTTTCGCATAATCTCCTGCCAGGTTCATGCTCAACCAGTATTCCTGGCCCGCCTCGCTGTCCAAATCCAGCCACGCTAATTGCTGCACTTCCGGGGGAAGCTTGCAGGTATCGATCGCAATTTTGGTATAGTATTGCGCAATATTCGCCCCCAGTCCACGGCTGCCAGAATGTGACAGCAGGGCCAGGTACTTTTTTGGAGCAAGCCCCAATGAATTGTCTTCATACAATTCAATCTCCCCAAATTCTACAAAATGGTTGCCGCTGCCCGAAGAGCCCAACTGCCGGGAAGCCTTTCCCTGCATTCTCTTCAGCAATTCGGTCGACTGAAAAACAGCGCTGTCCAACACTTCGTGCTCCTGGTGAAAATCCAGACCGCCTTCCATTCCAAAATGCGTGTATTCTCTTAATGCCTCCTTTATTTGATGCGAATAACGCCGTAAAAAAGGAGTCGCTTCATCCAGGATCGATAGCGCCATCCGGCAACCAATATCCACTCCCACTCCAAAAGGTATTACGGCATTGTCGGTAGCCAGCACTCCACCGATCGGCAACCCATATCCTGTATGTGCATCCGGCATTAATGCGCCCTGTATGGTGACAGGCAATGACATGGCTCCTTCCATTTGTTTTTTAGCTGAGCCCTCTATTTCTTTTCCTCCCACTATTTTAAGCGGTCCCGGCTGGGATAATAAAGAGAAGACCTTAAAATTGCTGCCTTCCTCTACATCCATGAACGTCCTGGCTATTTTTCCTGTTATTTCATCTTTTATATAGGTTTCAGGACTTGCCTTGATATTGGTTAACAGTTCGACCAGTTCCTCTTTGGAATGATGTTTAAAGTGTTTGGAAATGATATTTATCACCAGGCTTCTTGCCTGGTCGTTCGTGTAGCCGATCTTGCTCAGATCTTTTGCTTTTAAAATGCTCATGGTTGATGATTAGTTCTATACTTTCTTTGCGACACGCATTCAAAATGGCGTGTAATGGCGTATAATGGCCTTTTTTGAATGGGTGCTGGTCTTTGAGCTGTACACCGTCGTTTTTTATTACAGGCATACCTCAGCCTATACGACAGGACATGAAGAGGCCCATTGCTCACATGCATACGCATAAAATTCCAGGTAACAATTAATAATGGCTGCATTTGAATCTCAGGCAGACGAATACCATACGATGAATCCGAAATGAAATAATAAGCTCATTCACGCGGGTCAAAGTAAACATCCAATAAAAAAAATGGAACAGTAACGCCTACCTGTCAGGCAGCGGGTAAAAGGGATAATATGGAGGTATGTTCAGTCATGATTCCTTGATTTTAAAATGTGATCAATAAGGAATTCGGATGCAAAGCTATATTTTAATTCTAATAAATACAATTTTTAGGCTTATATTTTTTATTCTATTCCCGCGTTTTAACTTTATAACAAGCTCCATAGGAGCAAAATAAAATGGCTATCTTTAATCATCACCCAATACCTACTTGTGAAATATCTACTTCTATTGGCTGGCCTATGGGCATTGACCTCCTGTCAGCTCAATAATAAAAAATTACCGGCAGAAGAAATATTGAAAGCTGCAGCGAAGGATCCTGGCGCCAATGCCGGTGCGGGCAAATTTAACATAGAGGCTCCTGCCGGCTGGCAAAAGCTGGATACCAGCATGAATGGGATAAAATTCACCTTCCTGCTTGCACCCGTTGCGGATCATGCCTTCCGCGCCAATATCAATATCATCAGTCAATCCATGGGAAATAGTTCTCCGGAGAGCTATTTTGACCAGAATATTTCGTCGATGGGGCAGTATCTGCAAAATTTTTCAGCTGGAACAAAAGCAGAAAAAGAGATCAACGGGCAACGCGTAAAATTGATGCATTACTCTCATACGCAGGCAGGACATGATCTGGATGGCGTATTTTATATAATACCCAAGAACGGAATAGCCTATATCATCACGTTCACCGTAGCTAAAGGATTGCTGGACAAATACCAGGCAGCGCTGGACCAGGCGCTCCAATCCTTTAAAGTTTATTGATAGTTTCCTTATGAAAAAAAATCAATCCTCTTTTCCCTGGCATCGCTCCTTCTCTTTATCGGACGGCTGAAAGCACAATCCATACAACAAGTCGATATCTGCGTCTACGGCGGCGCCTCCGGCTAAATCGAAATAGCTGCCGGCTTTTTTATTCCGGCAGCAGCATGCCCCTCACGGGCTAAAGAGCATCAAAAAATGATCGCAGCGGCTAAATAGCGGGCAGAATTTTTCGCCGGAACAGACTGGGTGAATAAAGATCAATTGGAGGATAAAAAAGCATCAAATTGTAGTCAGCAAACAGGCTAAGTTTGACATTAAATTGCTTGACAATGAGAAATTTGATCTTTTATCTTTTTATTTCCCTGCTAACAACCACAGCAGTAACCTCGAAAGCCCTTGCCCAGGCCAGATCCGCAAGCGGGTCTGTCAAAGACGAAAACGGCAATGCCCTTCCCGGCGCCACGGTAATCGTGAAGAACACCGGGATCACTGCCACCACCGATGCGGACGGCAATTTTAAAATTGCCGTGCCTCCCGGCGCCAAAACCTTACAGATCTCCTATGTGGGAATGCAAACGCAGGAATACGTCCTCAGCGGAACAAATCCGGTGAAGGCAGTTCTGAAACAGTCTTCCGACAATATGGGAGATGTAGTCGTTATCGCCTATGGTACGGTCAAGAGGAAAGACCTCACCGGTTCCATCGAGGTGCTAAAAGGCTCAGACCTGGTGAAAGGCAACCCTACGAATATCGTTTCCGGTATGCAGGGTAAAATTGCCGGAGCCGTCATCAGCCAGAGCGATGGGGCGCCGGGCGCCGGACTGAACATCACCATCCGGGGGTCCAATTCCTTTTTGAATACCCAGCCCCTGTACGTGGTCGATGGGATTCCTTACATCGTCGGCAACAGCGACGCCACTCCTGCTTCTGTCAACGGCGGCGAACTGTCTTCCGTCAATGCCCTCTCCTTTCTTAACCCCAACGACATCGAATCCATCAGCATTCTGAAAGATGCCTCCGCGACAGCCATCTACGGGTCAAGGGGCGCCAATGGGGTGGTGATCATCACGACCAAAAAAGGAAAGACCGGTGAGGATAGAGTGGAACTGAACGCCAGTGTGAGCGCTGCCAAAGTGATCCGGGAAATAAAAATGCTGGATGCCTACGGGTATGCCAGCATGCAGAATGAAGCTTACAGCAACTCGAACTTCTTCGAGCCGGGCCCTACCCCACGCAATCTGCCTTTCCCCGGTGAGACCCAGCAATCTCCCACCAATCCCGATTCTTTGGTCTATTTCAAAGGTCCCAAGGACTTCATAGGACATAGCACCAACTGGCAGGATCAGATCTTCCATACCGGCATCACAAGCAACTATTCCCTGAGTTTCTCCGGCGCCAACGATAAGGGCAGCTACCTGATCTCCGGCAGTTACCTGGATCAAAAAGGCGTTATTGTGGATAGCAGGTATAAACAATATGGGATCAGGGCCAATGTGACCCGGAATGTCAAAAAATGGCTGGTCCTGGGCTCGAACACCTCTTTTACCCGGTCCACCAATCAGCTGGTAAAGACGAATAATGAGGATCTGAGCGGCGGAGTAGGTGTGGTCAAGGCCAGCCTGGCCTTTGCTCCTACGGCTCCCCTGTATGATTCGGGCACCAATAATTTCACGGCGGCCACCCAGATCTCCAATCCTTACGTATATGTGAAGGCCGTTAAGAATCAGGTGCTGGTCTCACAGATCTTCTCTTCGAATTATGTGGAAGCTACCCTGGCAAAAGGACTCACCGTCCGGCAGAACGTCGGCATCAGCTTTTATAACAACCAAAGAGAGCAATACTATCCCCGTTCGGTGTACGAAGGCCTATCTTATAATGGGCTGGCATTCCAGTCGCAGGGCTGGTATAATTCCATTACCTCGGAAAGCATTGCGAACTATGCAAAGACTCTCGGAGACCATCAGCTCACCGCTACCGTCGGATTCACTTATGAGGACGATCCCTACACTACCAAGAATCAGACAGCAAGCAATTTTGTAAACGATCTGCTCCAGGACAATAATATGTTTGGCGGACAGAATCCTTCTACTGTTCACAATGACAGGGGCGAAACCTATTTTGCGTCCTTTTTAGGACGTATCACCGAAAACTGGAAAGACCGATACCTGTTCACCCTTTCCTACAGGGAAGATGGAACGAGCAAGTTCGCTCCCAAAAATCGCTGGTCAAGATTCCCTTCCGGAGCGTTTGCCTGGAAAGTATCAAACGAGCCCTTTATGCAGAGCCTGCTGGGTCTGGTCAATGATGTCAAACTACGTGTCAGTTACGGTGCTACCGGCAATGCGGGTATCCCTCCCTATTCCACTACCCCCAAGCTTATCTCCTATCCTTATACGTTCAACGGCACCACCAGCGGTGGTTATGCGGATGATCAGTATGCCGGTCCGGGCAATATCAATCTGCAATGGGAAGTCACCCACCAGTATGATGCAGGATTGGACGTAGGCTTCCTGAAGAACAGGATCACCTTACATGCAGATGCCTATTATAAAAAGACCCGCGCCCTCTTACAGAATATAACGATTCCTCCTTCCACCGGTTTCAACACACAACAGGTGAACGCGGGGGATGTGGATAATAAGGGGCTGGAATTGACTGTAACGGCTATCCCGATAACCAATCATGATCTCACGTGGAACCTTTCAGCTAATATTTCCATTAACCGGAATAAGATCGTCCGTTTGGGCACCGGCCTCAAAGAGCAATTCGCTACCCGTATCAGTACCAATGGAGATCAGCCTTTCATCCAAAAACCAGGTCAGCCGATCGGAGCGCTCTATGGCTATGTCGAACAGGATATTTACAAGAATGAGGCAGAAGTAAGGTCCGATCCTGTCATGAATGGCCAGCCCGATCCCATTATCGCCCGCATGGTGGGAGAGATCCGGTACAAGGACCTAGACCATGATGGCGCCATTACCCCCAATGATCAGACTCTGATCGGAAATGTGAACCCCAAATTCACGTACGGCTTTACCAACAACTTCACCTATAAGAATTTCGATCTGAATATCCTGATCCAGGGAGTATACGGAAATGACATCATCAACATGAACACCTATTATCTCTCCAATATCGGTGGATTCAATAATGTTACCCAGAAAATGTGGGATGACCGCTGGACCTTCACCAACTGGGAACATGCCAAAAGCCCCAAGCCGGAACAGCAATACTGGCGCGCCTTTAAATTCACCCGCCGTTTCATCGAGAATGGCTCCTATGTCCGGTTGAAGAACCTGAGCCTGGGCTACAATGTCCGTATGAAGACAAAGGCGATCCAGTCACTGCGCGTATTTGCCAATGCCAGCAACCTTATCACCATTACCAAATACACCGGTTATGACCCGGATATCAACGGTTATGGCGATGATCCCTCGCGCCGAGGAGTGGACATGGGCGGGTACCCCAGTTCGAAAACCTTCAATTTCGGGATACAGTGCGTTTTCTAAGACCTAATAACTTTAATTTATTCTTTATGCGAAAGATATTTTTCTATCTCCTCCCGGCCGCTATGGTACTTACCACAGCCTGTAACAAGGCCTTGCAGGAAAAACCCTATAGTTTCATCACTCCGGAAAATTTTTATAAGGATGCGGCCGATGCGACGGCTGCCGTCAGCGGCGTCTATAATACTTTCTGGGGATGGGGCCTTATGAAGCAGCCCTACTGGCTAACGGACCTGGATTGCGACCACGCGATGGGCGCCGATTGGTTCCTCGGTAATATCGGGGCAGGCAATCCCTCCGCCTTCTGGGGCATCAATAATATATGGGCCGATCATTACCTCATGATCAGCCGGGCAAATACGGTGCTGGAAAATATTGTAAACGTCTCTATGGACAAGGACCTGAAAAACCGTCTCCTCGGGGAAGCGACTTTTCTGAGAGGCTGGGCCTATTTCGACCTGGTGAGGACCTATGGAGCCGTGCCGGTGCATTTAAGAACAGTCGCATCAGGTGATAAAGCCAATATGCCCAAGTCTTCCGTAGCAGAGGTATTCAACGTCGCGATCAACGATTTCAAGACAGCAGAAAGCCTGCTGTTCCCGGCCAGCGACACAAGGTCCGGAGAAAAAGGCCGGGTGACCAAAGGGGTGGCTTCTGCTTTTTTAGCCAAGGCCTACCTGACGATGGCCGCCGGCTCCGCAAAAGGTTCCCTTACCGTACGCGGCGGACAGGACAATGCACAATACACTTATGCTAAAGACGTCGTGGCTGGATATGAGGGTTTTAACAGCAAAGCTTATTTCGATTCCGCCAGGGCCAAATCCCTGGAAGTGCTGCATAGCGGCGAATATTCACTATTTCCCAATTTCATGGACATCTGGCAGCAGGGCAACAAGAACATGAAAGAACACATGTGGGAAATACAGGCACAGACCGGTAATGATAATCTCGAAACAAACCTGTATTATTATTTCAATGCCGCTCAGCCGGACAGAAGCGGGGTTTCCGCCGTATGGATGACCGACAACCATTACAATGATTACGAACATGACGATGACCGCATCTTAAAAGGCGTAGCTCACCAGTATATCGTGGATTATGGACAGCCGCAGTATACGAATTATATCCTTTATCCCCAGGCAGACACCGCTATCTACAAAACAGATGCAGCCGGTAATACATACAGGTTTGATGGAACGTATTATGACCGGGCCTATTCCAATAAGTACAGCTATGTCAGCAATCCCGGTACCGCCAATTCGGATAACTTCATTCCCATGTTACGTTATGCCGAAGTGATGCTGACCTATGCCGAAGCGGAAAACGAAGTGAATGGGCCTACGCCTGCCGCCTATCAATACCTGGATTCCGTCCGTCTCCGCAGCCATGCCAGCGCATCTCCCGCCGGTATGTCAGCCGATCAGTTCCGCTCCTTTGTCTTTGAAGAAAGAGGACGTGAATTAGTATTCGAGACCCAGAGAAGATACGATCTCCTGCGCTGGGGCGTGTATTTGCAGGTAATGAACAAGCTCGGCGTGACCGTACAGGGCAATGACCGCCTTTCCAAGGTAAGGTCTTCC
>JAATFV010000196.1 GCA_015655015.1 Chitinophagales bacterium | reverse complement strand
GTCTTTCATAAAGGATT
Source organism: Chitinophagales bacterium (assembly GCA_015655015.1). GTDB lineage: Bacteria > Bacteroidota > Bacteroidia > Chitinophagales > Chitinophagaceae > Puia. The sequence goes on along the minus strand of JAATFV010000196.1, from coordinate 7,519 downwards.
CGTTGGAGATGCGCCATCCTGCGGAAAAGGCGGGGAAGACGCCGAATCGTTTGTCCGAGCCCAGTACGGAAGAGCCGTCCCGGCGGACGGTAGCCGAGAGGAGGTATTTATCGTTAAAAGCGTAGTCCGCGCGGCCGAACAGCGAGAACAGCGTATTCTGGAAGGCGGTGCCGGTCAGAGTGAGGTTGGTGCTGGCATTGTTGAGGACCAGGTAATCGTAGTCAGAAGAGAAAAGGCCCAGACCGCCGCCGCTGATATTTCTGCCGTAGTTCCTTATTGCTTCTGAGCCTCCTACCAGCTTGATGCGGTGTCGGCCGAACTCATTGTTGTAGGTAAGCGTATTTGTCCAGATGGTATTGCTGGTATATTGAGAACCCTCATTGTAGCTGTTGGGGCTTGCATAACCCTGTTTGTCCCAATACGCGGTGAAGTCGAAGGTCTGGTTATATTGCTGATCAAGGGTGCCGCCAAAGCTGGTGCGCACGGTAAAATGTTTCAGGAAATCCACTTCGGCAAACACGTTGCCTGTCACGTCCCAGATTCGCCGCCTGTTGTTGTAGCTGGTCTTTTGAGCGGCGACGGGGTTGGCGTCGCTGCCTAATTCAGGTCCTGCGAAGGTGCCCCCGAAATTGCCTTTGATGTCGTACAGGGGTATGATAGGCTCCATCTTGTAGAGGTTGGCCATTGTGGCGAATTCACCCTGGTTATTGAAGGCGGGATTATCCTTATAGGACAGGTAGAGATTTTCTCCGAGGCGGAAATTGCGGCTGGGCTTGAATTGGGTATTGAGCTGTACGGAATATCGTTTGAGCCAGGTCTCCAGCACGACGCCCTGCTGGTTGAGGTAACCCAGGGAAAGCAGGTAGCTGGATCTGTCCGTGCCGCCGCTGACGCTGATGTGGTTGTTGGTGGTCAGTGCGGGTTTGAACAGTGCATGGTACCAGTCGGTTCCCGTCTTGTTGACTTTTTGTATCAGGTAATTATTGGCAGGATTGGCGGGATCGAGATTGTATTTCGAAGGGTCGACCTGCGGGTCGCCGGCCATGCCGGTGCCTATTCCGCCCGAGCCGCCATAGATATAATCGGGCAGACCGTTCTGGAATAAAACGGTGCTGGGGAAGGCTATTTTGAACAGACGTGCAAAGTCGGGGGAGTTCAGCTGGTTCAGCGCATTGCCTGATCTTGGCGTTTGGACGCCGACGTATCCGTCATAGGAGATCACGGGAGCACCAGCTTTTCCTTTTTTCCGGGTAATGATGATGACGCCGTTCGAACCACGGACGCCATAGATAGCTGCTGCGCCGGCGTCTTTCAATACCTGGACGGATTCGATGTCATCTGCGGCGATGTTGTTCAGGTCCGAAGGCACGCCGTCGATCAGGATCAGGGGGTCTGAGCTGCCGAAGGAGGTGATACCGCGTATCGAGATCTTGCTCGCCACCCCGGGTACGCCGGAATTGATGACGTTGACACCGGCTGCCTGTCCCTGCAGTGCGCGATCGGCCGAACCGTCCGGAATGGCCCGCAAACTCTTCATATCGACCGCTACGACAGAGCCGGTAATGTCTTTTTTCAGCTGGGTCGAATAGCCGGTGACCAGCACTTCGGTGAGGTTCCTTCTATCGCCGGTCATTACTGCGTTGACGGTTGTATTCTTGTCGACGATGATATCCTGAGAGAGGTAACCGACGCTGGAAATGGTCAGAGCGGTGGGTCCTGCCGGCAATCTTAAAATGAAATAACCGATAGCGTCTGTGAGTGTGCCTTTAGTGGTATCTTTTTTGACCCGGATGCTGACGCCGGACAAGGGAGTACCTGTTTCGTCTTTAATCGTGCCGGTTATCGTCACCTGCGTCACCTGACCGGCAGCTCCGAGGGAAAATACAAGGCAGAGCAACAAGAGGAGGAAAAACTCCTTTTTTTCAGGAGTCCGGGATGGAGATATGGTTCCCATAAATTTAAGTTAGATGGTTAGATAATCAAAGCCTATGAAAGGATCTTCGCGGGTATTGGATTGATGCAGTGCTGCTGCCTGCATCAAATAATCGATTATTATGTTAAAAGTAGATTTTAAAGATATTGGTCGTTTGATATAATTTGTCCAATGGTAAAACTATTTTGTCCATATATGTGCTTTACCGGGCAGTCAAATGGACAATTAAGGACGTAGGAATGGTCTTTTATTTTCCAGGAAGGTTGATTCGAAAATGTATTCCGGCAGAAAAAAGAAGGTTGTGTAAAGGGAAAAGGCGGCTACTCGATGTGAATATTCCTTCTATATTCGGTAGGCGTCAATTTAGTTATCTGCTTAAACGTTTTATTGAAATTGGTCAGATTGTTAAAACCGCAGGAATAGCAAATTTCTGAGATGCTCATATTCCCATCGAACAATAATTTGCAGGACTGTCCGATACGCAGTTCATTGACGAAACCTGAGAATGTCTTGCCGGTCTTCGATTTAAAATATTTGCAAAAAGAAGTAGGGGTCATATTTGCAATGGAAGATACATCGCCCAGTTTAATGATGCCCGTAAAATTCTTCATAATGTACTTATAGACTTCCCCCAGCCTCTCCACGTCATTTTCTCCGTAACTGCTGGAATAAGCTTCACTGGCAAGGTATTTATATTCAGTGGACCTGGAGATCAGATCCAGTATTTCCAGAAGTCTTAATACTCTCTCGAGGTTCTTGCAGCTTTTAAGCTCCAGGAGCGCCCTGACCGTCTCTGTTTTTGTATTCCCCAGGATCTGGATCCCTCTTTCCACGACCTTGAGCAATTTCATGACCCTGGCGAAGTCGGAAGATTCGAGAAAATCCTTCGTGAACCAGTCCGGGCGGAAGTAGATGACGAGCGCATGGAACTCCCCGTCGTTTTCCGTCAGATGGTAACCCTTCCCGCTGTAGGTAGCGTGAGGAAGCAGGGGGCCCATAAATACCAGATCGCCGTCGGTGAAATATTCTATATTATCGCCTACGATCCTTTTGCCGCTCCCTTTTAGGATCAGGGCGATCTCATGAACATTATGAAAATGAAACTGATCATTCAGGCTGGCTGTTTTTATTTCTTTGACGTAGAGAGAGCCTTTAATCAACGATTCTACGTCCTGGAGTAACGCCTTCATAGCAGAAAATATATTTAACGGGTCATTCTATAACATTCAATTTCCATACTATGAATATCGCTAAATAAAATATAATTTTCAATTATTATAATTCATTTTTGCTAAATTGCTCCCGGCTGTTGTGCACAATTTACGGGAAACAAAAATGTATCAGCCAATCAGAAAGCAGCGTTATGAAGGAGAAATTTTCAGCGTTAAGGCAAACATTAAGCGGCACTATCCATTTTGAAGAAAGCGGTTTTGACAACTCCATACGGCTGGTTTATTCCACAGACGCATCCGTGTACCAGGAAAAACCTATAGCGGTCGCATTACCAACCACCAAAGAGGACATAGTCCGGCTGATCCGTTTTGCAACCGATAACCGCCTTAGCCTTATACCCCGTGCAGCAGGCACATCCCTGGCAGGACAGGTTGTCGGAAATGGCATTGTGGTTGACATGTCTGTGGGATGGGATAAAGTCATCGAATTAAATGTCGCGGAAAAATGGATCCTGGTGCAGCCGGGGATCATCCGGGATGACCTTAATAAATACCTGCAGCCGTATGGACTGATGTATGGCCCGGAGACTTCTACGGCAAGCCGGGCGATGATCGGCGGCATGGTCGGCAATAATTCATGCGGCCTGCACAGTATTAAATGGGGCAGCGCCCGGGACCATCTTTTAGAGGCGACGGCATTCCTGAGCGATGGCTCTGAGGTGACTTTCAGGGATATGGATGCAGATGAATGGAGCCGGAAGTTATCCCGCGAAAACGATCTTGAAGATGATATTTACAAGAAGATATACGCTCTTCTGCAAGAGGAAGAGAACAAACGGATAATAAGCAGCAGCTTCCCAAAAAAAACGGTAGTCAGGCGAAATTCAGGGTATGCTTTGGATAACCTGTTGGATGCAGCGCCTTTTACTGACAACGGAAAGCCCTTTAATTTTTGCAAGCTGCTGGCAGGCTCAGAGGGGACGCTCTGTTTTTTTACAGCGTTTAAAATTCAGCTGATCGATGTGCCGCCCGTGCATAATGCCATGGTATGCGTGCATTTCAATTCAATACGTGAATGTCTTGTCGCGAATGTGATCGTTATGCAGCATGATCCTTCTGCATCCGAGCTGACGGACAAACGGATCCTTGACTTTACGAAGGGCCATCCCATTTTTTCCGCCAACCGGTTTTTTATCGAAGGGGATCCTGAAGCCATTTTAATGGTTGAATTTTTTTCCGATGACATCGCCGGACTTAAAACTAAAACAGAGGCATTGGTCCTTGAATTAAAAAGCAAGGGATTAGGGTATGCCTACCCGGTGCTTACCGGAGAGGAAGTTAAATATGCCTGGGATATCAGGAAAGCCGGGTTGGGTTTGCTTCGTAACCTTCCCGGTGATACACAGCCGGTCAATCTTATTGAAGATTGCGCGGTAAGTGTGGAAGACCTGCCCGATTATGCCGATGATGTGGCTTCTTTGTTAAAGAGCCATGGCCTTACCGCCTCCTATTATGCGCATGCGGGTGCAGGCGAGCTGCATATTGAACCCATGATAAACCTGAAACAGGAGGAGGGCCGTCATATGTTCAGGCAGGTTCTGACGGAGACCGTTGAATTGGTCAGGAAGTATAATGGCTCGCTCAGCGGCGAGCATGGGGATGGCCGGTTAAGGGGAGAATTCATTTCCAAAGTGATGGGGTCGCCTGCTTATGAATTATTCAGACAGGTAAAACACATTTTTGATCCGCTGAATATTTTCAATGCCGGTAAGATCGTAGATACCCCTGCTATGGATACAAACCTCCGTTACGAGGCTGATCCGCCATCAATAGCGGTAAAGTCTATCTTTTCCTTTTCAAAAGAAGAGAGTATCCTACGATTGGCGGAGAAATGTTCAGGCTCAGGCGATTGCCGGAAAACACATGTAAGCGGCGGCACCATGTGCCCCAGCTATATGGGTACCCGGAATGAGAAAGATACTACGCGGGCGAGGGCGAATATTTTACGGCATTATCTCACCCACTCTGAGAAGCAGGATCCCTTCGATCATGAAGAAATAAAAGAAGTAATGGATCTTTGCCTGAGCTGCAAAGGTTGTAAAACAGAATGTCCTTCGGCCGTCGACGTTTCTAAAATGAAGGCGGAGTTCCTGCAGCATTATTATGATGCCAACGGTATTCCCTTTAGAACCAAAATGGTAGGCAATTTTACCCGCATTAACAGACTGGCATCTGTGGCCCCTGGGATCTATAACTACTGCCTGCAAAATAAGGCGATCTCGGCAGGTATAAAATATATGCTTGGCTTTGCGTTACAGCGTTCGCTGCCTTTGCTGCATAAGGAGACGTTACGGAGCTGGTTCAGGAAATGGAAACAAAGGGAACCGGTCTCCGGAACCGGTCTCCGGAAGAAAGTATTTTTATTTGCCGATGAATTCACCAACTACAATGATGTGGAGATGGGGCAAAAAGCAATTAAGCTCCTGTCCGCGTTGGGATACGATGTTCAGATCCCCGAACATGTGGAGAGCGGGCGGACCTATCTTTCAAAAGGCCTCTTGTATGCGGCCCAAAAAATTGCCGCCAGGAATATAGAGCTGTTATGGCCGTTGGTGAAAGACGGCATTCCGCTGGTGGGACTGGAGCCTTCCGCTATCCTTGGTCTGAGGGACGAATATCCCGACCTGGTGAAGGGTGACCTGGCTGAAAAGGCGAAAACCCTTTCGAAAAACAGCTTTTACATCGACGAATTTCTTGCTGCGGAAATTACCAATAAAAATATCACCAGCGGGCAGTTTACAAAAGCCGATAAGACGATCAAGCTTCACGGGCATTGCCATCAAAAGGCGCTGTCTTCCCTATCTGCTACCATCCGGGCGCTGTCCCTTCCGGCAAATTATAAAGTGGAAGTAATACCATCCGGCTGCTGTGGCATGGCGGGGTCTTTTGGTTATGAAAAAGAACATTATGACCTATCGATGAAGATCGGAGGTCTGGTATTGTTCCCTGCTGTTCGTTCTGCAGGTGACGGGGTGGAAATAGCAGCGCCGGGCACATCCTGCAGGCATCAGATAAAAGATGGTACCGGCAGGCAGGCATTACATCCGGTGGAAATATTATGGAATGCGCTGGAAATAAATGGGTAAAACAATTATTATGTTCCCGCGTTCAGGCAGCAAAAGAAATGGGTGAAGATATTCACCCATTTCTTTTGCTATTGTTGTCAGTTTGGTCAAAACGACGGATCAGGCGGCGTATTCGGGTTCCCATTCCGCTCTACGAACGGATAAGGCAGGTAAGTGCGCTTACGTTCGGCGACGGGTCTGTTGAACCTTCTCTCATCGGCCAGTCTCAGCCCGGACATATATAATTCAATGCTCCGGTGTTTGTAGATCTGTGTCAGCAGATCCGCCTGAGAGGTCACTACTACCGGCGTATTCAGACCGGCGCCTACTCCAAAAGGATCCTGAGCGGGTTGTTTGAGCACTACGCTATCCAGCCAGGCAGCTCCGTTCGCCAGGTCATTCTGCTGTGCGTAACATTCGGCTTTTATCAGCAGGATCTCTCCCGGTAGATATACAGGGATCGATGTTGTGACGGTGTTAAAAAATCCGTTGATCCGGTAACGGGGACTGGTGTTGATCGAAATGTAAAAGGGTTCGCGTTTGTCACTGAGATCGGGTTGCAGTCCGACGGGAAGGCCCATGGTGGAATCGATGGGCTGATAGATATTATTGGTCGAAGTGGACAGGGTGAAGATCGGGTTGGTGGTGAGGGCGTTGTATAGAAAAACAGATCTTTTAGTCCGGTTGACATTGTTCGCTGCCGCCAACGCATCGGAATATTTCCCCGCCAGCAATGAATAACGTGCTTTCAGAGCGTACAGCGTGTTGACGATATTTACAGTCAACGTGTCATTTCCCGAGATACCCCTGGGCACATTGTTCAAAAATACGCTGCTGATGGCATTTGCATTGACTACGCTCAGGGCGTTATCGATGACGGCGATCGCATTGAGATATCCCTGTGTATTGGTAACAAAGCTGACATTGGATACGCCCAGCGTATCTGCTATGCCGGCAGGCACATGATCCCAGAACATCGCCATATCCCCGATGGCCAGTGCTTTGAAGATCGAGGTGTAGGCGATCAGTCCGCTGGCATAGTTATTATCCGTCACAATTTTGGGGGTCTGGCTGATCACGCTATCGGCATCATAAATGATCTTGTTGCAGACGGACCATAACCCGGTGACGATGCCATTCGTATTTTGAACGGCGCCGCCGCCGCTACCCAGCTGCGCCTCATCGGTATTCCCGGCATTCACACAATAGAGCTGGTTGGTCAGCAGTCCGTCGGCGGTAATGGTATTGTAGACCAGTCCGCCCCTGCCTGCCGAGTACCAGTTTTGCAG
>JAATFV010000204.1 GCA_015655015.1 Chitinophagales bacterium | reverse complement strand
TGATCTTGTCAATTTTTACAACTCCGAATTTCTTGTAATTGAATTCAAAATAGGATTCCATGATTGCTGGGGCAAAGGTATCTATACATCCGGGAATTAGAATCCTAATTATACAGAATTAAGTTCAATTGGCTTGAAACCAGCTGAGTCTAAAGTGATAGTGTATTGTATTTCATATAGTTATCTCTATGATTAAGGAAGTGATGGATGATCTGTATTATTGGGGACCGGCATATTGCAAAGTAATTATTGGAAATTGATCGTTGCCAGTGGGAGGCTTACGAAAGAAAAAATAGATTTATGGGGAACGCCAATTTTCATTAAATTTATATACACCATTGGTTAACTGCTATCAGACTGCTTAATGTGATCTATGAGAGATTTTTTTGAAAAAGAAGGCTCTAATTCCCATAATGAGGAACTAAACGACTTTGCAGTGTCGTATGATCTTTATTTCTCCCGGATACATTTTTTTGTTTCACGCCTTATCGGGGATCCTGAGCAGTCAAAGGATCTGACCGCCGATGTTTTTATCAAATTATGGGAGAAATGGGGCCATTTCGAGTCTGGTGAACACATCCGGTCATGGCTTTATGTGACGGCTAAGAATACTGCGCTGACGTGGATCTCCGTTTCGAGAAGGCGTGCAATCATCCGGAAGGAAGCGTTCCGGCAAGTGGAAATAAGCGAGACGCAGGTTGAGCAGTCGATAGCACTTGCTGAATTGATGAAAGAGATCTACGACCAGGCTTCCGAACTGCCGCCGCAATCCAAGCAGGTATTCAATCTCATCTACCTGGAAGGAAAGTCTACCAGAGAAATTGCATCCATCCTGGCTATTGCGCCTAAGACTGTTCTTAATTATAAATTGAATATCATTCAAAAATTGCGTGCCATCCTTCTCAAGAAAGGATTTATTACCTCCTGCACGCTGGTTTTGCTCTGCAAAAAGATCTTTTTCTAAAAAAAGCATTTTTGGATAGGGAATTCCTGAACGTTATTAGTAGTAATAAGGTAGGAGAAGAGAAACTATTCTTATCCAGACAAGCATTAAACTATGGATCCATATAAAGAATATATCGCGGCGGCTGTGGTCCGGTTACAGAGCGGGAAAGCGACTGAAAAGGATCGTGAGGATATAAGAAAATGGATCTCCCGGTATCCGGAGCTCAGTGAATATAATAGGGAAGGGCAGGGCGATATGTTCCTGGCAAATGAATACAGAAAGTTTGCGGAGGCTGAGATGCATTTGAAGGATGAGACCTGGGAGCTTGTCCTGCAGAGGCTGGTCGAAAGAGGTCAGCTGCCGGAGACTGACCTGAATAAAGGCAAGGTGGTACGTTTCGTGAGAAAAAGGTATTTCCGTATGGTGGCGGCGGCATGCTGCCTGTTGATAGCGGGGGCGGCCTGGTATATCGGGATCTCCGGAAGTTCGAACCCGAAGGTGGTGGCGGGAAAGGATCCTGCGGGGGCTCTTGCTGCCCTACAGCCTGCGAACCAGGGGGCTATACTTACGCTGTCGGATGGAAGCAAGGTATTGCTGGATAGCGCCGGTGGAGGATTATTGGGACGGCAGGGACAGGTATCGGTGGTGAAATCCGGGAATGGAGAATTGAAATATCTTACTACGGGGGCTTTGCCCAATGGCAGGCCGGCATATAACAAGCTGACTACTCCCAAAGGCAGGCAGTTCAAACTGGAGCTTCCTGACGGATCTAAAGTATGGCTTAATGCGGGCAGCTCGCTTGAATACCCGGTAGCATTTACGGGGGCTAAGAGGGAGGTGAAACTGGAAGGGGAGGCTTATTTTGAAATTGAGCATGACAAGCAGCATCCTTTTTTTGTGAAAATACCGGATGAGACGGCTAAGGGTGGGGAAGAGCTGACTATCCAGGTGCTGGGCACCAGCTTTAATGCAATGGCTTATGGGGATGAAGCCATGATCCAAACGACTCTGTTGGAAGGGTCGGTCAGGTTATCGAGGGGTAAAAGGGCTACGAGCGTACAGCCCGGAGAGGCTGCCATTATAACACGGGAATCCGACCAGGATTTTGCCGTCCAAAAAGTCGATATAGAAAGAGTGATGTCCTGGAAAAACGGGATGTTCAGCTATAGCCAGGCATCTCTTTCTGAGATCATGCGTGATCTGGCAAGGTGGTATGATGTGGATGTGCGCTACGAAGGCGCTGTGCCTGATCTTAAATTCGATGGTTATATTTCAAGGGACAATTCCCTGGATAAAATTCTGAAGATATTGGAACTAAATCATGTTGGTTTCCGGATGGAAGGACGGACGATCGTTGTTACAAAATAATAGACTTTACTGATTGCGGTATTCACAATAGACTTTACTGCTTGCCGTATTCAAAATACCGGAAAATCTTATCCCACAATCTGAACATAGTTGTTTTGATCTTAAGGCTGGAAGTTATAGCTCTTCCCGGGATGTGCTATAGCGGTTATCTTTTATTGTTCAGCCTTTTCCATTAAAAAAAATTGCTGCCATTCTGCTGCTGTTGCCTACTAACGACAGCGGCCCGGACGACTCTTGCCTGTTGGAAAGTTGATCTAGATACGTGTATTACTTTACCAAAACTCAACGTTTATGACTGATGAAATGAAGGCGGTTTTACGCCTGTTTTTTTGCATGTTGCTATTGGCCGGAAGCTTAAGCGTATCTGCGGAGATGGCGGAAAAAAAGATAAGCATAAAAGGCGAAAATCTTTCATTGCGGCAGATCTTCCGGGTCATAGAGAAACAATCGGGCTACCAGTTCTTTTTTAACAGCAAGCTGATAGAGCAGCTGAAGCCAGTGACGCTAAATGTGCTGAATGCGCAGGTAGAGCAGGTGATGGATATTTGTTGTAAAGGGCAGCCTGTGCGTTACCGTATCGTCGACAATGTGATTATACTCGAGGAGGTGAAAAGCGAGGAAAGCACCATCTCCGGAGCGGGGATACTGCCTGTGATGGCGATCACGGTGATCGGCAAGGTGCTGAACAAAGAGGGGGAGCCGATGGAGGGAGTAACGGTGACGAATAAAAACTCCCGGGCTGTCACCAGGACGCTCAAGGACGGGACATTCAGCATCAATGCCAACCCGTCGGATGTCCTGCAGTTCACCTCTGTCGGTTATGAGATGATGGAGGTAAAGGTCAGGGCGAGGCAGGAGCCCATCCGGATCACCATGGCCGAGTCGGTGAAAACGCTGGACGAGACGGTGGTGATCGCGTACGGAACGACCACTGCCAGGGCCAACACGGGGTCTGTGTCGAGAGTAAAAGGGTCTGATATTGCCAATACTCCCGTACAGAGTTTTGATGCAGGATTGGCCGGACGGGCTACCGGCGTAAATATTACAGCAACTTCCGGTGTCGTGAACCAGGCGCCTGTTTTCAGGATCAGGGGAACGAATTCCCTGTCATTGAGCTCTTATCCGTTGATCGTCATTGACGGGGTGCCTGCTTATACGGACGATGTCAATGTCGGGGGGAACGCCATGAATAATCCGTTGTCGGCTATCAATCCCAATGACATAGAGAGTATCGATATCGCTAAGGATGCTGCTGCGACGAGCCTTTATGGCAGCAGGGCTGCGAATGGGGTCGTATTTGTCACTACCAGGAAAGGCAAACCCGGGAAGGCAAAACTCACCTATAATGGTTCCGCTGCGTTCGGCAAGGCTGTAAGGATGGCATCGGTATTGAATGGGGATCAATATCTCGAAATCAAGAACGAGGGTTTGGTAAATGCGGGAACCTATGATAAGGATAAGAACTACTATGGCAATTCCATCGGTCCGGATGGCAAGATCGTGCGCACCAACTGGTTCGACTATATGTTCAGAACGGGTTTTACCCATGCCAATTCCCTGAGCATATCGGGCGCCTCTGAAACTACGAAATATTATGCTTCTGTCGGTTATACAGGGCAGCAGGGTATCTTAAAGGGGAATGACTATAACCGGAAATCGGTCTTATTCAATTTTGAGCACAAGGTAGGTTCCTGGCTGGTAGTGGGGAACAGGACCAATTATGCGAATGATCTTACGGATTCCAAGTTATCGACTGGCCAGGGGGCTACCAATACGGCTGCCAATTCGGTAGCCTACCGGATGGCATTGATCTCTGCGCCCATTATCGGGCCATATAATAAGGACGGGTCTTATAACTATACGGGGCTGAACCTGGGGCTTATGGATAACCAGGGGCATCTGACGTCAACGGCGAGAATGGGTTATACCAATCCCGTGATAACGCTGAAATATAACCAGGATAATACGGGGAATAATTTTATACAGTCGAACAGCTTTGTATCGGTGATGCCTTTAAAACACCTGGTGCTGAAGACTGCATACGGCATCGACAATATGTACAGCAGGACGGAAAGGTATTTCGATCCCCGGTCCGATGAAGGATATACAGCTAATGGGAGCGCTACGGGGATCTCAGCCAAGCGTGAGAAATGGGTATGGACGAACACGGCCAATTACTCCTTTGATGTGAAGGATCATCACGTTGACCTGCTGGGTGGGGAAGAGCAGCAAAAGTTCACCGGCGATCAATTTGGCCTGATCCGGTCGGGGCAAACAGATCCGGCTTATGTCGATATCCAGGGAGGGTTCTCCAGTGTTGCTGCAACGGGGACACAGGATCAGCGATATTATCAGTACCTGGAGTCTCTTTTTTCAAGGCTGCAATATGAGTATGCCCAGAAATACCAGTTTTCCGCCAGTCTGCGGCGTGATCAGTCTTCGTTGCTGGGGAAGAATAATAAGTCGGGTTTGTTTTGGGGGTTTTCCGGCGGATGGGAGGTCTCGAAGGAGAATTTCTGGGCAAGGTCAGGGGTATCAAAATGGATGGACTTCTTTAAGCTGAAGGGCAGTTATGGGAAGGTGGGGAATTTGTCAGGGATAGGTGATTTCCAAACCTTGTCTACCTATGCGGCGGCGCTGTATGGCGGGGTAGCGGCCCTGAATTATTCCGCTTCCGGAAATCCTGACCTGAAGTGGGAAACGAGCAAGAAAACGGATATCGGCATGGTCCTGGGTTTTTTAGATAGCAGGATAACCGCGGAGCTGTCTTTATACAAGAATAATATAGACGGGCTGATATTTGGCGTACCGGTACCTTCCTCTGCGGGTATTCCCGGGGCTACTCCCAATACGATTCTTTCAAATGTCGGCAAGATGTACAATAAGGGGATCGAGATCGGTCTTAACGGGGATATCGTTCGGGGAAAGGTGTTGAGCTGGCAGGCGGGCCTGAATTTATCCTTCAATAAAAATGAGATCACGGCACTGACATCTACTGTTGACCGGTTGCTGATCTCTTCTATCGGCGGGGCGGCAGACCAGTTTTCCATCTCGATGGTGAAACATCCTGTTGGAATGATCTTCGCCATTCGCACTGCAGGGGTCGATGTACAAACGGGAAGACGCATTTTCCTGGATCAATCGGGAAAGAAAGTGCTCTATACGCAGGTGGCTGCACCTGGCAGGTATAACTGGGAATATGCCGATGGTACACAGGCGGCGGCCATCACGGCGGCGAATGACGGGGTACCTTATAAACGAACGAATCCGAAGTTATACGGAGGGTTTACCACCAGGCTGAGATATAAACAGTTCGATCTCGATATGCTGATGACTTTCCAGGCGGGAGGGTATATGTATTATGGTACGCAGGGGACGCTGATGGACGCGCGGTTCTCTAATAATTCGACGAAGATCCTGGGGCGTTGGCAGAAACCCGGGGATGTCACCGATGTTCCAAGGCTGATGGATGGGGATTTTACTTCCTGGGGGTATTCCATGCCGGTGACCTGCAATGTGTATTCCAGCAATTATCTCCGGATGAAGAATATCATGATCGGGTATAATTTTTCACCCCGCATGCTGAGCCATGTGTCAATAAGTGGGGTAAGAGCGTACGCAGGGGTGCAGAACCTGTTCATTATAACGCCTTATCCCGGGGCTGACCCTGAAATTACCAGCGCCGGGAACGGTACGGTTACCCAGGGGTTTGACAGGAATATGAACCCGAATGCCCGGATCGTTTCAATGGGTTTGCAGGTGAATTTTTAATTCGTTTTATTAAAATATCAATGTATGAAACCGAGCATAACAAATTTTGACAATCTGGGAAATGAAGAGCGAGGTTCCGTTCGACCATTAAAAAGACATTGTGTACGGACGAAATACGGTCTACTGCTTTTATTCGGCTGGTCATTTCTCTTTTCCTGTTCGAAGAAGGATGAGCTGAATCCAATGCCTACTTCATTGATCACGGACGGGAATGCCTTTATTACGTCGTCCAGAATACTCAACCAGGTGTACGGGTTATATGCGACTTTTAAACAGACCGGCCTGTACGGATCGGAGTATCCTGTTTACAGTGATATAAGGGCGGGGGATTTTATCAGCACCAACCTTAACCCTAATATCGGCGCGCTGACGTATCAGTGCGTGGTGGAGTCAGGGTCTCCTGAGGTGAACCTGATCTGGCAGCAGGCTTATCAGCTGATCAATGGCTGCAATGTATTTCTCGCCGGGATGGAAAGCTCCGGAAGAAAAGTGGTAGGGGACAGCCTTACCGGCAATTATGAAGCCGAGGTGCGGGGGCTGCGGGCCATTGCCTATTACAGTATGCTGCAATTATATGCGCAGCCTTATATGAAGGACAATGGAGCTTCACCGGGGCTGCCTTTACGCCTGACGCCGAATGCGGGGTTACAGGATTATTCGCTTGCCAGGAGCAGCGTGGCGGATGTGTATGCCCGGATACTGAAGGATCTGGACTCTGCAGAAACCGGTCTCCCGCTGAAATACGGCACGGCGGTCATGAATACTACGAGGCTGCATAAGAATTCCGTTATTGCCTTTAAGACAAGGGTGTACCTGACGATGGGGAAGTATGATAAGGTGATCTCGGAGGCGGCCAAGATCGTTTCACCCGCGGCGCCTTACAATGCCGGAGGGGCGGGCGGCGTCGCCAATGCGTTGGAGAGTGACATCTCTACGGTGTTCAAAGCGCCTTATACGTCCTTAGAGTCTGTATTTTCCGTCCCTTTCACGAGCAATGATGTCCCCGGTGTCCCTCTTGCGAGCTATTATTTACCGGTGCTGGGCGATGCGACCGGACTGGGAACGGTAGGGCAAGGTCAGTATTATTTATATGCGGGGGGGATCATAGCTGATCCGCAGTGGATGGCCACGGACAAAAGAAGGGGGTTCATTTTCACCACGCCTTCCGGCGGTTCGGCGGGGAGGCAATGGCTGACGAAGTACAAGGTAGGGACGCCTTTTACCGATAATTGCCCGGTGATCCGATATGCCGAGGTGTTGCTGAACCTGTCGGAAGCCTTGCTGCGGCAGAATGGGGATGCCTCCATCGTCGATGCAAAAAATTTGCTGGGGGTGGTCAGGCACCGGTCGGATCCTTCCTATGTCATATCGGCTGCTACGACGCCGGACCTGCTGGACGCCATTTTAGAGGAGCGTCATATTGAGTTCCTGGGCGAGGGGCTGCGTAATACGGACCTTATGCGGCTGGGGCTGGAGATTCCGGCGAAGTCCCCTGCCGGCTCTATTTCGGTAACTGCTGTGCCTTCCTCCGCCGCCAACTATATCTGGCCCCTGCCCAATGCGGAGCTGTTGTATAACCCGGGATTGTAAGCCCGGGGATTGCACGGTTGAGTGGGCCCTCTTGTGGATTGCATGCCAGGGGAAGCTGGTCGGGGATTGCAGAAGGCATGGATGGTATTTTGTCAATTATTGTTCAATTAAATATAGAAGGAGATGGAAGCATTAAAAAAATATTCCTGTGTATCGTTGCTGCTGTTACTGGTTCTGACGGGCGCCGGGCAGGTTTTTTCTCCGGCGGAGATCAAAGATTGGGAAGGGAGGGCCGGAAGGGTGGAGATCATCCGGGACAAATGGGGGGTGCCGCATTGTTATGGTGAAAAGGATGAGGATGCTGTTTTTGGAATGATCTACGCGCAGTGTGAGGATGACTATTGGGGGATCGAGCAGAATTTCATCGGGCGGCTGGGCCGGAGGGCGCTGTATTTCGGGGAGGAAAACCTGATCCGGGATCTTTATTCGAGCCTGTTCATCGATAGCGCCAGGGCGGCGCAGGCCTATTTGAAATTGCCATTGTACTACCGGGGATTGCTGGATGCCCATGCGGCAGCGCTGAATTTTTATTTGTATAAGAACCCTGCAAAGGCTAAATATATTAAACGTTACGAGCCGTGGATGCAGCTGATGGGGTCGGGGCCTATGAGCAATGGGGCGCCTGGTTATGCGGGTGTGGGGTTGTCGAATGAATCTGTGACCAGCTATTTGCTAAGCAGGGAAGTTGGCGGGCATGGCAAGGGTATAGTATCAGGTAGCGGCGGCGGCATGGCTATGCTGTCAGGCGGTAGCGGCGAAATGGGTATGCTGTCAAGTGGTGGGGGAGACATGGGTATGGTGTCAGGTGGTAGTGGCGAAATGGGTATGGCGCCGGGTAATGGAGGCTGGAAGGATATAGCGCCGGCGGAAGAGGATCGCAGGCCGGCGGGATTTTATCAGCGGGCATTGGATGAGGCCGTGTCGGAGCTGGCGAATACGGGGTCTAATGCCTGGGGCATGGGGCCTGCGAAAACAACGTCGGGGCATTCGTTCCTGCTGATCAATCCGCATGCGTCGATCTCGGTGCATGATCTCCGGCTGGAAGTGCATATGGTCAGCAAGGAGGGATTGAATGTGTATGGCGCGCCATTCATGGGGGACCTGATCGTTTGGAACGGTTTCAATGAAAATGCGGGTTGGGCGCATACGGTGCAATATTCCGATCAGGCGGACTTGTATAAGATACGGTTTGACGATCCGAAGAATCCCCTGGCTTTCCATTATGGCAAGGGGCACCAGATGGCGGAAGAAAGAGTGGTGACAGTGAAGTACAGGAAAGATTCCACCCTGATGGAAAAGAGCTTTAAAATATTGTTCACCAGTCTGGGGCCGGTAGTGGGTACGGCGGATGGTGTTCCTGTTGCGCTGAAGGACAGTTTCGATATCGTCAGCTATTTTATCGAGAACTGGGATATGCATAAGGTAAAAAATTATGCCGGGTTCCATAAGATCATTTCCCTTGTCGCCAGTAAGCCCAACACTTTTGGTTATGCCGACAAGCAAGGCAATATAGCTTTTTGGCATTCCAATTCGATCCCTAAGAGAAATCCATTTTATGACTGGTCGTTACCGATAGAGGAGCCGGGGCCTGATGCGGAATGGCAGGGGATCCATACTCCGGAGGAGACTCCGCATGTGGTCAATCCGAAGTCGGGATATTTTCTGAACAGCAATTCGGATCCCTGGATACTCTCCGGCGCATCGAGTCCTGACAGTCTTCAATACCCCGCCTATGTGAGCTATGATCCAAGGTCTTTGCGTAGTGTCCGCGGGGACCGGCTGTTGCGCAACGATAAGAAGTTCAGCTTTGCGGATTTCGAGAAGGTGACTTTAAGGGATTATTACCTGGTGCGTTTTGAGCTGTTATTCCCTTCTCTGTTCGATCTGTACGAGCATACTTCCAAAGATTCATTGAAGTCCGCGTTGGCCGGGCCGATCGCTGTGCTCAGGAAGTGGGATTTTTATGCGGATACCAGTTCCGTGGCTACGACGCTGTCGATCATGCTGGAGCAGCGGCTGTCGGACCTGTACGGTAAAAAATTGCATCCTTTCAACACGGCGAAGGAAAGATATGCGTATGAATTCACGAAGGCGACGGATTTCCCGGGGGATACGGCGCTGTTATTTCTGAAGGCGGTGACGGATGAGCTGAAAAAGGATTTTGGCACCTGGGAAGTACCCTGGGGGAAGATCAACCGGCTGCAGCGTATCTCGCCATGGGGGGAGCACAAGGAATTTGACGATAAGCAGCCCAGCTTCGCCGTGATATCTGCGCCGAATCCGGCGGGCAGCATCAATGACTACCAGAGCTTCCGAACGGCAAAAACAAAATTGCATTATGGTACAAAGGGGAATACGTTCGTTGCGGTGGTGGATTTTGGCGAAAAGCTGACTGCAAGGACGATCCTGGCGAACGGGGAGAGCGCCGATCCTTCTTCTCCTCATTATACAGACCAGGCCCAGCTATATGCTCTCGGCCAGCTAAAGGATGCCTTTTTCTACAAAGAGGATGTGCTGAAGCATGTGGAAGTCAGATACCATCCCGGAAACCTCAAAAAATAATAACATGTTCTCACGAATCAGACATTGGTCGTATACGTTGCTGTTGTTCGTTTTGCCGGGCGCAATTTCTGCCCAGAAGGCGCCTCTCGAAGCAGATTATTTTGGGTTTAACATAGGGGATAATTATAAGCTTGCGACCTACACGCAAACGGAGCAGTATTTTAAGGCTGTAGCGGCGTCTTCCGACCGGGCGAAGCTGGTGGATATCGGCAGGACGGAGGAAGGAAGGACCCAGTATATGATGGTGATCTCGTCGCCTGAGAACCTACGTCGCCTGGACGAGTATAAGTCGATCTCCCAAAAGCTGGCGAGGGCCGAAGACATTACCGATGAGGAGGCGCGCCAGCTGGCTGAAAAGGGGAAAGCGGTGGTGTGGATCGACGGGGGCATTCATGCCACCGAAGTAGTGGGCACGCATCAGCTGATAGAGATGATCACCCAGCTGACGAACCGGAAGGACGAGGAAACGATGCGTATTCTCGACAATGTGGTCATCCTGCTGGCGCATATCAATCCTGACGGGCAGGAGCTGGTTTCCAACTGGTATATGAGCCGGGCGGACAGTACCAAAAGGGCGCTGGATATACCCAGGCTGTACCAGAAGTATGTCGGGCATGATAATAACCGTGATTATTTCATGATGAATATGAAGGAAACGCAGAATATCAGCCGGCAGCTGTTTGTCGAGTGGCTTCCGCAGATCATGTACAATCATCATCAGGCGGGGCCGCCCGGGAGTATCGTAGCGGGGCCTCCCTATAGGGATCCTTTCAATTATGTTTATGATCCGATCCTTGTAACGAGCCTGGATGCAGTGGGGGCGGCGATGAATAACCGGCTGAATGTAGAGGGTAAGCCGGGGTATACGCAGCGGGCCGGCTCTGTATATTCCACCTGGTGGAATGGCGGGCTGAGGACGGCGCCGTATTTCCATAATATGGTGGGGTTGCTAACGGAGATCATCGGGGGGCCAACGCCTATGGACCTTCCGTTCATTCCGGACCGGCTGGAACCTAAGGGGGCTATGACGAATCCCGTTGCGCCTCAGAAATGGTTATTCCGGCAGTCGATCGCCTATGAAATATCGTTGAATTATGCGGTGCTGGATTATGCTGCCAGGCAGCGGTCGGAGCTGTTGTACAATATATACAAGATGGGCAGGAATTCCATCGGGAGGGGGATGAAGGCGAGCTGGACCTATTATCCCAGGTATATCGATTCGGCCTATGCGCTGTACCGGCGGGATTCGGGTGTAAAGGCCGTTGCGCGGGAGAAGGGCAAGGCATTATCCTACAATGCGGTAGCTATCCCTTCCGTCTATTACGATAAGATATTCAGCAATCCGGCTTATGCCGATGCGCAGGCTTATATCCTGTCTTCCTCGCAAAGGGACTTTGCAACGGCGACGCGATTCGTGAATGCGCTGATCCTGTCCGGAATAAAGATCATGAAGGCGGAAGCGGATTTTACCGTGTCCGGGCAGTCGTACCCGGCGGGGTCTTATATCGTGCCGGCGGCGCAGGCATTTCGTCCGCATGTGCTGGATATGTTCGAGCCGCAGGACCATCCGAACGATTTTGAATATCCGGGGGGACCGCCGATAAAACCCTATGATGCGTCGGGATGGACGCTGGCTTACCAGATGGGGGTTGCCTTTGACCGGGTCTTTGTGCAGCCGGAGGGGAAGTTCTCCCAGGTGCCATACGGAGAGGTGCAGGCTTTTACCCCGGCGGCCTTACCGGAGAAAGAGGGTAAGGGGTATGTGTTATCCTGTTATCAGAACAATGCTTATTTAGTGGTGAATGACCTGTTGAAAGCGGGGATAGAATTGGGGCGTTGTGCGGCGGCGCCTTCTGCGGGGATGCCTGCGGGATCTTTTTACATTCCGGCTTCTTCGAAAGCGGCGGACATCCTGAAGAATGCTGCCAAGACATATGGAGTGACTGTTGAAAAGCTGGAAAAGAAACCCGGAGGGCTGGTGTCGTTCAAGGGCGCGAGGGTCGGTATCTGGAATTTTTATGGCGGTTCGGCTCCTGCGGGCTGGATGAGATGGATAATGGAGCAGTATCATTTTGCCGATTTCCGATTTGTGTATTCCAGGGAGGTGGATGAAGGGGATCTGTCCTCGAAGTTTGATATCCTGGTTTTTACGGGGGAGGGGGTGCCTGCTGCGGGGCAGGAGAAGCTGCCGGTGCGGACGCCCAATCCGAAAGAGGCGGATGTGCCTGCCGAGTTCAGGGGGTGGCTGGGAGCGTTGAGCGGCAGCAAGTCGATCCCTGCCATCCGGAAATTTATTGAGAACGGGGGGACGGTGATCACGATCGGCAAGAGCGGCAACCTGGCATATCAGCTGAAATTGCCGGTGGAGAACTACCTGGTGGAAAGGGATAAGAACAATGTACTGGCTCCTTTGCCCGACACCCGGTTTTATATACCCGGAGCCTTGCTATCGGAAGTCATCGACAGTACACAGTCTGCCAATTGGGGAATGGCGGGAGTAACCGACGTATATTATGACAATGACCCGGTGTTCCGGATAAATGTAGGCGCCGCGAATATAAAAGCTCTGAGCTGGTTTGCCACTGAAACGCCGTTGCGGAGCGGCTGGGCATGGGGGCAGGCGTATCTTAAAAACGGGGTAAGCTCTTTTGAATATGGGTTAGGGAAGGGAAGATTGCTGGTATTTGGGCCCGAGATCGTCTTCCGCGGGCAATCGCATGCAGGGTTCAAAAGATTATTCAATTCGCTGTATATCTATAAATAATGAACGGGCTAACAAGGAGAGATTTTTTAAACAAGGTCGGGTGGCTGGGCTTACCGGCCCTGTATTCCTGGGATCTGCTGAAGGCGGCGCCGGTGCATGACATGCCAGGATATACGGGAGGTGCAAGAAAGGAGAAGGTGCTTATTCTAGGGGCTGGGCTTGCGGGGATGGCCTGTGCTTACGAGCTGAAAAAGCTGGGATATGATTGTGTCATCCTGGAGGCCAGGGAAAGGAGCGGCGGCCGTCTGTTTACCATTCGCCGGGGAGGAATGTCGGAGGAGACCGGCAATGGTGTTCTTACCGCTGATTTCGACCCGGGACTTTATTTCAATGCGGGCCCTTCCCGGATACCGCATCATCATCGGCTTACGCTGCACTATTGCAAGGAGCTGGGTGTGCCACTCGAAGTGTATAATAATGTAAATGAGGCGGCCTGGTATTTTAGCGAAGGGGAAGGGAAGCTTTCCGGAAAAAAGATCCGGAAAAAGGAGATGCATAATGACATGCGGGGATATATGATGGAGCTGGTGGCTAAAGCGATGCATGCGGACCAGCTGGACAAAACGTTGACTGCCGAGGATCATGAGAAATTTCTGATGTATGTGCGGGCGGAGGGTGCGCTGGATATGACAGATAGTTATAAGGGTTCATCGCGGCGGGGGTATCATATACCGCCGGGGGCAGGTCTTCAGGCGGGCAGCGTTGACGTTCCATATGCCTTTGCGGACCTGGTCCGTTCGGGGCTGGCCGGGCCTGACTTTTATAATGTGGCTGAATATGTGACAGAGCTGCAGCAGACCATGTTACAGGCACAGGGAGGGAACGATAGGATCGTTGCTGCCCTGGAGGCAAGGCTGGATGGTATTATCCGTCATCGTTGTGTCGTGCGGGAGATATTGAATACGGAGAGCGGGGTACGGGTACGGTACAGTGATGAGAAAGAGGAAAGGCAACTGGAGGCAGACTATTGCATCTGTACCCTGCCGCTGACTGTATTGACGGATGTAACCCATAATTTTTCTTCGAATTGGAGCAGGGCGATCGATCAAACGGTGTATATCGCTGCGGGTAAGATGGGGATGCAGTTCAAGAGGCGGTTTTGGGAGGAGGACGAGATGATCTATGGCGGCATCACGCATACGAACAATGAGCTTTACCAGCTATTTTATCCCTCCAACGATTATCATAGCCATAAAGGACTTCTTATCGGCTATTACAACTTCAATGAAAGGGCCGAACGGATCGGCGAGCTGAACTATGCCGACAGGGAGAAACTGGCCTTTGTCAAGGGGAAGCTGATCCATCCTCAATATGAGCAGGAGTATGAGGGGAAGAGCTTTTCCGTCAGCTGGCATAAGACGAAGTATACGCTTGGCGGATGGGCGATCTATTCGGAAGAGGAGCGGCAGCGGAACTACCGATATCTGCTGGAACCGGACCGGCAGGTCTACCTGGCAGGGGAGCATCTGTCTTATCTGAACGGGTGGATGGCGGGGGCGTTCGAGTCGGCAAGGGCGGTGGTGACGGACCTGCATAACCGTGTCACGGGAAGCCGGACTCCTTATCAAAAAGTAAGCTAGTATCTATTCATTCATCATTAAAGAAACTGTCATGAACACTCCAATGAACACCCGAATGAGACGAAGAGATCTCTTAAAAAAAGGGGCTGTATTAACCGGCTTGTTTGGGTTGGCCCCGACCATTTTTCCCGGGTATGCGTTTGCTTCCGATAAGCAGGAAGCCGGTGTTTCGGATAAGCAGGAAGCTGGTGGTTCCGGTAAGCAGGTCGCCGGTGGTTCCGGTAAGCGGCCAGCTGGAGCTCCCGGTAAGCAGTCAGTTGGCGGTCCCGATGAACAGGCGGCCGGGGAAGGTTTTTTTTCCAATGGTCCGGAGGCGGATTTCGAGACGACGCCTGTCGAGATCCGGGCGCGGCTGTCGGCCAATGAAAATCCTTTTGGTCCTTCTTCGAAAGCCAGGCAGGCGATGACCGATGCAATGCTGTTATCCTACCGGTATCCGATAACGGACCGGAAGCGGCTGATCGATGCGATCTGCTCTTTTGAGGGTATCCGGGAGGATCAGCTGTTGCTGGATGCTGGTTCTTCACCTTTATTGCAGGCGGCAGCTGCCTGTTACAGTTCGGGAACGGTGGTGTCGGCGAATCCGACTTATGAAGATCTGCTGAAGAGGGCCCAGGCTGCGGGGGGCAAGGTTATTCGTGTCCCGCTGGACGGGGAGTACAAATATGATCTTCCTGCCCTGGAGTCGGCGATCGATGAAAGCACCAGCCTGGTATATATCTGCAACCCGAATAACCCGACTGCGACCGTGCTGGATACGGGCAAGCTGCGATCCTTTTGTGAGCGGGTGAGTAAGAAAGTCCCTGTATTTATCGATGAGGCCTATATTGATCTATGTGACGATCCTCAGAAGACGACGCTGATACCCATGGTCAAAGAGGGGCATAATATCATTGTGGCCCGTACCTTCTCTAAATTATATGGTATGGCCGGCTTGCGATGCGGGTATGTCGTTGCCCAGCCGGACATCATAAAAAAGCTGAGCTTTCATACGAATGGCGCCTCTTCGGTCTCCGCGCTTACGCTGGCTGCGGCTGTGGCTTCTTACCAGGATAAGCCTTATATGGAGTATGCTTATAAGAGCATTGCTGCATCCAGGAAATACGTTTGTGAGGTACTGAAAAAGAAGGCCATCACGTATGTCCCTTCCCAGACAAATTTTGTGATCTTTCCGGTGAATATGGATGGCGCCGCCTTTGCTGAAAAAATGATGCAGCAGGGAGTTGGGGTGAGGAGCTTTCGTTTCTTCGATAAGGAGTGGTGCCGGGTATCTGTTGGAAAGATGGAAGAGATGGAGATGTTTGCTACGGCGCTGGATAAGATCCTATAGTAGGCGGATTAAAAAATTAAAAATGCAATTGATGAAAAATGTATTGAAATTTTCCATGCTGATCGCGGGGGTTCTTTTTTGGGGCGGGAGCCTGCAGGCACAGAAGGCGGACAGCTCGGCGCTGACCATGGAGGAGTATGTGAAGGCGACGGGATTTGTTGTCCGGGACCTGGATAATGAAACCTATGTAAAATTCGATGGGAATAAATATGTTGCCGAGCGGTATGAAGACAGGAAGCCCTATTATATTACGGGGGATGACGGGATGAAAAAGCGGGTGGATCTGTATACGCTTACCAGGAAAGGTCGGCCGGGGACGATCGGGACATTGATCTATTATACGACGGAAAAGGGGAAGTTGTATACGGCCTGTCTTCCGGGCCGGTCGGCTCCCGGCGCTGTCTGGGAGAAGTATTTTGAAGACATCCATGCGATTGACAAGGTGGAGCCTTTCTTTGTGCTGAAGCTGTCCTATGTGATGTCGAAGGAATTCAGCTTTCAGCAATACAAGGCTTCCTTGAAGGGGAAGTTGCCGGACAGGTCGGAGGCGGCCACTTATGGGAACGACATCTGTTTTCCGGGGGAGGATCTTGTAGAGCTGGCAGATGGGAGCAGGAAGCGGGTGGAGGACGTGCGGAAGGGCGATGAAGTTGTAGTGCTGGATCCGCAGACCGGTTCCCGGAAAAAAGGAGTCATTGGCAATGTGGTGGAGCATGTGGCGAAGAACTATGCTATAACCAAACTGTTGCTGTTAAGGGCGACACCGGGCGGCAGCTTGCAGGAGTGGAGACTTAGCCTGCAGGAACTGGAGGCTACGCCGAATCATCCTATGGCGACGCGTACCGGACAGGTAAGGATGGGGGATATCGTGCCCGGGGCAGAGATATTGTGTAAGGACAAGAAGGGCGATGGGTATTCGTATTATACTGTTTGGGACAAGGGAGAATATACGAAGGGGGTTCAGCCGGTGTACAGTCTTGAGCTGTCAACGCATGATCTGATGATCATCAATGAGGTGGTGGTGAGGCAGAAATAAAATGGTAAATTTGATTAGTAAAAAATAACCATATGAAAATAAGGGGGATATTTTTGAAAATCTTATTTATACTTATTGGTTTGGTAATCATTGGTTATGTCGCATTTACGGTTAGTCCCTGGCCGGCGGTGCTGCTGATAAGATATTCGTTTAATAAGGGAGGGGTAAAAACTAACGAGGCCTTGAAGAAGTATGTCCCGGGGGGTATCGTTGAGAATTTGGATCAGCGTTATGATATAAAGGATAAGGATGCGCTGGTTGATGTATATTATCAGCGAACGTTGGCAAATACGGATGGCAAACTGCCGGTTATTGTGTGGGTACATGGAGGCGGCTGGGTCGCCGGAGATAAGGGGCATGGTGCAAATTATTGTAAAATATTGGCTGATAAAGGGTTTGTCACTGCCTCCATCGATTATTCCATTGCGCCTGAGAAGAATTATCCTGTACCTGTAAGGCAGCTAAACAATGCCTTGCTGTATCTGAAACGGAATGCCCAACGATTTCATATCGATACGGCTAAATTCTTTTTGGCCGGCGATTCGGGAGGTGCGCAAATTGCTGCTGAAATGGGTGGAATTATCAGCAGCAGTGAATATGCGGAATTAGTAAAAATCTCCCCGACACTTGCATCCTCCCAACTTTCGGGGGTGGTGTTATTTTGCGGTCCTTATGACGCCGGACACGTGAATTTAGAGGGCGCTTTCGGTAGCTTTATAAAGACGGTATTATGGTCATACAGTGGAAAAAAGAACTTTGCGGAAGACGAATATTTTAAGACCCTATCCGTGATAGATTATGTTACCCGTGACTATCCGGCCTGCTTTATTTCTGTGGGAAATGGGGATCCGCTTGCCCCGCATTCTTATGGCTTGGCTAAAAAGCTTTTGGGTCTGGGCGTTCCGGTTGACACGTTATTCTTTCCGGCTGGTTATACCCCAAAATTGCCACATGAATACCAGTTTGACCTTGATGGTCATGCGGGGCAATTGGCGCTTGAAAGCATGGTGAGATTTCTAAATCGGGCGAAGGGTTTAAATTAATGCCTGAACAGGAATTGGGGGAAAGGAAAAGGCCCCCAAGATTAGTCGGAGGCTTTTCAGAGAATTGAATTGGATTTGGCTTTCACCAGGGTACGGTCAACGGGCCGGATAATTATCAGTTTTTCATTCGTATTGGATGGATCAAAAGTAGATCAATGCGAGGGAATAGCAACATCTAAGAGCTGGTAAATCATAAAACTACTATAAACTATGTAGGAAAGCCTAAAAATGCGACAGTGCGGTCAGCAAAAGAAATAAGACAGAATGTTATAAATTTATCGGGTGAACCGTAAGATACCTTTCGATTTTATCTTCGACTACCTGCTACCGATCGAGACTACCGTTAAGCCTTACTTCGGTATGTTCGCCATATATTCCGGTGCAAAGCTGCTGCTTATGCTCCGTGAGCGGGATAATGAACCGGAGATGAACGGGATCTGGATCGCCACTGCCAGGGGTGAACAGGAAAGCCTGAAAAAGGAGTTGCCTGCGCTTCGTACGTTTTCCGGGCTGAAGGAAAAGGATTCAGGTGCGGGGTGGCAGCTAATCTCCCCGGAGGCAGATGATTTCGAGGAGACGGCGATCAGGGTGTGTGAGCTGATCGCCCGCCGGGATCCGCGTATCGGGAAGATTCCGCCGCTAAAGAAAAGAAAGAATCAGAAATAATTATATCATTTACCGTTCATCCCAACGCCTTTCTCCGGTCCCGGTTTATGAGCTTTGCAAGACAGGGGAAAAATTATTTTTTGGCTGATCCTATCCGGGAAATTCGTTAACAGACGTTAACAATCTGCCCCGTTCCTCCCTATTAACTTCTATGTATTGTCGAACTGAACTAGTTTTGCCTGTACAAACAATAAGAATATGAAAAAAGTAGTATTGGGCGCTGCGCTTCTCTTACTGATCAGCGCTGCCCATGCATCGACCGGCAATTACAACATGCAAAAGGGTCAACCTCATGCTGAACGAAACATTCTTTCCAATCAATTACCTGTAGCTTTGTTAGCAGATATTAAAAAGGGATACAAAGATTATTGGATCACGGCCTTGTCTGAAGAGGCAAAAGGCAGGCATTCCGATTATTTCATTACCCTGGAAAATGCGGATCAGATCGTACAATTGCGCTCCAGCGGAGCGGAGAAATGGGTGGTGATGAATACGGTGCAAAAAACAGGTATATAAGTAAGGGGTTGATTCTCCTACATGGTAAGTGTGGTACAAAAACGTAAAGGCCATCTCAAAACGAGATGGCCTTTCTTATGGGGCCATAGTCTTTTATGAAAATACCTAATCATCCCCGGTTGTCGACGGATCGTGGTAAAATTTGATTATCTGTCCTGTTATAAGTTCGACTCTGAGATTGTAGTATTGTGGATCGCATATTGAAACAAATTTTACCTTGTAAATTGCCATTATACGTTTGAGAAATAGACGATATACATATAATTATCCTATCAACTTTTAGGGACTCGTTCAACCACCCGACGCATTTGCCCCCCTTGAATGTCTTTTTCTCCCCCCGTTTGATTAAACAACGTTCGCTAGTTTTACAAGAAAAAGAGCATGCGAAAAATTATAGTTACCGAATTCATCACCCTCGATGGTGTTATCGAGGCGCCCGGCGGCAATGAAACTCCTCATCCTCATGGCGGCTGGCAGTTTAAATACGGCTCTCCGGAAACCGGGAAATACAAGATTGATGAGCTTTCCAGTGTGGATGCCCTACTATTGGGCAAAACCACTTACGAAGTGTTCGCCGCGTATTGGCCTGGCCAGACCGGCGGCGGGTTCGCTGACCCCATCAACCGGATGCCGAAATATGTCGTATCCCGAAGCCTGCAAAAGGTGGAATGGAACAACAGCCATATCCTTCGGGATGTGGCGGGAGACGTCGCGGCGCTGAAGAAGTCCGATGGTGGAGATATCCTCGTCTATGGGAGCGCCACCCTTGTCAAGGCGCTGCTTCACCACGACCTCATCGACGAGTTGCGGCTGATGGTTTATCCCCTCTCGATCGGCGGCGGATTGAGGCTTTTCGATGACAATCGGGAATTAAAGAAATTCGGGCTCAAACACTCGCGTGCAATCGATAATGGCGTTCTTATTCTCGAATATCAGCCGATCAGTTGACCAGGAATGCCGGCCGGATCCGCACCGGTCGGTTTAAAGGTGATTTTATAAACGGAGAATGTTACTCCCCGTTCAATGCCAAAGTGACCGCGAGAGAGTCCATGTAGTCGCGCCAATAAACTATCTGTCGGTCTTTGATTGTAATTATGGAGCAAAATCTGTTGTTATATGGTCTTTGAGCTGGGGTTACGCCATGAACTGCATATTCCAAAATAATAATCCCGGGAACAGTGGATTTGTGAACTACAAGACTGTCCGCAGATTTAAGTTCCATGTTATATCCGCCAAACCATTCCATGTATTTTTTGCGGCCATTGATCTTATTGGGGAATCCCGGAAAATGGTATGTAAATTCAAAGACGGCATCTTCCGCTACCGCATCCCAAAAATGTTCGCCATCAACTTCTCCCGTAAGCCCTTTCATAATAATGCTGTAAAACGGCTCCGCGTTTTTTTTAAATGCAGGATGATTTCTATTTACCATGGTATCAATTTATCGTTGAGAAAAAATATATTCCGGTTCATCAGGGGAACTTATTTTCCTGAATTATAAACAATGGCTAGTTCAGGTACAAAATCAGACAGCTTTGTAGGCGCCCACACGTTCGGCCTATGGTTTTCAAAATCTTCGAACAGCACGCCGCTACCGATGGCCCGGCCCATTTCAACGTACATGTCTGCTATTGCTTTGGACATACCCGCAGCAATCATCCCTTTCAATGTCTCTTCATCGCTGAATTGTACCCATGGTAACCCCGGTTTACCGATGGCAGCCCCAATCACCTTGACAAAATCACCTGTTTTACCCTCTTCACCCGCCACGTAAAGATGACTTTTTCCCGTAAATGAGCCTTCCAGCTCTTTAGCGGCTACCGCTGCTATGTCCTTTGGGTGCACCATTACCAGCTTAGTTTCCTTACTGTAGTTATTGCCCATGATGTCCATCGTCCGGATAGTCCCGATGTCAAAAAAGAAATTGGTAAGAAAAAGACCGGCCCGCAAATGGCTGATGGCAACACCGTTCAACGTGTTCAATATAGCTTCTACGTCATGAAGACCTGCTATCGAGCCAGTGCCACTGTCCAGGTCTGCTCCGATACTGCTCAGATTTACCACTTTTTTTACCCCCGAAGCCCTGATCGCTTCCAGGTAATGATTCCCGACCTCACCGATATATTGCCGGTAATGGCTTGCCCCCCAGTTGGGCGGGACCATCGTATAAATGCCGTCGGCCCCTTCGAATGCCTTCGTCAAAAAATCGGAATCCTGAACCGATCCTATGGCTGCCTTTGCGCCGAGAGCCTCGATGATTCCTGTTTTCTGACCATCGCTGCTTACGACAGTGACATCATGGCCTTTTCCGACCAATAGTTGGGTGAGTGGCTTACTGATATTTCCCAGAGATCCTGTTACAACGAATTTCATAACTGCTTGGTTAAATGTGTTCTTACTTAAACGTGTTTTTGGTTAAACGTGTTCTTAGTGAAATGTGTTCTTGGTTAAATGTGTCCACAAAGTTATCTTTGAGTAGACATTCTTACAATAACCTACTCCAAAGTAAGTGCTCATGGCAAAGGTAAAAGAGGATTCCACCCTGCAACAGAACAGACAGACTTCCGAAATGCTGTGTCCGATAACTTATGCCATGAATAAAATTGGCGGTCATTGGAAAGCCATCATCCTCTATTATTTAATGGCTGGTCCTAAACGCTACAGCGAATTAAAAAAGGTAATTCCTGCAATCACGGAAAAAATGCTGGCCCAACACTTAAAACAGCTGCAGGAGGACGAACTCATAACAAAAGACGTTCAACAGCTAAAGCCGCTTATCACCATTTATAGTCTCACCCCGGTTGGCGAACAATTAAGCCCCGTCTTATTGGGCATGGCAGATTGGGCCATGAAAGTCAGTAATAAGTTTGAGCATCTCATGAAAATGGAGAAGGCCGACACCTAAAGCAGTACAGGGGAGGTCCAAAGCATTAAGATCCGCTGATTGCGGGTAACACTGGGCTGTCCTGGCTTTGTTTGCGATCCAGCAGCTTTAGAAGCTGATCCAGCTGCGGGATGATGATGATCCTGGTGCGGCGATTGGCGGCCCGTCCTTCCGGTGTATCGTTGGGAGCTACCATGATATATTCGCTGCGGCCGGCGGCCGTCATGCGCGTAGGAGAGATATGGTAGTCGTTCTGCAGGATCCGAACGAGGGCGGCTGCCCGTTTGGCGCTGATGTCCCAGTTGTCCACGAGGACGCTGTGCACTATCCGTACACTGTCGAGGTGTAACCTAATACTGTCCAGTCTGGCCACGGCGCTGTCGGTATGGGCAGCCGCACTGTCGGAATGGGCAACGGCGCTATCCGGGTGAACCGAAGCACTGTCGATGCGGGCAGCCATTGCGCTGTCTGTGTGAATGACGACACTTTCCGTTTGAGCTGCTACAGCGCTATCCGTATGCACCGAAGCGCTGTCCGTGTGGACAGCCATTGTGCTGTCAGTGTGAATGATGACACTTTCCGTCTGAGCTGCTACAGCACTTTCCGTTTGAGCTGCTACAGCACTATCCGGGTGGACCGAAGCGCTGTCGATGCGGACAGCCATTGCACTGTCAGTGCGAAGGGACAAACTATCCGCCACACTGTCTACGTGAAGTGACGCAATGACCGACTGAATGGCGGCACTATCTATTGCAGGTTTATCGTCTTTGACTACCACGCCATCCGTATGGCCCTCGACCATGAACTCGACATCGGGTAGATTATTCAAGACCCTTGCCAGCCTGCCCAATACTGATTTTGCTTTATTGGTCACCGTATAACCAGTACTGCCGGAGCTATCGCTGTCGAATAATATTTTGTCGGAAAGATCGACATGGACTACGCCATTCTCGAGTTTTATGCTGACATCCTCGTCCCCAAAACCTCCGATCGCTGCCTTCAGGTTCAGGACTACGACCATATTCATAGAATCCCGATGGGAGAGAGCGGCGCGGAGGTCCATCAGGTACATGTCCCTGACGCCAATATTGTCCATCGATTTCTTTATGCTTTCTGCCTGCGCACTGCTGAGGGCGGAGAGGCTGTGCAATTGTTTTCTCAACAGGGTATTGTTTTCTTTTGTAGCCGTCAGCTCGAAGTCCATTTCCTTCACCTGTTGCAGCATCGTCGCCTTTTGTTTAGCCAGTTCCTTGTTGTTGTCCTGGGAGGCCTTAAGGGTACGCATCGACCAGGTATACAGCGAATCATACTTGTCGGTCTCTTTTTGCGCAGCTTTGTATTTTCCGGTGCTGACACAGGATAGTACGGTGAACGGCAAAATAATAAGATACAAATGGACTGGTCGCATATAAAGGGTTTAAGATTGGGGTAAAGATAATAAGCTAAAGCCAAAAAAAAGACTGCCTGAACGCAAAAAGTGGGATATGATATAAAATGGCTGTTATATCATATCAATTGAATGTTCTACGCCAATCTGTTTCAAGAAATACTCATCATGGGAAACAACCAGGAGTGTTCCCTGATATTCATTGATCGCTGCCGTCAAAATTTCTACGTTTTGAATGTCCAGATTGTTGGTCGGTTCATCCAATATGATCATATCCGGAGCCTGGTTGCGTATCGTCAGGGAGCACAGCATCAATCGCATTTTCTCTCCGCCGCTAAGCGCCTTACAGGGTTTGTCCCAGTATGCTTTTGTAAATAAAAAACGGTTTAACCGGACTTTTATTTCGTGCTCCTCCAATATACCGGAATCAGCCTGTAACGCCTGTTCGTAAACATTGAGCGTATTGTCGATCAATGAATAATCCTGGTCAATGAAAATGGCTTTGACGCCAGTCCTGTCAATGGTTCCCGATCGGGGTGGAAGCTCCCCCAGGATCATTTTTAGTAACGTTGTCTTGCCGGAGCCGTTTGGTCCTTTAACTGCCATCCGTTCGCCACTTGTGATTTGAAAATTCAGGGGCTGTTTCCAAAGCAGCCGATTATCGTATCCAAAATTGAGGTCTTTTGCAGTGATCAGGATCTTCCCTTTATGAAGGGCAGAATTGTCGAGATCCACCTTCATTTTGTCCATTTCGGGTATATCTTTGCGCAAATGATCCAGCTCCTGTGAAATAGCGTCCACTTTTTCAGCATGAGCACCTTTTATACGTGAAGTACTTTTCTCCGCATTGTTCCTGAATGTATTCATGGAAATGGTGGGAAGCCCTGCCTTTTCCTGTTTTTTCTTTCCGCGGGCATCCCGTTTTTGCTGCCGTTCCAATGATTGCCTTTCTGTTTCTTTCGCTTTTCGGAGCGCTTTTTCCCTGCTCTTCAGATCCTGGTTCAAGGCATCGTTCTCAATCAGTTTCTGTTCTGCATAGAAGCTATAATTACCGCCATAGGCAGTTATACCGCGCTGACTGAGCTCATAGACGGTATCAAGAAGGTTCAATAAAGTTCTGTCATGGCTAACCACTACTAACGTATTTGTAGTGGACCTTATGTATTCATAAAGAATGATTCTATGGAGTGTATCCAAATGGTTGCTCGGTTCATCCAATAAAACTATTTCGGGCCTGTGGATAGTGATTCCTGCCAAGAAAACGCTTGTTTTTTGTCCGCCGCTCAGTGTTCCCATTTTCTGTGTCAAATCCAATCCATCGAGCTTCCAAAATGCGAAAGCTTCTTTGCACCGTTCTTCAATCGTCCAATCCTCATCAAGCAAGGTCAGATTTGCGTCCGTTACTTTACCATCTAAAATTTCTTTTAATGCTGTCAGCTTATTCCCGATCTGAAGGACCTGAGCAATGTCCTGATCATTGAACTGGTCAAAGAGCTGCGGCACATAATAAGGCTTGTGATCAGCTTTTACCAATCCACCTGAAGGGGGCAGATCCCCGGCTAAGATCTTCAGGAGGGTAGATTTTCCTGCCCCGTTGTTGCCTATTAATGTGATCTTATCCTGCCTGTTGATGACGAGATTTATATCAGCAAACAATAAATCTCTGTTGGGATGTATATAAGTGACACCTTGAAGCGTAAGCATAATTTCTTTTTTTAGAGCGTAAAAAATAACAAGAGCCTTCCGTACCGGCTCTCTTTATTTTTCTAAAAGAAATTATATCTTACATTAATATGTCTTTTTGATCAGATGTGCAATGTTAAGAAAAGAAATTACTGCCGGCGAAAATACTACAAATGGTGCAATTTTCGAAATTGCGCCGGCTCTTTTATGGGTATTGCCGGGGGCGTGCCAAATCAGGGGCGTTTTGTGATATTTTACTGTATTTATATATTTTTCAGCAGTTCCATGATCCCTTCATTTCGTATAATCATCATTCCCTGCCGGTCTTCTGTAATGCCTTGCCGGAGCTGGTAGGTATAACGGGGGTGAACACCGTCCATAATCGTAGGCATATAGACGAACTGAATGTTGGCGTTGTTCTTCAATGCTTCGCCGACCTCGATAATATGTGTGGACACGATAAAGAGGCAGTCATCGTAGGCGGCAAAGGCATCCGTAACTGCCAGGGTGCCGTCATAAGCGTCTTTTACGTTGGTGCCCTTGAAGAGCTCGTCGAACATGAGCAATAGTTTTTTGCCGCTGGCGGCGGCCTCTGCAGCTTGTTTTACCCGAACTACTTCAGCATAGAAATGGCTATAGCCCAGGTTGATATTATCGGCTACGTTGATGGAGGAGTAGAGTCCTTCCCTTACGGAGAATTCCATTTTTGTTGCTGCTATGGGGAATCCCATGTGTGCGAGATAGAGGCCGATGCCCACGGATTTCATCAGGGTAGATTTGCCGGCCATATTCGCACCGGTCAGGAACAATACATTGCTGTCCTTGTTCAGCGATATGGAATTGCCTACGGCTCCATCAATGCAGGGATGGTAGAGGCCTGTGGCGGATAAAATATTATCCTCCCGGGGCAATGCCTGCGCATAGGTAAATCCTTTGGTGCGGGCTACATTACTCACCGTGATATTGACATCCAATTCGTAGATAAAAGCTACTATTTCTTTCATCTCTTTGTGAAGGCTGTTTTTTAACAGATGATCATAAAAGGCTAATGCCTGTACAGGCAAAGCTTTGTAGATATCTATATTCCGCAGCTTTTCCAGCTTTTTATCGGATAATATTTCCTTTATGGCATTGGTACGTGCGGCATAGGGGCCGGCCATCAATTTAATCGATTCTATGAACGCATAACATCTGTTCAGGGTGACGATGGTAGCCTGCAGGCCCTGAATGATCTTTTTATACCGTTCGTCGCGGGTTAAAACAGAAAGTCCTTTTTTTACCAGGATATCAGCCAGGGTGAATAAGGCGCTCTTTCCGGTCTCTGCATCCAGGTAATCGCGCATTAAGCCGATCTGCTGGATATCAAAAGGGAATTCCAGCTTTGCTACCTGAAAATACCGGAAGATGCTGCTGCGTTGGTTGATAGCGGAAACTTCTTCCAAAGGATGGCTGAACATATGGTTCAATAACCGTTCGCCGCCAATCGTTTTTACTTTATTGAATAGCCCGTATACCGAGCCATGCCGGAATTTGCCGAGGAGGTTGAGCTCCTCCAGTGTCTGTTTATCTATATTAAAGCTCATAATTTTTTACAATCAAAATTTGTGTTTCTATGTTTCAGGCGGTCTCTTTGTTTCAGGCGGTCTCTTTGTTTCGGGTGATCTCTTTGTATCAGGAGATCTCTTTGTATCGGGAGATCTCTATGTTTCGGGTGATCTCTTTACATCAGACGATCTTTATGTTTAATGCGACGTCGTACTTATGCTGTTTTAGCTCAACGCAGTCTTTTTCCTGCGTCCATTTTTCAGGATATCCAATATTCCCTCGTTGCGGATGATGATCATACCATGCCGGTCATCTGTAATGCCTGTTTCCAATTTATAGGTGTATTCAGGTACATGGCCGTTCATGCGGGTGGGAAGGTATTGAAACCCGATAGAGGGCTCCTGCTTTAATTCTTCTCCTGCCTCCACGATGTGTGAGGAAATAATGAACAGGCTTCTTTTGTTCTTTGCGAAGGCATCGGTGACTGCTACTGTGGCCTCATGTGCATCTTTTACATTGGTGCCGCGGAACAGTTCGTCAAAAACAATAAACAGGGATTTGCCCTGATGTAGCTCGGTTGCCACTTTTTTTACCCGCAGCACTTCACTGTAAAAATGGCTGGCGCCGATCCCCAGGTTATCCGGGAGATTAATGGTGGTATAAATGCCGTCCATTACGGAGAACTGCATTGATCTGGCCGCTACTGGAAAGCCTATATGTGCTATATAGACCGCTGTGCTTACCGAGCGTAAAAAAGTTGATTTTCCTGCCATATTCGCCCCTGTTAAAAAGAGTACGTTTTTATGAGGGTTCATAAAAAGATCATTGCTCACGGGATCCTTTAGTTCGGGATGATAAACGCCTTCCAGCTTTAGTGCATATTGTCCTTTTTCCAGGGCCCGGGGGAAAATAAATTTCCGCTCACTGGCCAGCTTTGCCACAGAGAGATACACATCCAGGTGATAGATAAACTGCAGCAATTCTTTTATTTTATGGTATTCCCGCAGCCTGAAAAGAGCATCGTAGGCAGCTACTGCCGTATAGGAAAGTTTTCCTTTCAGTTTTTCTTTTAGTGCGGGTTCAAAGGCAGGATCCGCCAGCAGTAAGGAAATGGCTTTTCTTTCCTTTTCATAAGGGGCGATCCCGGCGGCTTCTTTTGTTTCGATAAAGTGCTGAATCCGTTGTATGAGCTCTATTACAGCCGTTACGCCATGCTGGATTTCCTTTTCACCGAGGACGCTCTGCTGCGAATTATTTTTGGACTGTTCTTCCGCATGGATCAGATATTTCTCTGCCATGTCAAATAGCGCGGCATCGAAAGGGAAGGCGAGATGCAGCGAGGCAAAATGCTCAATAATACCGCTTCGCCGGTTGATCGCTTCTCTGTCTGATAGGGGGTGAAGGAAGAGCTCTTTCAATATGGCTTCCCCGCCTCTTGTATGGGTATGGTTGTAAATGTCATATATGCCGCTGCCATTGCGTTGGCCAAATATTCCAAGGTCTGTTACTGTCTGTTCGTCTGTGGCTAGGTACATTGTCTGTTCTTATTTTCTTTTACGTATGATACATACTATGCAATCCTATTTTCTTTTGCGCCGGATCAATATTACAGCTCCCAGGGTCAGCAGGAGGGCCGGAAGGATCCAGACATAGGCTACTATCAAAACATTTGCTGTCCGGGAAGAGATCAACAGTTTGCTGTCCTTTGGTTTTTGTCCCGGGGTATAGATGGGGTATTTATTATAATCGAGCCAGCTATAGAGGGCAACACCCAAAAAACCGCCTCCGCTCCTGGTATTGCTCATAAAATCCGCATCGCTGGCCACTATGATGCGTTGCTCCCTGTTATTTATCTGCCTGGTCAGCTGAACGGCTGTAGGGAACGAACCTTTCACGTCACCTTCCTGGGGATTGTACACTATTTCCGCGGAGTCGGTCACGAAGCTACCCTGCTTCAGCCAGGTCCGCTGTCCGATCGTCATCAGCAAAGGCCGGACCGTAAAGGCGCTGTTCAGGTCATAAGAGATTGCCGTTACGCCCGGCATCAGTTCTTTCAGGGTGTCATCATTTTTTTCCCGCAGCGATGCTTTTAAGCCCAGCAGCATGAAGTCATCGGCCAGATCGGTGGCTGCTGCCGTTATATAAGGCCTTACCATCTGGGGCATTTCTTCATGCGTAGGCTCTACTATGCTGCCGGGCATCATCTGGACTCCCAATTGCTGCAGCACGGGATTGAGCATCTGTTGTTTGCCCGGTTCGCCGAAGATCATCATATTGCCACCGGAGGCGATATATTGCCTGAGTTTGGCGGTGGTCGTATCACTCAGTGTGGTTTTAGGATCGGCCAGCACCAGGGCGGTAGCATCTCCCGGAACATCCTGCGTGTCCAGTGAAATGGTATCCGCATCCATTCCAATATTGAGCAGAGACCTGCGAAATCCTTTTTCAAGGGTATGAAGCCGGAATTCCCGCTCGCCGCTTTTATAAATGCTACGTTCCAGGTTGCCCGTCAAAAAATACACTTTTGGCAGGGTATCCTGCACCAACCGCTTGAATGCTGCGGCTACGAGCATTTCATCCGGCCAGAAGGGGGGATCGTCAAAAGTCCGTAGAAAGGTAGTACGTCCTTTATATTTCAATTGCATCACCACCCGTTGGTTTTCCGGATTGAGGTCGATGGATTTACGCATTTCTTCCGGTGTCAGGAACAGGGACATGCTGACTTCATTACCATCCGCCATCCGTTCGGCTATCTGTTTGAGGGTCTTATGCTTAAATGCCTTGTAGTAGGTGCTGTCCCCTTTTTTTACATCGTAGTAATAGACATATTTGAATTGAATATCCGGTTTGAACCGTACATAACGTTCCCAGACAGATGACAGATAATTGTTCCGTTGTTCAGGAAGCGCTCTTTTAAGGCCGGGTCCCAGCAGGTTCGTATAGAGGGTGATCTCCAGCGGATCTTTGCCCAATTCCTTTACGATCTTCTGTGTATTCGGATGGATCGTATTGATCTGGCGGGCTGTAGTATCCCAATAGCCGGTCAGGGTCGGGCGTGAACTTATATAACCGATCACCAATGCGGAAACAAATACGGCCAGGTACCGGGCAGCCTTCACGAACCAGGGTATGGACTCCCGGCCGCTTCTCAGCTTGATCAGGGTAAAACCCAGGAAAATGTAAACGATCACGACAAAATACAGGACATCTTTGGTAGTGATCAGCCCTTGCAGCATTTTTCCGGTTCGTCCGGAGATAGAAAGGAAATAGGTAAGGTCTCTTACAAAGTCATATTTCTGCCAAAGGGCGCCAATACGGCTCAAAATAAAAATGGTGATAAAGCTGCCGATGGCGGAGACGATCTGGTAGGTGGTAAGGCTGGACATAAACATGCCGATCGCTGTATAGGCGCATACCAGGAGGTAAAACCCTAAAACGGCGGATAAGAGCAGGCCGTAGTCGAGCGAACGGATATTAAAGGCGGCGGTTACCATGAAGATGCCTACCATTAAAACCAGGAGCAGGTTATAGAGCATGATGGCCAGGTATTTCCCCATCACGATCTGCCGTACTTTAACGGGCGAAGAGTAAAGCAGCTTGATGGTGCCATTGTTGGTTTCCCGGCTGATCAGCCCCATGGTGAGCAAGGGAATGAACAGGTACAGGTTTTGCAATACGTTGTTAAATATGCCGCTGGGATCCAAAAAAATAATCTGTGTAAGGGTGGTGCCGAAATCCTTCCATTTGGCGTTCCCATTCATGTTGATCTCCTGCCATTTGGCATAAGGATAAAGTGCGTACGTATAAAATATCGAACATTGGACGAGGAATGCGACTGCTAAAAACCAGGCTACCGGAGAATAGAACAGGTTACGAAGCTCTGTTTTCGCTATTTTGAATATTATTTTCACGTATGATTATTTATTGGATTGGTTGAGTAGATAACTGTCTAAACGTATCATCGAGCAGGCCTTTATCAAAGCTGATCTCCCGGAGGCGCCATCCATGCTGCGTGCTGGCCGCTGCCAGTCTTTCGGTGATCCCCTGGTCTCCGTCAAAATAGATGCGCAGCTGTCGTTCGGTCAGGAACTCTACTTTGGCGACACCGGGTATTTTCAGCAGCTCGACTTCTGTCGGCGGATTTTCCGTCCTCATCAGGACGCTGTGGGGCTGCATATAATTGTTGAAGGCATCCATCGTATCAGAGAATACGACTCTTCCTCCTTCGATCATGATGATCTCTTTACAGAGCAGCTGTATTTCCGACAGGATGTGAGAGGATAAGAGCACGGCATGGTCAAGGGCTATTTCTTTGATCAATTTCCTTACTTCAATGAGCTGGTTGGGGTCGAGGCCATTGGTGGGCTCGTCGAATACCACCAGCTTTGGCTTATGGATGATGGCCTGTGCGATGCCTACGCGTTGCCGATATCCCCCCGACAGATTACTGATCAGCCGGGTGCTGAGATGTGCGATGCTGCAACGTTCTTTTACTTCTTCCAGCGCCTCTTTTATTTTACTTTCTTCTATCAGCCGGAGCTCTGCGGTATAGGTGAGGTATTCGTCGATGGTGAGGTCCGGATAGAGGGGCGGGTTCTGGGGCAGAAAACCAATTTCTTTTTTTGCCGATTCGGGATTTTTCCTCAGATCGATACCATTGATAAACACTTTGCCTTCCGTCTGATTGAGGGCGCCGCATATGATGTTCATGGTGGTAGACTTGCCGGCACCATTGGTGCCGAGCAAGCCTACTATACCGCGGTGCTCTATTTCAAGGTTGATGTCGCGTATGGCCCAGGAGGAGTTGCTGTACCGGTGCGACAGACCTTCGGTTTTTAGAATAATGCTCATAGTTGCTGTGTGTGATCAATAAATTGGAAAATGGGTTTATTAAAAAGTGTTGATCTTGTAAGTTTTCTGTATGCTGGCGCCGGCGCCGCCGGGCAGGCCTATGAATGCTATGGTGCTGGTCTTATAAAGCCAGTTATTGGTGGCATAACTGGCGCCCGCAGTGGCGAGGCCGCTTGCCGTAAAGGTAGTGAGCACCGAGTCTTTGGCGGCATCCCTGATCTCGAAGATATAACTTCCTAATGCCTTGGTTGCCGGGTAGGCCTTGAATGCCGTAATACTTTTATAGGGCAGGCTGCTGTATTCACTGCCGGAGGGTTGCCCTTTGATATTGATGCTGATGGGGGCGCTGCCGGGTGAAAGGTTGACAAACCGTATACCTGCAACGCTGTCCGAGGCCGGGTAGGTGGGAGGGTTTTCGTTGACGAGCAGGGTATCGGGGTTGGTGACGGTTCCGGTGAGGAACAGGGTAAACATGCTGCTGACCGGAAGATGCAGGGTCAAATTGAACAGCGGTGTGGAGTGATCCAACGTATCGCGATATTTATACAATGCCAGGGGTTGTGCGCCGCTGTAATAGTTCATCTCGTCGGTGACTTTATATTTTCCATAATAAAGCTGGTAAGCATTCCTGTAGTAATTGAGGGGCTGTCCTCCACCATTAAAATTGGTGACCAACGTATCGGCGCCCACTGTTGCATTAACGAGGATCAGGGAGGCTGAGCCGGGGGGGGCAGCTGTTTTGGAGCAGGAACCGGAGAGAACGGCTAGTGTGATGACTAAAACCGCCCCGATGGTAAAGGCTCGGGAAAAAAGGCGGTGTGCTGATGGATTGATCCAATTCATTGTTAAATATTTTTATGGTTAATTAGTATCCTTCATTTTGCGTTAAAAAGCGATCATTGCTGATCTCTGTTGTCGGAATCGGATACAGGAACTGATAGTCGCCGGCCCAGGGTTGTTTGTAAGTTATATTGGAGAGTACGTCATGGGCCAGCCCCAATCTTCTCAGGTCGAACCAGCGATGGCCCCATTCGCAGAAGAGCTCATCCTGCCTTTCGTGCGCTAATGCCGCCAGCAATTGTGTGGAGGTCAGGGTAGTGGGCAAGGGAGTCAGTCCTGCCCTGTTGCGGATGGTGTTCAGATCGGCTATCGCCGCTGCGGCGCCGCCATTTGCACCATTCATTTCCGCTTCTGCCCTTATCAGATACTGTTCTGCCAGGCGTAAGACCATATAGTATTCGGTGGGTACGGTGCTGGTATTCCTGTTGTAGGAACCTGTTTTGTATTTTAAAGGGTAGTAATAAATTCCGTTGCTGGCGGTGTATTGGCTGTTGTTCGTACTGTCCATCCAGGCCTGCCTGCGTAAATCGCCCGGTTCAAAGCTGCTTAACAGGGATGGGGTGATGTACTGGGGAATGGTGCCCGTATGAGGGTTGGTGGAAGAGGGAATAAACTGGATCCCTTCGGGAGTAGCTATGCCTAAGGCAGCGAATAAAGTGTACTGCTGCAATTGCCAGATGGCTTCCGTGCTGTTCTTCAGGAATACCTTATTCGGATCAGTCACCAAACTGTATTGGGCGGTGTTGCTGATGACGGCGCTGGCCTGGGCGGCGGCATTGGCATTGTCGCCTGAATAGAGGTATACTCTGGCCAGCAGGGCAGTGGCCGCCCATTTATTGGGGACGACACGTTCTCCATTCCCATAGGAATAATCCGCCGGCAGAACGGTCTGGGCATCTTTCAGATCCTGGATGATCTGCTTGTACACGTCCTGTTGCGGGCTTCGGGCCAAATTTTGGGTTTTGTTAAAATCAATGGTGAGCACCATTGGCACATCCCCAAAATTGCTGACCAGGTAGAGGTAGCTGAATGCGCGGACAAATTTTGCTTCCGCCGTGAGCTCCACCCTTACGCTGTCGTGCAGGTTGCCGGAAGTTGAGGCAGCTATCCCTTCTATCACCGCATTGGAGTTATAGATGGCCTTATAGGCTGAATTCCATAAGCTGGTACCATAAAAGGATGTGAGCGCTGTTAACTGATTCGTAATATAAACGGTGGTCCCGCCATAAACAACCAGCTCATCTGAAGAAAAGCCACCTGTTAAAGTGGACAAACCGGAGGCAAAACTGGTGTAGGCGCTATTACTGGCATTCGTCGTCCCATTGAGCATCGTCGTATATACGCCGGCCATGGCAGAGGTAGCCTGTACGTCCGTACTGAACACCTCCGCGGTAGTAATGGAGCTTATAGGGGGATCGAGGGTGACGAGCTTTTTACAGCCTGTCTGTAGCAGGAGTATGGGTATTGAAAGTATTATTGAGCATATTTTATTGTTCATACCTGTTGACTTTAGAAGTTTAAGACCTGTTGGCTTTAGAAGTTTAAGGAAATACCGCCAGTAAATATTTTAGCCTGGGGCATGATATTAAATGATTGCAGCTCCGGATCGGTGCCTTTGTATTTTGTAAATACGTATACATTTTGCGCATTTATATAGATGTTACATCCACGCATGCCCATTTTTTTTGCGGTCTTTTCCGGCAGGTTGTAAGAAAAGGAAAGGTTGGAGAGCCGTATGAAGGAGGCATCCGTATATATTCCATCGGAAGCGCCGAAGAGGCCAATGTTAGTTATTGTTGTGTTCGTACCGGTGGTATACTGCATGTATTTGGTATTATCCCCTGGCCGCTGCCAGTGGTTATTAACCAGCTCAGCGGGCTGGTTCTGCAGAAGGGCCCCTGCGGTGGTGCCTGAAGCAAAAGCATTTTTCCCGATCTGTTTGGAGTAGTCGAACAGCATCGCGAGTCCCAGCCCTTTATAAAGGAACTGTGTAGTAAAACCGCCCGTGTATTTGGGGTTGAGGTTCACGACATGGTTGTTATCCACATTTTTTGACAGGGGGGCGTAGTTGTTGCCTGTTGGCGTTATGACCCCATCGTGATTATAGTCCTGGAAGCTATATTGACCGGTCAGGGGGTCTACGCCAAGATAGTGATACAGGTATTGCGCGTTCAAAGATTTCCCGACGAGCAGTCTGTTGAAGTAGGGGGAGCTTGCAAGACCATCATATTTCTGCAGCATATTGGTATTGAAAGAGATATTGCCGGTTACTATCCATTTAAAGGATTTTGACCGCAGGATATTGGCTATTAGAGAGATCTCATAACCGCTGTTCTGCACTGTTGCGGGCCAGTTAGCTGTTACCTGGTTGAAGCCGGTGAAGCTGGCAGTGGGATATTGTAATAATTGGTTGCTGCAGCGATTGCGATAATGTTCGACTGTCAGGGTCATACGGCTATCGGGCAGGAAGTCCATTTCTATGGCTTCGGTCAGCTGTTTATTTGCCTGCCAGTGGAAATATTGGTTGACCGCGTGCAGGCTGGTCACCGGGCGCGACACGCCATTATATGACGGGATCAGGCTATTTCCGGATCCTGATACCCATTGGGAAAGGTATTGATATTCGGGTACGCCGTCACTGCCTGTAATGCCATAGCTGGCTCTGAATTTTAAGAAGCTGATAAAAGCCGGGAGGACAGGCCGCAGCCATTTTTCTTCGGAAGCCACCCAGGCGCCGGCTATGGAGCCGAAGTTCCCGAATTGGAAACCTGGTCCGAACCGGGAGGATCCATCCCGCCGGCCATTCAGGTTCAGGATATATTTATTAGCGATGTCATAGTTCAATCTTGCAAAGACGCCGGAATATTTATACTGTCCGTAGGCATCGTAGGCAGACTGCACAGGGGCGTTGAGAATAGATCGGAGCAATATGTCATTGGTATAACCGGTGCCATTCTCTACATTATAGCGGGAATCGCTGGATTGTACGGATGCTCCCAATAGAAAGCTGAATTTACCCG
Source organism: Chitinophagales bacterium (assembly GCA_015655015.1). GTDB lineage: Bacteria > Bacteroidota > Bacteroidia > Chitinophagales > Chitinophagaceae > Puia. The sequence continues at coordinate 30,241 of JAATFV010000204.1, read as the reverse complement.
GGCCGATCGCGGGGTTGGTATAGTTGAGCTGCGGCTCGAAGATCCAGCCACCGGAACTAACGGTGGTAAAGAGCGCGGAGCCTGTGGGTTTGTTTATCGGATCCTGTGCAATGATGGGGTTTAATGCCTGGGAGTTATTTACCGTGGTCCTGTACCCGATGCTGGCCTTTAGCTCAAGTCCTTTGAACGGTCTATAGTTCAGGGACAGGTTGCTATTGATGGTGTTGGTACTGGATTTGGAGGTCTGAAGCAATGAGCCAAAGGGGAATGAGCCAAAGAGGTTAAAGGCGCTGGCGTCCCATTCTGAATAATTCAGCGCTCCGTTGGAATTGTAGATAGGCGGAGCGTTTGGAGGCAGGGTAGCTGCCAATCCATTTTGATTGACTTCCTGTGTAGAGCCATGGGTATAAACGGAAGAGAAATCGGCCAAAAACTTCTGGTCTGCTGTATGGTGGTCCAGGCTAAACGCCAGATTGCCTGCGGTGCTGCCTCCGGAGATCGTCAGGATCTCAGTCTGGCGGGCAAAATTTCCGTTTAAGCGAAAGCTGGTATTGTTACTACCGCCGGATAAGCCGGCTGTTACATTGGTCACTTTACCTGTTCCTCCCCATAATGCTTTTTGCCAGTCCGTATTACGGGTGGTATCCCATAACAGCACATCCGGTGCATTTGCCGCGGTATAGGGTATGCCGTCATTTTTAAGGGCCTCTCTACGCATGGCGACATACTGGGTGGTGTTCATCATCTGGTAGTGACGTGTTACTTTGCTGATCCCCTGCGACACGTTGATATTAAATTCCGTAGCGTGGGCTTTGGCTTTTTTGGTAGTGATCAGGATGACGCCATTGGCGCCCCGGGAGCCATAAATGGCCGTGGCGTCTGCATCTTTTAAAACGGAAATGCTCTCGATATCTTTGGGATTTAGTCCAAACAGGGGACTTTCGCCGCCTGTGGGTGTTAAGGCCTGGAATCTGGCGATGGTGGGCATGATATTGGCGCCATTGGTCTGGTCGGTTCCGTCCAGGTTGAGGGTGGTAATGGGCATACCATCGATCAGGATCAGGGGATCGGAGCTTACCGTCGTATTGATGTTGTTCCTGCCTCTTACGAGGAGCTTTACCGGGCTGCTCGCATAACCTCCCGAGGGGGTGACGACAAGGCCGGGGACCAGGCCGCGTAGAGCCAGCAGGGGGTTGAGGACGGGTTGTTTTTCGAGATCTTCCGCTGTAACGGTGGTGACACTGCCGGTATTCAGACGGCGGGAGGTGGTGCCGTAACCGATGACGACTGATTGATCCAGCTCTCCCACGAAATTTTTCAACCGGATGTCTCCAAGGGATGTCGTCTTGTCGATGGTGATCTCCCTGGAGAGAAAACCTATGGAGCTAATGACCAGGATGTCTCCCGGGCTGGCATCAATTTTAAAGGTGCCGTCTTTTGCGGTGGTGGTTCCTTTTTTCGTTTTCTTTATCATCACGCTCACTCCGGAGAGGGGCTTGCCGTCAACGCCGCGCACGGTACCGGTAATGAGCGTAAAAGCCGGTTGTTCGACAGGGGCGGCGGGTATAGCGGGCAATGCAAGGGGTTCTTTCCAGATAAAGAAGATGGTCTTGTTGGCGATCCGGTAGGTAAAAGGCCGGTTCTTAACGATAATGTCCAGGAAGTTCTGTAAGGGCATCCCGGATACGTTGAGGGAAACGGGGGTGGTGGTGTTCAGGAGTTCCGCGTCATAAAATACGAAATAGCCGGTTTGTTTTTCGACGGCGGAAAATACTTTTTTCAGCGGCACTTTCTCGCCGGAGAAGGTGACGGATTGCGCCATGCCTGCGGCATGGACGTTCAGGAAGACGACGGTCGGTAATAAAGCGATTAGTCTCATAACCAGCATTGTTTTGGTTAGCGTCCGGTACCCTGATGGATTGTGAGAAAACAGGGGCATGAGGAGCCCGGACCAATTAGCAGTTTTTTGCATAAATTGCAGTCGATTTGGTTGTTAATAAAAATGGTTCGTCAGACCGTTTACGATCAGCTAAATTTTACTCCGTCACGCTGCCAGGCGTGGCGGTTTTTTGATTTTCATAACAGGCAAAAGTTATCCAGGCAGCCTTTGGGGAGGCCGCTCATTTATCTTCCATAATTGATAAGGGTATTTTTTATTATTTCAAGATCAGCAGCTCCCGGCCTTTTTCCATGCGGAATTTAAGCTTTGTACCTGCGAGCATTTGCAGCAGGTCTTCTAAACGCACATCCCTGCCAATTTTTCCTCCAAAACGAACGTCGGGCAATCCATTCTTATACACTACTTTAATATCATACCATCTTTCCAGCTGGCGCATGGCTTCTTCCAGGGGGAGGTCTTCAAAATCGAACGCGCCGTTCTTCCAGGCCATTATTTTGTCCAGGTCTTTGTTGTCCACGACGGTGATGGCGTTCCTGATCTGCGCCTGCTGTCCGGGTTTCAACACTACTACTTCCTTTTCCTTTCCGGGGCCTGTCTTCTGACCGGCCTGTTGCTGTTCCTGATTTCCGGGGAATTGATTTCCGGGGAATTGACTTTTGGGCAATTGACTTTCGGGCGACTGTCTTCCGGCCAGTTGATTTCCGGCCAATACCCGGATGCTGCCTTGCAGCAAGGTGGTATTCAGTGTCGTTTCATTTTCATACGCGTTGACATTAAAATTTGTTCCTAATACTTCAATTTCCGCCCGGTTATTGACATTTACTCGGAAAGGCATTTTACTATTTTTCGCTACCTCGAAATAGGCTTCCCCGGTGATCTCCACTTTCCTTTCCGTGTCAGAAAATGCGGTGGGATAGCGGATGGAGCTTGCCGCATTGAGCCATACTTTCGTGCCATCGGGCAGCGTAAGCTGGAACTGCCTGCCCCTGGGTGTGGTCATGGTGTTATACACCATTTCGGCTGTCTTTTCCCCGGTGGGATCGTAGGCGAGCCGGCCGTTCTGCAGCAGCACTTTCGCCCCGGTCTGGTGTGCGATAATGCCGTTGTCCAGGCTATCCAGCAGCACTTGTGTACCATTGGACAGGGTGAGAATAGCGCCTTTATGTCCCGGAACTATATCTGCGGTTTTTGCCGCCAGGGCAGCGGAGGACTGGTTTTTTTTATTAGAAGCGATCAGGAAATAAGCTGCTGCTGCCAGCATAAGTACGGAAGCGGCGGCCACCCAGCCCCAGCGGCGAAGGAAGGGGATACGGGGAACCTCAGCTCTTTCACTGGCCGGTTCGTCCATTTTATCCAATACGGCTTCCAGCTGTAACAGCATCCTTTCCGTCCTGTCTTTATTTTCAGGAAGGGGCTGATCCATTGCGGCCTTCCCGTCGATTGCATCGGCCAGCAAATCCCTGTTGGCAGGCACTAACGAGAAGAATTCCTCCAATTCGGCGGCGGGCAGCGTACCATTTAAATAATCCGACAAAAGCTCGCTAAAAGGTCTTTTCATAATTGTGTTGTGACAGGTGTAAACATAGGAAGTGGTCAGAAACTCTGTTATAATAGACAGCTGCCAAAAGAAAACTTCCCGGCAAAATGCTCTTTTTTTTAAAGAATGGTAAAATGGGTCAACAGCGGGTAATGAATAAGGGTGATCCACCCGACGAGGTAGCCATATTCATGCAGATAGCTGCGCAGATGGCTCAATACCCGGGAGAGTATGTTGGAAATCGTTTTGGGGGCCAGCTGCAATTCCTGTGAAATTCCGGAGATGTCCATGCCCTGCTCTCTGCTCAAACGGTAGATAGTCTGTTGCTGCGGAGATAATTGACCTAATGCCTGTGCTACCAGTGAGCGGAGGTTAGCTGCTTCCGCTTAGTCTTCCGGGGTGGGGGGAGAATAGATCAGCAGGTGGCTTTGCTGCTCATAGGCAGATCTGTTTTTCATTTTTCCCAGCTCATTGATCAGCATGTTCCGAAGGCTTACCAGGAGGTAAGCTTTAAAATGTTCGATGGAGGGAAGCTGCTCTTTTTTGAGCCAGAGCTTGATAAAAAGTTCCTGTACGATGTCTTCCGCGGCCTGGGGGACATGCAGAAAAGTGAGGGCCAGGGAATAGGCATCATTTAAATAATACCGGTATAATTCTTTGAAGGCATTCTTATCTCCGGCCGCTATGCGGCCAAGCAGCTCTTTTTCCTCGTATGATGGGTTGAGTGTCAAAAATTCAGACGAAGGTAATAATAAGGGGCTTACGGTTGGCCCAAAAATAATATGTTCCGGGCAAAAAAAGCATCCTGAATACAGAATGCTTTTTTTGCCCGGAACCCGGGCCGCAGGCGGTGTAAAAGCCGCTCAGTATTTGCTTAAATTATTTTCACGTTCCGGAACGCCCTGCTCTTTCAGCCTTTTTGCAAATGCTTCCTTTGATTCCCCCGGACTGGGCCAGACATCGCTGGGAGTATGCTCTCTGATCATTATCTCCTTGATATGCGCTGCAACGGTAGGATTGGCCGCGCTCTCGTCCTTCGATTGTTGAGGATCCGCAACCAGGTCATAGAGCTCCACCTCACCTCCATTCACGCGCCTGCCATACCATTTGCCATATCGGACCGATTGGTTCCCTTCAAATTCCCAGTAAAGGAATTCATGTTTTTTCTGCGTACCCTTATTGAGCAAAGTGGGTAAGATCGAGATACCATCGATATCCGTCGGTGGCTTTACACCCGCTATATCGGCGGCCGTCGGAAGAAAATCCCAGAACGCCCAGGGCAGATCACTAACGGCACCGGGTTTGATATGATTGGTCCACCTCGCCAATGCAGGTATGTGAAATGCGCCGTCATATCCGTCCCCTTTCCGACCCCTGGTGGGGGAAGCGGCATTGAAGAACTGGCTTATCGTGGGAGTTGACTTGTCCTTGATGTATTCTTTGTCGTGACCTGTAGGATTCCCGTTGTCGCTCGAAAAAATAATCAGCGTATTTTCATCGAGGTTCAGGCTTTTCAGCAGCGCAAGCACCCTGCCTATTTCGGTATCCATCCGGGTGATCATGGCGGCCCATTGTTTGTACTGCATTCCCCAGTCCTTGTCTTTGTACTCCCCGAGGTCCGGAACGATCAGCATGCCGTGCGGAATGGTATAAGCCAGGTAGAGAAAGAAGGGCTTGTCCTTGTTGTTCCGGATGAAGTCCTCCCCCCTTGCCGCATATTCATCGAACGCATACTTTGCCTTCGACGGGTCGCTGATTCCCAAAGGAAGCACTTTACCATCGGCATCGTAAGGATTGGGCCTAGAGTAATTTTCCATTTTATAATGCTCGCCATTTTCAGGATAGTACACTCTTTCCTTGTTATGATAGAGGTACTGGGGATAAAAGTTATGCGCATGCTGCTGGTTCAGGTAGCCAAAAAATTCATCGAAGCCCATGTCGTTGGGAAGACCGGGCTGGTCGTAGTTGCTGAGTCCCCACTTGCCAAAAAGTCCCGTTTTATAGCCTGCATGCTGCAGCATCGCCGCCACGGTAAAGTCGCCCGGCTGTAAAGATTCCCGGTAGGATTGGTAACTGTTGTCGCGCACCCTGGCATGCCCCGGATGTTTTCCCTGCATGAGGCAGGATCGGGAAGGGGCGCATACCGAATTGCCTGCATAGGCCTGCGTGAACAGGATGCCTTCCCTGGCGATCCGGTCTATATTGGGCGTACTGATCTTTTTCTGGCCGAACGGGCCCGTATCGCCCCAGTTGAGGTCGTCGCTCAGGATATAGACGATATTGGGCGGTGCATTTTTGGGCCTCTGAGCCAGCGCCGGCAGCCCGGCATTCAGCAACAGGGCGGTAAACAGGTAGATCGCTCTTTTCGAAGATAACATGCTCGATGATTTTAGATGAAAAAATTATTTAATACCCCGGATTCTGTTTCAACGCCGGATTTTGCTCGATAGTGACAGTGGCTATCGCCCACAGATAATCCCTGTCCTTGTTGAAAGAACGCACCTGTATGACGGCGCCCTTGCTGTTGTAAGCGGGCTGGTTCATGACGGTCTCTGCGGTCCGCCACCTGCGGATGTCGTTGTAGTAAAGCCCTTCCCCTGCCAGTTCGACCCTGCGTTCCTGCCGGATGACGGTGCGCAGGTCATCCTGTGAGAGGCCCTGCGGTATCGCCGGCATGCCTGCCCTGGTCCTTACCTGGTTCAGCGCATCGTACACAGATGCGTCAGGGCCGGCGGCTTCGTTCTGAGCCTCGGCGTACATGAGCAGCACGTCGGCATAACGGAGCAGGATAATATTCAGCGCAGAATTGGTGAGATCGGTCGCATAGGTGACGCTGTCGGCATAGGTGGTATATTTTTTATAACCAAAGCCGGTAGAATAATATTTGGCGGCAGGCACAATGACGCCTTTGAACATGTACCCCGGGATAGCGAAGATTTGCTGAAGCCGGGGATCCCGGTTGTCATATGGTTTGGAAGGATTGTAAAGAGGCGAGGTGGAAGGAGGCAGACCGTCTTTCATCAGGTAGCTGTTCACCAGATCGGGAAGGGGAGCTATGTTCAGCTGCAGGTCCAGCGCAAGGTTGAGCCCATGTACATAGTCCGGTGAGGAGTATTGCACATCGAAGATCACTTCCTGGTTGTTCTCATGCGCCTCGGTAAATAACTGGCGATAGTCGGGATAGAGACTATACCCCAGCTTCGTCACTTCGGTAGCTGCTGCCGCCGCTTCCGCAAACCGGCTTTCATAAAGCAATACCCTCGTTTTTAAGGCCAGCGCCGCCCCCCTGGTGGCACGCCCTTTGTCGGCGGCAGTATAAGAGACGGGCAATACCAGTGCGGCGCTATCCAGGTCTTTCAGGATACGCGCCACAACGACTTCCCTGGTGTCCCGCGGAAGTTTGGCCTGCTCCGTTAGATTGGGTGCGTCGACGATCAGGGGAACGCCGCTGTAGAAACTAACCAGTTCCTCGTAAAACAGGGCTCTGAGAAAATAGGCTTCACCCTTTACCCGGCTTTTGACGGCTGCATCCATGTCCACTGCATCGACGTGCGCAAGCAGGTTGTTTGCCCGGCCAATTCCTTCATAGTTGAGGTTCCAGACGGAAGAGAACCAGTCCACATTACCCGGATCCTGTTTGCCTTGCGCCAGCTGTGTCTGCCCGCTCTGGTTATAGGAGTTAGGAGTGACATTATCGAGGTACAGCTTGTAATCGCTGAAGCCATGCATAACCGAATAAATGCCGTTGACGGCAGAAAGGACATTGTCCTGGCCTGTCCAGAAATTAGCTTCATTATAAGAATCGGTCGGAGTGGTGTCCAGGAATTTCTTGCTGCATGCCGAAAGGCCGGCAAAACATAACAGCACAATATAAATCGGTTTCATTGGTGATCTTTTAGTCATTAAAAAGTAATGTTAGCGCCAAACGTCAGGGTTTTTACGGAAGGGTATTCCGAAATATCGTTCTGCATGACATTACGCTCCGGGTCTGTCACTTTATATCCGGAGAAGGTTAGAAAATTCTGGGCGTTTACATAAAATCGTATTTTTTCGATTCCCAGCGCATCGGTGAGATTTTGCGGCAGGGTATAGTTGAGGGCGATATTCTTCAGCCGCAGGTAAGAGCCGTCTCGCAGCCAGAAGGTAGAATTCTTGTAATTCAGCCCGCTACCTCTTTTCGGCTCTCCCAGTCTTGGATATTTCGCATCCGTCCTTTCCGGAGTCCAGCTGTTGGCGTATTGGTCTTTGGTCAGCCCTGCGCCATTGTACAAGGGAAAGGAAAGGTTATTGATCGGATACATGTCGACGCCCTGCACTCCCTGGAAGAAAGCGGTCAGGTTAAACCCTTTATACGTCAGCCCGAGGTTGAAATTATAGGTGTAGTCGGGGACTGTCTTCCCTTTGATGACACGGTCGTCGCTATTGATTACATTGTCGCCATTTATATCCTTGTATTTGATATCGCCTGGTGCGGTCGAGTTTCCCTCATAAGGAGACCGGTTTACTTCGTCCGCGCTTTGAAACAGCCCTTGTGTCTGGTACAGGTAGTAAGAATTCACGGAATATCCTTGTTTGATGACATACAGGCTCCCGGTCCCGCTGTACTGCACATCGCCATTGAGGTAAGTCACTCTATTCCTTACGGCTGCGATACCCGCGCCGATAGTGTATCTCACCGCGCCGATGGTGTTATTATAATTGACAGAGAGCTCGACTCCTTTATTCGACATCGTATACAGGTTGGTCACCGGTCCTGCCAGGTCGCCCACCTGGGCAGGTACGTTGATACGGGCGAGGATGTCAGAGGTTCTTTTGTCGAATACATCCGCCGTCAGTGTCAGTTTACCACGGAAAAGGCTCAGGTCGGCGCCGATATTGCTGATCGTCGTCGTTTCCCACGAAATGCCGGGATCGGAAAGAGTCGTTACCGCGGCGCCGGCCACCGGGGTATTGTTAAAGCTGTATCCCTGGCTGATATCGATCGAATTGATATAGCTGTACAACGGCAGGTTCTGGTTGCCCAGCTTTCCCCAGGAAGCACGGAATTTGAGATCGGCACCAGTACCGAGCACATCTTTAAAGAAGGGCTCGTCGCTTACCCGCCAGGCCGCCGATACCGAAGGGAAAAATCCCCAGCGATTTTCTTTGGCAAAACGGGAAGAGCCATCATAGCGGAAGTTGAACTCGAGGATATACCTGTCGAGGTAGTTGTACCCGGCCCTTCCGAAATAAGACATCAATCTTGACTTGGATGACGTGCCGTTCACGTTCTTGTTGATGGTGCCGGCATTAAGTTCCGTCAGATCATTTCCCAGGAACCCTTCGATATAGGCTTCAAAGCCGCTGTTGTCAAAAGTTTCCTGGCTCTGGCCCACCAATACATTTACGCGGTGGCCTCCGCCGAAATTCTTATTCCAGGACAGGGTCTGGAAAAAGCTGGTATTCAAGTCGTCGGAATCATGTCTCGTCGCGCTTCTTACCGGCGGGTTATCGAATCGCAGGATGCTGCTCACCTGGTTGGGGGCCAGGGGATTATACAGGTTGATCTGCGGGACGAATCTTGACGAAAATTCATTGTATTTGTTGACCGCGGCATTCACCTTATAAACAATACCCAGCGGGAAAGTATATTCTGCAAACGCGTTGACCAGCTCCCGCTGCGTTTTGGTCTCCAGGCTGCTTTCCATCGCCTTGGCATAGGGATGTCTGAAAACGTTATGGCCGGGCACTATAAACCGCTGATCGCTGTAATGACCGGTCGAAAGAATGTCGCCCTGTATCGGTAAGGCCCTCGTAATATCCCCTACCAGCGTACCCGCCCCTTCAGCCGACTCGTTCCTCACCCAATACGTGCCGGCCACGTTGATACCTGCTTTCAGTCTTTTGGAAACAGTGAAATTATAATTGCTGTTCAAGGAATATTTTTTAGCTCCCGTTCCCACCAGGATGCCCTGTTGATCGAAGTAGCCGAGGGAAACGGAATAGGTGCTCTTATCATTGCCTCCCGAGTACCGGACATTGTGCTCCTGCACCGGCGCTGTCTTGAACATGATATTGAACCAGTTGTTATTGGGATAGAGATCCGGGTTTTTACCGGTCTTATAGGAGCTGATGTCATTATCGGTGAATACCAGCGGCTGGCCTTCATTGACGGAAGCCTCGTTCCTGGCCCGCATATAGTCGACGGAATTCGATACTACGTCCGGCAGGTAAGTCGCTGTCTGAAGCCCGTAATAGTAATTGTATTCCAGCTGACTCTTTCCTTTCATCCCCTCTTTGGTGGTGATCAGGATAACCCCGTTGGCGGCCCTGCTTCCGTAAATGGATGCGGCTGCCGCATCTTTTAGGACCGATATGGTCTCGATGTCGTTGGGATTGATATCCTTAAGATCGTATTCAATGCCATTGAGCAATACCAACGGGTCGTTGTTGTTCAAGGTTCCAACACCTCTGATACGGATGTCCGCCATATCATTGCCCGGCTGTCCGCCCGGCTGGTTGACATAAAGTCCCGTAATTCCCTGCAGGGCCTGTGAGGCGCTGGTTAGCGGGCGGTTTTCCAGGAACGTCGAATTGACTGACGTGATCGCCCCCGTCACGCTCCTTTTCTTCTGTGTTCCATAACCCACCACTACCAGGGAATCCAGCCCTTTGGACAACGCCTTCAGCCTGGCATCGATTGGCTGCTGTCCGCCGGCGGTGAACTGACGGTCTTCATATCCGATGGCGCTGATGATGATGATCGAGTTTGCATCTTTGACCGTGAGTTCGAAGTAGCCTTTGCTATCGGTAAAAGTTCCGTTTTTAGTGCCTTTCTCGCTGATGGAGGCCCCTTCCAGCGCATTGCCATTTTCATTCGTCACCTTCCCGGTTATCTTCAGCTGGTAGACGGGCGACCCGGCGACCGGGACGATAGCCACCAGTTTAGCGCTGATGAATTTATACGTAAGGTCGGACCCCTGCAGTATTTCAGCCAGCACTTCTTCAAATGGACGATCGATAGCCTTTATGGACACCGGCCTCGAGGATGAAAGCAGGCTTTCGCTGTACAAAAACCGTATATCCGCATTTTTCTGAAGTTGCACCAAAACCTTTTTCAATTCAGCTCCATGCGCTTCCATGCTCACCTTGCGCTGTGCAAACCCATGTGCCGATGCGCTGATACAGGCGCAGAAGAGAAAGAAACATATCCATTTGCCCATAAACAAATACTTTTTTAACAATGGCACGCCGGGCTCCCGGCGGAGTCGTTTTTTCTTCATAAGTCCGTTTTGATTTTATAATGTCTACTAATTCCGTTGTTGACAGACTGTCCGGAAAGGCCAGGGGCTACCGGATCTCCACCCTACCGGCTGAAAGGGTATACTTAAATGGTCTTATCAGGCTTAACCCTTCCAACACCTGGCCGATAGTCTCTTCCTTCACTATTCCCGTATATCGGTAGGCGGCCACCGAAGGCGTAAGGATCTTTATCCTTAGTCCATATTTTTGTTCCAGCTGCCCGGCAATGTTCCTGAGCTCAAGATCCTCAAATACGACCTCTCCCTGTTTCCAGGCGGTATCCGGCAAATACAGGCGTTCCCCTACGTGCAGCGGAACGATCTTATCCACTTTGACGGCGATCTCCTTTTTGATAGAATCTGCGGGTCCGGCTGCCTCATTCGTTCTCCACGCAAATTTTTCCCCCGGCGCAATCTGGATGCTCTGGCCGGGCCGTTCCTGGTTGAGCCGGAGCTCTATCTTTCCCCTGATCACACTGGCGGCTGCTTCAGATGCTCCCGGCCTGTCCCGCACATTGAAAGCCGTGCCAAGCACCCGGATGTGGATATGCCTGGTGCTGACGGTAAAGGGATAACCGGCACTGTGCGTTACATCGAAGAAAGCCTCCCCGGATAGTGATAGATCCCTGCTGGTGCTGCCATAGGTGAGGCTATCGAATGATAAAGAACTGTTCCCGTTCAACCAAACCTGTGTGCCATCGGGCAAAACCAGTCTTTTGACCTGCCCTGGCGGGCATTTGATCGATAGCAGGCCATTGTGATTCCGACCGGATAATGGATGCTGGTATAGATAAGCTGCACCTGCGAACACCCCCGCCAAAACCGCAGCCCACCGCAGAAAAAGGAGGGGATACCGTCGTTGTTGCCTGCCTGCGGCTTTGATATTATTCCAGATCTCCATTTTGAGCTGGTCTAAAGACCTGTCATCGGTTTCTTCCCAGCCTACCTCTTTGTCTGCGGCCGATTGATACCACTCGCGCAGTGCATTTAGCTCTTCGGGAGAGGCGCTGCCTTCCAGTTCCCTTTCCATATAACGATATAGCTGATCTTTGTCCATCGGAACAGAAATTGAATAGTCTACTGGATAAGTGTAGTAATAAGGGTATAACCCTTAGTTGCTATTTAATTTTTTTTTAAAGTCCGGGCAGAAGCTGCACCATCGCCAGCAGGAGGAGGGGCAGCTGGTGGTTTTTTAGAGAGAGGCGAAGTGTTTTAAGCGCTTTTGTGATATGCGCTTCCACCGTTTTAATGGAAATATTCAGATCATTTGCGATGGTCTCATTGGGAAGGCCCAGGGTCCGGCTGCTGGTGAATACGAGCCGGCATTTCGAAGGTAATGTGTCCAGTACGCCGTTAATATGATCTGCGAGGAAGCGCGCGTCTATTTTTTCGTCGACATCAAAAATAACCTGTTGCGACAGGCTGATTTGAGCGATGATCTCCCTTCTTCTTTTTTCCTTCAGCAAAAACGCATAAAGGGTATATTTCGTGGCCGTCGCCAGATAATTTTCAAGCGTATGCAGTTTTACTGAATGGCGTCTTTTCCAAAGGCTCAGGAAGACATCCTGAACAATTTCTTTTGACGCCTCCTTGTCCTTCAGGTGAAAACAAGCGATAGCTAACAGCTTGTCCCAGTAGCGGTCGTATATATGTGAAAATGCCTGCTCATCACCCTGGTAAAGCAGTTCCTGTAAATCGGCGTCGGAATAATCCTCATAAGTCATTTTTGGCTGCATACATTCTTGACACGATACTTATCATTAAACAATAGATTGGTTTTCCGGTATAAAGTATCATAAGACAAGGTGCGGCTGATGCTGTTTAATAGGGGGGTAGCTGAATAGTCTACAAATTGAGTGGACAAATATACAGATAAGATTCAAACGAAAATGCTTATCTGTAAAAATTGGGGAGACTTCACTTCCCGATCACATATAGAGGAATTTATAAAAGTATAAAGAGGATCAGGTTCCCTGACTTTTGCAGACTATGGTAAAAAAATAACATATGTTGAAGCTTGAAGTTGTAAATGGGAATCTGCTGATTATTAGTTGGCAGGCATTTGATCCATTACGCAGCAATCCTGTCGATCTATGCGGAGTATTCATTATATTCATCATTAAAAAAACAGAAAAGCATGAAACTTCTAGGATATCTCGCTTCCGGCTTCCTTTTTCTTTTTACACTATGCTCTTTTGCTGAAGAACCGCCTAAGATCGTCAACATCGTAAATTTTATTCGTTTATTGGAACCGAGAGATCCTGCTATTACGGAAGACGTTTTGTACCAGACGGTTGTCAAACAGGTAGCCATCATGAAAAAATACAAGCTTGGCGGAACTTTTCTATTGCAATATGACGCCTTGCTGGATCAAAGATATCAGCAATTGTTAAAAGGCCTGTCGAAGGATTCTTTTGAGATCGGCGCCTGGTGGGAGATCCCGCAGCCGCTGGTAGAAAAAGCCGGCTTGAAATGGCGGGGCAGATATCCGTGGGACTGGAGGGCCAATATCGGTTTTTCTACGGGTTATACGCCGAAGGAGCGCGAAAAGCTGATCGATGTGTATATGGCAGATTTTAAGAAGATCTTTGGATACTACCCCAGGTCGGTTGCTTCCTGGTTTATCGATGCGTATAGTCTGAATTATATGTATGAGAAGTATAACATTATTGCGTCCGCCAACTGCAAAGATCAATATGGTACGGATGGGTATACTTTATGGGGCGGGTATTGGAACCAGGCTTATTATCCCAGTAAGATCAATTCCTACATGCCTGCTCAAAACGAGCGGAACCAGATCCCTGTTCCTATTTTCAGAATGTTGGGCAGCGACCCGGTGAGGCAGTATGACAATGGGCTGGGTACAACGAGGCAAGGTGTTGTTACCCTGGAGCCGGTGTATAAATTCGGGGGCGGCGATTCCACCTGGGTGAATTGGTTTTTTCAATCTTTTGCCGATGATCCGTCCCTTGGATTTAATTACACGCAGGCAGGGCAGGAGAATTCGTTTACCTGGGATGCCATGGCGAAGGGTCTTGAGCTGCAAATGCCTTTAATTGCCCGTTTACGGGATGAACATATGGTCAGGGTGGAGACATTGGAGGCTTCGGGCCGCTGGTTTAAGAAGAACTATAAGGTGACACCTGCTACCACTTTTTCTGTCGATAAGGACATAGACGGCAGTGATCTGAAAACGATCTGGTTTGACAGCCGCTATTACCGGATGAATATTTTATGGGAGAAGGGGACGTTGAGGGTCCGCGATATTCACTTGTTCGATGAACACTTTCCTTCCGTGTATGAAACGCAGGCGGCTACTTCGAATGAGTGCACCTTTTTTACCTTACCGGTGGTTGACGGATATATATGGAGCAGGCCCAATCAGCTTGCCGGTCTGCGATTAAAAGCAGTAGTGGACGGCAAAGAGATTCTTTTGGAGGGAGATGATCCGAAGTTTATCAAAACAGGGGCTTCTACGATGCATATTACCTGGCCTTTGAGAACGATCAACGGAACTTTTGAAATTGATTTAAGTGAGACGCAGGTGAAAATGAAGCTGGTGAGTCCGAAGGTGATTGACTGGTTTTTGGACCTGACTACTGCGGAAAAGGTGAAATTACCGTTTGATACGATCGATACTAAAAACCTTGATTGTAGTTTTGAGAATATGAAGTATCGGGTTAAAGCTGAAAAAGGGGCTTTTTCGAAGCCGGATAACGGGGCAGTTTGGAGAATAAGTCCTCAATTGAACGATATAATTCTAACCTTTGGGGGTACGGGCGATTTAAAATGATTGCCGCTCCGGAAAGATCGATTTATTGGCTGAAAAAAACGATTTATATGTTAATAAGGAGTCTCCTGCATTTGTCCTTTTCCTTTGTTCTTTTCTTTTTTGAGATGCCGGGTGTTTGTATAGCACAGGCGATAAAAATAAAAAACGACACGCAGGGTAAAAAGATAGGTTTTGGCAATGGAAAGATCAGCATTTCTCTTGATTACGATCATAAAGCTGCTATTTCATCCCTGGTGGTAAACGGACAGGCCGTCATTGAAGGGTCGGCCGGGGGCTATTCACAGATCAGGACGAAGGAGACTACTTATTCAACGTTACAGCTTTCATCGGATCCTGTCGTAGCAGTCAATGATAAAACGATCCGTATTACCGGGATCCTATATGGCGACAGGGAGCTCACCATCAAGGAGAGCTGGACTTTCCATGTAACGGATAGTGCTATTAAATTCGATATGGACCGCCACTTATCCGGACCGGTGATGGCGGAAAAAGCTTCACTGCCGGTGTTACTATTCCGCGATACGGCTACCTGGGATGGAGCTTACCAGGATTATGGGGGCCTGGCCTGGTTGTATCTTTTTAATAAGAAACTGGATACTTATGGGGTGCATAGTCATTCGTCGCGGTTCTGGAACAGCAAAACGGGTAATGGGCTGACGATCGATGTGGCAGCGCCGGGTAACCAGGTTGCGATGGATTATAGCCGTACCGCCGATGATAAACTGGCTTATACGATTGGCATCTCCCGGGAGGAAATGATTCCGCGTTACGATTCCGGCACGCAGAGGCGAAGGTTTATCCGTGACGGCACGGATGTCTGGGCCCCCTTTAAAATGGAAGCCGGTACAACCCGTCAAAGCCTGACATTTTCCTATTTTAATTTTGATGAGCAGTATGGGCGGGGAAAACTTGTCGGGATAAACGGGGAGCAGGTCAGCGCCGTATTAAATACCATTGCAAGGATCGGTGTCATCGATAGGGAGCATTTTGGCGGCAATAGCTGGCATACGCCATATGGACCTATTTGTCTGCACGAGCAATACATTGCTCAGCTGGGTCTTGCCATCAATGACAGCTCTTATTTAACAGGCTACCGGCAATGTCTGGATTTTTACCGGGATAATGCTATTAAACCCGATGGAAGGGTGTGGCCAAGATGGGCATACAGCAATGAGGATATGATGCCGGGGGAAGTGACTGATAAAGGATTTTATGAAGCGCAATGGGGTTATTTATTAGATGCCAATCCCGATCTTGTCAGCAATGTGGCAGAGCTGTATGATCAGACGGGGGATACAGGCTGGGTAAGAACGCATCAGCGATCATGCGAAAAAGCCCTGGACTGGATCTTGAAGAGGGACAGCAATCATAACGGGTTGGTAGAAATGATAACCGACAGCCATCTGCAGAAAAGGGGAAGTGACTGGCTGGATATTATCTGGGCTTCTTATGAAAATGCGTTTGTCAATGTGAAGCTCTATCATGCGCTGGTTTTATGGGCAGCTATTGAAGGACAATTGGGAGACGTGGAAAAAGAGAAGTACTACCATGGCTGTGCGGAAAAATTGAAAGTCAGCTTTAACAAGGCTGTCGGGGACGGCGGGTTTTGGGACGAAGCCAAAAAATGTTATATTCATTGGAGGGACAAGGATGGTTCTCTTCATGGTAATAATATGGTCACGCCGGTGAACTTTATGGCGATCGCCTATGGGATTTGCGATGATACGGCCAGAAGGAATATCATATTGGATAATATAGAGGTGCAGATGGAAAAAGAGAAGCTGTTCTTTTGGCCGGTGTGTATGTATAGCTATAACCCGGGAGAGGGCAATGACTGGCAATTTCCTTTTCCCAATTATGAAAATGGGGATTTGTTTTTATCCTGGGGCGGTGTAGGGGTAAAGGTCTATGCGGATTACAAGCCTGAGCTGGCGGTAAAATATGTAAAGAATGTCCTGGCTCAGTATGCAAAAGACGGACTGGCGTTTCAGCGTTACGGGCGTGTAAAACAAGATGGACGGGGAGATGATATCCTGTCCGGGAACAGTCTTTCCGTTGCAGGACTGTATACGGGGGTGTATGGTATCAATCCGCTCCATAACAGGTTCTATTTAAATCCTCATATCACACCGGAGCTATCGGGCACGCGGGTGAGGTATAATTTCAGGGGGCAAAGATTAACTATCGGTCTTGATATGAATAAGTACACGGTGTCGAATGATCGGTTTACGGTTATTTCGGGAACGGATTTTGGTTTTTATAGTGCAGATACAACGCTGTGGTATTTTAATGGAGGCCGTGATCGTTCGTCGTTGAAAGTGGGTGTTTCAACAGGGAGTGTTCTTACGCTTGATATAGGAGCATGGGGACCGGGTAGAATGTCCTGGATTCAATCTTTTAGTGATAAGCATTTGAAGAGATTGTCTTATGAGCTGCATGATCTAAAGCGGGGTACTGATTATACGATCTCAGTCAATAATAAAGTATTTAAGAATGTGAGGAGCAAGGCGGATGGTACGTTGGTGTTCGGGTATGAGACCAATAAAACGTCGGATAAAATCGGTATTAAAATACGTAGTTAGCTTTTATTCCAACTGTCGCCTGACAGACAAAGGAAGGGGTGTCTTCTTCAGTATATTTGTTTCTATAAAGCACATTAAGAATGGAACAATATTTTTATAAGGAGATGGAATCTCCGGTGGGCCGGTTAAAACTTGTCGGCAGTGACAAAGGGCTTGCGGCTGTTCTTTGGGAAGACGATAACCCTAACCGGATACGTGTGAGGATGTATACTGAAGATATTACTCATCCGGTGCTGGTGGAAGCAGAACGGCAATTGAAGGAATATTTTGAAGGGAAACGCAACTCGTTTTCGCTGGCTCTGGATGCTGTGGGGACGGAATTTCAGAAAGAAGTCTGGAATGCTCTTTCTACTATACCGTATGGGGAAACCAGGAGTTATGGAGATATAGCGAGACAGATCGGGAAGGAGAAGGCCGTACGTGCGGTAGGGGCTGCCAATGGGCGCAACCCTATTTCTATTGTTGTGCCCTGTCACAGGGTCATTGGGGCTTCCGGGGGATTGACGGGTTTTGCGGGGGGACTGGAGGCGAAGGCTCATTTGTTATCCATGGAAGGGGCCGCAATAGTTCGTTATTAGGGTTGGGTAAAAGGAACTGGTGATTTTTGTGCAGAAGATGAGATGGTCCGGAAAATAATCCATCCTTTTCAGAGGAAATACTATTCTTTCTTCTTTGCCACCTGTGGAACTTTACCAAATAAAGCGAAATAGCATTAGTTTTGCGAAATTTGCTTGCCCTTAATGAGTGATGCAGCGTACATAAAGGAATTACAGGAACGGATTGCCAGCTATTCGGATATGAAGGCCTATGAGTCCTTGTATAAATTGCTGTTCAATGGTGTTTTCCGTTTTGCTTACTCTTTTGTCAAGTCGAAGGAGGCTGCCGAAGAGATCGTATCGGATTCGTTCATTAAGATCTGGGAGCTGGGCGCCAAGCTGGCGGAAATTGATAATGTCAAGGCATACCTGTTCACGATCACCAGGAATAACTCGCTCAATTATATCACCCGAAACTATAAGCGGATACAGCTGAACATCGACGATCTTGAATTCGATGAGGTCATTGTATGGGGGGACCCGGAAGAGATCTTCCTGTCCGGGGAGGCTGTCAACCGTATTAAAAATGCGATCAAAGAGCTGCCGCCGCAATGCCGGATCATCTTCCAGCTGGTGAAGATAGAGGGGATGACTTACCAGGAGACTGCGGCCGTGCTGGGTATTTCTCTTTCTACGGTCCGGAATCAAATGTCCATCGGGCTCAGGAAAATGACGGAGAGCCTTCCTGCGCTGGATCTTAGCAGTCCGGTATTTAAAAAACAATAATTATTCCCTTTTAAGTTGTTGGTCTTTAAGAGGTTGCCTGGTATTGGGCCCTTTTTGAAAAAATATTTCCGACGGCTTAGTATTCGCGGAACTGTTTTTTTGTCTTAGCTGAATATGGGGGCTCCATCAAATATGGATAGGTTTTGGTTATTGGCAGGTTTGAAGCTGGATAAAGAGGCTTCGGAAGCCGAATTGCGTGAACTGGAGCAGTTGATCCGGGACAATCCCGAATGGCAGGATTTGCTGGATCGGGCCGGGAGAGCCTATCATTTTAAGGCATATCCCTTACAGGCGCCGGATGTCGATAAGTCGTTCAGCAGGCATGTTCAAAGATTGAGCAACCATCTATCAAGACAGCCAAAACATTTCGAAATGGCGGAGTCGTTCACTGCCGGAGAGCAGGCTGATGAGACTTCGGGGCAGAGTATTGATACTTCTGGACAGGCTGTTAATACTCCCGGGCAAGCTGTTAATATTCCCCTGAATGATACTCCCCTGAAAAGAAAGCTCCTGCGATTTTCGTTAATAGCGGGCGGCATTGCTGCCTCGATAATTTTGGTATTCCTGATAACGAATTATACCGGCAAACGAAATGGGGGCAACAATACTGCCAATGTCATCAGTACCCGGTATGGCTCAAAGTCTAAAATTCAGCTGCCGGATGGCACGCAGGTATGGCTAAATGCTGACAGCAAATTAACCTATAGCAAGGATTTCGGCAACCAGGCGAGGGAAGTATCCCTGGCCGGGGAGGCCTTTTTTGATGTGCAAAAGGATGCAGACCATCCCTTTGTCATTCACACCAATAGTCTGGACATCAAGGTGCTGGGCACTGCTTTTAATGTACGCAGCTATCAGAATGAAAAAACCTCGGAAGCCACGCTGATACGCGGGGCGATCGAGGTGACGTTGAATAACAGTCCGGAGCGGAAGATCCTTATGAAACCCAGCGACAGGATCGTCGTTCAGAATAAGGCGGAGGTGAACACGGCGCCGGTTCCTGCTAAGGAGGATTCGGCGGGCACTATTTACTGGGTGGGTAAGGCAGATGTGAGGGAGAAGGACAATATGTCCCTGGAGACCGTGTGGAAGAAGAACAGCCTTGCCTTTAAGAATGAAACGCTGGAAGATGTGGCGGCCAGGATCGGGCATTGGTTTAACGTGAAGGTGAGTATCGGGGATGAAGAGCTGAAGAAAATAACCTACTCCTGTGATTTTAAAGATGAATCGCTGAAAGAGGTAATGGAGGCACTGCATTTAACAGGCAGGTTCCAGTACCAGATCGTGAGGGATTCTGTCCTTATTACCAAATGATGGCTGTTACAGTGTGAGCTGAACAGCTTATTTTTTTATAATTAAACGATTGCTAATGAAAAAGACTTCTTTCAGCGCCATACATCCCCCTTAACAGGACTCCTAAAGGAAACGGAGAATGTTGGAACCATTCCCCGTCTTTTCCAAATTAAATCAAAAAGACAGGACTCGGGCAGAGCCATTATCTAATCAATTAATTTATACGAAAGTATGGAAAAAATCTTATTTGGCCGCCGGCCAGTAAGTATACGGTTTTATTACAAAACCCTGCTTATGACTAAGTTTTTTATCTTGTTTATGTTTGTCACATCCGTACAAGGGATGGCAAAAGGGTTTGGCCAGAACACGGTGACCCTGAAGCTGCATGACGTGAAGGTGGCGAGAGTGATCGAGGCTATCCAGGATCAGGGCGTGTATCGGTTTGTGTACAAGGACCAGATACTGCCAAGGGATTCCAGAGTGTCCGTCAATGTAGCCGATGCGTCTATTAAAGAGGTCCTGGACGAGTTGTTCAGAAATACTGCTCTTTCTTTTAAATTTCTCTCCGAGCATTTAATCGTCATCACCAATGACACGCCGGTAGAGAATAAGAAGGTCACTGAAGCTCCTGTTGCGCTAACGGTACACGGGAAGATCACCAATGACAAGGGGGAGCCCCTGGAGGGCGCCACTGTGTTGTTGAAAAATACGAATAAGCAGGTCCTGACAAAGAGGGACGGTACTTTTTCGCTGGATGTGGATGATCTCAACGGGACGCTGATCGTGACGTTCGTCGGTATGCAGACCCAGGAGGTGATGCTGAGCGGAAGGAAAGAGGTCAATATAACGCTGAACCCCATGACATCGGAAATGTCTGATGTAGTGGTGGTTGGGTATGGGACGCAGAAGAAGGCGGATGTTACGGGCGCCATCTCTTCCGTTGGTGAGGCTCAGCTGAAGGAGCAGCCGGTGACCAATCTGCAGGGCGCTCTCGAAGGGAAGACAGCCGGCGTTCAGATCATCCAGAATTCCGGTGCGCCGGGTGCGTCTGCGCAGGTCCGGATACGGGGCCTGACGTCCATCAATAATTCCGATCCGTTGTATGTGATCGATGGCATTCCTTTGGCGTCTAACGATATCAATATCATCGACCCTGAAAATATTGCTTCTATAGACATACTAAAAGATGCGTCGGCGCAGGCTATTTATGGATCGAGGGGCGCCAATGGCGTGGTGCTGATCAAGACCAAAAAGGGCAGCAAGGACAATTCTGTGATTACTTTCAGCAGTTTCCAGGGCATGTCGAAGGTGCGGAAAACGCTGGATATGCTCAGTGCGTCCGACTATGTGGCGTTGAATTCCGAGGCGTATAAAAATGCGGGGCAGTCCATACCTTTTGCCAATCCGCCGTCTTCGTATACACAAACTACAGACTGGCAGAAAGAGATGTTCCGTACTGCCTATATGCATAATTACAATATGGCCATCAGCGGGGGAAGTCAAAATGTGAGCTATCGGGTCAGCGGCGGGTACCTGGACCAGGATGGGATCATTATCGGTTCGAATTACAACAGGGTCAATCTTTCCAATAACCTGGTGTTCAATGTCAAGCCCAATGTCGAGCTGGGGGAAAGCATGGCCTTTAATAAATCGAAAAGCCTTAATGTGCAAACCCAGTATGGAGGAAATGTCGTCAATGACGCCTTTGCGGAGGACCCTACCATACCGGTAAAGGACGCGAACGGGAATTACACGGCAACCAGGTATTCCGATATCGTCAACCCGTTGGCGAAGATCCATTACCTGTATGATAATCAGCCTTATAATCAATGGGGCCTGTTGGGAAATGTATATCTGCAATACAAGCCTGTCAAGGGATTGACGTTAAAAACATCTTATAGCCTGGATCTTAAGTTTACGGACAACAAACAGTTTACACCGGTATACAATGTTGCGCCTAATTTCAATAATCCCGTCCCGCATGTCTATCAGCAGAAGGACCAGACGACCAACTGGACATGGGACAATACCGCTACCTATGATCTGACGATACATAATGATCATCATTTTACGCTGCTGGCGGGTATATCGGCAGAACGGTTTACCTATAACAATGTCTGGGGACAGAACCAGGGGCAGCCGGGAGATGATCCTTATCTGCAATATCTCGATGCCGGTATCAGCAATCTGCAGCTGGGCGGGAGTCAGCAGCAGTGGGACCTGCTGTCCTATATCGGCCGGTTGAACTATAACTATCGCGGGACCTATTTGCTGACGGCGACCTTGCGGCGGGACGGCAGCTCGAAGTTCGGGGTGAATGACCGGTATGGAAATTTTCCATCGGCCTCTCTCGGATGGAATGTTACCAATGAACGCTGGTTCCCGAAGATAGCGAGCCTTACTTTTCTGAAAGTTCGCGGCAGCTGGGGGATCGTGGGTAACCAGGCGCCTGTAGGTTACTATGATTATGCGGCGAATATCAATACGAACTATTACCCGATAGGGTCTCCGGCTACGGCCCAGCCGACGTCGGAACCTGCGGGGCTGGCCAATCCCAATCTGAAATGGGAACAGGTGCGGCAATGGAATGCCGGTTTCGACTACCATCTGTTCAATGATCATTTGACGGGGTCGGTTGATTACTATTCAAAAACGACCAAGGACATGCTGCTGAGCCTGAATATCCTGTCGTTGTCTGGTTTCACGCAGAGCCCCCGTGAGAATGCTGGTTCCATGCGGAATGAAGGTTTTGAATTCACTGCCGACTACAAACACGATATCGGCAGGGATTTCAATCTGAATGCCGGAGTGCATTTCGCTACAATTAAGAACAAGGTATTGGATCTCCTGCAGACGGGGGAGCAGATCTATAGCGGCGGGATAAAACCCGGCAATTCGGAGCTGACGCAGGTGGGACGTTCGGTAGCTTCTTTCTATGGATATGTAGCGGATGGGCTGTTCCAGACGCAGCAGGATATTACCGCTCATGCGACGCAGCAGCCGGGTACTGCGCCCGGGGATATCCGTTTCAAGGATCTTAACGGAGATGGAGTGGTGGATCAGAAGGACCAAACCTTTCTCGGAACGCCTATTCCCAAGCTGACGTATGGGTTCAATATTGGCGGCAGCTATAAGGACTTTGATTTTAACCTGTATTTTTCGGGTGTGTACGGCAACAAGCTGCTGGCGGGTTATAAATACTATACAGATGGTTTTTTTATCTCCAACTATAATATGGAGAAGGAAGTGCTGGGGCGCTGGACGGGGCCGGGCACGAGTAATTCCATCCCACGCCTGATCGCCAGCGATCCAAACAACAACTCGCGTGTCTCCTCCTATTATCTTGAAAGCGGCAGCTATCTGCGTCTGCAGAACATCAATATCGGCTATACGATGCCCAGGGACCTGCTGAAGAGGGCGGGGATCAAGGCTGTCCGGATCTATGTCAGCGCACAAAACCTGCTGACGTTTACGAAGTATAAAGGATATGATCCGGAGATCGGCCAGGAGTATAGTGGCACCGGTGGAACGTTGGATATGGGAGTGGATGTGGGTAACTATCCGCAAAGCAGGACGCTTTCTGTGGGCGCGAACCTGTCATTTTAAGGGAAACGCCGTTTAACCGATGTGATCTTTTGAAATTAATGGATGTGCAATTTTCAGATTAATTGATGTGATTTTAAAATTATTACAATGAAATCTTATAATATATTATTAGGGATTGTTTTATTGGCCGGTCTTGGAGGCTGCGGCAAGTTTCTGGATGAAACCCCGACGGCTCATCAATCGACCTCCAGCTATTATCAGACCAGTGACGATGCTGTCAGGGCTGTAACCGATGTTTACCGAATGATGAAAGATCAGGCCTACGGGGGCTATTGCCCTTCCGCCTTTGGCGATATTATGTCAGATGATGCGGCGAAAGGGGGTGGCGGGGCTTCGGATCAGGGTTTGATCCAGGACCTTAAGCTTTTTATCGCCAAGGCGGATAACGGATATGTGTATAATGCCTGGAGGGATAATTACAAGGGCATCTATCTCGCTAACCTGGTGCTGCAAAAGGTTCCTCCTATAGCTATGGACGCTGCCCTGAAGACACAGGTCATCGGGGAAGCGCAATTCCTGCGGGGATATTTCTATTTGCAGCTGGTGAGGTTATTTGGGCGGGTACCGATCGTCAAGACACCTATTGACAATGGAGAATATAATATTGCCCAATCCCCTGAAGCCGATGTATGGGCATTGATCGAGCAGGATGCCGACAGCGCTATAGCGAACCTGCCTCCCAGGAGCGCTCAGGCTGTTGCTGATCGTGGCAGGGCTACCAAAGGCGCTGCCCAGGCGTTGCTGCTGGAAGCCTATATGTGGGAAAAGAAATGGGGACCGGCCCAGCAACTGGGCGACGACATCATTACTAACGGAGGGTATACCCTTGCGCCGGATGTTACCCGGATATGGACCCTGGCGGGTGAATTCGGCCCGGAATCTATTTTCGAGGTGAACAACGATGATATTCCCGGTAAGAACGTAGGCAATCTGCTGAATTTGTTCGATGGCAGCAGAAGCACCTGGGGGTATGGATTTACCGTACCGAGTCAGGACCTGGTCAATGCCTTTGAGCCAGGTGATCCGCGGTTGGTGGCGACGGTCATTACCAATAATGAAGTGATGGCGCCCGGGGATACGTCGAATACGACGTTGAGCGAGACAGGGTATTTGAATAAGAAGTATTGGCTGCCTATAGATGAAATTCCCTATAACAATGGCGGCGGAGGAGGTGATGGACCAACCAATGACCGTGTTTATGGATTGGCGCAAGTGATGCTGTGGACGGCGGAAGCTGCCTTTCAGAACGGTGCTGTCTCTCATGCAACTGACCTGGTTAACCAGATCAGGGCCAGGGCAAGGACGAGCGGAGGGAATACCGACATGACTATTCTGCCGGCTTATACGGCTGTTACGCTGGATAATATTTATCACGAAATGCGTGTGGAAACAGCCCTGGGCGAACATCGCCGGTTTTATGAGCTGGTAAGGACGGGCCGGGCTGCGGCTGTGCTGCCGGGCTTTAAAGTGGGTACCAATGAACATATACCTATTCCGCTCAATGAGATCCAGCTGAGCGGAGGCGTACTTACGCAAAACAATGGTTATTGACAGATGCAGGGCGATAATAGCGATCGGCTGCAGAACGATAAAATGATTATTAGTCAGGAAATACTCCCGTTAATTTAATTTATGTATAAAGATTTTGCATCCCTATTGAAGGCTGCTGTGCTTTTGGTAACCGGCTCTGTGCTTAGTTACCCCATTATTGCACAGGTCAATGAAGTTAATTTATCTACATTGGTCTGGAAGGTAAAGGCCCAGGCGGACGTGCCTGCCGCGGATAAGATCGGATCGGCGGATTATGATACGGGGGGCTGGGTAACAGGGATTGTACCGGGAACCGTGTTTGCCTCGTATGTGGCGGCGGGTTTGGAGAAGGACCCCAATTTCGGAGACAACATCTATAAGGTGGACAAGGCTAAATACGATCGTAATTTCTGGTATCGTACGACTTTTAGCGTGCCTGCGGCTTTTACTAAAAATAAGATCTGGCTGAATTTTAAAGGAATCAACCGGAAGGCGGAGATCTATTTGAATGGGGCGAAAATCGGAGGCCTTGACGGGTTTATGCAACGCGGGGCGTTTGATATCACGAACCTGGTCAACCGGAAAACGGAAAATGTAGTAACGGTGCTGGTGTACTGGCCCAGGACGCCCCTGGCGAATTATTCAAGTCCTACTTATCTGTCAAGCGCCGGTTGGGACTGGATGCCTTACGTTCCCGGTTTGAATATGGGTATTACTGATAGGGTGAGCTTAAGCAATACCGGTGATCTGACCATTCATGATCCCTGGGTACAGGCAAAACTTCCTACGAATGCGAGGGCCGATCTGTCGATCAATGTGGAGGTGCAGAATAATTCGGCCGGTTCGCGGGAAGGATATTTAAAGGGGGTGATCACTCCGGGGAATATCGTGTTTTCGAAAAAGGTGTTCTTGAATGCCGATAGTAAAACAACTGTCAGGCTGGGCAAGCCCGATTTTCCGCAATTGACAATTAACAGCCCGAAATTATGGTGGCCCAATGGGTATGGGGAGCCCAATTTATATACTTGTAAGGTTAGCCTACAGATGGGGGATAGCGTGTCTGATGAACAGAATGTGACGTTTGGCATCAAAAGATACGACTACGATACGATCGGAAATGTGCTGCATGTAGGGATCAACGGGGTGAAAGTTTTTGTTAAGGGGGGAGACTGGGGGATGTCTGAGTATATGCTGAGATGTCGTGGAAAGGAGTATGATACCCGGGTAAGACTGCATAAGGAAATGAATTTTAATATGATCCGTAATTGGGTTGGTTCTGTTACGGATGATGAATTTTACGAAGCCTGTGATAAGTATGGGATCATGATCTGGGATGATTTCTGGCTGAATGCGAATCCAAACTTACCGGATGATGTGAACGTGTTCAATGGCAACGTGATAGAGAAAATAAAGCGCTTCCGGAATCATCCTTCGATAGCGGTATGGTGCGCCGACAATGAGGGCTGGCCGGAAGCGCCGTTGGATGGATGGCTGAGAGAAGACATCCGGACCTTCGATGGGAATGCCCGGTTTTATCAGCCTAATTCTCATGCGGAGAATTTAACCGGCAGTGGTCCCTGGGCAAACAAGGATCCCCGGTATTATTTTACGGCTTATCCCAGCGGAATGCAGGGGAACCAGGGCTGGGGTTTCCGTACGGAACTGGGAACGGCGGTGTTCACCAACTTTGAAAGTTTTAAGAAGTTCATGCCGAAGGATAAGTGGTGGCCGAGAAATGAGCTGTGGAACCTTCACTTTTTCGGACCGTCGGCATTTAATGCGGGCCCTGATTATTATGATGAAAGCATTAAGACGAGATACGGCAATCCAACGGGAATAGAAGATTATTGCCGGAAGGCCCAGCTGTTGAATATCGAAACGAATAAGGCCATGTTCGAAGGCTGGCAGGATCATATTGGTGAAGATGCTGCTGGTATCATGACCTGGATGAGCCAGTCTGCTTATCCTTCCATGGTGTGGCAGACCTACGATTATTATTATGATCTGACGGGCGCCTACTGGGGAGCCAAAAAAGGCTGTGAGCCGTTGCATATACAGTGGAACCCGGTGACCAATGTTATAAAGGTGGTGAACACGACCGGGGCTGATGTGCCCGGTTTGATCGCTGAAGCGGATGTGTATAATATGGATGGTACGGTGGTGAAAGAATATCATGCTGTTAGGATACTCGATGCCCCTGCGAATAGTGCTGTTGAGAGTTTTGTCCTTCCATTTAATGATGTTAAAGTCAATCTGGCTTTACATAAGCCGGTAACTGCTTCTTCCACCAGTTTTGGTGAGCCGGGCCTGGTGACGGATGGGAATACTACTACCCGGTGGTCAAGTAATTCGAGAGACGATGAATGGGTCTATGTCGATCTGGGGGAGGAAAAGGAGGTGAATGGCGTTGGCCTTAACTGGGAATATGCGTATGCGAAGTCCTTTAAAATAGAGGTTTCGAATGATGCTACGACATGGAAAGAGGTGTATAACACAACGGAAGGCAGGGTAGGGGAGCAGCAAATAGGATTTCCGGAACACGCTGCCCGTTATGTGCGGATGCATGGCATCGAACGGGGTTCCTACTTTGGATATTCCTTATATAATTTTGAAGTGTATGAAGGTAATCTGCCTGCTAAAGGATTGTCGGACGTTCATTTTATTAAATTGCGACTACAGGATAAAGGCGGTAAGCTGGTATCGGATAATTTTTACTGGAGGGGTAACCGCAGGACTGATTATACTGCTTTGAATACGTTGCCTAAGGTGAATTTGAAGGTGAATTTTACTACGCGCAAATCGGATGGCCGGTATTTTATCGATGCGAAGATCACGAATCCATTGTCTTCTCCTGCTGTTGCCTTTGGGATCAGGGTACAGGCGGTGAGGGCGTCCACGGGGGAGCAGATCCTGCCTGCGATAACCAATGACAATTATTTTTCCCTGTTAAAGGGGGAGACCAGGGAGGTGCATTTTGAATTTGATGCGGCCTTGCTGGGGCAGGATCTGCCAAAGGTGGTGGCGGAGACATATGCACGATAAATTTAATCAAAAGATTGTTATCCCATGTTAAAGATCCTTCTTCCGCTCTGCCTGATTTGCGTCACGACCTTGTCATTTGCACAGTATGCTGATCGGGTTGAAGACCTGCTGAAAAGAATGACCTTACAGGAGAAGATCGAACAGCTGCAGAACAGGGCCTCCGGTAAACAGGAAGAAATAGAGAAGATCTTTAAAGGAGAGAGTTATGGATGTACGCATGAAATGAGCATGAAGGCAGCGGATTGTGCCGATATGTATCAGAAATTGCAAAACTATATGTTGACAAAGACCCGGCTGGGGATTCCCATACTTACAGCAGCTGAGGGAATTGAAGGGATCTTACAGAATGGCTGTACCATATTTCCTCAGGCTCTGGCACAGGGCAGTACGTTTAACCCTGTCCTGATCCGGAAGATGACCGAGGCTGCGGGGGAAGAAGCAACGGTGATAGGAATACATCAGATACTTTCTCCGGTGCTTGATATTGCCCGTGAGCTTCGCTGGGGCCGGGTGGAAGAGACCTTTGGGGAGGATCCCTTTCTGATAGCTGAGATGGGGGTGGCTTTTGTGAGAGGCTATCAGAAGTATAACATCACCTGTACGCCCAAACATTTTATGGCGCACGGTTCGCCTGCCGGCGGATTAAACTGTGCTAATGTCAGCGGCGGGGAGCGGGAATTAAGGAGCTTGTATATGTACCCTTTCAAAAGGGTGATTGCGGAGGCCGGGCCATGGTCGCTGATGTCCTGTTATAGTTCATATGATGGGCTGGCGCTGACAGGATCGCATTATTATATGACGGATATACTGCGGGGCGAACTTGGTTTTAAAGGGTATGTCTACTCCGATTGGGGCTCCGTTGAACGATTGCTTACTTTTCATCATGCGGTAGCAACCAGAGAGGCAGCAGCGAAGATGGCATTAACGGCGGGGGTAGACCTCGATGTCGATGCAGCCTTTGAGACCCTTGAGAGGATGGTTGAAAGCGGTAAGTTGGATGTAAAATATATTGACCAGGCTGTACGAAGGATATTAACGGTCAAATTCGCGCTTGGCCTGTTTGACAACCCCTATGGTGATCCGTCTAAAGTGGCCGGACTGGTGCATAATGCCGAAAAAGTCGCCCTTGCCAAAGAGATAGCGGATGAAAGTGCCGTTCTTCTTAAAAATGACAATAATATTTTGCCTTTAAACCTCTCTAAATACAAATCCATTGCGGTCATAGGGCCTAACAGCAATCAAACTGTTTTCGGCGATTATTCCTGGACCAATGGAGATACGCGGGAAGGGGTCACCCTGCTTCAGGGACTTCAGGAGGTGGTTGGTAATAACGTTACACTACGACAGGCAGTCGGATGCGACTGGTGGAGCCAGGATAAAACAGGTATCCGGGAGGCTGTTAAAGCCGTTGAAGCAAGTGATCTGGCTATAGTGGCCATCGGGACACGCAGTACTTTTCTGGGCCGTAGTCCTAAAAATACAACAGCCGGAGAAGGGTTTGATCTTTCTTCGCTGGAATTACCGGGCGTTCAGGAAGAGTTGTTGAAAGCGATTAAAGCGACGGGGAAACCGATGGTGGTGGTATTTATCGCGGGTAAACCATTGGCTATACCCTGGGTAAAAGAGAATGCTGATGCTGTCCTGGTTCAATGGTACGGAGGAGAACAGCAGGGGCGTTCGCTGGCGGATATTTTAACAGGGGCGGTAAATCCCTCAGGACGGTTGAATGTTTCTTTTCCCAGAAGTACCGGCAATACACCATGTTACTATAATCACTTTGCAACAGACAGGAACGAACCTTTTGATCGCCCGGGCAGCCCTCAGGAACCAAAAGGGCACTATATTTTCGACCGGCCTGATCCACTGTGGAGTTTTGGCTATGGGTTAAGTTACAGTCATTTCAACTACCTGAATTGTATAATAAAGGATACTGTTCTTACGACTAAAGGGATTATTAAAGTAGAAGTGGAAGTTGAAAATACGGGAGTCATGGATGGAAAAGAAGTGGTGCAGCTTTATGTGAGCCATAAATTCAGTTCTGTCGCCACGCCTGTACAACAGCTTAAGGCTTTCAAAAAAGAAGGAATCAAGGCGGGGAAACGGGCTATTGTTACTCTTGAGGTCCCCGTCTCCGAACTGGGTGTGTATAATGACAGGATGGAATATGTGGTTGAGCCCGGTGAGCTCGATATCCAGATCGGAAGTGCATGTGATCATATCTTTTTTCATAAGACGATCAGGGTTGGTGGAGAATAGGAGGCGGCGCTCAGCCGGAAGGTGAATGGAAAGGAGCAGCGGAACTTTTTTTGAAAATTATATATTTATTGAATTGATATTCAATGTATTGATATTTTTT
>JAATFV010000028.1 GCA_015655015.1 Chitinophagales bacterium | reverse complement strand
CATTTTTCTTTTTTTCAATAGGGGCTTGTTTTTCATCCACCATATATTTCAAATCACTCTGAATTGACCGCTTGCTTGCTGTTTTATTGTATCTCTCCACCAGCCGCTCACTTACCTTATCAATTAAGTCTTGAAGTGTCCAGTTTCTATACCTATTTCTAAGGCATTCGTCCAGTATTTCCAAGCGGAACGAAAAATCTTTGTTCTCGGGCATAACGGCGGGGTTAGTTAGATTGAAATTAATAACTAATCTGACAAAATGCAAATAGGCCGCATCGTGGGGTTTCATTTTTGAGCATGGATAAGCAAAGCAGCAATAACCGAAGCATTAAGTATTAAATATCCAGGCGGAATTGGACTCCTGCCTATTAGAGTCCTGGAGAGAAATGTTTCCACTCTCATCATTGGAGACTGATTAAATATTTTGTTATGGCAGTAGGAAGAACAGCCAGAACAGGTGAACTATGCCCGGAAAGTGGCGTATGGGAAGTAGTAGGAACTCCTTCAACTACCGCCCCGATTGCTCATGGCAATCGCATGCCACCTTATGACGGCAAAGCAGTAATCTGGAAACTGATCAGACTGGCTTAACTGCGTAGCTACTTCCTGCACGTGCAGGAAGTAGCTCTTTATTCGAAACAGCGCATAATGAACTAATAATAGCCTCCTTTAGCAAAACCTCTTGCATCAGTTTGAGAAAGAGACAGAAAATTGCTTAAATTGCTAAGAAGCTCTTTAAATCTTCCCTGAAATCCCGTTTGCAAATTGTTTGCAAAAAACAAAAGGCCGCCAATGGCGACCTTTGTAAGTGATTGAATCTCCGCTCCCCCTGCTGGACTTGAACCAGCGACCCTCTGATTAACAGTCAGATGCTCTAACCAACTGAGCTAAGGAGGAATATATTCACCTTCTGAAAGCCAATCTCTCAGAGCTCCGGGAACCGGAGGAGAGACCATAGCCCCAAAAGGGGTTGCAAAAATAAGGATTTTCCCTTTTTAAAATGCTGGTATTTAAAAAATTGTCAGCTATTTTTTTCGAACCGTCAGGAGCAGCCGGGAAGCCGCCTGCGGGGCTAAAACCATTTAAACAATCCCCCTTCTTCCAATCCGACAAAAATCCCGTCAGGACGGGCCTCTACGGGATAGGTCTTAAGGGTATATCCCTCTCCATTCACATCCCGCCCGTTTTTCAGGTTGAACTTAAGCTGGTGTACCTGGCAGACTACCTGGCAACCACCGGTAATATAGCCGTCGATCATGGGAGCGCCGGCATGGGGGCAGGTATCGGCAAAGCCATACCATCCGTCCTTGCCTTTTGCGATACAGATCTTTTTGCCATTGATCTCCACTTCTCCGATTTGTCCCGCTGACCACTGAATGTCGGTTTCTTTGTCGGCAACCTTATGCCATTTGAGTTTTTTAAATCCCATTGGAACTAGAGTTTCTTAAAGCCCATCATTAGTAGGATATATATGTATTGGTCTGTATGGATAACGGATCTTGTATAATTCTCTCACCTTTTCCAGGATCGTCCGCCGCAGTCCGTCAATATTCCGGCCCTCCGTAGCCGAGACAAAAACACAAAGACCATTCGTCTCTCTCTCCCATCGTTCCTTCAATTCACTCATGATCTCCCGTTTTACGTCCTCTTCCAGCCAGGGATCGAAGGTATTCTTCTCATATTGATCGATCTTATTAAAGATCACCACCATTGGTTTTTCAAACGCTTTCAAATCCTGCAGGGTCTTGTTTACAACCCCCAGCTGCTCTTCATATCCCGGATGTGAGACATCCACCACATGCAGCAGGATGTCCGCTTCCCGCACCTCATCCAGGGTGCTTTTGAAGCTTTCCACCAGGTGATGGGGTAATTTGCGGATGAATCCGACGGTATCGCTGAGCAGGAAAGGGGTATTTTCAAAGACAACTTTCCGGGTAGTCGTGTCCAGGGTGGCAAAGAGCTTGTTTTCGGCAAAAACATCGCTTTTGCTCATCAGGTTCATGATAGTGGACTTTCCAACATTGGTATACCCCACCAGGGCCACCCGGATGAATTCACCCCGGTCCTTGCGTTGTGTAAACGCCTGCTTGTCAATCTCCAGCAGCTTCTTCCGTAACAAAGAGATCTTGTCTTTTACGATACGACGGTCTGTTTCGATCTCCGTTTCACCGGGGCCCCTGGTCCCAATCCCGCCACCCAATCTCTCCAGGTGACTCCACATACCCCGCAACCGGGGCAGAATATATTGATATTGAGCCAGTTCTACCTGCAATTTGGCCTGGGCCGTTTTGGCGCGGCTGGCAAAAATATCCAGGATAAGGTCGGAGCGGTCGATTACCCTGGCTTCCAGGATCTTTTCGATATTGGTGATCTGTGAACCGGATAATTCATCGTCGAAGATCACCAGCTGGATCTCTTTTAAGGTGATATAGGTCTTGATCTCCTCCAGCTTGCCTTTCCCGACAAAGGTTTTGCTATCAGGGTGTTGCATCTTCTGGGTAAACCGCTTGTAGGTCACTGCCCCGGCCGTCTCCGCCAGGAAAGCCAGTTCATCCAGGTATTCCTTTGACTGCTCTTCCGTTTGGGTTTTATGGATCAATCCCACCAGGATCGCCCTTTCCTCTTTTTGTATACTGTTTTTCTTATCTAACAAACTAACTGTATTATATTATATATTTTAATAATTCATTTTATCCTGGGCTATAATGTCTTGTGTTTGCCTCGATCATCCCGGCAAATCCAGGATTCAATGGAATTGGCTTACACTGGACATTTACTCAACGGTGTTGCATGGCCATTGAGCAATTTTTGGTCTAAATTAATATTGGAATGCAGGTTTGGAAAGCAAAGGTAAGTATTGATCGTCTGGTTGGAGGCTAAACCCAATAAAAAAGCGTCCCGAAAAACTTTCGGGACGCTCTATATGTTTTCCTTTACCAGACGATACATTTGCGGGACCGCCCTGTTCGGGGAAGTATTACATGAATTTATCTACAGACCGCTCAGCACGATACCAAAGGAAAAAGGAAAGACAGCTGGTCCGCTGCTTGTCTTAATCAGGCTGTTAGCCTGGAACTGGCCGAATACCCCAACTGCCCCTTTGCTGATCCGGCCTGTAAAGGCCAGCTTGGTGGTGTTGAAATATTGTTTGGAGCTTTCTTTTTCAGTGACATTAAGCAATGTCTGTCCTGCCGCGTTTTGAAATGTTTTTGCTTTTGTATAGGCGCTCAGCATGAGGCCAATCTTGGCGCCCACGGCAAACTTCCAGGATTTATTCGGATTTTCCGGGTCGAGGGCATACCGTAACTCCAGCGGAACTTCCAGGTAGGTGGTAACCAGCTTGAATTTTTTCCAGTGGTTGCCTCCGTCCTGGGGAGTAAATGCCAGGGTGGCATTTCCCTGGGCAGCCACTACAACATACTGATGATGAAAGAATATATTGCTGGATCCAATCCCCAGACCCGCTCCAATGCTCAAGCGTGGATCGGACTTGAAGGGGAAATTGAACATGAAATAAAAATTCGCACTGCGGTTAAAGCCACTGATATGAATACTATCCGGCGCAGCGGCCCAATTGTCATAACCAAGCTGGAACATGAAATGGTCAGCGGCCTGCTTGCTGAGATCCACTTTGCTCCAGTCCTTTTTTGGCTTTGCAGCGGGAGCGGTAGTAGAAACAGGCTTTTTGACGATGGAAGCAGAATTAACGACGGAATCCTTGTTTTGAGCGAAAGCAGCAGTTGTGGCCAGAAAAGCTATTGCAGTAACGAAATGCTTCTTCATAATTTCACTTGTAATGAATGTCTTTTAATGATCTGTTAAACAGGCACGAGCATTTTTTGTCAGTTTCAGCTCATAAGCCGGACCCGTTCCGATTGAGTGACAAATGTATTCTCCTTCGGGTTAATAAAAGGTTAAAGAAGGAGTATAAAAAAGCCCACAGCTTATACTATGGACCCAGCATATCCTTTTTCGACCCTTTTTTGCAATGAAAACCTGTATTTTCCCCTTACGGGGCTGATTTTTAATTTGTCGCAAGATATTACTTTTTGCCTTACCAGCTCCAAAATGCTTGCCTTTAACATCTTTTCCCGCCCGGACTTCTCCTGCTTGTCATAATCCTATTGCAGCAAGCCTATTACCTTCATTTTTCCGTACGCAGGATGAAACGTTCACAGGTACGGGCCTGAACAAACATTTTTGTACATTGGTCAGGAATTTTAGTTGCTAAAAAGCCAATGGATCATGCCGGGGGACAGACTACTATTATGTGGAGGATACAGTATTCAATAGATATAAAAAACGATCAGAACGGGAGGCCTGTCTTATCGTTTATATATCCCAATGAAGAAACTTTGGAATACAAAAAAAACTATATCAAACAGAAAAGCACCTACAACAATCTCGTCATAAGTGCTTGACAATCAGTGGACCCAGCTGGGCACGATCCAGCGACCCTCTGATTATGAGTCAGATGCTCTAACCAACTGAGCTATGGGTCCATGCCTTTGCGGCACTGCAAAAATAGAAAATTCGGAGTAAGGCAGAAAATATAAATGAGGGGCTTTGTCAAAATGATGACGCAAGCAGCATCGTTCAGAAAGAAACTGTCCAATCTATAGGCGCCGGGGGCGTACAGTAGTTAAGTAGTGATTTCTTCTTAAGTTTGCTTGAAATTGAACATAAGCCGCTTATTGCTTTGCCAATGATAAACCTTAGCAAAATTCAATACTTACAACACCGGATCGCCCGTTTCGACGATCAGCAGGCTTATAAAGAATTGTTCACCTCGATCTACTCCTACCTGTTTACGTTTGCCAGGACCCTCGTCAAATCAAAAGAGCCCGCCGAAGAGATCGTATCCGATGTATTCATTCGTATCTGGGAAAAGCGGAAAGAGCTGGATAAAATAGAGAACCTGAAGGTGTATCTATATGTCTCTACCCGTAATACCGCCTTTAACTACCTGGAAAAACAAAAACACCACCTTACCAATTCCATCGAGGATTTTCAGGCTGAATTCACCAGCGTCTATTTCGATCCCGAACAATTACTCATTACTGCCGATATGCTGGCGCTCATTCAAAAAGCCATCGACCAGCTCCCTCCTAAATGTAAAATAATCTTCAAGCTGGTGAAAGAAGATGGGCTTAAATACCGGGATGTAGCGGAAATCCTGAATATTTCTGTGAAGACAGTGGAAAATCAGCTGGCTATCGCTCTTTATAAGATCGGCACAGTAGTCAGTTTCGATATTAAAAAATCAATCTCCTCTACGCTGGGACATCATCGTTAATTGGACTCCACTGCGCATTGATAAACCCCCAACTCCCTGCAATCATTGAAACTTCCGAAAATTACAGAGATAACTGATTAAAAACCATAGTATTACCCAATATGTTAAATTTATTTTAAATTCTTTTGGGGGTTTTTTCTTTTCTTCCTGTCCTGATTATGTAGCCTATGCCATATGGGACAAGAACATAAAGAATATACCTGGAATTTAATTGCTAAGAACCTCTCCGGCGAGGCCTCCGCGGAGGAATTGCTGGAGCTGGAAGCCTTGCTGAGAAGCAACCCGGAGCTGTATTATCCCATGCAAACCATCGCGGATCTATGGAAAGCGTCCAGTCCCGACGATCAGAAAATAGCAGAACGGGCCTTTTCCCGGCACCTGGACCGTATGCAGGAATTGAATACCGATTTTATACGGACTGACCGGAAGGCAGAGCCAGGAACAGATAATTCGAATGAAAATTCGCTCCCGTCAGCCGATCCCGAACAATCAACCGAATCGCAAACCATCGCCGATCTGCGAATAGCCGGCCATACATCCCGACGCAGGAAAATCCTTCTCGCTTCAGCCTTTTGCCTGTTGGTTATAACAGGGATCTTATTTTTCACACTCTACGGCCCCGCAACGCCTGCTGCCGGCAGTGCCCCCCAGGCATCGGAAACAGCCAGCGAAATCTTCACCCGAAATGGCTCCCGAACCAACCTGGTATTACCGGATAGCACCCAGGTATGGCTAAACGCCGGCAGCCGGATCACCTATGATAAAAACTTTGGGGCCGCCACCCGGGAAGTGACCCTCACCGGGGAGGCTTTTTTCGATGTGGCCCGCAATGCCGGGCGCCCCTTTGTCATACATACCGAAAGAATAGATATTAAAGTATTAGGCACCCGCTT
This sequence comes from Chitinophagales bacterium, assembly GCA_015655015.1. Classification (GTDB taxonomy): domain Bacteria; phylum Bacteroidota; class Bacteroidia; order Chitinophagales; family Chitinophagaceae; genus Puia. The sequence continues at coordinate 33,363 of JAATFV010000028.1, read as the reverse complement.
CAATGTCAAGTCCTATCCTTCTGACAGGACGACGGAAGCCACACTGATCCGCGGCAGCATTGAAATATCCATCAAGGACAGGCCTACGGAGAAGATCATTCTGAAGCCCAATGAAAAATTAGTGGTGGCCAATGACGACAGCACCCTTCACCGGAACAATTTTACCCGGCCGGGCATTGCCGCCAACGAGTCCCTGGTCATGATCCGTAAGCCTACTTATGAAGTGAACACAGGCGCCGTGATTGAAACATCCTGGGTAGAGAATAAGCTGATCTTCCAGGATGAAGCCTTCAGGGACCTGGCCCGGCAAATGGAGCGCTGGTATGGCGTCAGCTTCCGGTTTACCAAGCCCCGGCAGGAAGAATGGCATTTTACCGGCAATTTTCAGAAAGAAACGATCCAACAGGCGCTGGATGCGCTAAAATTGACAGAAGCATTTAATTATACCATTCAGGAAAACCAAATCACTATTTATGACAGATGAGTAAAAACCAGTAGGAACAACAGTACATAGAGAAAAGAAAAGCGGGAAATGTTGGCGCATTCCCCGCAAGGTCACATTCGGAAACCTGGCAATGCATTAGCAGCAGCAGCACAAGTTTCGCTTTTTAATAACCCACAAGTTTAAAAGTATGAAAAAAATTCTAACGATTGGGGGATGGAACCCCCATGCCGTAAAAAAAGCTCTTTTGATTATGAAACTAACCTTTCTACTGATATTCGTAGCCTTGCTGCAGGTATCGGCAAATGTCAACGGACAGGGTAAGGTCTCTCTCAAACTCAACCAGGTAGAAATCTCAAAAGCCCTCAACTCTATTGAAAAACAGGGTGTTTACCGCTTTCTCTACAATAGCCGTCTGAATGGTATCGGAAATAAGATCAACATTGAAGTCACCAACCTGGAGATCGGGGACGTTCTGGGCAAGATCCTGGCCGGAACGGATCTTACCTACAAGATGCTGGATAATAATCTGATCGTGGTCTTATCCCGCACCCTGGCCTTACAGGATATCAGCGTTACCGGAAAGGTCACTGGTGAAAATGGCGAACCTTTGCCAGGGGTCTCGGTCACCTTAAAAGGAAGCTCCCGCGGCACTTCTACCGATAATAACGGAAATTTTACCCTGACCGTTCCTGAGAACGGGACCCTGCTCGTCTCCTATATCGGTTATGTGGCGCAGGAAGTGCCTGTCAACAGCCAGTCCGTCATCGGTATAAAATTAGAGGCTTCGACTAAGGTAATGGACCAGGTGGTGGTGGTCGGTTATGGAATTCAGCGCAAACGGGATGTGACGGGGTCCGTAGCTTCCGTGAGTGGTGCGGAAATAGCCAAACAGCCGGTACTTACCGCTACGCAAGCCATACAGGGCAAGGTGGCCGGGGTACAGATCATCAGTTCAGGTGACCCCAATTCAAACCCCACCGTACGGATAAGAGGGGTGGGAACTATGCTTGGGGGTGCATCTCCTTTGTATGTGGTAGATGGGGTGATCACGGATGATATCCGTAATATCAATTCTGCTGATATCACTTCGATGGACATTCTAAAAGATGCGTCTGCAACGGCTATCTATGGGATGCGGGCTGCCAACGGTGTTCTGCTCATTACCACCAAAAAGGGGAAAGCCGGCAAGATGGTCATCTCTTATGATGGCAATGTGGGTGTCAAGGAGATTGCCAGGCTGGTGAACATGGCGGGGGCAAAACAATATGCCAATTATGTCAATGAAGCCAATGTATATTATGGCGATGGAGATAGCCTGATCACCAGCGCCATGCTGGCAGCAGGAAGCAATACCGATTGGTATGACGCTATCCTTAAGAGAAGTCTGCAGCAGAATCATAATATCTCCCTTTCCGGCGGCAGTGACAAGGTCAATTATTTCCTGAGCGCCGGTTATATCACCGATGGGGGGATCATTAAGACAAATAATTTCAAACGGTTCACCCTGCGGTCTAATAACGAGTATAAGATCAGCAATGCCCTCAAATTGTCAAGTTTGCTCTCTTATAGCCGCTATAATCTGAGGGATGTCAATCTCGATGTATTCAATATCGCTTACCGTGCTGCGCCCTATGTGCCTGCCAAGGTCGGTAACCTCTATGGGAATACGTCCTTGTCAAATAATATCTCCAATCCCCTCTTGTTGCTGGATAAGGATAACAATGCCAGCCTGGGCAACCGTCTGCAGGGCACGTTCGCCGCCGATCTCAAACCGGTCTCCTGGCTGACCCTGCATAGCAGCTTTGGCGTAGACCTTAATTTTTATAATAAAACCGATTACAATTACAAATACGCTAACCAGGGCCCGGACAATGTATTTCTCACTGCCGGCGGCAACCAGCTGGTTAACAGAAGTAAGCTGAGCGTACAGAATGACTACACGAATAAATGGGTATGGGACAATACCGCCACCATCGCCAAATCATTCGACAAACACAGCTTTAGCCTGTTGGTGGGTATGACTTCGGAACAATATAAGCTGAACAGTTCGACCGGTACCCGGCTGGATGTGCCGGAGAATAAAGACTTATGGTATCTGAATACAGGGACGGACTCTACCGCTACGACGGCGGGTTACGGTGATAAATGGGCCCGGACTTCTTATCTCAGCCGTCTTAATTATAGTTATGACAACCGCTATCTGCTGACTGCCACGATCCGGGCAGACGGTACTTCCCGATTCCCGTCACAGAACCGCTGGGGTTATTTTCCTTCCCTTGGCCTTGGATGGAATATAACCCGGGAGGCTTTCATGGAGCATCAAAAGACCTTTGATAATCTTAAGCTGAGAGGAAGCTGGGGAAAAGTAGGGAATGACCAGATCAACAGCAATCTGTTCACCCTGCTGGCTAATAGTGTTCCCCCACCTTACTTCTTTAATGGAACGCAGGTGTATGGGATCTCTTTTGACCAGGCTGTTGATGAGAACCTGAAATGGGAAACTACCGAAGAATTTGACCTGGGATTGGATTTCGCTTTCCTTCAGAACAGGTTGACAGGTACGATAGACGCTTATGATAAAAAGACATCCAACGCCCTGATCAATATTAAGTTTAACGGGCAATATGTTGGTACGGCCGATCAGTATACGACCAATGCAGCCTCCTTCAGTAACAAAGGAGTGGAGGCCAGTCTGAACTGGAACGATAAGATCAATAAGGACTGGAGCTATAATGTGGGCGGCAACATCGCATTCAACCGAAACAGGATCATAGGCCTCAATGGCGGTCAGGCTCTGATTGACGGAACGGTAGGAGCTTACGCCACCACGAAGTCGGATAACGGCCAGCCGATCGGCGCCTTCTTTTTACGGCAGGCCGACGGTATATTTCAAACTGCTGCGGAGATCGCCGCTTCTGCTCAGAAAGATGCCCAACCAGGAGATATAAGGTATAAGGACATCAGCGGTCCCGACGGAAAGCCGGATGGCAAGATCGATGATTTTGACAGGGCGTTCAGCGGGTCTTATCAGCCTAAATTCACGTACGGCATTAACGGAGGAGTGAGTTTTAAGACTTTCGATCTCAGTATAAATACCTATGGTACTTACGGCGGTAAGATTTACAATGGGAAAAAAGCGGACCGTCCCAATGCGGCGGACAATGTAGAGACCAGTGTCGCCAAGAACCGGTGGACTCCCAATAATCCGAGTAACAGTGTTCCCAGAGCGAATATTAATGCATTACCCGCCTCCACCTATTTCCTGGAAAGCGCCAGTTTTTTCCGTATCAACAACCTGACGCTGGGTTATACGCTTCCCCACGGATTGTTGACGAAATATAAGATCCAGAACCTGCGAATCTATGTCACAGCGCAGAACCTGGCCACCTTCACCGGATATAGCGGTTTTACACCGGAAGTGACCAGCACCACCACCACAACGGTGAATGGGATCCCCACTACTATTCCGACAGCGACGAACGGAGGGATCGAATATAAGATCTATCCGACGACCCGCACTTTTGCCTGCGGCATTAACCTGGGCTTTTAATTTTTAATATTTAAAACGAACGATCATGACTCCAATTAAATATATAAAGCTTATTTTTTTTGCTGCCTTGCCTTTCCTGCCGGCCTGTAGTAAAAAATTCCTGGAGATCCAGCCTCAGGGACAAGTTTCAGAAGAAGATGCGCTGAAGGACCCGAATGCCGCCAATCAGCTGGTGGACGGCGTATACAGCACTCTTTATCAGGGAGGATTCGATAAAACGACGGTGGGTTTCGAATGGGCGATGATCGGGGATGTAGCTTCCGATGACGCGGATAAGGGCAGTACCTCCGGTGACTTCGACATCAACGGCGCCGGGGATATCGATAATTTCGTAGCCAATGCGAATAACGGGATCTTTAATAATATCTGGCTGGGCGATTATACCGGCATTGCAAAGGCCAACCAGGCCATCGGTATATTAAATCAGAGCACCTTCGATAGCACTACTCAGAACAGGCTGCTGGGCGAAGTACGGTTTTTGAGAGGCTTGTATTATTTCAACCTGGTAAGATGTTTTGGGGAAGTGCCAAAAGTAGTCCGTTATCCGAAACCGTCCGAATTGAACAGCGATGAATTCCAGACCAGGGCCAGCGCTGCCGATATTTACTCGGTGATCGAAGAGGACCTGCAGTTTGCAGTGGATCATCTTCCTCTGAAAGGCGATGCGACCACGCAGACGGGGAGGGCAAATAAAGGCGCGGCAGAGAGCTATCTTGCCAAAGTATACCTTTATCAGAAGAACTATCAAAAAGCTTTTGATCTCACCGCGGATGTTATTAATTCGAACCTGTATTCCCTCGTTCCGGATTATAACCTCATCTTCCGCGAACATGCCGTTAATGGAGTCGGAGGCATCAACAATTCGGAATCGATCTTCGAGGTGCAGACCGGCATCAATATCGCCGAGAACGCTGTGAGCAAGCTTTGGAGTAATGGCCAGGGACCTCGTGGCAGCGGGGGCTGGGATGATCTTGGCTTTGGATTCAATGATCCGAGCGCCGATCTGGCGGCGGCTTACGAAGCCGGCGACACGCGGAAGAACGCCACGATTATTTTTATCAATCCTACCGTAGCGGCCCCCGGCATCAGTACCGGCACCGTATTATGGGATGGATACCGTATCCCGAGCCAGGATTCGGTGGTCAATCAACGATACAGCTATAAAGCCTATCATAGTCCCATTGCCGAGTCTCCCCAGTTGACAGAGAACAAGGATACCAAGCCGAAGAATATCCGGCTCATGCGTTATTCCGAAGTGCTGCTGATCTATGCCGAAGCAGCTGCCAACCTGGGTAACGAACCTGAAGCCACCGCCAAATTAAATATGGTCCGCTCCCGTGCCAATCTGCCTGCTTCAACGGGTACGATAGACAATATCTGGAAGGAAAGAAGAGTGGAATTAGCCATGGAACAGGACCGGTTCTTTGACCTCGTTCGTCAGGGCCGGGCCGGAATAGTTATGCGGGCGGCGGGCAAACCTTTTAAGGACGGTACCAATGAATTATTCCCGATCCCCCAGGCCCAGCGCGATCTGAGCGGTGGAAAACTTACGCAGAACAACGGCTATTAATTTTATTATAAAAAAATTCAAGTATATGAACACTCTATTAAAACAATTCCCCCTGCTGATGCTGGCGGCATTGCTTATACATAGTTCAGCCTGCACCAAGGCCAAATATGATGATGACTATACAAAAGGTGATCCTCCGCCCGTTCCGGGAGGATATGTAAATTCCCGGGAAGTTGCGAAAGCCGATCTGGTGGCTTATTGGGCTTTTGACGGCGGGTATGTCGACAGTGTCGGCGGGCTGACGGGAACGAATAGCGGCACTTCATTTGTCAAAGGACAGAAAGGGGACGCGCTGCAGGTTGGCGGCAGTAATTATTTTGTGTTTGACAACCCGGGTACTGTCATTCCGGCATTGAATGCCTACACCATTTCTTTCTGGATGAATACGCCGATAAACACTTCTTATGGATATGGTATTTTCTCATTGAATAATCCAAATGACTTCTGGGGCAGCCTGGATGTCTACATCGATAATGGCAGCACTCCCGATAGCGCCTGGTTTAAAGTGCATTTTAACAATGCCAATGCCGTCAACACCGGTCAGTTCATGTCGAAAAGAATAGGGAATCCCTGGGACAAATGGATCCATATGGTCGCAACTTATGACAATAGCGGCAATTTTGTTATTTATCAGAACGGCTCCCCGGTTTATTCCACTCTTATACAGGATGCGGGCGGTGCCGCCTTTCCTTCGCTTAAATTTCCCGGTCCGACAAAAATGGTGATCGGTACCTGGCAGTTTCAAACGATTCCCAGCCTCACCAACGGAGCAACTGCCCAGGGCTGGGCAGGGAGTTTTGCCGGGGCGCTGGATGAATTCAGGATCTATAAAAGAGCGCTCAATGCATTGGAAGTTTCCGCCTTATTCAAGCTGGAAAAGCAGGGGCGGTAAATATACTTAATAGCCGATGAACAGATGCTGGTGGATATTTTTTGTCGTAACAGTTGCCTGCTCCTGTAAAAAAGGAGCGGGCAACTCCACCGACGTTCCTGGCGCCGACAAATTCCCCCGGATATCCGACAGCGCCCTGCTGACACTGGTACAGCAGCAAACGTTGAAATATTTCTGGGATTTTGGCCACCCGGTTTCCGGCTTGGCAAGGGAAAGAAGCAGCTCCGGGGATGTGGTTACCATTGGCGGCAGTGGATTTGGAATAATGGCTATCCTGGCAGGCATCCAACGAAATTTTATTACCCGTTCACAGGGGCTGACCCGTATTCAGACGATCGTTAATTTTCTTGCCACCAAAGCCCGGCGATATCATGGGGCCTTCCCCCATTGGCTGAATGGGGCTACGGGTGCTACGGTGCCTTTCAGCACCCAGGATGATGGGGCCGACCTTGTGGAGACGGCTTATCTGACCCAGGGTCTTCTCACAGCCCGCCAGTTTTTTGACTCCGGAACGGATCCTGCAGAGAAGACCATGAGGGATTCTATCAACTCGATCTGGAACGGAGTAGACTGGAGCTGGTTCCGCCAGAACGGACAAAATACGCTGTTCTGGCATTGGTCTCCGAATTATAGCTGGTCCACCAACCAGCAAATTAACGGATGGAATGAAGCGCTGATCGTTTATGTGCTGGCCGCTTCCGCTCCTGCGGATAGTGTACCAAAGATCGTTTATGACAACGGCTGGGCAGGCAATGGGTCTATCAGAAATGGCAATACTTATTCAGGGATCCGGCTCCCGCTTGGACCTCCTGAAGGAGGCCCGCTGTTCTTCGCACACTACTCTTTTTTGGGCATCGATCCCAACGGCCTTTCCGATGCCTATGCCAACTACTGGACACAGGATACTGCCCATGCGAGGATCAATTATAACTATTGTGTAAAGAATCCTTCTTCCTATAAAGGATATAACAGCGAATGCTGGGGCCTGACGGCCAGCGATGAGCAAAACGGCTATTCCGCACATTCGCCTTCGAATGACAATGGAGTGATCGCTCCAACGGCGGCCATCTCTTCACTACCGTACACTCCCATAGAGTCCATGGATGCACTGCGCTTTTTTTATTATAAATTGGGGGATAAGATCTGGGGACAATATGGGTTTACCGATGCTTTTAATCTGACGACCTCCTGGTATGACGGCGATTTCCTGGCGATCGACCAGGGGCCTGAGATCGTAATGATCGAGAATTACCGGAGCGGGCTGTTATGGAATTTATTTATGAGCTGCCCTGAAATAAAACAGGGCTTGAAAAGGCTGGGTTTTTCCAGTCCGCATTTGAAATAAAAAAACAAGTACGAATAATGTGCCCGAATACAAAAAAATCAGGCCTCTTTTGGGTCGTCCTTCTTTCTTCTCTGTCATTGGCAGCCCAATCGGGGGCAGACCAATCCAAGGCTGCCCGGCCCGGAAAGGGCGAATCAAGGGCGGAGCTATCCAGGGCAGCAAAGGAGAATGCCGGGATCAGCAAAGATGGGATTGGTAAGGAAGAGAGCCGGCCAAAGAACCTGAGCGATAGCGCCCTGGTCGACCTGGTCCAGAAGAAGACATTTGGCTATTTCTGGGAATTCGCACACCCGGTCAGTGGAATGGCCCGGGAAAGAAGTAATAGGAGCTATGACTACGGCGATGAAGTGGTGACCACCGGCGGCACCGGTTTTGGCATAATGTCGGTCATCGTGGCTACAGAACGCAAATGGATACCGAGGGATACCGCCGCCAGGTTCCTGCTGAAGATGGTGAATTTCCTGTTGAAAGCCAATTCCTATCACGGGGCCTTTCCCCACTGGATGAATGGGGAGACGGGTAAGACCATACCGTTCGGCCGAAAAGATGATGGCGCCGATCTCGTAGAAACTTCCTATCTGTTCGAGGGCCTGTTATGCGCCCGGCAATACTTTAACGGGGATAGCAGAACAGAGGCGGAACTGCGCAACCGGATCAGCTGGATGTGGAATGACATTGAATGGAACTGGTTTACCCGCGAAGGACAGGAAGTATTATACTGGCACTGGAGTCCCAATAACGGTTGGGCCATGAACTTTCCCGTTCGGGGGTTCAACGAATGCCTGATCATGTATGTACTGGCCGCATCGGCGGAACGCTATCCGGTAAGTGCCGCTGTCTACCACCGGGGATGGGCGCAAAGCGATTTTTTTAAGAACGGCAAGACCTTTTACGGATATACGCTGCCTTTAGGGTTCGATTATGGCGGGCCCCTCTTTTTTTCCCAGTATTCTTTCCTGGGCCTTGACCCGCATGGATTGAAAGATCAATATGCCGACTACTGGGAACAAAACAGCCATCACACGCTGATCAATCACGCCTATTGCCTCGATAACCCTAAAAAATTCAAGGGTTATGGAGAAAACTGCTGGGGATTGACGGCCAGCGATACCTATGACGGGTACAACGCCTTTTCGCCGACCAATGACTGGGGAACCATCACACCTACGGCAGCTCTTTCCGCTTTTCCCTATACCCCCGATTTTTCCATGAAGGCCCTGCGGCATTTTTATGATGATCTGGGAGGTAAGATATGGGGAAAGTATGGCTTCACCGACGCCTTCAATGAAACAAAAAACTGGTATGCCAATTCCTATCTGGCCATCGACGAAGGCCCCATCGTAGCCATGATCGAGAATTACCGGAGCGGCTTGCTCTGGCGGCTGTTCATGAGCTGCCCTGAGGTACAGGGCGGCTTGAAGAAACTGGGATTTGAAAGTCCGTGGATAAAGACTCCTGATAAATGATAATAAGCATATTGTAAACAATAACCTGAGATAACCTATAAACACTGTTCAATATGAAAAAATCGAAAGTCTTTGTTCTTCTCCTGTTCGTTGCTGTGCTGTCACAGGCACACCTGCAGGTACAAGCGCAGGCCCGGACGCAAATGCAGGGGCAAACCCAGGCGCAGCCATCTCCGCAGGAAGCAAAAATGCATGCTTTCGTCAAGACCCTGCTGGGCAGGATGACGCTGGATGAAAAGATAGGCCAGCTCAACCTGCCCGGAGCGGGAGATATCACTACCGGACAGGCGGGCAACTCCGATATCGCCAAAAAGATCGAAGAAGGGAAAGTGGGCGGCCTGTTCAATATCAAGACCGTGGCGAAGATCCGGGAGGTGCAGAAAATAGCGGTGGAGAAGAGCAGGCTTAAGATCCCGCTGATCTTCGGGATGGATGTCATTCATGGATATGAGACGGTGTTCCCGATCCCCCTGGGGCTGAGCTGCAGCTGGGACATGCAGGAAGTTGAGAAGAGCGCCCGCGTTGCCGCTGCCGAAGCCAGTGCGGATGGCATCTGCTGGACCTTTTCCCCAATGGTGGACATTGCCCGTGACCCCCGCTGGGGGCGTATTGCAGAGGGCAATGGAGAGGATCCTTACCTGGGTTCGCAGATCGCAAAGGCTATGGTGAAAGGTTACCAGGGCGATCTTTCCGGCAACAGCGATATCATGGCCTGCGTGAAACATTATGCGCTGTATGGAGCGGCGGAGGCGGGCCGGGACTACAATACCACCGATATGAGCGATGTACGGATGTTCAACGAATACCTGCCGCCTTATAAGGCTGCGTTGGATGCCGGAGCGGGAAGTATCATGGCTTCTTTCAATGACGTGAATGGCATACCTGCTACGGCTAATAAGTGGCTGATGACCGATGTGCTGCGCAAGCGCTGGGGGTTTGATGGTTTTGTCGTGACGGATTATACAGGCATTAACGAGCTGATCGAACATGGGCTGGGTGATCTGCAAACTGTCAGCGCCCTGGCGCTGAAAGCCGGCATTGACATGGATATGGTGGGGGAGGGCTTCCTGACGACCCTGAAAAAATCATTGGAGGAAGGAAAGGTGACAGTAGGGCAGATCGACGAGGCGTGCAAAAAAGTGCTCGAAGCGAAGTACAAGCTGGGATTGTTCGCCAATCCTTATAAATACTGCGACGAAAAAAGGGCGGCCACGGACATCTTCACGCCTGCCAACCGGGCAACGGCCAGAAAGATCGCGGCCGATTGCTTTGTATTGCTGAAGAACCAGGATAAGATACTTCCCCTGAAAAAGGGCGGTACGATCGCGTTAGTCGGCCCCCTGGCGGATAACAGGGAGAATATGACGGGCACCTGGAGCGTGGCGGCAGATTTCTCGAAATCCGTTTCCCTTTTAGAGGGATTGAAAGAGGTGGCCGGCGATGGAGTAAAGATCCTGTATAGCAAGGGATCCAATCTGGACACGGATAGCATCTTCGAGGAACGGGCAGGTATGTTCGGAAAATCCCTGAAGAGAGACCATCGCCCTGCTGCGGAGATCCTGCAGGAGGCGCTGAATACGGCCAGCCAGGCAGATGTGATCGTTGCCGCGCTGGGTGAATCAGCCGAGATGACCGGAGAAGCGAGCAGCCGCAGCAATATTGAAATGCCGCAAGTCCAGCAGGACCTGTTGAAGGCCTTGCTGAAGACGGGGAAACCCGTGGTATTGGTCCTGTTCACCGGAAGGCCCCTGGCTATTAAATGGGAAAATGACCGGGCGCCTTCTATCCTGAATGTATGGTTCGGCGGCAGCGAGGCGGGGCATGCTATTGCCGATGTGCTGTTCGGTGATGTCAATCCTTCCGGCAAGCTGAGCACAACCTGGCCGCAGAATGTCGGGCAGATCCCCCTCTATTACAACCATAAAAATACCGGTCGTCCCCTGGCGGAAGGGGCCTGGTTTCAGAAATTCCGTTCGAATTACCTCGATGTGTCCAATGACCCGGTATATCCGTTTGGGTATGGGTTAAGCTATACGCATTTTACATACAGCGATCCGGTGCTGAGCAGCGCCTCGCTGAAAGGCAACCAAAAGCTGACGGCGACGGTAACGGTGACCAATGACGGGGGAAGGGACGGAAAGGAAGTTGTGCAGCTCTATATCCGGGACCTGGTGGGCAGCATTACCCGGCCGGTGAAGGAGTTGAAAGGTTTTCAGAAAATCGACCTGAAAGCCGGGGAGTCTAAAAAAGTGACCTTTACGATCACCCCCGAAGATCTGAAGTTTTATAACAACGACCTGAAATACGATTGGGAATCCGGGGATTTTGAGATCATGGTTGGGGGTAATTCCCGGGATGTCAGGCCGGTGAAGATCACCTGGATTAAATAAGGCTGGCCGGCATTTGCCTTTGGACAGGCGTCCCTGACATAACCTGCTTTTGTAAAGCGGGTCATGTTCTTACCGGATTTTTAATCCGGTTGCCGGCTGTATTAAAATTTGAATAAGACCCGAAATTTTTCCCAATTCGAGCTATTTTTATGCCATGCAAGGCATTAAAAATATCATTTTCGACCTGGGCGGGGTCATCATCAACCTGGATAACCAGCTTACGGAAGATGCATTTGTATCGATGGGAGCCAAGCCATTCCGGGAATATTTCGGGCATGGCCATGCCGCCTCTTTCTTTTCGGATTATGAGGTGGGCAGGATCAGCGACCGGCAATTTATCGATGCTGTAAAAGAGCTGACCGGTCTTTCTGCGCCGGATTCAGCGATCATCACTGCATGGAATGCCCTGCTGCTGGACTTTCCGGTGGAACGTATCCAGCTGCTGAAGGAATTGCGCAAGCATTACCGCCTCTTTCTTTTCAGCAATACGAATGCGCTCCATCTGGCATCTTTACAAAAGATCTATCATAACACCTTTGGGGAAGAGGAGCTGGATAGTCATTTTGAGCGGGCCTATTATAGCCATCTCATGGGCATGAGAAAGCCTGGTCGGGAATCTTTTGAAACTATTCTGCGGGAAAATCAGCTGAAGGGGCCGGAGACCCTATTCGTGGACGATGCCCTGATCAATGTTGAGGGTGCGGAGGCTGCGGGGCTGAGAGGGCTGTATCTGCGACCAGGCACTACCTTAGTGGATTTTCAATGGTAATCTGCCCGGATCCGCGAACCATGGGCTTCTGAATCTGCAGGATCCTGACAGGAGTCCCCCGGATGTCGATCTTGTCGATCCGGGAGCGGTTGGTCCGGGATCATTTGATCTCTTCGAAATCGATGTATTCCCCCATCGTGTTCTTTGGGGAAGACGGTTCCGGCTTTTTCGGTGTGGGGCCGCTTTGCGGCTGGGTATAGGAGCGTTGGAACGGATCGTTGTGGTTTTGTGCGTTCTCCTGCATGTTCCTGAATTGCTGCCGGACCTGCTTCGTGGTCCGGAAAATGGGCAGGAAGAAATTAAAGACGAATTTGTACAACAGGTACAATACGATCCCCAATAAAAATATATCTGCTAACGGCATCATAATGAAATAATACAGCTAAGTTAGGATAAAGGTTTATACCAAGGGCCATAAAGGGGTGTTAAAGAGTATTTTATTTCTTGAAAATCCTGTTAACCAGCCAGTTAAGGCCATCTCCCAATCTTCCGGCCAGGCGATCCGCCAATCGGATAAGGATCTTTTGAAGGCGGTCGTTCTGCAAAAAGGTATCCAGGAGCTTGTTTCCCGTGAGCGTTTCCCCTTCAATTTTGCGGGGAAGCAGGGACCGGATGAACATGGAGCCGGAATGCTCCTGGAAGTAAGTGAAATTATCGTCTATTTTCTCTTCCAGCTGTTTGGCTTTTTGCCGCAGCTGGCGGATCTCTTCTTCCAGGGAATTCAGTGTGCGGGTCGATTTTGTCAGGCTGGCCATAATTTTTTTTAATTTTTTTGGGGCTTTCCGGCTGACTGCTATTGGCTGATGGCTTGCAGCTTGCGGCTATTCGTTAGTCTTCTTCTTCCCTTGACCGTTGAATGATGCTGCGGGTTACGGGGTCTACGAACAGGGATTTTCTGAAAACGATCAGCAGGATAAAGACGACCAGGATAAGGATGGTCACCAGGCCAAAACCTTTTACATTGCTGTGCAGGAGGTTGGAAAACCAGAAGCCGATGGCCATTCCGCCGAAGAACATAAGCAAAAGCACCAGGAACAGGGATATGATGATCCAGGCGAAATAACCCGCTGATTTGGAAAAAATGCGAAGACTTTGCAGCCGGTAGATCTCCATCCGGGTCTCCAGGTATTCTTTTAGCAGCGTTTTGTTCTCTGAAAAGAAAGACCCTAAATTGTCTGGCTGGGGCATGCTGATTCTTTTCTTTAAAAGTACGCAACTTCGCTTGAAACACCCACCCGCAAAAAATTTTCGTAAAGCTTTTACCGCAGTTTTGGTGGAAATAAGATTTATCTTACCTTCGCACAGGTAAATGAAGCAAAAGAAAGGGAACGAATCCGTTCCCTTCTTTTATTTTAACCGAGCGGAGCCCGGTCCAAACAAAGAAGAAGGATGTAGTTTTCTATGGGTAGTAATGATACAATTAAGTTAGTAGAAGGCATGTTGCAGGGCTTGCTGGCAGGCGAATCTGATTATTTCCTGGTGGAAGTCAGGATCAAGCCTACCAACAATATAAAAGTCTTTTTGGATGGGGACCAGGGGATCTCCATTGAAAAATGTGTACAGGTTAACAGGGCCCTGTACAAGCAGCTGGAAGAATCGGGACTGTTTCCGGCCGACGATTTTTCGCTCGAAGTTTCTTCCCCCGGCCTGGATGAGCCGCTGAAGATCATGCGCCAGTACAGGAAGAACATAGGGCGCCAGGTAGAGATACTTTTGCAGGATGGGTCGAAAAAAGAGGGCCGCCTGGTGGAAGTGAGTGAAGATGGCCTCATTATAGAGGAAATAAGAGGGAAGAACAAGAAGAAAGAAGTGATCAATCACGCTTTTTTATTCGATAACATAAAAACAACAAAAATTCAAGTAGTTTTTTAATTCCCTCCCGGGGGATCTTTAAAAATTAAGTGTTATGGCAAGTATCAATTTGATCGAAGCCTTCCAGGACTTCAAGGAAGCCGAAAATATCGACCGCCCTACCATGATGAAAGTGGTAGAAGATGTGTTCAAAACTTTGTTGCGTAAGAAATACGGAAGCGATGAAAATTTTGACGTAATTGTCAATGCGGAGAAAGGTGACCTGGAAATTGTGCGCCGCCGCACCATCGTGGAAGATGGCAGTGTAAATGATCCGTTGGCGGAGATCGCCTATACGGACGCGACGAAGATCCAGCAGGACTATGAAGTGGGCGAGGAGTTATATGAAGAAATTGAAATACTTGATTTTGGGCGCCGGGCCATCCTCGCTGCCAAACAAACGCTGGCGAGCCGTATCGGCGATCTGAAGAAGAATGTGCTGGTAAAAAAATATAATGAGCGGGTAGGGGAAATTATAAGTGCGGAAGTATACCAGGTCTGGAAGAAAGAGATCTTGTTACTGGATGAGGAAGGCAGTGAGCTGATCCTGCCTAAGTCGGAACAGATCCCCCAGGATTATTTCAAAAAAGGGGAGAATATCCGCGCTGTAGTCAAGAAAGTAGAGCTAAAGAACAATTCACCCGTCATCATTTTGTCCAGGACCAGTCCGTTATTCCTGTCTAAATTGCTGGAAATTGAAGTGCCGGAGATCTTTGACGGTCTGATCGTTATAAAGAAGATCGTTCGTGAGCCGGGTGAAAGGGCTAAAGTGGCAGTAGAATCCTATGATGATCGTATCGATCCGGTAGGCGCCTGTGTGGGTATGAAAGGAAGCCGTATCCATGGGATCGTCCGGGAGCTTAAGAACGAGAATATCGATGTGATCAACTGGACCAACAATACACAGCTGCTGATCCAGCGTTCTTTGACGCCGTCTAAAATTACCAATATGGAGCTGGACAGCGAAAAGGCGCATGCAAATGTCTATCTTAAGCCGGACCAGGTATCCCTGGCCATCGGCCGTAAGGGGGTCAATATTAAACTGGCCCAGGAATTGACAGGATATACCATCGATGTATTCAGGGATAATGAGGGTGAACCGGAAGAGTTCGATATCGACCTGGAAGAATTCAGCGATGAGATCGAGACCTGGGTGATCGATGAGCTGAAGCGTATCGGCTGTGATACGGCCCGCAGCGTGCTGGACCTGACGGCTGATGAGCTGGAAAGAAGGACCGACCTGGAAAAAGGGACGATCGAGGAAGTATTAAAGGTGCTGAAAGAAGAATTTCAAAAAGGATAACTTATTATATATTTACAGACTATTTTTTTAATATTTTAAAAGGGACGATCCTGATCCCTTCCTACGGGACCAGGAAAAGCATATATGGCAGAAGTAATAACACCACGTTTGATGGCTGCGGCTAAAGAATTCAACATCGGTAAAGATACCCTGGTGGATTTTTTGGTTAGCAAGGGATTTAGCAAGGACGATCTGAAACCTACGTCAAAGCTGACGGAGGATATGTATCGTTTTTTGCTGCAGGAATTCCAGCAGGATAAGGTCGCCAAGATCAAGAGCGATCAGATCGATCTGCCTAAGGGGAGCCTGGAAGCTAAAAAGAAAAAAGAGGATGAAACGGTAATCTTTAAGAAGGAGATCGTTAAAAAGCCTGCTGTTAAGGAAGAAACGCCTGTCGTGGAAGAGCCGCCGGTGGTAATCCCTCCGGCAGCTGTCGTGGAAGAAAAACAACCCGAAGAGCCGGAAATAACAAAGATTGAAGCGCCGGAGCTGGAAGGGCCTAAGGTCATCAATAAGATCGACCTTTCCAAGATCGACTCTTCTACCCGGCCTAAAAACATAATAAAGAAGGTGGTACCTGAGAATGGGGTCGAACCGCATGTAGCGGAGCCCGAAGAATCGCCGGTTGAGGCTCTGTTGCCGGAACCTCCCGAAGAAAAAGAGCTCCCGCAGGAAGAAAAAATAGAGGAGCCCGTTGTGGAAGAGCTGCCCTATGAGGAGCCTGCAGTCGTTGTTGCAGAAGCCCCGCCGGTACACCTGCCGGAAGAGATAGTGGCGCCGCCGGAACCGCCGGCAAAGGAAATTCCACCCGAAGAGGCGCCCGTTGCAGAAGAGCATGAAGCCCCGCCTGTAATAGAAAACATCAAGGCTGAGAAGCTGGAAGGCCCGAAGATCCTTGGAAAAATAGAATTACCTCTGAATAACGATACACGTCCCAAACCGCCTTCTGAAGAGAAGAGGAAGCGGAAGAGAATCCCGATCGAGAAAAAAGACAATGGCGGAGGCGGAGGAGGGGGAAGACCCAACAATCCTCCTGCCGGCGGCGGAGGAACCGGTCATGGACACCAGGGTGGCGGCGGTAATACGCGTCCCCCCGGCCAGAATCGTATTCCTATCCAGCGAAATCCCCGTGGCGCCGGTGGGGCCGGTCAGGGCCAGGGTGGCGGCGGCAATCGCCGGCCTGATCCCCGCAGCACTCCCCGGGAAGTAAAGGAAATTGATAAGAAAGAAATACAGGAAAAGATACGGCAGACCCAGGCCAAGCTGGCCGGATCGGGTGGTCGTGGAAAAAGCCTGAAAGCAAAATACCGTCGTGCCAAGCGCGATGAAATGGCTGAACATACCGGTGGAGACGAAATAGGTGATAACAGGCTGCAGGTCACAGAGTTCATTAGTGTCAGCGAGCTGGCTAACCTGATGGACGTAAGTTATGCGGAGGTAATCAGCAAATGTATGAGCCTGGGTATGATGGTATCCATCAACCAGCGCCTGGAAGCAGATGTCATTGAGCTGGTGGCCGGTGAATTCGGCTACGTTGTTGAATTCATAGGGATAGACGATGCGGCGGAAATGGAAGAAGAGGAAGAAGAGGATGATGCGGAAGAAATGCTGCCCCGTTCCCCCGTAGTTACGATCATGGGTCACGTCGACCATGGTAAGACCTCCCTGCTGGATTATATCCGGAGCGCCAATGTGGTAGCCGGAGAAGCCGGGGGCATCACGCAGCATATCGGCGCCTACCAGGTGACGACAGCTACCGGAAAGAAGATCACATTCCTGGATACGCCGGGTCACGAAGCCTTTACTGCGATGCGTGCCCGTGGTGCTAAAGCAGCTGACGTAGCGGTGATCGTGGTCGCTGCCGATGACGCTGTGATGCCGCAGACGAAAGAAGCTATTTCCCATGCCCAGGCTGCCGGCCTGCCCATGGTCTTTGCCATCAATAAAATAGACAGGGACGGCGCTAATCCGGAAAAGATCAAGGAACAGCTGGCCGGTATGAATATCCTGGTAGAAGATTGGGGTGGAAAATTCCAGTCACAGGAAATATCCGCCAAGAAGGGACTGAATATCGATCTTTTACTGGAAAAAATAGGATTGGAAGCAGAGCTGCTCGACCTGAAAGCAAATCCCGATCGCGAAGGCTCCGGCAGCGTCATTGAAGCTTCCCTGGATAAGGGACGTGGGTATGTAGCTACCGTATTGGTCCAGAATGGTACGCTCCATAGCGGTGACCTGGTGGTCTCCGGGCAGTATTATGGCCGTGTAAAAGCGATGTTCAACGAGCGTAACAAACGCGTGGACAGCGCTCCTCCAACGACGCCCGTACTGCTCCTGGGCCTTAACGGCGCTCCGCAGGCAGGTGAAAAATTTAAAGTTTATGCGGATGAAAGCGAAGCGAAGGAAGTAGCCAATAAACGGGCCCAGATCCTTCGTGAGCAGGGTATCCGGACGAAGAAACATATTACGCTCGATGAGATCGGCCGACGCCTGGCCCTTGGAAACTTCAAGGAGCTGAACCTGATCATAAAGGGAGACGTGGATGGCTCAGTAGAAGCATTAAGCGATTCCTTGCAGAAACTATCTACGGAAGAGATTGCCGTTCGCGTGGTGCATAAGGCCGTAGGCGCGATCACGGAAAGTGATGTGCTGCTCGCTACCGCTTCTGACGCTGTGATCGTCGGCTTTAACGTCCGGCCTTCTTCACAGGCTTCCCGCCTCGCTGAAACGGAAGGGGTGGAAATCAAGACGTATTCGATCATTTACAATGCCATCGAAGAGGTGAAGAGCGCCATGGAAGGGATGCTGGAACCGAAGATCCAGGAGAAAGTGGTGGCAAATGTGGAAGTGCGGAATGTGTTCAAGTTCGATAAGGCTACGGTGGCCGGCTGTTTTGTCCTGGAAGGAAAGATCTTCCGCAATGCGAAGATCCGCCTGGTACGCGATGGCATCGTGATCTATCCGATCGGGGAAGGCGCTTCCGCAGAGCTGGCCTCCCTCAAGCGGTTCAAGGATGATGTGAAAGAAGTGGCTTCCAGCATGGAATGCGGATTGACCATTAAGAATTTTAATGATCTCCGGGTGGGTGATATCGTAGAAGCTTACGAAGAAGAAGAGGTAAAGCGCACACTCTAAACTTTTGTTAAATGCCCCCGTAAGGGGGTATTTGCTGATGGTATAAAAGTAATTTTAAAGCTTGAATGGACCTCAGGTCCAATAATTATTATGATTAAAAGAATCCTTCTCATACCTGCCCTTTTATTTGTACTGGGTACCAGTTTTGCCCAGCAGGCAAAAGTGGTGGCTGATAAGATCGCCGGCATCCTGGGCGATAAGATCATTCTGAGATCAGAATTAGCGACAGCTGCTGCGGATATGCAACGTAACGGAGGCACGGCCACAGACGAATGTACTATATTGGATAATATGCTGATCCAGAAGGCGCTGGTATTGCAATCCGAAAGAGATTCCCTTCCGGTCAGCGATGAAGAGGTCGATGCAGAGCTGGATCAGAAGATCCGGTACTTTATAAATCTCTATAACGGTAAAGAGGCGCTGGAACAGATCGCGCAAAGAACGGTATACCAGCTCAAACAGGACATGCGTCCAAGCATACGCGAGCAACGCCAGGCTCAGTCCATGCGGCAGAAGATCGTGGAAGATATCAAGATCACGCCCACGGAAGTAAAGGATTATTATGAGAAGATCCCCAAGGATAAGCTTATATTTTACGAATCGGAATTACAGCTGAGCCAGCTTGTGCTCTATCCTAAGGCAAGCCGGGATATTGAAAGACTGGCCATCGACGAATTGAATGAGTATAAAAAACAGGTAGAGGACGGATCAAAAAAGTTTGCGACCCTCGCCCAGTTTTATTCAGACGACCCCGGCAGTAAGGAAAAGGGCGGGCAGATCGAATTAAACCGCAACGATAGTAAAATGTGGGACCCGATTTTCTTTGCCACGGCCTTCCGCCTGAAAGAAGGACAGGTTTCCCCGGTCATTAAAAGTAAATATGGGTATCATATCATCCAGATGGTCAGCCGTAACGGAGATGATGCGGTGGTAAGACATATTTTGAAAATACCCCAGATCACGGCGCCGGAAATAAGTGATGCAACCGCCAAGCTGGATTCCATACGCACGCAGCTGATGGCAAATGTTTTCGGCTTTGGGGAAGCAATCGCCAAATACAGTGATGACGATAATGCAAAGTCTACCGCCGGCCAGATCATGGGCCGGGACGGTTCTACCTTCCTTACCATCGATCAGCTGGATAAGGATATGGTCCTCCTGTTGAAGAATTCCAATCTCAAGGCCGGAGAATACTCCAAACCCACTACGTTCACGGATGAAAGAGGAAAGAAAGGCGTTCGGATCGTATTGATGGTCTCCAAGTCCGAGCCTCATCGGGAGAACCTGAAAGATGATTACAACCGGGTAGCCAGCCGCGCATTGGATGAAAAGAAATCTGCGGTCCTGGAAAAATGGTTCGGCAGCAAGATTCCCACCTTTTACATAATGATCGACGGAGAATACCGGAATTGCGCTAATCTTAAGAAATGGGCGACCAACTCAGCAACAGCCGGTAATTAACTTAAGGATTAACCCTTAGTTGTTCCGAAATAGTGTCTTAATTAGTCTGGCATAGCGGCATCTTTAGTAATTTGATACCGTACTTTTACGAAGGCCGCCATTTTCGGGGATGCGCTGAGTTTTTAAGAGCGGATCTCCGGTATTGTGTGCCCGGAAAAATCTGACAATATTCAAATAGTATGCTAAGTAGTGCCCCCAAATCCGTGCCTACGAGAGAGCAGTTTATACAACCTTATTTTATTGAAATTGCTTCAGATGGGGCTATTAAGGCAACTTGCGCCCGATTCGCCGCCCTGCTTAAGAAGAGAAATATTTTCCTGTTCCTGGAAAAGAACATACTGGAAGTTTTTGCCGGATTAGGCAAGCTCACCCCCGAATTGCCGGATCATTTTCCGAAATCAACCCTGCCCAAACTCATTGACCTGTCTCTCTCCGGACCAGGTACAAAGCCTTGTCTGATCCGTTGGATCCCCACTCCGGCATTCACTTCGGAAGGAGAGACAGGAAACTGGCAACTAAGCGGCATGAAGATTTATCCAAATGATTCCCATCCTCTTACCGCCGATAACCGGGATCATTCCCGTGCGGCGGAAGATGAATTGCAGTATCAGGCCAGCCTGGTCAGATACGTTTCCGATATTATTTTTACGACCGACCTTCAGGACCAGATCATCTATTGGAATAAGGCAGCCGAAAAGTTCTATGGCATTCCCGCTGACCAGGCGATTGGCCGGCATTTCGGGCAATTGGTCCACTATGAGTACCTGGATACGACGGAAGAAGCGGTGAAAAAGGTGTTCGGGGAAAAGGGGTATTGGGATGGAGAAGCGATCTATGTTTCAGGAGACGGAAAAAAATCGTACCTTATTAGTTCTATCCGATACATCAGGGACAATGAAGAGCGGATCACCGGAATAATGGCTGTTAACAAGGATATTACGGAGAATAAGCTGGCGCAGCAGGACAGGAAAAAGGTGGAAATGCAGCTGCGCCAATATTCCGAGCAGATAACGAATATCCTGGAAAGCATAACGGACGGTTTTTTTGTGCTGGACAGCACTTTCAAAGTTACCCTTTGGAACCATGAGGCCGAGAGGATTACCCACCGTTCCGCTATGGAAATGGTAGGACAGTCCATCCGGGAAAGTTTACCGGAATTGGTGGATACGGACACGTATCAATCCTTTCGAAAGGCCTTTTCAAAGAAAATGACGGTCACACTTGAGCAATACAATGAGGGCTTTGATCGATGGCTGGAAATGAGCGTGTATCCCTCTGCACAGGGGTTATTCGTTTACTTCAAGGATGTGACCGTACGAAAAAAGCAGGAAATGCTGCTGGCGCTGGAGAAAAAAGTGCTGGAAATGAATTCCAGGAAAAAAGCCTCTCTGCGGGCTATCCTGAATTACTTTCTCAAAGGCATAGAAAAGATATTTCCGGGCATGTCCTGCTGCGTGCTGACATTGGATAGCGAGCGACTTTGTGTAAAGCTGCTTTCCGCACCCGGCCTGCCCACTATTTATGCACATGCTATTGACGGGCTGCTAATCGGTCCCGTCGCAGGAAGCTGTGGTACGGCCATGTTCCGGAAAGAAAAAGTGATCGTTTCCGATATTGAAACGGACCCCTTATGGCAAGGTCATGAGGAGCTGGCCCTGAAATTCGGGCTTCGTGCCTGCTGGTCCTTCCCCATACTCGATGCGAAAGGGGATGTGCTGGCAGCTCTTGCCGTTTATTATACTACGTCCAAAAGTCCTACCCCTGTTGAATTAGATATCATTGAACGGGCTGCCAACCTGGTAACGATCATCATCGAAAGCAAGAGAGCGGAAGAAGAGCTGAGTATCAGCAATGAACGGTATACGCTGGCCACAAAGGCTACGAATGACGCTATCTGGGATCTGGATATTCATACAGGGCTCTATTTCTGGGGCGAAGGTTTCTATGACCAGTTCGGCCATAAGCCTGGCCCTAAGGTCCGGACAAGAAAATTTTGGGAGATGCATATCCATCCGGAAGACAGGGAGAGGGTTCTGAAGAATATGAATAAATTTATGCGCAGGAAAAGTAAGGACCTTTGGCTGGAGGAATACCGCTTTAAAAGATCCGATGCAAAATATGCCCTGGTCTCCGACAGAGGGTTTCTTATCTTCGGAAAAGATGGAAAAGTGATCCGTATGGTAGGGTCCCTGCAGGATATTACCGGAAAGAGGGAGATGGAAAAGAGACTGTTGAAACAAGAGCTTAATAAGCAAAAGATAATCGCACAGGCGATGGTGGATGCACAGGAAAAAGAAAGAGCGGAGATCGGAAAGGAATTGCATGACAATATCAACCAGATCCTTTCTACAACAAAGTTGTACCTGGAGCTGGCCAAAAATGATCCTAAGGAGCGATTGGACCTGATCAGCCGGAGCGCTGAGAATATTCATGAGGCGATCCATGAGATCCGGAATATTTCCAGATCCCTGGTGCCGGCGAGCATTGGCGATCTGGGCCTGCAGGACTCCATTGCCGACCTGGTGGAAAGCGTCAAGACCACCCGGGCGATCCATGTTGAGTTTTACCCCGTAGGTAAATTCGACGAAAGGATCAGCGATAAGGAGAAGCTAATGCTGTTCCGCATCATTCAGGAGCAGATCAACAATGTATTGAAGCATTCCGGCGCCAGGAACCTCATCATCGAGCTGATCCTTGAAGAAACGGAAAACAGGATCGAGCTGAACATTACCGACGACGGGAAAGGATTTAATCCTGATAAAGTGAAGAATAAAAAAGGCCTCGGCCTTTCCAATATCATGAGCAGAGCGGATCTTTTTGGAGGAAAGGTGACGATCATGTCCTCGCCGGGCCACGGTTGCAAACTCAGAGTTCAGGTTCCTGTCCAAAACGATCCGGAGGTTCGCGGCCTAACCAAACGAAGTGAAGGTTATGGCCGGGGAGGAGCGAGGACGGACGCTCCGACGAAGGCCAGACATTAGAGCTTTTATACCTAAGGCTATACTTCAGTCAGGCCGAAGGTGTCATATATATAAACTTTAAAACAATCCTATATGAGCAAGATCAATATCTTAATTGCCGACGACCACAAGCTGATCAGAGAGACCTGGAGCTATATTTTAAACAGTGATTCCCGGTTCCAGGTGATAGCTGAATGTGGAGATGCGCAGGAAGCGGTCGAACTGGCAAAAGCCAAACGCCCACATGTTGTATTAATGGATATCAATATGGCCCCGTTTTCGGGCCTGGAAGCTACACAAAGGATACGGAAAATCTCTCCCGGCTCTAAGGTGATCGGGGTCTCGATGCATTCCCAGCCCGCCTATGCCAAAAAGATGCTGCAAATGGGCGCCAGGGGATATGTTACGAAGAATTCATCCAAGGAAGAGATGATCAAGGCCATCCTGGAAGTCAATCATGGCAATAAATATATATGTGACGAGATAAAGAATATTATTTCCGAGCAGCTGCTGGATGAAAAGGAAGACTCTCCCAATATAAATGCCCTGACCGAAAGGGAAATGCAGATCATCAATTTTATCAAGGAAGGCCTTTCTTCCAAGGAAATTGCCACCAGCCTGAATATTTCCCTGAAAACGGTGGAGGTGCACCGGCATAATATTCTCAAAAAATTGAAACTCAAGAACTCAGCATCCCTGGTGAATTTTATTAATACGAATGCAACCTATATTTAGGGTAGGCAGAAACACCTAAGTCCTGATAATTTTTCTCTTAGAGCGCCGAATTCGGGGCTCTTTTTCTTTTTAAATAAGGGGCTTTAACGGAATTTTATCCTGTAAAATCCAATCCTTAGAAAAACCAGGGGATTCCGGTTCCCAGAAAAGAGTGTTCCAAAATCCTGTTGAAACACCGCCCCCAAGCCTATGAAGACTGGGGGTTTTTTCTCGCCTTCTACTTTGTCTTTTTGTTATCAATTTTATCGGTAACTTTGCGCTTCATTTTTCTTCATGAGCGATGACATAAAACATGAATGCGGTCTGGCATTCATCCGATTACGTAAGCCGTTCTCCTACTATTTGCAGCAATACGGGACCGTTCTGTATGGCCTGAACAAATTGTACCTGCTGATGGAAAAGCAGCACAACCGGGGACAGGATGGGGCAGGAGTTGCTGCGGTGAAGTTGAATACGGAGCCTGGTCATCCTTTCCTGCACAGAATACGGAGTAGTAACAATCAGCCTATTGCGGATATTTTCGCCAGGATCCTGGGAGAAGTAAAAGAGCTGGAACAATATCAGCCGGATATCACCAAACACCCCGGCCTGATGAAAGGGCATATCTCTTTCCTGGGAGAGGTTCTTTTAGGACATCTCCGTTATGGCACCCAGGGCAGGAACAATACTGAATTCTGTCATCCTTTTATAAAACGGAATACCATTCCTGCCAGGAATCTTGCCCTGGCCGGTAATTTCAACCTGGTCAATACGGATGAGCTGTTCGACCTGATCGGGATCGATCCCGGTGAGTTTCAGAAACAGAGTGATCTGGCGGCTATGATGGAGGTTATCCATCATTTCCAGGTCAAGGCTGATGAGGCCTCCCCGGGCAACCTGGACCTGGTCAGCTTATTACGCAAAGCCGTATCCCTGTTTGACGGCGGATTTACGGTCGGGGGCCTGCTGGGCAACGGGGACAGCTTTGTTTTCCGGGATGCCAATGGAATAAGGCCCGCCTATTATTATATCAATGAGGATGTGGTGGTTGCCGCCTCTGAGCGATCCGCCATTCGTACCGTATTCAATGTGGGTGAGAACGAAGTGATGGAGCTGATGCCCGGCAAGGGCCTGATCGTAAAAGCCGATGGGACGGTCTCCGTTGAAAAAATACTGGAACCTGCGCAGCGCCGGGCCTGTAGTTTTGAAAGGATCTACTTTTCCAGGGGCAGCGATGAAAAGATTTACAGGGAAAGGATCGCACTGGGATATAACCTCAGCGAACAGATCCTGAATGCGGTCGACCACGATCTGAAGAATACGATCCTGTCTTTTATTCCCAATACGGCGGAAGTGGCTTTTTATGGTCTTTGGAAAGGATTGGACGATTACCTGGAAAAGGTAAAGATCCAGCGCATTCTCTCCTGGGGGAAGGATGTTACGGAAGAAAAGCTGGTAGAGATGGTCAGCCGCAAGATAAGAGTGGAAAAAGTGGCGATTAAGGACGTAAAAATGCGCACGTTCATTACAGAAGATGTCAGCCGTAATGAGATGGTGCAGCACGTATATGATGTCACCTATGGCACGGTCAACAAAGGATTGGATACCCTGGTGGTGATCGACGATTCCATTGTCCGGGGAACCACTCTGAAGGAGAGCATTGTGCGTATGCTGGCCCGGCTGGAACCTAAAAAGATCATTGTCGTCTCCTCGGCCCCGCAGATCCGCTATCCTGATTGTTATGGGATCGATATGAGTAAGCTGGGCGACTTCATTGCTTTCCGGGCAGCTATTGAGCTGATGAAGGAAAGAGGGAAAGAAGCCTGTCTGCACGAGCTATATGAAAAGTGTAAGGAGTTGCAGCGCACGGGCCAGCTGCACATGGAAAATGTAGTGAGACATGTCTATAAACCCTTTACGACACAGGAGATCTCCGATAAAATAGCCCAATTGATAACACCGCCGGAGATCCGGACTCCGGTTGAGGTGATTTACCAGACGATCGAGTCTCTGCATAAGGCCTGCCCCACCAATACCGGGGACTGGTATTTTACCGGGAACTATCCCACTCCCGGCGGGAACCGGGTCGTTAATAAGGCCTTTATGAATTATATGGAAGGGAAGAATGTGAGAGGCTACTAAAAACGCCACGGGCGTTTTGCCCGAAGGGCCATCATTAGACCCGAAAGCCGGACGGTTCATCCGTTCCGGCATTCGCTCAAACGCCAGGAAGCCCCTACAATTACCCGGATGCCGCAGGCATCCCCCCGAGGCATCCTCAAAATCTCTATAAGATAAACAAATAGACGTATGACGTTCTAATGAATACGTCTGACGGTAATAAACCATCTCCCGAAATATAAATTGCCTATATCAGTAAAAAGCCTTAATATTATATAGCTGTTTTGCTGTACAAGTCTCCTTCTTGCAATATCTATCTATTATCAGCCCAGGGTTTAAATTGGTTATAGCTCGAATTGGTAATGCGCAGATTACTTCTCTCTAGTTAGAAAAAAATTCAGGCATTATGAAGAAAGTTTCAATTATGATCGTAGATGATCATACACTAATCCGGGAAACGTGGAGCTTTTTATTAGGAAAAAATGAAAATTTTGATGTAGTAGCCGAATGCGGAGATGGCGAGCGTGCTATCGAGCTGGCCAGGGATAAAAGGCCCGACGTGGTATTGCTGGATATCAATATGGCTCCCATGAGCGGATTCGATGTCCTGAAACAGATCCGCAAATTCTCTCCCGGTTCAAAGATCATTGGAGTGTCTATGCATTCTCAGCCGGCCTATGCTAAAAAAATGCTTCGCCTGGGCGCAAAAGGATATGTCACCAAGAACTCGCCCCGTCAGGAAATGCTGGAAGCGATCGCGGAAGTAAGCAACAATAATGTCTATATCTGCCAGGAGGTAAAGAATATCCTGTCGGATCAGATGCTGAATGGAGACCAGGTGAACCCGGATATTAATAATCTCTCCGATAGGGAAATGCAGATAGTGCGGGCCTTGAAAGAAGGGCTTTCGTCCAAGGAGATCGCTTCTGAGCTGAATATTTCCTTAAAGACGGTCGAAGTACACCGGCATAATATACTCAAGAAGCTTAAATTGAAAAATACGGTCTCCCTGATTAATTTTATTAATTCGCAAGCTTTTGATATATAGCTGAATATGGCCTCAAATCCCTGTCTGGTCCTGCTTCCGGGAATAACTATAGCTTAGCAAAATCCCTGTTTACCCGCTATAAAAATCCGGTTAATTTGGGTAGATTTATGGTCATTTATATCTGTATATGAAGACCCTATTGATAATAAGACATGCCAAGAGCAGCTGGGATAATGCCCTCGTAAATGATATAGATCGCCCGTTGAATGAGAGAGGCCGGCGCGACGCTCCCACCATGGCCCAGCGACTGATCAAAGCCAATATTAAAATAGAGCTGTTCATATCCAGCCCGGCTAAGCGGGCCAGGAATACCGCTGAATTTTTTATCCGCGAATTTGGAAGAAAGGAGGAAGAGATCATATTGGTCCCTGAACTCTATCATGCATCCGTTCCCGTTTTTAAAGAAGTGGTATCCGGGCTGGATGACCTTTATGGCTCAGCGGCCATTTTCTCGCATAATCCGGGTATTACCGCCTTTGTCAATACACTAACTTCGGTTCGCCTGGATAATATGCCTACCTGCGGGATCTTTGCTGTGACCAGCCTGGCCACTCAATGGAATGAATTCCAGACGGCAGGTTGCACTTTCTGGTTTTTCGATTACCCCAAGCGGGAGGAATGAAGCAAGTGGATGGAGAAATCCGGGCTAAAGCCTGCTTGAATCCAGCATATCCAGCAAAGAGCGTATTTCCTTTTGTAAGAGATTTTTCTCTGTACTTGCAGTATCGCCCGGCTCTGCGAACGGAAAATCCTGCGCTGCGGTCATAACTTCTGATAAAGAGAATTCCGATTGCCGCCTGGAGAGCACGATTTTTTTGTCGGAGAGGTATTCGCCCAGGTACTCCTGTTCGGTCTGGCCCGGAGTGGGTACAAGGATGGCTCTTTTCCCCAGTTTCAGGAGGTCCATGATCGTGCTATAGCCTGCGCGGGAGAGGACCAGGTCCGCCCCGCCAACGACAGCATTCAATGCATTGGCCGGTAAGTGATTATAAACCCGGACGCGGGGTGGAAGAGAGTGCGCTCCTGCTGTCATTGCTGTTTCTCCCGGTAATCCTCTAATAAGGATCGTGCTGCCCGGATAAGAAGGTAATTGATCCAGGATCTTTTTCTCGAAGATTGTTCTTTGCGGCTCGGGGCCGGACAAGAGGATAAGGAGATCACAGAATGTTACCGCCTCTGTCATCGGGGGGAGCCTTGTTTCGGTAGTAGGGAACTTCGTTTCAGGATCAGCGGGCCTCCCTGTTACAGCAGGCAAAGGCGGCGGCTGCCGTTCAAATCTCGACAAAATGCCGATATAGCGGGTAGGTGTAAGTGGTAACCGGTCCGGATGAGAGAGCTGACCTGCCAGGGAGCCGGCGCCTTGCCAATCAGGTACCCAGCAAAGAGAAAATCGATGAATGGCCCGGTAGTTGAGCCGTTGCAGGAGATTATCGGCTATTGGACCAAAGGGGGTCTTTATATGAAGCTGATGCGTGATAAAAACGGAAAAAAGCCCCGGTGCATGAAGTCCGTACCGGTTGTCTGAAATGACGGCGTCCGGTCTTTCCGTGACCAGGAATTGCCGCAACCAGGCTTTTTCCCGCTTGATCCGGATCAATATCTTCGGAATGGCGCTTAGTATTTTTAACAGGGTAAAGGCACGGTTTTTGCCATATTTGACGTTATACCCGGGCAATTCCACGATAGATAAAAAAGGAAATTCTTCTCTGAGGAGTGCTTTTTGGGCGCCTGAGGCTGCGATCCAAACTTCACATTTCTGGTTTAATAATTCTTTAATAATTGGAATACATCTGGTTGCATGTCCCAGCCCCCAGTCCAACGGGGCTAAGAGGATTTTGTAGGTTTTTGTAGGTGAAATGTTAATTTTTTCAATTGTTACCAAAGAGATATACTTTTTTCTTTACAAAATAGTTAAATTAGTAAGATTAATTTATGAAAAATTCAAAGCTGGTATTGATTCTGTTGGTAATATTTAGTAGCATTGTAGCCGCCGGCTGCAGTTCGGCGCGTGGGATTGGCGGCAGCAGTAAGAAATGTGGCTGTGGGATCAGCAAAGGGATGTCTGGTTATTAAGGTAGTCTGGTTATTAAAAATCTAATAAGTAATGAAAACTTGTAACAGAGATTTGCTTGTTCTTGTGAAGGATGAACACATGAATGAACAATCTATGGAGCAGGAGCTGGAACAGCTAAATGAACTTTTGTTCCACTTTGAAACCATAGAAAGTTTTTGTGTGGCCCATGAAGTGTTTGATATCAACAAACACAAGACTCTTTACAAGCGGGATACCATGCAAAAAATAATACGGGAAAAGGAATTGAAGCCTTTTGTATTTATTTGCAATAAGAACTGATTCCTGTATTAAAGTTTAATCCGGGTCATTTTTTTTTTCATCCATTGAGCTTCTCCATAGCCTCGCGTAATTTTTTGATCATCTCCTCTATGTCCTGAATCCGGCAAGTGCCTACACTAAGCCTGTACCAGGGAGAATTTTTAGAAGCCCCGAATGCTGAGAAAGGGACCACCGCCAGCTTAGCTTCATTCAGCAGGTAAGAAGTCACTTCCGCCTGTTCTGCCAGTAATTTGCCTTCCTTTGTTCTTTTTCCCGTCAGGTCGATCTTTATGGTAAGATAGATAGCAGCTTCCGGCGCAAGGACGTCAACCCTGAATCCTTCTTTTTTTAATTGTACGAACCCCTCATGGATCTTTTGCAGCCGCTCGGAGACAGCAGCCCGGAAATGGTGCAGGTATTGATCTATATTTTCCTTTTGCAGCAGGTAGCCGGCTGTGGCTTTTTGTTCGGCCATCGGCGCCCAGGCGCCGACATGCGTCAGAATTGCCTTCATTTTATTTATGATAGCGGCAGGCCCGAAGGACCAGCCTACCCGTACGCCCGTAGCTGCAAACGCCTTGCTGATGGCATCCACAAAGATCGTGTATTCCCGCATGGCGGGGTAAAGGGAGACGGGATCATAATGCTGAATATCCCCATAAGTCAGCTGCCAGTACATCTGATCGTAGAGGAGGTATAGTTTTTTCTCTTCGGGGCCGCGACGGGCATTTTCTGCCAGCACCATTTCACAGATATCGGCAAGGTCTTTCCGGGAGATGGTTGTGCCCGTAGGGTTTTGGGGAGAGCAAAGGCAGATCAGGGTAGCTCCTTTACTATGAGGACGGATGGCTTCCGCCGTCGGCATGAAATTGTTTTCCGCCGCCGCTTCGATCACGACGTGTTCACCTCCGTTAAGGTGCGTGTAATGATTGTTATTCCAGGAGGGAACGGCATAGATCACCTTATCTCCCTTGTCGATAAGGGTCCTGAATAAAGAATAGATCAGGGGTCGTCCCCCGCTGGCCACCAGGATCTCCTCCGGAGTATAGACGAGCCCTTCCCGCTCTTTCAGGAAACCGGCAATAGATTCCCGGAGGTCCAGGTTGCCCTCGGCTGCGGGGTAATTGGTAAAATGCCGGCGATACGCGTCTATGATGCCATCTTCCAATTCTTTTGGAATAGGGAAAATAGCCGGATCAAAATCGCCAACGGTAAAATTGTAGATCTTTTCTCCCTGCCGGATCTTTTCGCGGATATCTCCTCCTAACTTGACAATTTCAGATCCGATCAGTGTTTCAGCTAAGTACGATAGTTTCATAAAAAAGATCTCCCCCTTAAGGGGGGAGGAGGAGCCAACTATCGGACTCGAACCGACGACCCTTTCATTACGAATGAAATGCTCTACCAGCTGAGCTAAGTTGGCTTGTGACCGGTTCTGGCGGACCGGTCCGGGGCTGCAAAAATACAGGCAGGATGTCGCCTTACAAAATAATTCATCAGAATGCGTTGTATTTCTTCTCGGCATCCTTTGCTTTTTCGAAGTCAAGGATTACCCCATTAATGCAATAACGCAGGCCGGTAGGAGGGGGACCGTCATTGAAGACATGTCCCAGGTGAGATTTGCATCGTCCGCATTCCACTTCGGTTCTTTCCATGCCAAGGGAGTTATCCGCTTTATAAATAATGCTTCCCTTGCTGACAGGTTCATAAAAACTGGGCCAGCCACAGCCGCTTTCAAATTTTGTATCACTTTTGAATAAGGCATTGCCGCATACAGCGCAATAATAAGTCCCCACTTCTTTGGAAGTTTCATAAGGGCTGGTCCAGGGTCTTTCAGTACCTTTTTGCCTGGCGATGGCATATACATCGGCAGGCAATATCTTCTTCCACTGCTCATCGGTCAGGTTTACAGGGGCGCTGTCTTTCCGGGAATACGCCGGGTTGTCTTTTTTTGTTGTATCCATATTACTTGATTTCAGTTGATTGGGGGACAGGGAGGCCTGGGAATAGGTGCATTGCTGAAAGAGCAGCGCCAGCACAACAATACAGGTATTTCGTATCAGATGGTTCATAATGCTGATTTATATTACAAATCTACGCACGCTATGTTTGGACAGATTGTCAATAATCAGACAATCGGCCGGGCTTAACATTCCTTTATCATCAAAATGTAAGATAAAGTATCACCAAAATGTAAGGTAAAACGCTGCCTGTACAGACATTCATTACCATGTTTCCATTTAAGGATATCTTCCATTAATCCTTAATAGGAACAATTTTTTTAAAGGAATCCGTAAAATGTTAAAGGATTTGTAAGGTTCCTATATTATATTTGTCCACTCACAAGGATAACAGAATTATGTTCAATTTAATCTTATTTGGCCCGCCCGGGAGCGGAAAAGGAACACAGTCAGAAAGGCTTATATCCAAATACGGATTGAAGCACCTGAGCACAGGGGATCTGCTGCGGAGTGAAATTGCCGGTCAGACTCCTCTGGGAATGGCTGCCAAAAGCTTTATGGATAAAGGACAGCTGGTGCCTGATGAGGTAGTGATCGAAATGATCAGCTCCGCGCTGGACAATAATCCGCAGGCCAATGGCTTTTTGTTTGACGGCTTCCCCCGCACCAATGCCCAGGCCGAAGCCCTGGATAAGCTGCTCACCCAGAAAGGCACCGAAATAGCCGTTGTCCTGGCCCTGGAGGTCAGCGAGAACGAACTGGTGAAAAGACTGCTGAACCGGGGGCTTACCTCCGGGCGCAGTGACGATATCGATGAGAACGTCATCCGGGCGCGTTATAGTGAATACCAGAAAAAAACCTCCGCCGTCGCCGATTACTATAAGAATTACAATAAAGTGATCCATATCAAGGGCGAGGGCGATGTCGATGGGATATTCGAATCCCTTTGTAAAGAGATCGACGCCCGGCTGGCAGCATAGATCGGATCTATGCGGTCTGACGGCATAGGCCGGATCCGGGCGGGCTCCTCTGGCTGCCGGCCCGGCCGGCACGCCTCTTACTTCATCTCTCCCGGTATCGCATGAATGACCTCTTTCCGGCCATTCCTGAGCACTTCCAGCTGAACGGAGCGTCCGATCATAGCCTCCCCTAACTGCTGGTGTAATTCATCTACGGTGCCCACCGGCTTTCCGTTGAAAGCCACGATGATATCTCCTGTTTTTATCTCATTGTTATAAACAGGCTGGTCCGGGACCACTTCATAAATATATACACCCGTTGTCTTTTCCAGCCGGTTGGCGGCGATCATCCGCCCGGTAAGGCTGACCAGCTGACCTGCAATCCCCAGGTAAGCCCTTTTGACTCTTCCCTCCATAATAAGCTTGCCTGCTACAAAGGCAGCCAGGTTGGAAGAAACGGCAAAGCAAAGTCCCTGCGCGGAAATGATCGTGGCCGTATTGACCCCGATCACCTGGCCCAGGGAATTGACCAGGGGCCCTCCGGAGTTGCCGGGATTTAAGGAAGCATCGGTCTGTATGATATCATCGATCAGTCGGCCATTATTGGCCCGGAGCGTTCTGCCCAGAGCGCTGACGACTCCTGCCGTGACAGTATGCTGCAAGCCCAGCGGGTTGCCGATCGCGATGGCGATCTGTCCAGGCTGAAGGGCCTCGGAATTGGCGAAAGAAAGGGCTTTTAACCCTGTTTCGTAAATCTTCAGCACCGCAATGTCCGTGGAAGGGTCCGTACCTTTCAATTCTGCGTTCACCGTCCTTCCGTCGGCCAGGGAAACCTTTATGTCCCGGGCATTTTCGATAACATGATTATTGGTCACTACGAATCCGTCCGTGGAAATAATAAATCCGGATCCCGAGCCCGGCATCAGCTTTTGCTGCCTGGTCCTGGGGTCGGTGACCGGCTTGCTGACCTGTATGTGCACTACGGCTTCCGCTACCTGGCCCACTACCCCGGTGATCGTTTGGGAGTAGGCGTCCAGCAGCTCTCCGTCTGTGCGGGGATTTTGATTGATTAAGGAATAATGTTTTTCCAT
>JAATFV010000082.1 GCA_015655015.1 Chitinophagales bacterium | reverse complement strand
TATGGGACTACATCCTGCATTTCCGGATGCATGATTTCGACTATTATGACAACAGCATCAAAATGATCAACATGATTATCCTCTCGGGGAATTACTGGGCCCCGCAGCCCAACCCCTAGCCTCCTAAAGGGGTGCCCCCCTTACCCCCCTAAAGGGGGATTAGCTTGGACAGGATCTCAAACATTTTTTCCGGCGCAAATGGTTTGTTAAGGATATCGTAGATATTCATTTTGGCGAGCTTGACCTTCACTTCCGTCATAATATCGGCCGTAAAAATAATGATATGGATGCCGGGATATTGCCGGCGTATAATTTCCGCCAGGGCATATCCGTCAATTTCCGGCATATGCAGGTCCAGGAGCGCGGCATCATATTCATTATTCTCCAAAAAGATCAGCGCTTCCTTACCGCTGTGTGCACAGTCGGGGACAACCCCGAAGTATTCCAGCTGTTTTTTTGCAACCAGTACGTTGATCGGATTATCTTCTACGAACAATAACCGGATACCGTTCAGTTTCTTTTCATAGCCGGACAAGGCAGGCGTGGCGACGAACCGGGCAGGTGAATTTTTATCATTGGCCAGCTCAAAGCTCAGCTCGAAATAGAATTCTGTTCCCACACCGGGTGAGCTCTTAATAAACAACCGGCTATTATGCAGCTCAATTAGTTTTTTTGTGATCGTCAGTCCCAGTCCGGTCCCGGAGTGTTTGCGGTAAGCCGATTGCTGCACCTGTTTGAAACTTTCAAAAATAGTTTCCTGTAAATGTTCGGGGATGCCGATGCCGGTATCCTTTATGGAAAAATGAATGGTGGCTTTCTCTTTGTTCGATGAAACAAGCTTCACCAGGAGAGTTACCTCTCCCTCGTCGGTGAATTTAAGGGCGTTGCTGACAAGATTATTGAGGATCTGTCCTAACCGGATGGGGTCGGCAAGGATGCCGGGCGGTATATCATCATCGATAAAACTTTTAAGCCGGATATTCTTTGTTTCGGCCAGTGATTTAAACTGGTTCCTGATGTTGCGGATGAGGTGGAACAGATTTACTTCGGCGCAGACGAGCTCCAGCTTTTCACTCTCCATTTTGGTAAGGTCGAGGATATCGTTGATCAGCTGCAATAAATGATCGGCACAGAAAATGAGGTTGGCGACATATTCTTCCTGGTCCAGGGTATAGTTGAGCTTTAAAAGATTGGCGATCCCGATGATACCGTTCAGCGGGGTCCTGATCTCATGGCTCATGACGGATAAAAAATCAGTCTTGGTCTTTGCCAGATCTTCTGCCATGTCCCTGGCATGGATCAGCTCCAGCTCAGCCTCTTTTTTTTGCGTGATATCCATCAAAGCCCCTTTCATGATCACTACTTCCCCATTCCGGATAACGGGGGACCCGATAGCTCTTACACATTTCCGGACATTTTTTGCCGTTACCAGCCAGGCCTCGATATCGTAGGGCTTCTTCTCTAAAACTGCCTGTTGGCCGACGCTATCCAACTTCTTCCTTTCTTCCGGCTCATAAAAGCTAAGGCTGCTTTCCAATGTAAGATTAAAGTCTTCGGCTACATCGTGCAGCAGATAAGCCTGCCGGGTCCAGAATATTTCCCCGGTCTGAAGATTGAATTCCCAGCCTGCGGTACCGCTGAGCTGCTGGCTCACATCCAGCAGCAGGTTACTTCGTTCCAGCTTGTCTTTTATCTCCTGCAGTGCCAGCTCTGTTTGTTTTCTGTCGGTGATATCCGTAACAGCCCCTCGTACCAACTCTACCTTTCCATCTTTAACGACGGGTCTTCCAATAGTCCTGAACCATTTGTTCGTTCCTTTTGGCCTTAGTTCGAGATCATATTCCTTATGTTGTTCAATAGCCGCCTTCATGCCTTTCTGAATAGCCTTATCATCTTCCTCCTCATAAAAAGAAGTAGCTGTAGCCAGTGAAGTATCGCTGGCAATGCCCAGCATTAATTTCATTTGCCGGGTCCTAAAGACAGTATCTTTTTTTACATCGTATTCCCATCCGCCGGTCTGGCTGATCTCCTGGCTGGCGTCCAGGAGGCTAATGGTCCTTTCCAGCTGTTCCTTCGCTTCCAGCAATTCCCCGTCCGACCGCTGCAATCTTCCATTGGCTTCTTCCAGGGCTTGTCCCTGCAGGATCTTATCGGTATTATCTTCCACAAAGCCGAAATAATACACGGGCAGCCCTTCCTCGTTGAAAACGAACCGGGCATAAATTTTGCACCAGCGCAGACCTTTTATCCGGTGATGGATGCGGTGGGTATATTCAAAAGCTGATTTTTTCTCTTTCAGCATTTCCAGGATCAAAGCCTTCACATAGGGGACATCCTCTTCAAAAACGACTTTCATCCATCCCAGGCCCCGGCATTCTTCCATATTAAGTCCGTAAACGTCCTCCAGACGCCGGTTGATATAAAAGCAATTTCCGTCAGGATCGGCCTGAAAAGCCCCGAATGGAGAAAGTTCGAGTACTTCCTGTATAATATCGGCTTCTTTAATTTGTGTAAGAGATGTGCCACCCATACGATGCTTCGTTTAAAAATCGCTGAGAGCAGGCTGCGGAGGGTGCATAAATATATATTAAAAAAATATTCTAAAAAAATAACCTTTGGGGGGCGGAAAGAGCTCTCTATAAAAAAAGGCAATGCCCCTTTAACCATGGGGCATTGCCTTACCTTATGAACATATTATTAGTTAGTGCACCGGTGTTCCATCCCTGCGTTCCTCGCTGGCTGTTTTTATGATCTGGTCTCCTTCCCTGAGGCTGCCGTAGATCTCCGTTTTACCGTTCTCCGAACGTCCTGTTTTCACATCCACCCATTGGGCTTTATGATCGACTACTTTGATAACGAATACTCTTTCCGTGGAATTGACCACGGCGGAAGCGGGAACGACGAAGGTGCTGTCCCTGGCAGGCAGGGGCACATTTACTTCGGCGACCATGCCGGGCAGTAATTTATGGTCATTGTTGAACACATCCATTTCGATGCGTTCTGCACGAAGGCGGCTGTCCAGGGCGCCGGCAAGGCGTTTTACCTTTGCGTGGAAGAATTCGCTGGGCCGGGCCTTTACGGAGAATTTCACTTCATCCTTGTCGGTGAGATACCCGGTATAAGCTTCCGGAACGGAGATCACCAGCCGCAGGTGTTTCTGTTCCTGCAGGGTGAAGAGCGGTAATTCCGAGCCTTTTCCGGAAGGCCCTACATAGGCTCCGGGGTTGACATTACGGGCGCTGATCACTCCGTTGAAGGGAGCTCTGATCTCCAGGTATTTCAAGGTCTCTGCTATTTCCGAGTAAGCGGATTTGGCGGCATCCCATTGGGCAAAGTCTGATTTACGGCGGGCGTCTGCCTGGTCTATATCATTCTGGGAGATCGTACCGGGGGTCTTGCTGGTCTCTACCAGGCGGTCATAGTTGGACTTGCTGGCGATATAGATCGCTTCCTGTGATTTAACCCTCGACTGGGCGCTGGCCAGCTGTGAAGCCAGCTCGGGCGCTTCCATCGTCACCAGCAGCTGTCCTTCTTTTACTTCCGATCCCACGTCGGCGTATAGTTTTTTTACAAAGCTGTTCTCTTTGGCATAAAGATCGACCTGTTGGAAAGCGATCAGCTCACCCGGCATATAGAGGGTGGTGGATAGTCGGCCTTTTTGCAGGGCAATGGTTTCAACAGGAGGAGCAGGCGCCTTTTCGGCGGCTTTATCCTTATCTTCTTTCTTCTCCTTGCTCTCTCCATCAGATGACCCGCAGCTGCTGAACAAGGTTACCATCAGCAAGGCGCTTATGGCGAAAGGGGCAAAGGGGAATCGGTTATTTCTCATTTTGTTCATATAATGACGGTATATAATGTTTACTTTCTTTATCGGAAGGATCCAGGGATACGGATGCAATGGACGTCTTACCCTGTACCCAGGCGAATATCAAAGGCAGGATAAATAAAGCGGCAAAGGTCGAAGCAATGAGCCCTCCGATGACTGCACGGCCCAAAGGAGCGGCCTGGTCTCCACCTTCGCCAAGTCCCGAGGCCATGGGGATCATCCCTACGACCATTGCCACGCTGGTCATGAGGATGGGACGTAGGCGGACAGCGGCCGATTCGCGGGCTGCCGCCAGGGCATCGCCGGAATGCATGCGTAACTGCTCGGCATTGGTGACCAGCAATACGGAGTTAGAGATGGACACCCCAACGGACATGATCATACCCATATATGATTGCAGGTTAAGGGTCGATCCTGTCAGCATGAGCAGGCCCAGCGAGCCCAGCAGTACTGCCGGTACAGTGCAGAGGGTTACCAGGGAAACTTTAAAAGACTGGAAGTTGGCGGCCAGCATGAGGAAGATCACTACGACAGCCGTCAGCAGGCCTGTCTGCAGGCTATCCAGGGTATCTGTCAGCACTTCGACCATTCCTGTGGTCTCGATGGCAAGGCCGCGGGGTAGTTGCCCCAGCGAGGCCACCG
Organism: Chitinophagales bacterium; assembly: GCA_015655015.1. Lineage (GTDB taxonomy): Bacteria > Bacteroidota > Bacteroidia > Chitinophagales > Chitinophagaceae > Puia. The sequence goes on along the minus strand of JAATFV010000082.1, from coordinate 14,226 downwards.
CCTTCTTTACATCCGTGGAAGCCCGGCCAAGGTCCATTTTATTAAGGTTAGCCGTTACCGACAGGACCGGAGTAGCTCCAATATTATCGTCTTCCCCATAGACAGAGTCGATGGAGAGATTAGCCACATCACTTAACAGGGGGCGGGGGGCATTCGGCTGTACGGGGATCTCCCCGATATCGTGGATGCTGGTCATTTTATTCTCCGGCACTTCTACCTGGACAAAATAGGAAAGGTTGGTCTTATGGTCCAGCCACACATTTTTCTCCGTAAAACGGGAAGAAGAGGTGGCGGCGATCAGCGACCGGCTGATGACCGCGGCATTCGTTCCCAGCTGTGCCGCCCGTTGCCGGTCGATGTCGATATTGATGGCGGGATAATGGGTGGCCTGCCCTATCTGCAGGTCCCGCAGGTAGGGGATCTGCTGCAGCCTGGCGATGACTTTGTTCGCATATTCTTCATTCAGTTTTTTATTCTTCCCGGAGATCTTTACTTCGATGGGAGTCGGGGACCCCTGGCTGAGGATCTTATCGGTAAGCTCGATCGGTTCGAAGGAGACTTTCAGCTCCGGCAGATCGATGGCCAGCTTGTGGCGGAACTCTTCTTTCAGGTCATCCATTTTCACTTTATAATCTTCTTTCAGGCTGACCTGCAGCACGCTCTCCTGTGGACCTGCCATGAAGAGGTAGATCGGGTTGGTGGAGAACTGTCCGCCGTGCATGCCTATCATGGCCGATGTAAGCTCGATGTTATCGTGTCCGACCATCGTGTCCAGGACATGCAGGGTCTTGATCATGTATTCTTCCGTCCGTTCGATACGGGTGCCGTCGGGAGCGCGGAGCCGGACCTGGAATTGCCCTGCATTGGACTTAGGCAGTACGTCCCTGCCGATACTATTGATCAGCAGGAAAGCGCCGCCCAAACCAAGAACGATATAGGCGATCCCTATCGCAGCCCGGAAGGGAAAGACCCTTTCAAGGAAGCGGAGGAAGCGGTTCCTGAACTTGTCGAAGCCCGTCAGCTTACCATCCTTGCCCGTGCCGTGTTCCAATGCCTTATGTTTCTCTTCCGCAGCATCCGCCTCATCGGCTGCGGTAAGGCCTGAAGCCTTAAATTCTTCATCATCGGAGACGTGTTCTCCCTTTTTATGGTGTCCTTTCATGATCCAGTTGGCCATGACCGGTACAAATGTCTGCGCCATGAGATAGGAAGTGATCATGGAGAACCCGATGGCCAGCGCCAGGGGGAGGAAGAGGGAGCCGGGGATGCCGCTCATGGTAAAGGCAGGGGCAAATACCGCCAGGATACAGAGCAGGATCAGCAATTTAGAGAAAGCGATCTCCCGGCAGGCATCCCAGATAGCCAGCGATTTTGGCTTGCCCATGGACAAATGCTGGTGTATGTTCTCAATGGTGACAGTGGATTCATCGACCAATATACCAATGGCCAGGGACAGACCGCTGAGGGTCATGATATTGATCGTCTGATGAAATAAGTTGAGGAATAGCACGCCCGAGATCACGCAGATGGGTATCGTCAGGATCACGATGGTAGCCCCCCGGGGATCTCCCAGGAACAAGAGCACCATCAGACCGGTGAGAATGGCCCCGATGGCTCCTTCTGTCAGAAGGTTCTTCACGGCGTTGATAACATAGACGGATTGGTCGAATACGTAATTGAGCTTTACGTCTTCCGGCAGGGTGGCCTGGAAGCGGGGAATGGCTTTTTTAAGGTTTTGGACCACTTCCCATGTGGAGGCTGCGGCGGATTTAGTAATGGGCAGGTATACGGAACGCTTGCCATTTATCAGCGCATAACCGGCGGTGATATCAGCGGCATCTTCTACGGAGGCCACGTCTTTCAGGTATAGATTCTGTACGCCGGAAGTATAGATAGGTATATTTCCGAAATCTTTGACCTGGTCGATCGTGGTATTGGTAGGCGTGAAATAGTTAAAGTTCCCGATACGAACAGTGCCCGAGGGCAGTGCCTGGTTATTATTGCGCAGGGCCTCTACCAATTGGTCGGGCGTCAGGTTATGGGCCCGCATGAGATCGGGGTCGGCTTTGATGACAATGGTGCGGACGTTGCCTCCGAAAGGTGCGGGGGATACCAGGCCGGGTACTGTGCTGAATGCGGCACGCACATAGATATTCGCCAGGTCGAGCAGCTCATTGTTGCTGCGGGAGGGACTGCTGAGCACCAGTTGTCCGACCGGCAGGGTGCTGGCGTCGAAGCGCAGGATAAAAGGCGGCTGCGAGCCGGGTGGAAAGCTGGCCTGGGCCCGGTTGGTATAGCCGGTCACTTCCGCTGCAGCCTGCGCCATATTGGTGCCTTCGTAAAAGGTGAGCTTGATCAGGGTGAGGCCCTGGATATTCCGGGACTCGATGCTCTTCACGCCGCCTACATATAATAAGAGGTTGACGTATTGTTTGCCGAAATAAGTCTCCATCTGGTCGGGAGTGAAACCTCCGTAAGGATGGGAGATATAGATCACCGGCAGGTTCATGTCCGGAAAAATGTCGATCTTGATACTGCGAACAGCGCTGATACCGAAAAATAACATGCCGGCCACCAGCACCAGGATGGTAATAGGTTTTCTAAGCGCGCTTCTTATTAATCCCATAATGATGAAAATTCAATGACTTAATAATTCGATAGCCGGAACAACCGGTCAAAATTCATTAAAGAACAATGCAAAATCCCCGCTGGCGGCAGCTTTATACAATAAGGCCTGCCAGACATTATTAAAGGCTATATCCCGGTCTGTCTCCGCACGGTTGAGCGCAAATGCCGCCGTTGTCACGTCTACGATAGTCGCCAGCCCGTTCTTATACAGGACGCTTTTTTGGTTGTAGGCATCTGAAGCAGCTTTCACCTGTATGGGCGCTTCCTTGTAATTATCGAGGGCATTTTTGATCTTCGTGGCGGACAGCACCAATTGAGCGGCCAGCTGTTTGTCGATGAGGCCATATTCTTCCTGCAGGCCCTGGGAAGTAAACTGCTGCGACACCACCTGCTGGTGGATACGCAGGGGACTGGTCAGGTTCCAGGTTACTCCCACACCCAGCAGGTAATTTCCCCGGCCAAAGCTTACTCCCTTCAGGTAGTTGCCGGTATAGGCATCCGGGGCGCCTGATCCGTAGGTATTATCAAAGCCCGATCCCCGGTCCTGCAAGGCGCCGAACAGGGAAAAGGTGGGATAACTAAAGGTCTTTAAATATCTGGCCTGTTCGTTGCTCACGTCGACCCTTTCCTTGAAAAATTTCAGCAATGGATGCTGATCCAGCGGCTGAGTCGGGTTGGTATCGAGCGAGGTCGGGATCCTGGAGACGAAAAAGCTGTCCAGCGCAAACTCCGCAGGAGGTATCCCCATCAGCTGGGCCAGCTGGTTAGCTTCTTCCTGCTGGAATTCGATGGCATTTGTCAGGGCTATTCTTGCATTGGAGACCTCTGCATTGGCCAGGGAGGAATCCACTCCCGGATTGAGGCCGTTCTTTGCCCGGGCTATTACGACCGTATCAAAGGACAGGGCGCGGCTGAGGTTGTTTTGCTGGGAAAGGGTGAGCTTCTGGGCGGCCAGCAAATTAAGATAGGCGGCCGAGACCCGGACGCTTTGCTGGAAACGTTCCTGATCCAGGTCCCCCTGGTCACGCAGCAGGACGGATTGAGCTACTTTGGTCCTTTCTTTCGCCCGGCCGAAGGCGAAGAAATCCCAGTTGACATTGGTCAGGTACAGGGCGCCGAAGGCTGCATTCCAGTTCTGGGAAGCGAGTGCCGGGCCGCTGGAAGAGACTGCGCCTCCTTTAAAGGCCCCTAAAGGGCCATTTTGACTGTTGATCGTGCCATAGTCCTGCTGGGCGGAGAGCAGCAGATCCGGCAGGTATTCCCTTTTCGTCTCGGTGACATTGGCCTGGGATGCTTTGACATAATTGGCCTTGGCGCGGATGGTGCCGTAATTGGTGAGCGCCGTCTGAACGGCTTGTTTGAGAGACAGCGTCTGGGCATTCGAGCTATCGGCCTGTATACTGAAAAAGAGGGCTAAAAACAGCCCCAAAAAGAGATTGTTTGACATGATAGATGACCAATTTTTTTAATTCGATTCATAGGACAAGAAGGAGCTATGGCTGCAAAACAGGATATAAAGAGGATTCTCTATTATATTATATAACTACTACTATATAACTACTATTATATAATGACTACAATGTCGAATGTAAAGGGACTGCAAGATTTTGAAGCAATTTTGAAGCTGGGACCGGAGAGAGGAAGCTGATAGCCAGAAAGTGCCGTTGGGAAGCATATTCGTACACGACATTAAAATTCATTAATTCGCAGATCTGGCGTACGATTGCCAGGCCGATCCCGATGGAATCGCTGCCCGGATTGCCCTTTTTGAACCGTTCAAATAATTCCCCGGTAGGGACTTCCGGCGCCCTGCCGGTATTACTGATCACCAGTCCCGCCTTGCTCAGATTGACCCGGATCATTCCATGGGGTATGTTATGGCGGATGGAATTGCTCACCAGGTTGGTCAGCAGCAGGTCGGCGAGGGCTGTGTGTATCGGGAGATAGATATTTTCTTCAATATGGGTCTGGAGGTCCAGCGACTTCATCTGGATCAGCTCATCGAAGGCGCTCAGGGTCTCTTTGGTAAGGTCGCTGAAACAGATGGGCGACTTTGTTTCATATTCGTGGTTTTCCAGCTTGGTCAGCAGGGTAAGGGAGCTGTGGATACGGGAAAGCCTTTCCAGGGCATTCTGCATTTCTGCTATGAGGATGGCCTGGTCGTCCCGGATGTCCGATTCCATGAGCAGCTCCAGCTTACCCCGGATGATCGCTGTGGGAGTTTGCAGTTCATGGGAAGCATTCTCGGTGAATTCTTTCAGGGATTGATAATCTTCCAGCGCCTTGTCGGTCATTTTTATCAGGAACTCATTGAGCTCTCTGAACTCGGAGGTGCGGGTATCGGGCAGCCTGATAGGGTCCTTTTTTTTAAGGTCGAACAGCTGGATGACGCGGAGGGTTCGTTTGAAGGGAGCCAGGATATATTTGGAGATCAACCTTCCGGAGATGCCTACCAGCACCAGCAGCAGGAGCAGGATCCATTGGAAGGATTTTACTACGCCGGGCAGCAATTGATAAAAGGAGGGGATAAAGGAGTAGGTGGAGATGCGGTAATTCTGTCCGTTGATCGTATAAAAGGAGGTGACTACCAGCCTGTATTCGTTGGCCTGAAACTCGGGGTTCCATCCGATGCCCCGGGTATAATAGGAAGAGATGCCTTTGGGAACGGAGTCGGCGGGGATCAGGGTTATGGTAGCCCGTTTGCGGGTAGGATGCTCGGAATAATCGCCGCCCGACCGGATCTGCTGAGCGATAATATCGTTCAGCCGTTCATGCCTGACCACTTCCACCCGGCTGACCTTCCACTGGATCTCGTAGTAGACGATCGCGCCGCCTATCAGCAGCACGACCAGCATGATGCCAAAATACCAGAGGGTGAATTTATTGGTCAGCTTCATATTTTATTTTATTCAGGCCGATATAGTTGATTCGGGCACATCCTTACTCCGGCTCGTGTTTGTGTGAATTGAATTTATATCCCAGTCCGTATACCGTGCTGATATAATCCGTTCCGCCGGCATTGCTGATCTTGCGGCGGAGATTTTTTACATGCTGGTAAACGAAATCGAAATTTGCCAGGTTGTCCGTATAATCTCCCCAGAGATGGGCGGCAATGGATTGCCGGGAGAGCACCCGGTTCTTATTGACGATAAAGTACAGTAACAGATCGAACTCTTTACGGGTAGTATCCAGGGGTGAGTTGCCCACTCTTACCTCAAAGGTATCCGTGTTGAGGCTGATCTCATTGAATTCGACGATATTGGCGCCTCCCAGGTTCTTACGCCGGTAGATAGCCCGGATGCGGGCATGCAGCTCCGCCAGGTGAAAGGGTTTGGTGAGGTAATCATCGGCGCCTTTTTCCAGGCCGATGACCTTATCGTCCACTCCATTCCTGGCGGAGATGATGAGCACATTGCTTTGCTGGCGTTCGGCCCGGATCAGTTGCAGCAGGTTCATGCCATTGCCGTCGGGCAGTCCGATGTCCAGGAGGATGCAGTCATACTGGAAGAGGCTGAGCTTTTCCCGCGCCTCTTCCAGGGTAGCGCTCAATTCGCAGATATAACCTTCTCTGGCGAGGAAATCGTGGATATTCCGCGCCAGCTCCTGGTGATCTTCTATGATCAGGACTTTCATCTGTTAATTTCGTCTTTTTTTAGTTGTCAGATGCCCTTCGCCTTTGGCTCGTGTCATAGTGTAAAAGTAGGCGGTTTGCATTTCAGGCGTATTATTAATTATTGGTTATCCTGTTCTCCCTGCCGCCTGAAGCCAATCCGTGGCCTCGGTGGCAGTTGCGGGTTTAATAATTGTTTCAGGTATTTAAATATAAGCTGTATGTCACTGTCATGTGTAACCACCTTCCTTTCTAACTTTTCTAATTGTAGTAAAATGTCTTTATTGGTCAAAAGCATTTCTCTCATCCTGGTAAATATCCTGATGACTTTAATATTTACAGCTATAGCTCTTGGGCTATTCAAGATACAGGATAACATAGTTACACCTTGCTCTGTAAAACAGAAAGGGGCGTAGCGCAAGCCTTGTTTATCTTCTTTGGAGGACGCAAATTGCGTCCTCCAATTTTCAAAATCCTTTTTACCCATCGGGAACATGAAGTCAGGTGGAAAGCGGGTTATGTTCCTTCTCACAGCTTCTTTCAACCTTTTAGTTTCTACACCGTACAGTTCTGCCAAATCCCTGTCCAGCATGACTTTTTTGCCTTTTACAAGATATATCTTATCGATAATTTTTGCATCCGGTATTGCTAATTCATTCTTTCCTCTTTTCATAAAATACGTTTTTATGGTGAATAATTGGAGGTCACAAATTGTGACCTCCAATTGTAATGGAAGAATAAATTTATTTAATTGTTTGACGCGAATGGAAAGAAGTTTTTCACTTACCGATATCCTTGCGCCTGCAGGTGGAACAGTTCGGCATACCGTCCTTTTTTTTCGAGGAGCTCTTCGTGGCTGCCGATCTCGATGAGCTCACCTTTCTCCAGTACCAGGATGCGGTCGGCCATCCGCACAGTGGAGAAGCGGTGGGAGATCAGTACGGCGGATTTCCCTTTTGTCAGATCGGCAAAACGCTGGAATACTTCATACTCGGCCCGGGCGTCCAGGGCCGCCGTCGGCTCGTCCAGGATCAGCAATTGGGCGTCGCGCATATAGGCGCGGGCGAGCGCAATCTTCTGCCATTCGCCTCCTGAGAGGTCTACTCCCTGGCGGAAGCGGCGTCCCAGTGCCTGATCGTATTTATCGGGTAATTTTTCCGTCAGCACATCGGCCAGGCTCTGCTGTGCAGAGGTAATGATCAGCGGCCGGTCGTCTTTTTTTGAAATGTTGCCCACGGCAATATTCTGGGCGACCGTCATCTGGTAGCGGAGATAGTCCTGGAAAATAATGCCGATCTGGCTGCGCAGCTCTTCCGGGTCGTATTCCCGCAGATCAAAGCCATCCAGCAGGATCCTGCCTTCGGTGGGGTCGTAGAGCCTTGCCAGCAATTTGATCAGGGTGGTCTTACCGGCGCCGTTCTCTCCTACCAGGGCCAGCTTTTCGCCCGGTCGTAAGGTAAAGGTCAGGTGACGATTGGCCCAGCGTTCGGAGTTCATATAACGGAAACCAACGTCTTCAAACCGGAAGCCTTCGCGGATGGGGATGGGAAAGGGCCGGGGATGAGCCGTACGGATGATGCGGGGCCGGATCTCGAAGAACTCGAAAAGGTCCTGAAGGTAAATAGCGCCTTGTGAGACACTGGTGAAACGGGTCAGTATTCCCTCCAGCAGGCTCCGCAGCTGGCGGAAAGAGCCGGCGAGAAAGGTCAGGTCCCCGATGGAGAGGCTGCCGTTGACAGCTTTCATGATGATGACTACGTAGGCGGCATAATATCCGCTGCTGCCCAATAGGGCAAAGACGGTGCCCCAGGCGGAACGGCGGATGGCCAGGGCGCCGTTGTCTTTATAGAATTTTTCGGAGAGGCTGCGAAAGCGGTCGATCAGGAAGCCGGACAGGTTAAACAACTTTACTTCCTTGGCCGTATCGTCGCTGGCTCCCAGGTAACGCAGGTAATCCAGCTCCCTCCGCTCGGTAGTCTGCTGGCGGCTGAGAGCATAGGTCTTGTCATTGAAATAGGATTCCCCCAGGAAAGCGGGGATAACAGCGATGAGCAGCAAGAGGATCAGCCAGGGATTGAAGGCCATCAGACCGGCCGCTAAAAAGGCCATGGTGATCAGGTCCTGGACCTGGCCGAGCACCTGGGACAGCAGGACAGTGCGGCCTGTAGTCTGCTGGCGGGCCCTTTCCAGCTTGTCGTAGAAGGTGGAATCCTCGAACTGGTCCAGATCCAGCTCGGCGGCATGCCGCATGATCCTTATGGAAGTGAAATTAGAGAATAAATCACCTAATAAACTATCCATCAGCGAAATAGCTCTGCTCAAACCATCTGATAAAATAGCGAGTCCAAATTCCAGGGCTACTAATTCCCAGAGGTGGTGGATGCCGGCGGCGCCTGTGAGGGCGGGATGGCTGATAAGACCGTGGGAGGTTCCGGGGATGGCTGTACCTGGCAGAGCGTGGATGGCCGGATGAGCGCCGTGTGTCCCGGCGAGGAGGATTACCTGGTCGATAATGAGCTTGCCGACGTATAAGATGGCCACCGGAATTGCCGAACGGAGGATGCGGAGGATGGAATTGGCGATCATGATCCGGGGGCTAGTTTCCCATACCAGCCGGAAAAAGCGGGGCAGGTTGCGTAAGGCGGCCAGTCTTTCCCGCAGGGTGAGCGGCTCTGTGCCGGGAGCGGTTTGTCCATTGCGGCCGGCGGTTTGTCCGTTACGAGGAGAGGAACTCCGCTCCGACGAATTATTTCCTGCTGATTTTTTCCCTGATGAGTTTCCGAAAAGGCGATCCCCTGATTTCATTCGTCAATTTAACAAAATAGCTACCGATATGTTGCGGGTGGGCTTTATAAGGGGTAAGCGGCCTGCTGCTAACAGACTCTTTGCGTATTATTTAGTATTTTTATCTGAATCGCGACCGGCTGATGCGCTAAATTTTAAAAAAGCACCTCGCCGGCATACCAATAAACTGCGTGCGGAATGTCATTAACATCAACAGAGGCTCTTCTTCAACATTATCATAGTAATCATTCCTACGATGAATCATTGGAAAAAGGCGGTATCCTCCGTCCTCTCTGGAGGACTTTTTTTCAGTCTTTCAGCGAATTCGGGCAGGAGGAAGTGCAAAGCCGTCACAATGATATCCTCCGGCTGCTGAAAGAGAATGGAGTGACCTATAATATTTACGGAGATCCGGCGGGGATGAACCGTCCCTGGAAGCTGGATATGATTCCCCTGCTGATCAGCAAGGAAGAATGGCTAGCCATCGAGGCGGGGCTGATCCAGCGGGCGACCCTGATGGACATGATCCTGAAGGACATCTATGGGCAAAGGCGGTTGATCCGCAATGGCCTGCTGCCGATGGAGCTGGTCTATCATCATGCGGGCTTTCTCCGGCAATGCGCCGGCCTGCGGTTACCGGGCAAACACCACCTGGTGCTCTATGCCGCCGATATCGCCCGGGGTGCGGACGGGAAAATATGGGTGGTCAATGACCGGACACAGGCCCCTTCCGGCGCAGGTTATGCCCTGGAGAACAGGATGGCCATGGCCAGGATCCTTCCGGAGCTGTTCAACGGGCTGAAAGTGAGAAATACCTCTGCCTGGTTCGAGACGCTCAGGCATGCGCTGCAGGAAATGGCCCCGGGACAAAAACAAAATCCACGGATCGTCATCCTGACACCAGGTCCCGGCAATGAGACCTATTTTGAACATTCCTATCTCTCTTCCATTCTGGGTTATACATTGGTACAGGGTAATGATCTCATTGTAAAAGATAATTATGTCTGGCTGAAGACCATGAACGGCCTGGAAAAAGTGGATGTGATCCTGCGCAGGGTGGATGATGTCTATTGTGATCCGCTGGAGTTAAAAGAAGATTCGCAGCTGGGTGTACCGGGGCTGCTCAATGCTGTTCGTCACGGGCATGTCAGCATTGCCAATCCTCTCGGCAGCAGCATCCTGGAGAATCCCGGCATTATGCCTTTCCTGCAGGGGATCGCCCGGTATTTTCTCGGCAGCAACCTGCTGCTGCCTGGCATTGCGTCCTGGTGGTGCGGGCAGCCCAAGGAAATGGCCTATGTGGTGGACCATATCCGTTCATTGGTCATCAAGAGGATCTATCGCTATTCTACCGGCAGCAGCTCTATAGACGCAGCCTCACTTTCAGAAAGGCAGCTCCAGGAGCTGAAAGAGCAGATAAAAGCGCATCCCCATTTGTATGTAGGGCAGGAAAAAGTTAATTTTTCTTCCACACCTTCCCTGGTCAATGGGAAGCTGGAACCCCGGAATGTCTTATTCAGGAGCTTCCTGGTCAGCAACAATGATACGTATACTGCCATGACAGGGGGACTTACGCGCACTTCCACGGAGGCGGGCAATTTTCTCATTTCCAATCAATCCGGAGGCATCAGCAAGGATACCTGGATCATTTCCCCCGAACCGGAGCGCCCTTCCTCTGTTCGGGGAGACGGGTCTCCCGGTGCGGTCCTTTCGGTTGCCATCAGCCAGGCCCAGTCCATGTCCTCTTCCACTCCGTCTTCTTCCGGAGGATCTCTCCCCAGCCATACGGCGGAAAACCTTTTCTGGGTAGGCCGGTATACGGAGCGGGTGCTTGGCAATGCACGCTTTCAGCGTACCATCATGCAGTGGGTAACGGAAGGCAACAGGCTGATCGAGGGTAATGACATCCGTTCCGGGGTCTGTCTGCTGAAGGCGCTGACGCATTATACATTCACGTATCCCGGTTTTGCCGGTATGGATGATACAGATGACCGGTTCCTGCATTCCTGGAAGGAATTAAAAGACACGCTCTTCGATGAAAAAAGGGCGGGCAGTCTGAGCTATAATCTTACTCTTTTCAACCAGGCAGTCTATACAGTGAGGGAACATTGGTCCACCGATACCTGGCGTGTGCTACGGGGAATAGAAGAGCAGTGGGCCGCTGCCGCACAGATATCGAATCCCGGGCATCTCCGGATGCTGGGAGTCCTGGATACGTTGATCACTTCCATGGTGGCATTTATAGGGCTGAACAGGGAGAGCATCTCACGGGAACAAGGCTGGATCATGCTGGATGCCGGGCGTAAAATAGAACAAAGCCTTTCGCTCGTGAATATGCTCCGTATCACGCTTACCTACCGGCACGATGAACAGGTAGCGTATGATCTCCAGGAATCCGTGCTGGTAAGCAACGAGAGCCTCGTCAACTACCGGTATAAGTACCGGGCGCCCATACAGCTGCCCCTGGTGCTGGACCTGATGTTACTCGACCCCAATAATCCCCGGTCCCTGATCTACCAGCTGGAAAGACTGAAGACCTACCTGGCAGGCCTTCCGCGGATACAGGCCGGGAATGCGCTGTCGGAACATGAAAGGCTGATATGGGAGGCTTATTCCCTTTTAAAATTGTCAGACAAGGATCAGCTATCCCAGCCCGATGCCATCGGTGCGGTATATCCGCAGCTGGAAGGATTGCTGTCGAAGATACACGCGCTGCTTTCAGCTATTCCCGATATTATTTCTAAAACTTATTTCAAACATGCCCAGACGCAGACACAATTGTTTGCTACGGACAATCACTGATCTATTATTCAGTCTACGACCCGCCCATGCACTATAAAGTCATTCATACGACCCGGTACATTTACAACGAGCCTGTCAGCCTATGTCATAATATCGCCAGGCTGATCCCCCGGTCCACCGGCAAACAGACCTGCACAAATGCCCTCGTCACCATCGACCCGGTACCGGATGTCCTGAACGAGTATGAGGATTTTTTCGGCAATAAGGTTACTTATTTCGCCGTACAGCACGAGCATACCTCTCTTACCGTCACGGTCTGTTCGGAAATCGTAACCCCTATGTCGGGAGCTCCTGAGATCGACTTCCATTCTCCTATTGCCTGGGAAGAAGTGAAGCGGCTGTTAGCCGCATCGAGGCAGGAGTATTCGAACGTGCTCCAATATATTCCCGAAACGCCCCTTACGGCCGCCGATCCTGCCATCAGCGCTTATGCGCTGGTATCCTTCCGGCCGGGACGCTCTTTGTTCGAAGCGACCCGGGAGCTGATGCAGCGCATTTTTACTGACTTTCGATTCCAGCCAGGCTTTACTACTATTACTACTCCGCTGTCCGAAGTGATGAGCGCCCGTAAAGGCGTCTGCCAGGATTTTGCCCATCTGGGCATTGCCTGCCTCCGGTCACTTGGGCTGCCTGCCCGTTATATCAGCGGTTATATCGAGACCATTCCTCCTGCGGGAACGAAAAAGCTGGCAGGGGTAGACGCTTCCCATGCCTGGTTCTCCGTATTCATCCCCGGCACCGGGTGGATCGATTTCGATCCGACCAATAATCAGCTCCCGGGAGACCAGCACCTGGTGATCGGCTGGGGCAGGGATTATGCGGATATCAGTCCGCTGAAAGGCGTTATTGTCAGCAGTGGTCCGCACCGGTTGTCGGTGTCGGTAGATGTAAGAAGGGTCTGATACCGGGATCAGTCTTTTTTCCAGAACTGCCTCATGTCCAGCGTACAGGGATATTCTTTATTCACCTGAATGGGCGGGGGATCGCAGAAGAAAGGCTGTCTGTTCTGTTCAATATAACGTTGCAGCGTTGACAGATACGTCCTTGGACGCAATATATCCTGGGTATACGTGGTAGTATCGAAACGGCTGCCGCGTCTTGACTCTGCCTCATAGCTGTTAACGGGGAAGATCTCATATCCTCTGCCTCCCGGATGTGACACATAATAAGTACATCCGCCGATGGAGCGGCTGTTCCAGGTATCCACAATATCGAAAGTAAGCGGTGTATCGATGCCGATGGTAGGATGCAGGGCGGAAGGAGGCTGCCAGGCGCGATAGCGAATGCCGCAAACGTATTCTCCTTTCACGGGCGTCTCTCTTAACGGCACCCGGTTCCCATTGCACAGCAGCACATACCTGTCCCCGTTAAATCCTTTCAGCTTCACCTCTACCCTTTCCAGCGAAGAATCTACATAGCGGGCTGTTGCCGTACCGGTCACTTCTTCTCCCAGCACATGCCAGGGCTCGATAGCCATGCGGATCTCCATTTCAATGTCGCGGATACGGACCGTACCGTAATGCGGGAAACGGAATTCCAGGAAAGGGGCCCACCATTCCTCCTGGAAAGGATAACCGGCCTGGTTCAACCCTTCGGTCACATCTTTCAGATCCATCTGCACAAAATGCGGCAACATGAATTTATCATGCAGCTCAGTACCCCAACGCACCAGTCCATGCCGGTAAGGCTGCTTCCAGAACCGGGCTATAAGGGCCCGGATCAGCAGCATCTGCACCAGGCTCATTTCCCGGTGAGGCGGCATTTCAAAAGCGCGGAATTCGAGTATTCCCAGCCGGCCGGAAGAGCTGTCCGGGGAATACAATTTATCTATGCAAAGTTCTTAACGGTGTGTATTGCCGGTAATATCCGTCAGCAGGTGCCTGAAGATCCGGTCTACGGTCCAGAAAGGAATAAAGCCTTCTTCCGGCACCTGGCTGAAGGCAATTTCCATTTCGTACAATTTTTCATCGCGGCCCTCATCGATACGGGGCGCCTGGCTGGTCGGACCGATAAAGGCGCCGGAAAATAGATAGGACAATCCCGGATGATGCTGCCAGTAAGTGATCAGGCTGCGAAGCAGGTCGGGCCTTCTCAGCAGCGGGCTATCTGAAGGCGCAGCTCCGCCAACCGTGATATGATTGCCGCCCCCTGTACCTGTATGCCTTCCATCCAGCATGAACTTTTCCGTACCCAGTCGGGACAGCCGGGCCTGCTCATATAAAGTATCGATCGTACGTACCAACTCCTTCCAGTTATTTGAAGGCTGTATATTCACTTCGATCACACCCGGATCCGGCGATACGACCAGTCTTTCGATACGATAGTCCCTGGGAGGCTCATACCCCTCGATGCGAACGGGCATGTTCAGCTTTGCGGCAGTGGATTCGATCGAGGCTACCAGG
>JAATFV010000091.1 GCA_015655015.1 Chitinophagales bacterium | reverse complement strand
TTTAAAAATGATTGCTACGATCTTAATGACTGCTACGATCTTAGATAGAGTGTTTGTGACTGCGTGACAGGCTACTAAAGATAATTAATTGCTTTCATATACCTACTTTTGCTTCCCACCCCTACATGTTTTCACTTACACCTTAGCTTCTCTTCCGCCCCGGATGAACATTTTCTTTAAACGTAGGACGTATGTTTTTCCCAACTCAGGCAGCCACATCCCGACAATATAGGCCCAACCTGTGAACTATATAACTTATTCCAATAAAAATATAACAGCCGACTGAAGGAATAGGTTCAGTTTTGACTACATTACGCTTAAAACCCAAAAATGAAAAAACCGTCGCTCCCTCCTCCTGGAACTCCAAAAAATGTTTATACGCCCGGCACTATCAAAATCACCTACGTCGTGGCAGTCCTCTTAATGATAGGATGGGCAGTGGGATTCTTCGGCTTTCATGCCGGAAATGAAATTCATCTGCTGCTTGCTATAGCAATGGTGACAGTATTAGTCAATATCATCCGGGGAGAATAACCCCGATCCACCTATCACCCGGCCTTTCCGGCACGACCAGCCAACTGTTTTACCCAACCCAACAACCGAACTTACTTCTCTTACTATGCATGCACTTCCCCGCTCCGGGCGGCAAAAACCAACTGCCACATCTTCCTCGTCCGGCAACCTTCATCAACAGGCCTTTGACAGTTCATTACAGGCAAATATCATTTTCATCGTGTCGGACGGCAGGATCGTCAAGGCCAATAAAGCCGCCTGCAAGCTACTCGGGTATTCCAAAAAGGAATTATTGACGAAGAACAGGAAGGACATTTTCAATACAGCAGAAGGCAGCTTCAAGAAAATGATCCGGAAAAGGAAACTGGACGGTTCCGCCAAAGCCGACCTGACGCTAATAAAAAAGACGGGCAAATCATTACCCTGTGAGATCACTTCTGTGATATTTAAGGATGACAATGGCATTCCTAATTCCATACTCAGCATTGTCGACCTGAGCGAAAGGCTGTCCAAACAGAAAAAGATCGATGCTGAAAACGAAAAATTAGTGGCCGGCAATATTGTTATTGCCCAGTCAAAGTCGGACGACCGCAACACGGAAAACACCAACTGGATAAAATCGATCAGCAAAACATCCTACGATATCATCTGGGAATGGGATATAAAAACCGACATCATTTCCTTCGGCAAAGGTTATGAGAACGTATTCGGATACAAGCTGCCCGGGAACAAGATCGCTTTTAAAGAATGGGTCGCTTTTTTTCAACCGGAGGAAAGTGATATGTTGGAAAATAAATTAAACAAATTCTTCGAATCCGGAAAGAGCAGCTGGGAAGGCGCCTATCCCTTCACCTATCCGGACGGTACCCTGGGCCGGGTCATCAGCCGGGCGAACATCGTAAGGAACGACGAGAGGACCCCGGTCCGTTTGATCGGAGTGATCCATGATATGAGCAAAATGCAAAAACTGGAAAACATCCTGGAACAGGAGATCAGGCTAAAGGAACGGCAAATAGTTGAGGCCATCGTCGAAGCCAAAGAAATGGAAAGAGCCGATATAGGAAAGGAGCTGCATGATAATATCAACCAGTTATTAGGCGCTTCCATGTTATACCTCGATATGGCGCGAAAGGATATAAAGAACGGGGAGATCTATTTGATCCATTCCTCGGAATATACCCATACGGCCATAGATGAGATCAGGAAGCTCACCAGGGGGTTGACCACCGATGATATTAAGGACTTTGGTCTTTGCGGCGCCATCGAACGTACCTGCCGGGATACCATGCAGGCTTACCCGGTAAAAATATATTGTACCCTGGACGAGACCCTGGAAGAGACAATGAGCGAAAAATTCAAGCTGAATACTTTCAGGATCTTTCAGGAGCAGCTGAATAATATACTCAAGCACGCAACGGCATCGGACATACATATATCCCTTTCACAAAAACCCTTAAAGACCTTTGGCCCCATTTCCCGGTTAGTGCTTTTCATCGCAGATGACGGGGTGGGCTTTGACACCGGAACAAAGAGCAACGGCATCGGCATCAGCAATATCATCAGCCGGGCCGAATTATATAAAGGAGAGGCCAGTTTCATTTCAGCGCCAGGCAAGGGCTGCACCCTGATCGTTAGTTTCCCTTACCCGCAAAACTAATATCCAAATATCTCTTCCAGGCTCAACGTCTTCACAGCACCCACCTTCTTCAGATCCTCCTCACTTATCTTTTTATCCGAAGCTACCACACAATAGGTGTAGGGCTTACCGGCAACCTGATCCTCGTGGAACCGTTTCACATCGCTCATCGTCAACGTATCCAATGCCGCATATTCATTCCTGCGTTCATCATAATCCAGCCCTTTTTGCCTGGCGGCCAGGTAGGCAGCGATAATCCCGTCCTGTGTAACACGCTCCGTCTGAATATCCTTCTTCAGACTCGCCTTCGCAAGCTCAAACGCCTCCTGAGACACCGGCAGCTCATTCAGCAGCTCATTCATCCCCTTCACGGCATCGTTCATCTTGTCAGCCTGACACCCGATATACGCTATTATATAATAGGGGTCTTCCTTCCTGGATGGGACGCCATAAGTAGCAAAAGTAGAATAAGCCAGCGCCTTGGACTCCCGCAGAGTCCTGAACACCACCGATCCCATGCCTCCGCCGAAATAATTATCGAACACGGCCACCACCGGCTCCTTGTTTACATCATAGGCAGCCGCATTCCGGACCCAGACGATCTCGCTCTGCACCATATCGTAATTGGCAAACAACACCTGGTTGGCCGTTTGCGGAATGTAAGCGAAAGCCTTCTTTTCCGGGTAAGGCATAAAGTCCGCCGGTAATTTGTGCAGACCGTTGATCGACGTTGTAAAAGCGTCCACGGATAAAGGACCGTAGTATATGATCGTATGCTTATAGTTCAGCAGGCCATGGAGAATATTCACCAGGTCTTCCGCCTTCAGATTGTTGATCTCATCCGTGCTCAGCGTCGTGTTGAAGGGATTGTTCGCTCCATACCGGGCATAACTGACAAGACCCTGCAAAATAGCCTGTTTATTCAGCTTATTATTGGCACGGCCCTTTAACAGCCTGCCTTTCAATGCAGCCAGCGCAGCTGTATCCGGCTGGCAGTCCGACAGGATCTCTTCAAACAACGTAACGGCCCTGTTAAAATTTTCCTGTAGTCCGGTAATGCTCAGCGTAGTGACCTCCGCCGTGGCATTCACATTGAAATTACAAGCGATCCCATAGAACTCCTTGCTGATCTGTTCCGTAGTATATTTAGAAGTGCCCAGGAATTGCAGATATTGTGCTGCCAGCGGCAACAGCTTATTATTCCAGCTTCCCATTTCCATCCGGTAATTCAAATGAAACAGCTCATTCTCCTTATTAGGCACATACAATACATCCGCGATACCGGCCTTCGAACGGGCGATCCCACTATTGAAATCCAGCCATTGCGGGCTGAGGGCGGATACCGGCATGGCCCCGATCTTCTTCAAAAAAGCAGACTGCCTGCCCGCATTCAGCTCCACAGGCGTGATAGGCGGCTTGTCCACTTTCACGATATTCTTATCCTCTCCTTTGCGTTTGTACAGCAGCACATAATTATCACCCAGGTATTTATTCGCTACGGCGACGATCTCCTGTTTGCTTAGCTTCGCCTGGTCGTCCAGGTCCGACACATCCTTATCCCATTTCTCCCCGCGATGTTTGATAAACCCCTCCATCAGGGACACCACCCGGGCATCATTCTTCTCCAGCCCTTCCAGCAAGGACAACTTTCCATTGGCGATGATCGCTTTCACCAGGCTCTCATCAAAATCCCCTTTCTTCAACCGGGCCACCTGCTCCATCAGCAGGTCTTTCACCTGCTCCAGCTCCTGTCCCTGCCTGGGCGTCCCGATCAGCAGGAACATGCCATAATCTTTGTACTGCTGCATACCTGCCTGCGCACTCTGCACTTTCTGCTGCTTGTTCAGGTTGAGGTCCAGCAGACCGGCCTTTCCATTGGAAAGAATGCTGGAGATCAGGTCCAGCGTCAGCGCGTCATGGGTATTAGCGGCCGGCGTCCGGTAACAGATCCGCAGATTCTCCGCACTGGGTCCATAAATATCTTTTACGATGGGAGCTGTCAGCGGTTTTTCCGGAGCGGGGTTGTATAGCTCCACCGGCCTGGACTTCATGTAGGCAAAAGATTGGTCCACCTTTTTGATCACGGCATCGGGATCCAGGTCCCCCGCCATAATGACGGCCATATTATCAGGTACATAGTATTTATGGTAATAATCCCGGATAGCCTTGATGGAAGGATTCTTCAAATGCTCGATCGTGCCGATCGTCGTCTGCTGCCCGTAATTATGGGTAGGGAACAGGTAATAATGCATCGCTTCGCTCATCTTATTGCCATCATTGTCCAGTCCGCGGTTCTTTTCTTCATACACCGCCTCCAGCTCTGTGTGGAACAGGCGGAAGATGGGATTGCGGAACCGCTCTGCCTGAACAGCCAGGAACTTGTCCATGGCATTGGAGGGAATATCCTCCTCATATACCGTCTCCTCTACCCAGGTATGTGCATTGGTGCCCTGGGAGCCGATATCCGCCATCAGCTTATCGTATTCATTGGCGATCGAATACCTGCTGGCAAGACCGGAAACACTGTCGATCCGATGATAAATTCTCCGGCGCTGCACGCTGTCCGTAGTGTGATTATACAGCTCGTACAAGGCATCGATCCGGTCCAGGTATGGCTTTTCCTTCGCCCAGTCCAGGGACCCGTATTGATCAGTGCCTTTGAACAAAAGATGTTCCAGGTAATGCGCCAGACCTGTATGATCTTTGGGATCGGTATTGCTGCCCGCCCGCGTAGCAATACGGACTGCCACCCGCGGCTCCTTGTGATTGACGCTCAACATGACAGTCAGCCCGTTGGAGAGTGTATAGAACCGGGCCTGCATCGGGTCATTCGTCACATAACGGTAAGTATAACCGCCCGAAGTCGCCTGCTTCCAAACATATTTATCCTGCCCGCCGGATGGAGGTCTCACCTGCGCCTCGCCAGCCATCGGCCCGCCGAGCGCCGCTACGATAAAAGAGAAAAAGATGCTCGTTTGGTAAGATCGCACAAAAATGCTCAGATTCATACTAAGTGTTTTTTAAATAGCCCTGATGGAACAGGTCGCCTTCTCCCTCGCCCGGGCTTCAGAGCGGGGCGATAAAGTACTGTTTTTTTTCAGAATCCGGCCCTGCCGCTCATAAAATCAAGGACAAACAGGCTATTTGAAGGGACGAACGAGGCTCAACACCTCCTTCCGATAACCCTCCGGCGACATCCCCGTCTTTTTCTTGAACAACGTAGAAAAATAATAAACCGAACTAAAATTCAATTCGAAAGAGATCTCTTTGATCGGCTTTTCCGTCTGGCTTAAAAGCTGCCTGGCCCTGTCGATCTTCAGCTGGATCATATATTGACCGGGAGACATCCCCGTATACTTTGAAAAAACTTTTCTGAACCACGAATATCCCACATTCAGCTTTGCCGCGATCTCTTCGATGGACAAGTCACTGTCAAAACTCTCCCGGATCAAAAAGCGCCCCTTGTTCACCACCATTTCCATATGTGTCTCCTCCCTGAAATAATGCTGCTTCCGAAGAGAATGGATCTTGCCCAGTAAATGCAGCACTCCTCCCGCTATCCGGGGCTGGTACCCCGACTCCTCCTTTTTTGTCTGCTCCAGGATCTCCAGGATCGATTGCAGGATCTCCTCCCGGACCCCAATGGCAAAAGCCGCCTCCCGGGGATGAAAAAAATCAGCCCGGATAAGATTGTCGGCGATCACCCCATGAAAACCCACCCAATACTCGTTCCATCCGGTATCCTTATCAGGCCTGAACCGGTGCCATTCATTCGGGAATAATAGCAGGACCGTTCCTTCCCGGACAGGTACGATCCCCGTGCGTTTCGATTCGAAGAGCCCTTCTCCCCTGGTAATATAGATGATCTGGTATTCATCATGCAGGATGCGCCCTTCGTCCCAGTTAAAATAATGATGGCGGGGATGCACCTTTGCCGGGTACTCTTCGTCCTTGTTCACCATGCTGCAGCCTGCGCTCAGGACACACAATCCCCAGCTTTCATCAGCTTCGCTGACCGGCAGGTATTTATAGTAATTATCCATGGCAGAATTTTTCGCCGATATTCTTTTTATCAATAAAAGTCTAATTTACGATAGTTCTTTTTCTTAACTCCGCGTCACGATTTCCCGCAAACAACCGCTGCCCCTTATGCACGTTGCTTTTGGCAGGAGACTACCGCGGAATGATACGGACCGCCTTCGCATCTGTTGCGCCAAAAGGCCATCCGCGTCCCGGCAAAAATCACTTTAATGAAGCGCCGGAGACACTCGGTTTTTGATCTTTTATTTGTGTTTTTTGATTTTTCTCAACAGCCAAAAAAACGAACGTTATGCCAGCTCCCCCATTGAAAATAGGTTTATTCGCCATCGGCCTCGACACCTATTGGCCCCAATTCGAAGGGCTGCGTCAAACCCTGGAAGACAACCTCCGACAGGTCGCCGGAAAGCTGGCCGCCATCCACGCACCAGAACTGCATACAGCTGCCAGGGCTATCATCCCTCCCATCCTCATCAATGCCGGCCTGGTAGACACCATCGACAAGGCCTTCGAAGCCTGCAGCCTCTTTCGCAGAGAGGAAGTCGACCTGATCTTCTTATATGTCAGCACCTATGCTTTATCTTCCACCGTCCTGCCCGTAGTCCAACGCGTGAAAGTTCCCGTGATCATCCTCAATCTTTCCCCGGAGGCAGCCATCGACTATACGGCCTTCAATACGATGCAGGACCGGACAAAAATGACGGGCGAATGGCTCAAATACTGCTCCGCCTGCCCGGTCCCCGAGATCGCCAATGTCTTCACCCGGTCAGGAATAAAATTTCACCAGGTAACGGGCATCCTGCAGGACGACCCGGTCGCCTGGAAAGAGATCGGCCAGTGGATAGAAGCCGCCCGCGTAGCCCATATCATGGCCTATAACCGCATGGGCTGTATGGGACATTATTACAGCGGAATGCTGGATATCTACACCGACCTCACCCGGTTATACGCAAATTTCGGCGGCCATATCGAGCTCCTGGAAGTGGAAGAGCTGGTCACGTTCAGCAAACAAGTCACCGCCCCGCAGGTCGCGGAACGAATAGCTCTGTTCAGGGAAGCCTTCGACATCCAGCCGGATTGCTCCCCGGCTGAGCTGGAAAAAGCCGCCATCACTTCCGTCGCCCTGGACAAGCTGGTGGCAAAACATCAGCTTGGCTCGATGGCTTACTATTATAAGGGAACGGGCAACAGAGAAAATGAAGACGCCATCAGCTCTATCATACTGGGCAATTCTCTTTTAACGGCAGGTGGCGTCCCGGTCGCCGGGGAATATGAGATCAAGAACGCCCAGGCAATGAAGATCATGGACAGCTTTGGCGCCGGCGGCTCCTTCACCGAATATTATGCCATGGATTTTAAAGAGGATGTGGTGCTGATGGGCCATGACGGACCAGGCCATATCGCGATCGCGGAAGGCAAGACCAAGGTCAAACCCCTGCAGGTATATCATGGAAAAGTAGGCAGCGGGCTCTCCGTGGAAATGTCGGTAAAGAACGGTCCGGTAACACTCCTGTCTGTCGTGGAAAGATCCAATGACAAGCTGCTCCTGCTGGTGGCCGAAGCCGAATCCGTCGCAGGCCCGATCCTGCAGATCGGCAATACCAATAGCCGTTACCGGTTCCCCATCGGGGCCCGTAATTTTGTCAACCAATGGAACCAGTTTGGCCCCGCCCATCACTGTGCCGTCGGTGTCGGACATATCGGTGACAAGATCGAAAAATTAACGGCTTTGCTGAACATGGATTTTGCAAAGGTCTGTTAACCCAGGAGGTCCATCTGTATCGAAATTCGCCCTGTCAAAAAGTATTGGTAATCTCAAAATAAGGGTCACAAAAAAAATTACTTACTTCATCTATTCATCAACAATATCATCTCACCCAAAAAGCTCACCATATGAAAAAATACACAACAATTGCCCTCTCCCTCTTTGGACTCCTTTTCGGCCAACAACTTTGTATCGCACAGTCCGCTGAGCTCAAGGTCGACTGGGGAAAGAAAGTCATGGAATCCAGGTCCACCGCCACCTTACAGGTCGTAGGAAATCCCCAGCTCCGCCGGGGAGCGTTCATGCATGATGGCGCCTTCAATGCCCTGCGCGATCTCAAAGCCGATTACGTACGGTATGTGCCCTGGTTCCCTTATCCCAAATTAGCGGTGGCAGAGCTGGACGCACCCGATGCGCAAAAGACCTCCTGGGATTTTAGCCTGATCGATCCGATGACCATCGATTTTTTCGAAGCCACGAAAGGCCATTCCGTTATCATGAACTTCAGCACCATCCCGCAATGGATGTTTAAGACGGATTACGTGGTCCCCTATCCCGCAGACCCCAACGAAGTAGGCTGGAGCTATGGGGGCGGCAACGAACTGAGGGATACCACCCTGCAGGAATTAGCCGGTTATTATGAAAGGCTCGTCAGCTGGTATACAAAAGGAGGTTTTACAGATGAACGGGGGAAATTTCATAACTCCGGACATCACTACGAGATCCCCTACTGGGAGGTCCTCAACGAGCCGGACCTGGAACATCCTATGACACCGCAGGTCTACACTAAAAGGTACGACGCTATCGTGACCGCCATCCGAAAGGTCTCCCCCAAAACAAAATTCGTCGGCCTTGGCCTCGCCTATGAAAAAAATCCCGAATGGTTTGAGTACTTTCTCAACCCCGCTAATCACCGGCCCGGCATTCCGCTTGACATGATCTCCTATCATTGTTATGCCGCAGCAAACCCCGATCAGAAACTGGAGGACTATCAATATACACTGTTCGACAGGGCCGAGCTCTTCGTCAATGTAGTAGCCTATATCGAAAACATCCGCAAAAGACTATCCCCCGCCACCCGAACGACCATTAATGAATTAGGCACCTTCGTCAACAACGAAATGCGGGACAAGCCCATCCCCCCGGAATACTGGAACCTCTCCGCCTCCGTATATGCTTTCTTTTTCATAGAGCTGACGAAACAGGGGATCGATATCATCGGAGAATCTCAGCTGGTAGGTTTTCCCACACAATACCCCGACGTCAGCATGATCGACCCGGATAACAGCAAGCCCAATGCCCGGTTCTGGGTGCTCAAGCTGATCAGGGATAACTTCAGTCCCGGTGTCACCCTCGTAAAGACCGGTATCGAAGGCAGCAAGGGGGACGATATCCTGGCGCAGGGTTTTATGGCGGGCGGCGGAAGCAAAAAAATATTGATCCTGAACAAGCGGAATAAAACGATCGGGGTAAAGCTGCCGGCCGGATTCAGGGGAGCCACGATCTCCACCGTTGACGGATCCTCGGGAGACAATGCCCCCAATCAATCCGTTCTGGGTGCGGACTCGCTTGAAATGAAGCCTTATGCCGTCAGCGTGATCACAAGGAGGGAATAGGATAATAATGTACCTTTACGCCTCCAAAAATACAACTATGGACTACAGAATAGAAAAAGACACAATGGGCGAAGTCAAAGTACCTATTGACGCCTATTACGGAGCACAGACCCAACGCAGCGTAGAGAATTTTAAGATCGCGCAGGATATCAACCGGATGCCCAAAGAAATCATCCGCGCCTTCGCCTACCTGAAGAAGGCGGCCGCCCTCACTAACCTGGAAGCCGGCGTCCTTCCCAAAGAAAAATCCGATCTCATCGGCAAGGTTTGCGACGAAATACTGGATGGCAAGCTGGATGCCTGGTTCCCCCTCGTCGTCTGGCAGACGGGCAGCGGCACCCAGAGCAATATGAATGTGAATGAAGTAGTGGCTTACCGGGGACATGTGCTCACCGGCGGCAAGCTGACGGACAAGGAAAAGACCCTGCATCCCAATGATGA
The DNA here is from genome assembly GCA_015655015.1 of Chitinophagales bacterium. GTDB lineage: Bacteria > Bacteroidota > Bacteroidia > Chitinophagales > Chitinophagaceae > Puia. The sequence goes on along the minus strand of JAATFV010000091.1, from coordinate 459 downwards.
TGTCAACAAATCCCAGTCTTCCAACGATACCTTTCCCACGGCCATGCATATTGCAGCCTATAAAATGCTGGTGGAGACGACCATTCCCGGCATCGAGCAGCTTCGCAATACCCTTGCCGCGAAGAGCAAACAATTCATGCATGTCGTAAAGATCGGGCGTACCCATTTCATGGACGCTACCCCGCTCACCGTCGGACAGGAATTCAGCGGTTATGTCTCACAGCTGGACCATGGACTGCGGGCCATCAAAAACACGTTGGCCCATCTTTCCGAGCTGGCCCTGGGCGGAACAGCAGTAGGCACCGGCATCAACACCCCTCCCGGTTATGCAGAGAAAGTAGCAAAACAAATCGCCGCCCTCACCGGCCTGCCCTTTGTAACGGCGGAAAATAAATTCGAAGCCCTGGCTGCGCACGATGCCATCGTAGAGGCCCATGGCGCCCTGAAGACAGTAGCGGT
>JAATFV010000011.1 GCA_015655015.1 Chitinophagales bacterium | reverse complement strand
TCTTTGAGCCTTTCGCCGGATATCCCGATATCCCGGAAGAGAGCATCGGTATACGAGCTTTCGGAAAGATTGTTTTTAATCGTGTCATAGCCCATCTGCTCGGGAGATTCGATCTCGATGGGCATTCTTTTGTATAACATGAAAGAAGTTTAGAGACAAGATAGGATTTATTCCTCTTATGCCCTGTTACCAACCAGTCTCGAGATCTTAGTATGCAGGTCCTCGGGGCGGAACGGTTTGGAAACAACTTCCCTGAACCCCTTCCTCAGCAAATCTCCCCGCATATCATCATATACCGCTGCCGTAAATGCAATAGCGGGAATGGTCTGATTGAGCTTGCGTATTTCCGCCAGCGCTGTGATGCCATCCATCTCAGGCATTTCCAGGTCGATGAGCACCAGGTCAAAAGATCCGCTGCGGAATTTTTCCACCGCTTCCCTTCCATTTACCGCCTCATGGACTTCAATACCCCATTTGCTCAGGAATCGCCGGGCTATGGACATGTTAGCCGCGTTGTCTTCCGCTATCAACACCCTTATATCTTTGAATACGGCCAGCTGTTTCACCTTCTCTTCATCGATGTATAATTTCCTGTTCTCATTGATCGTCAGCTCAACCGTGAAATAAAAGGTGCTGCCTTTTCCTTCCTTGCTGCTCAACAGCAATTCACCGGAGAAAAGGCTCACGAGCTTCTTACTGATGGCAAGGCCCAGGCCTGTGCCGCCGTATTTTCTCGTCGTGTCTGCATCTGCCTGGGTGAAACTATCGAAGATCTCCTGCTGTTTGCCCGACGGAATGCCGATCCCCGTGTCCTGGACAAGGAATTGTACAGCAGAGGTCTTGCTGGTCCCTGCTATTTTTCTGGCCGCCAGGGTGATGCAGCCTGTATGGGTAAATTTCAGCGCATTGGACAACAGGTTACTGAAGATCTGGTTGAGCCGGGTCTTATCCGTTAAGAATTGAGGCTCCAGCTGCTCGTCTATGATGGTAAGAAATGCCAGACCCTTTGCGTGGGCCTGTACGGAGAACTGGACTTCTAATTCCCGTAAAAAAGCTTTTATGTCGACGGGGGAGCTTTCCAATTGAAATTTACCCGATTCTATTTTATTAAAATCAAGGATCTCATTGATGAGGATCATCATGTGTTCCGAAGAGAATTTAAGGATATCCAGGTGGGGTTTCTGTCCGGATAAATATTCTTCCTGTAGTAAGAGATTCGAGGCGCCGATGATCCCATTGAGCGGAGTCCTCAGCTCATGGCTCATATTGGACAGGAACCTCGATTTCGCCAGCGAGGCTGATTCTGCTTTCTGCTTGGCCTTCATTAGTTCAAACTGGGTCATTTTAATCTCGGACAGATCCAGTACGCTGATCTTCCAGAAACGATGGTTATTGTCTGAAAAAGAAACGACGCTCACAAAGGCAAAGACGGTATTGTCCTTCCTGGAAGAAAGAGCCAGTTCGCCCTGCCAGCTTTTTGTGGTGTCACCCGCCAGGCTCTCTTCCATATTTTTAAAGAGCTTGATCTGGTCCCTGGTGAACAGGTCATTCATATGACATCCTACAATGTCCTTCTTATTTTCAATTTCCAATAGTTCAATGGCCCGGTTGTTGCAATCAGTAATCACCAATCTTTCCGAATCCAAAATAAATACACCATCGAGCGAAGTGTTGTAAATCGTATCTACAAAATGTTTTTCTTTCAGGATCGTCGTTTCATTATTGCGATTGATCCTAAGAATGGCATAGGAGAAAAAGGTAGTCAGCAATAAGGAGATGGTCAGGCTCCTGTTGTATAATTCGGTAAACATATTCAGGATATGGACCTGGTAGAGGTTCTCCCGGGGACTCCATTCGAAACAAATGACCACGGAGAGGATCGTAAACGCGTAGACAAAGATCAATTCTCTTAGATTTCTTTTGAAGCTGATAATAAAGGTCATTACCAGAAAGTAAGGAAAATAGAACAGGTATTCCCCTGCCCTCAGACCCTCCACATAATTCATGATGACCAGGTAAAGATTGAGGTTCACAATGGACAGGATGCGCGCTAATTCAAACTTTCCCCGCTGGCTGAGATGAAAGGCAAGTATAAAAAAATAAGCCGCGCTGAGATTAATAAGCGCACTAATATAGAGCCCATAGGAGAAATACGAAATAACACTTACGAAATTGGCGATCAGCGTGAGCAGGATAAACTGGTTGAACCGGATCATCTTCCGCCGCCGGGATGGCGAATAATCCTCTCTCAACCCTGAATAGATAATGTCTTCATAAAAAGACCGGAAGGTGAGTATCAGATGGTTATTCAAGCGGATAGGAATAGATTTAAAGAAAATACCTAATCATGAACGCAATTAGATAATAAATTATTATGTACAGAGTTATATAGATTGACCCTTAGTGTATATGAACCAGTCTTTCGCAGATAAAACGTTTGTTTTTAATGAGCCTATCAAAGCTCAATACATAATTGATTTATATTCAGGAGACTATGTGATGATTGAAGAGACGTTTACCGATGTCCTTGGCGAATACGCTTCTTTATTGGAAAATATCGATGCTGCTTATCAGGCAAAAGACATCGTAGCCCTGAAAAGGGCCGTACACAAGATCAAACCTCTTTTTGGATTCACAGGCTTACTTTCCATCCAATCTCAATGTCTGGATTTTGAGGAGGCCTGTGAGACTGCTCCTTCCTTGCATGTATTAACAACCGGATTCACCGCCTTAAAAAATAGCTTATTACAAACAAGAGCGATCATTGAAGAAGAAAAAGAGCGGTTAACGTTGTTTAACAGAAGATAATATGAACCTGTCCTGTATTGTCGAGGATCTGCAGGTAGCCGCCAACTACCTGATCAACTGCTGCGAAAAAAGCAAGCTCGCAGCGGTCAGGGGGCATTTCACCAATGTACCCGATGCCCTTTCATTTGTCAATGAGAATACAGTGGACCTTATATTCCTGGATGTTGAAATGCCCGGCCCCAATGGGTTTGAATTACTCGATCAGATCGCATTCCTGCCAAAGATCATCTTGACGACTTCCAAAAAGGAGTATGCCTATGATGCTTTCGAATACAAGGTGACTGATTTTTTGAAAAAGCCATTTTCATACGAACGTTTCCTGGAAGCGATGCAAAAAGTACAATCCTCCCCAAATGCCGCCTTATCCAGGAATGCCGCCGGCAGCGATACAGAAGCTTCCGACCATATTTACATTAAGTCGGAAGGAAAGCTGGTCAGGCTATCCAATGATTCGATCTTATTTATGGAAAGCATGGGGGATTATGTAAAATTTGTTACGGCAGATAAAAAGTATATTACGCATAACACCATCAAAAACCTGGAGGATAAAGTAAACAAGCAGTATTTTCTAAAAGTGCACCGGTCCTACATTGTCAATCTCCATAAAATTGATGATATGCGCGAAAACTGCCTGTTTATCAAAGGAACGGAGATACCCGTCAGCAAGGCTTTTAAATCCCTCGTTATCAGCCGGTTGAATATTCTCTGATACCCCAACCCGGCAAGTATCCTTTCCCTCCCCCTTTCAATAACCAGCCAGGTCCGGATGAACTAAATCTTATAAAACAGTCCAAAAATCGAAGCTTTCCGGCCATTAATCGAAAAAGTTTCGGAAGCCAGTAAAAAATTAGCAATTTTAAATCCAATGCCGTTTACTTAAGCCCTAAAGTTGCTTGTACTCCATTGATGGCGGCTTTTTGGGCAAATGCTTACGTTTAAATTTTCTTCCGGGTCGAACTCTTTCACAGGTCTTTTTCAATATATCGTCCATAGCGTCCAG
>JAATFV010000029.1 GCA_015655015.1 Chitinophagales bacterium | reverse complement strand
TGGCTTAAGCGAACAGCCCCTTGAACTTGAAGCATACAGTGGTATCGTTCACCAGCTGGGCGTCCACGCCCATCTCCCCGTTCTCCCGGGGGGTTAATTTTAATTCCATCCGGAGCGGCTGGTTCTCTGCCGGGATGAGGAGCGCCAGGAATTTTATCTGGTCTGCCTTTATCAGCCTCGTCTTTTTTTCCAGGGCTTTTTCGGCTATTTCCTTTACCATTTGCATCATACAAACTCCCGGCACGACCGGCTGCCCGGGAAAATGCCCTCCGAATATGGGATGCGCCGGATTTATTTCCAGTAAGGAAGTCACAGTATTATCGGCTGTCTGTATGGTCGTGATATGGAAAAAATCGCCTAGTAACATTATCTTTCTAACTTTTTTAAGCCAATGGTGAAATTGAAATTCTTATGCGTGATACCGATGGTATCGGGCATCCCGTCCCTGTAGTTTTTCATGATCGCCTCTACAACGGGCTTTCGTTTGGAAGCCCGCTCCATTCTTACCAATTCATTCCCGGCCGGATCGGTGATATAATAAAAGAATCCCTTCTTCTGAGGGAAAACATAATAGATCAACTGGCTGTCTTTCCGGACATGCGCGGCAGAAGGGTCCAGCGATTGCATTAAGATCAGCGAGAAGTCCTGCCGGAGGGTAGTTATGACCGGCCGCTTGTTCATTTGCCGTATGATATAATTCACTTTGAACCGGGCTCCCGGTGCGAATTCAAGGTCAAAGAACTTAAATCCCATTTCATTGGAAAAGACCACCCGGATAGTGCTGTCAGGCATGGTCTTTAACAGCAGGAGCCCGCTCAGGTATTTTCCGATCACATTAACGTCGATCTTATACAGGGCAGTTGTGATGACAGGCCTGAATTTCTGTAAAGAGGTGATATCTCCCGTCGTGTCCTGGAGGTTCCTGTAGACGGACCTGCATCCCAATTGGGCAATGAGGCAACTAATTAATAGCAAATAGCGCATCCGGAAGATTTGTATTCATTTCTTTGTTGATAAAATGAATGATGGTGTTATCTCCTGAAGTTTCATTCATTTCAATATTCGTGACGGAATAATCCTTTTTGTCGACGGTGACAACGATCGTACGAAAGAACTCTTTCAGGTTCTTTGATACGGGGGATAATTCCACCAGGTAGGCGCTCTTGTTCTCAAATACCCGGGTGCTGAAATCCGGGTTGGTGAGCACGGTTCCCTGCACACAGTCTACGGTGATCTTATTGATCTGCTGGAAAAGCTTATTTGATTTGGTAGAGATGGTATTTTGTTTCTGACCGTCTTTTACGAATACTTTATCCTTATTGATGATCATGAGGTATGTAAAAGGCCTGGTATATTCCATCCGTACGCGGCTGTCTTTCTTGAACCAGAATTTTCCCTGGGACAGGATCTTTTCCGATAGCAAGCTCAGGTTCTTTTCCTGGGTGAAATCGCTTTTGATGCTGATCACCTTTTGCGCTTCCACGGAAAACAGCTCTTTGAATTTTGAAAGATCCGATAACGGAGCATATCCTGTGTACTGCGCTGACAGATTGGACCCGCTGCCGATGATCAGCAGCATTAGTAATAATTTATGCATATGCCTGCAAATTTAGCATTTTATCCAGCCTGACTATCTCATACCCGCTGTATTTTACCTGCCGGAGGAATAAGGGGAGCATCGCCAGGGTCGTCCGGCTCGTGTCATGGAAGAGGATAACGGCGCCGGGTTTCAGGGTCTTGTTGATCTTCTTCAGCAATTTCCGGTCATCGTCTATTACCGTATCCAGCGAGCGTATGCTCCAGCCGACAGGGGTGTATCTCCCGTCGATAATCGCTTTTTTGAGGTTGGGGTTGATCACTCCATAGGGGGGTCTGAACAGCCTGGGTAACAAGCCGGTGGCTTTTTCCATGGCGCTGTCCATCATTTTCAGGTCAGCCAGCATTTTCCGGGAAGAGAACAGATCGAACCAGAAATGATGGGAATAGCTGTGGTTGCCGATAATATGGCCTTCCTCGTGGATCTGCCGGAATATTTTTTCGTTACCGGCTATCCGGCTGCCGATGCAAAAGAAAGCCGCATGCACCTTTTCTTCCCGCAGGACCGCTAATATTTCCGGGGTATAGGAAGTAGCCGGCCCATCGTCGAAGCTCAGGGCGATCTCTTTTTTAGTAGTGGCTGCCGAGCAGATCACCGGCAGGAAAAAATTGGAAGACACGAAATAACAACCGTAAAAAAGGACGAGTGAATAAACAAACAGCAAGGCCGGATAAATATAGAAAGGAATTTTATAAAAAAAGTTACAGCCGATCAGCGCGATCAGCCCGGCAGAAAAAAGGATGTTCGTATTTCTGAAATTCAGCATGCCGAGACCAATAATAAAGAATGATGCCTGTTGTGAGAATGGTTGTAGATAAGGATCCTGCGGATGGGTGCTGTCCGGGCTCCGATAGCTGTTGGTAGCCGGCCTGTCTTGAGGATATTCGCCGCCAGCCACAATGCAAAAGCGGTGGAAGTGGGGTATTCACCGCATAAGTGCTTGTAATTGACAGACTGGGGACCTTTTAGGGCGGACGCTTGCAGCTGATCGTATACCTGGTCGTTCTTTTCATCCCCATTCCTTCCGGTTACCAGGATGTCGATGTCGTCCATCCGGATAGACCGGGATGCTAAAAAAGAGGAGATAAGGCGCTCTGTCTCTGTTATATTGCCGGGATTATAAAAAGTAGTAATAACATCCAGCCGGGCTATATCTGCCGGAGAGGCCTGGCCGGTCAATAAGAAAAAGGCAGCCCCTTCGCCGGCGATCGTTCCCCTTGACCGGGTCGTAAACAGGTCCGGGGAAGAGACCGGGTCCTGTCTATACAGGCCCATGCGATTTAACAGGGTGTGACTGGTGTTGGTAATTTCATCTACGGCGCCTGCCAGGACGCGGGCGTCGGGGTTCTCCAACAGCAGCATCATGCCATCCAGTAAGGCGCTTTCAAAAGAGAGTCCCCTGTGAACGAAGGTGTTATTGTACTGGTGGCATTGCAGCATCAGGGCGATCTGCGCGCCCACCGTATTGTGGGTGGATTGTATAAAGGCTGTAGGTGTCAGCATTTCCTCTTTATTTTCCACAATCCTCGTCAGGAACACCTCGGTATCCTGGAGACATCCGTAAGCTGTTCCGGTAACGACGGCATCCGGTACTCCCACCCCGGCCTCTTTTAAACACTCCATGGCTGCTGCCACTCCCATTTTAATGATCCGGCTCATTCTCCGGATCAATTTAACGTCGATGATCTCTTTATAGTCAGGCTCCAGACAGGTAAGGCGAGTGCCGGTATGAACAACGGGTTCTGTCAAAAAGTCGACCTGACCGAATGTCTTCTGCGGTGATATATTCCCTGTTGCCCGTATATAGATCATATGGAGCCTTTTTATACCTGGTGAGCAGTGATATATTCAGCCATTGTCCTTACGGAACGGAAGACTTTAGGTCCTTCTTCGGCATTGGAGATCCTGATCTTATAATTTTGCTGCAGCAGGACGATGAGTTCCAGCGCGTCGATGGAATCCAGTCCAAGGCCTTCCACAAAAAGAGGCTGATCATCGCCGATATCTTCCGGTTTGGTATCCTGCAAATTCAGTTGCTCAATGATCTGTACTTTAAGATCAGCCATTAATTTATCCATGTTCTGATTATATTGGTTACTTCGATTCCTACTTTCTTTTATTTCGGACAATACTGTCTTTCTGCGGACCATAATGTCTTTCAATGGTCTCCCTTTTGATCGCTGCGCTGATTGGTTACTGCATTTTTCCTACCAGTTCGCTCAATTCGATGGTGCGTGCTAATTTTTGCAGGGCTGTCGCATGATTTTTCACGTAAGGATTATCCAGGTCCCATACATAGCCGGCCAGGACGGAACAGATCATTTTCTTGATCTGAAGGTCCTGGTTACCGGCAAAGAAGATCGTATCGAGCGTACCTTCATACCAGGCCATTACATAAGAGCGGAAGGTATTTACGCCCTGCATCATTTCCTCCGAATATTCTTTATCCCAGTCTACGGTTTCGCCATTCAGGGTACGAATTACCAGGTGTGCCGCCAGCTGGCTCGATACTGTTGCCAGGGTGACGCCGGAAGAGAACACCGGATCCAGGAATTCCGTTACATTACCTGTAAGCACGAACCCATTTCCATAAAACTTTTCAGTAGTGCTCGACCAGGACTCCAGGACTTTGGGTTCGAATACGAATTCCACGTCTTTAAACCGCTCGCTTAAATAGGGTTCCGATGCGATCAGCGCGCGCAGCTGCTCTTCATTATTGCCTTCATACTGTTTGAAAAATCCGGGCTCGCCTACAAAACCCAGCGAGGTAACGCCATTTGAAAAGGGGATCACCCATATCCAGACACCCGGCTGGTGCACGACAATGGTAATTCTGTTGGGCTCATCGGCCATGGATCGTTTGATATCCACCGTATGGGCAAACAGCGCCTTGCGGGGAGGAAGGTTGGATGGCTTGTCGAGGTTGAACAACCGGGGGATTACCCGGCCATAACCGCTGCCATCGATAATGAACCTTGCCGTTATCTGCGACTTATTACCATGAATATCTTCCACCGTTGTAACGGAATCAGTACCTGTAAAGACGATATTCGTTACGGTCGTTTCATAGGAGACAGGCACTCCCATTTTTTCTACGGTGTCAGCGAGTGTGGAGTCAAATTCCCCCCGTGGCACCTGCCAGGTCCAGGTCCAGCCTTCCGTAAACTGATCCGCAAACAAATAATCACAAATCATACCGTTCTTTACGAATTTGGCCCCGAACTTTTCCTGGAAGCCTTTCTCCTTTACTGCGTCTACAAAGCCTGCTTCTGTCAGGGCTTCCATACAACGGGGCAACAGGCTTTCTCCGATCACAAAACGGGGGAACCGGAGCTTCTCTACGATCCTGACTTTGAAGCCCGCTTTGTTAACGATAGAGGCGGCTACTGTACCGGCAGGGCCGGCGCCGATCACCAGTACGTCTACTTTTTCTGTGTTCATGTTAGCAGGTTAGGGGTGTTTTATAAGGCTATTTTCTTTTTACATTTTAATAAGGTCTGACTTAAGCCGATATTATCTACCTGTTCGGTGATAGCGAAACCCGCTTCGTCGATGCAGCGTAAGAAGGTCTCTGCGCTGTACATCTGGCTGTTGCCATTGGCAAGGGCCGTAAAATAAAGAGAGGTCTGCTGCAGGCAGAACGCAGCAATTTCATATCGCTGCCTGTCCCAAAAGGGCTCCAGGATGAAGACATAACCGTCATCGTTCAAGGATGCATGGCATCTTTTCAGGATGGAAATGATCTCGGCCTCTGAAAAACAATCCAGGAACTGGCTCATCCAGACGGCATCGAATCCCGTCGGGAATTTTACCTGTTCGTCGAGGATATTCGTAGGGAAAAAGGACACCCGGTCTGTCAGGCCCAGATCGGTAATTTTGGCCTTTGCCATATTGAGCTGTCCCGGCAGGTCCATGAGGGTGATCTGGATGTCAGCTGCATATTTCGTAGAGGCAATGGCCCATTTTCCCGTATTGCCGCCGATATCCAGCAATCTCTTGGTGCCGTTGACATACACTTTCGGCAGGACGAGGTCAAATGCATCGTCGGAGAAAAAGTGATCGAAGCTAAACCAGCTTTTCTGCACCTGCTCCGGCAATTGGGACAGGCCTTCATAGATCGTTTGCCACTCTCCGAATTCTTTCAATCCCACCGGCTTCCCTGTTTCAATGCTCTTATCCAATGAAAAAAGGCCTTTGTAACACACATCGTGCACAAAATCCATATTGGTTTTTGTGAGCGGGTCATTCAGAATAAAATGACCGGTTTTGGCTAAACTGTATTTACTGTCGTTTACCAGGACCAGTCCGATGCTCAATGCTGATTCCAACAGGACCCTTACTCCGTACAAAGGCAGTTTCACTTTTTCTGCGATCTCGGCTAAAGTTAGTCCTGACGAGCGACTGTCCTCAATTACTTTCAATATCCCTGAATTCCGTAATACCCTTGCTGATTGAAATATTACCGGTCCGAACGCGATCCATTGTGCCGTTTCCTTAGCTTCAAAGGCAGAATTTTTGTCCTTCTCAAAAAAAGTCATTGAAAATAAATTGGGTTAGGTTGAATTTTAATTGGGTTAGGTTGACAATTATTTTTTAAAATCGGATTTTGCTTCTTTCATAATATTGTACCACGACTTTGCCCAGTAATTCCTGAATCCAAACCCTCCGCTCTTGCCGGTCTTATAAGTGGTAAGCAGCACTTTTTTTGTTTTCATATCCACCAGCGTCACCCATGCGCCGGCTTCTCCCAGGCCCTTGCTCATTCCTTCTACGAAGAACAGGACGCCCTGGCCTGTTTTTCCCTGAAAATCATATTTGCTTACCAGGTCGCCGATCTTTTTTTCATCGAGTGTTTTAAAGTCATTGGGATTAGCTCCAAAGAATTCTTTTTTAATATTGCTATTTGCTTTTGCGGTAACTTCCAGGGCATATTTTACTGTTGGGCGATGCACCATTTCGGCCACATTGAATTTTTTTTGCTCATCGACATAAAGCTGGTTCCAGGAGACGGTATATTTATCTCTGAACTCTTCATTCGTGATCTCTCCCGCATCTTTGAACTGCGTAGCGGGTCCGATGAATTTTGCCTGGCTGAAGTCGAGGCCAAGCCAGGTAATGTCGTCAGAACTACCGGTCTGAGCGGAAACAGATTGGAGGTTTACGCAAACGAACAAAAAGGCGAGCAGCCAACCGAGTTTTTGTACACTTTTCATAATAGAGTTTTTTGTTTGAATGATAAAGACTTTTATTGCCAAAAGTTATAATAATTATACCATTGTTCAGGGTATTTTTTTACCATATTTTCCATTTCACCGACAAAATCGTTGAGCATTTCCTGCATAATCGTATCCTTGCTCAAATGGGTATAGTCTTTGATCCTACTGGCGAAAAAATGGTAATGCAGCGGGGTCTCTTTCATGGCGAAAACGAAAGAGACCGGCACTTTAAACTTTGCGGCTAATACGAATGGCCCCAGCGGGAATCTGGCCGTTTCGCCTAAGAATTTGCTTGTCAGGGTCTTGTTACCTTCCATAAACCGGTCTGCATGCATGCACACCAGCTCATTGTTCCTGAAAGCGTCGCTTATTGCATAGATGTGGGAAAGGTCGTTCTTTATTAAAATGACGTTCACGTTCCTCTTTCCGGTCACCGCCGCAATGTATTCTTTTATCTTCCGGTGTTCCCCATCGAACATGACGATATTGATCCGGGTATCCAGCCGTTTCAGCAAATGCCCTGCAATTTCCCAGTTACCTAAATGGGCGCTTAATAATAAGCCTCCTTTTTGCAGCGCCACTATTTCCCGGAGATGATCTTCTCCATCAAAATCGAAGCTGAACTTATTCGGGATACCTGACATGACCACTACTTTATCAATAATGCTTTGGCCCAGGAGGTAGTAATTCCGGTAAAGTTTGGTCAGCGACTTTCCCAGCCCATATCCGATTTTTTGACGAAAATAGGTAAGAACATGTCCTGATGATCTATAAGAGAACAGGAAATAATAAACTGTAACAAATCTCAGCAGCAGGTAGGCCGGTAAGACCCCCCATCTGTTTAAAATGCTTACAAAGATACGGTACCCCCAAGGCTGCCCCTTTGATTTGCCTTGCCATTCCGGCATTATACAAGCTCTTTCGATTGTTTGTGGACGATCACATAGTCATAGAGATCCTGGAAGGTAGTTATGCCGGTAAAGTCTTCGGGTTTTACTTTAAAAGCAAAATTGCTCTCGATGGCAACGACAAGATCGATATAGTCAAGACTATCCAGTTGAAGGGTGTCTTTTAGATTGGCATCAGGTACGATCTTTTCGGCATCTACTTCAAATTCCTCTACCAGAAAGGCATTTATCCGGTTGATGATCTCTTCAATTTTCATATACAGTTGGTTTAGTCAGTTTTTTAATAATGAGGGAGGAGTTGGTTCCCCCAAATCCGAAGGAATTAGACAAAAACATATTAATATCCTTTTCGACGGTATCGGTCGCAAGGTTCAATTTAGCGGAGTCTTCATCGGGGTTCTCGAAGTTGATGTTGGGTGCAATAAAGGAATTTTGCATCATCAGCATCGAATATATGATCTCGCTGGCTCCGGCCATCCAGCATTCATGCCCGGTCATTGATTTGGTAGAGCTCACCAGCGGCCGGAACGCTCCAAAAACTTCGTCAAGAGCCTTTGCTTCGCTGGCGTCACCGGCAGGTGTCGAGGTGGCATGTGCATTGATATAATCAATTTCAGAAGCTGCTATTCCCGCATCCTTCAATGCCATGGCGAGGGACCTTACCGGGCCTTCTACCGTTGGATTGGAAATATGTGCTCCATTGGAAGAAAATCCATAACCCACTACTTCTCCCAGGATGGGAGCTCCTCTTTTTAGGGCGGAATCAAGACTTTCCAGGATGACGGTGGCGGCCCCTCCGCTGGGAATAAGCCCGTCACGGTCCCTGTCAAAAGGTCTCGATGCCCTGGTAGGGGTAGATTCCAGGATGGAAAAAGCCGATAAGGCGTCAAAGCTGCCCATGGAATAATGGTTGACTTCCTGGGCTCCTCCGCAGATGATGCAATCCTGCAACCCGCTTTTTATAAAATGATAGCCTACGCCGATGGAATGGGAACCGCTGGCGCAAGCGGCGCTGATGGTGAAGTTGATGCCTTTTAGCTTGAAAATGGTGGCCAGGTTCATGGTCACCGTCGAATTCATTGTCTGAAACACCGATCCGGAACCCACGAGCGTGGTATCCTTTTTTTTCCGGATGATATCGGTGCATTCTATGACCGATTTGGCTGTGCTGTCGTTACCATATAAGATCCCCACCTCCGTCTGGTCGATGTAATCGGCTTCGATCCCGGCATTTTTTAGCGCCTCGACCGTAGCCAGATAGGCGTATTCTCCCTGTTCAGGCAGCATGATACGGGATCTTCTGTCCAACAGAGCCTTTAAATTCGGCTTTTCGACAAAACCCGTCAATCCGGAGCGATAGCCAAATTCTTTTCGCACCGGGTCATATATAATACCGGATTTTCCCTGGTACAGGGAATCACGGACTTCGTCAAGGTTTTTGCCTATACACGAATAAATACCCATGCCTGTAATCACTACTCTATTCATATTCGTAAACAATCTTTCCGTACATAAATAACAAAAATATCCCGTAAGCGCAAAAATAAGTTAATTCCGGCATTTTTATTGCCGGCCCCTGCCAACCCACGCGGAGTGGGGCGTTTTTTCTACAGGCTATTCTGCAAAATAGTATTTACACAAATGATTGAATATTAACTTATTATTAAAAAAAATTTATCTTGTTGTCTGTTTTTAAGAATATAGACCTCCATTGATGGACAATACTTCTGCGGTGATATAAGCCGCTTCTTTTGAAGCCAGGAATCCTACTGCATGGGCTACTTCTTCCGGCAGGCCGAACCGGTTGACCGGTATCATTTTTTTCATGGCTGCTTCATCCAGGCCTTCGATCATATCTGTTTTAATAAACCCGGGGGCTACGGCATTGACGGTGATCCCCCGTCTGCCTACTTCCTGGGCGAGTGCCTTGGTAGCGCCGATCACTCCTGCCTTGGCTGCTGAATAGTTGGTTTGGCCGGGCAGCCCTTTCAGACCGGAAAGAGAGACGATATTGATGATCCTTCCATATTTCTTCAGCAGCATTCCTTCCAAGACCAGGCGGGTAACATAGAAAAACCCATCCAGGCTGGTCCGGATGACATTTTCCCATTGTTCGTCTTTCATCCACATCATCAGGACATCATCCTTAATACCGGCATTGTTGATCAGCACCTCTATGTATTTACCTTCGTTCTTCTTTATCCAGTCGCCGAGGGATAACTGTATGTCTTCCTTATTGCTGACATCAAATGGTATTAATTCCCCTTCTCCTCCTTCCTGCCTTATTAAGGCCAGTGTTCTATCTGCTTCTTCCACATTCGTCCTGTAATTGACCAGGACATAATAACCCATTTGCGCCATTTTGATACAGATTGCCCTGCCTATGCCTCTTGACCCACCGGTGACTAGTGAACATTTCATTGATTGAGACCTTTAAATTTAGATGTAAGATTAACGTTTATTTTGGTTGTTTATTTTTGGCCTGGCCGGCCGGTGTGCTTGTGGTCCGTTTTAGTGCCGGGTGATTATCGGCTACGGACCTTTCCGGGGTTTTGCTGGATGAAGCTTCCCCAGTCGTTTGATTTCTTGCGGGCTGTTCCGCCCGCCGGCCGGGAAGGGCCTTCCGTGTGGATTTTGCTGGCGGAACGATCCTGGAAGTGGTGGCATACGGCTACCGCCAGGGCGTCGGAAGCGTCATATTCTTTGATCTCTTCTCCCAGGTGCAGGATGGTCTGCAGCATTTTCCACACCTGCTCCTTCCCGGAATTGCCATTTCCGGTGACGGATTGTTTGATCTTTCTGGGGGAATACTCGGTGACGGAAAGTCCGGCATTCATGGCTGTTGCGATGGCGACTCCCTGGGCCCGTCCCAATTTGAGCATGCTCTGTACATTTTTTCCAAAGAAGGGGGCTTCGATGGCGAAGTCATGGGGGTGATATTCTCCGATCAGCTCCTTCACTTTTTTATGGATCAGCCTTAGCCGTTCGTAAGCATCATTACGGGCAGACAGCTTCAGCACACCCATGGCGATCATGCTGAGCTCGCTGCCTGAACATAACACCAGGCCATATCCCATTATTACGGTACCCGGATCGATGCCCAGAATTATTTTAGCTTGTTTTTGCAAGAGTAAGGTTATTTTTGATACTGAGTGCGATTGAACAAAAATATCAAAATAATACTCAACTATTTCATAGGACCGCTGGTATTCCTGCTGCTTTCCTATTTTATCTGGTGGCAGGTGACGCACCAGCATGACTGGCGGGGTTCATTGGATAAGGTCTGCCGGGCGATGACCGGTCCTCAGCAATGGAGATTGTGGCTGATCGTTGCGCTCATGCCCCTCAATTGGGGGATCGAGGCCCGAAAATGGCAATTGGCCCTGCGCCCTGTCGGGGGCATCTCTTACGGGAATGCCTTCAAGGCCATTTTCACCGGCGCCACGATGGCCAGCTTTACTCCCAACCGGATGGGAGAGTACCTGGGACGCATATTATATGTGAAAGAGGGCAAACGCCTGGCCAGCATATCCCTGACGATCGTCTGCAGCATAGCCCAGCTGCTGATCACGCTGGTCATTGGGATCGCCGGTATCCTTTATATCCGCTATATGCTGCACCGGTCTCTTTTTCCCGGGAGTGCGCACGGGGAGCTCTGGCTGAATGTCCTGGCGGCCATAGCTTTTTTATTGTTCTTAAGTTTAACAATTATTTATTTCCGTCTTTCCTGGCTGCTATGGATCTTGAGGAAGATACCGGGATCGGGGAAATACCTAACGTATGTAAAAGTTTTAGAAAATTTCGATGCAACGATCTTATTGCGGATATTGTTCTTATCTTTTGTCCGATATCTCGTTTTCATTGTTCAGTATGGTCTGGTATTCCCTTTATTCGGGGTATTCCTCCACTTCGGACAGATTTGGGGCGGGGTCAGCGTGGTTTTCCTGGTGATGGCTCTTGTTCCTACCTTTACCTTTCTGACGGAGCTGGGGCTCAGATGGGAGGCGAGCATACAGGTGCTTGAGCTGTTCAGCGCGAATACGGTGGGTATTTTTGCCGCATCTTTTGCGATCTGGCTGATCAATCTGATCATACCGGCGTTAATAGGGAGCTTGTTAATATTAAGCATCAAACTTTTTAAAAATAAATGAGAATATTTATTACTATTTGTATCCTGCTGTTAACGGGCCTGTCATTTCCGCTAAGGGCCGGTAATGAATTCGACGATGAATTTTGCGGGGCTCACAACACGGCATTCCTGGCCGGAGAGTCGCTGACCTATAAGGTGCTGTACAAGCTGGCGAATGTATATGTGGGAGCGGGAGAGGCTATTTTTTCCAATACGCTGGAACGTATTAGCGGCAGGGATGTCTATCATGTGGTAGGGGATGGGAAGACGTATAGCTTTTATGATAAATTCTATAAGGTCAGGGACCGGTATGAGACTTATATCGATACGGCAACGCTCCAGCCGCTCAAATTTATCCGGAATATCAATGAAGGCGGGTATAAGACTTATGAGAACGTCACTTTCGTCAAGGCTACGAATACGGCTGTTTCCGCGGAAGGCGTCTATAAAGTTCCTTCCTGTATACAGGACGTCCTGAGCGCCATTTTCTATGCCCGCAATATCGACTGGAACCGTCTCAAGCCAGGTGATAAGGTCCCCTTCGATATGTTCCTGGACAGGCAGGTATATCATTTATATATCCGCTACCTGGGTAAGGAGACGATCCGGACAAAATATGCCAGGTTCCGCACGATCAAGTTCAAGCCGCTGCTGATCAAGGGGACTATTTTCGAAGGCGGGGAGAAGATGACGGTGTGGGTCAGCGATGATCCTAATCATATTGCCCTGCGGGTGGAGAGCCCTATCAGTGTCGGCAGCGTGATCGTCGATATGATCAATTATAAGAATCTGCGCCATCCGTTGAGTTCGCTGGTAGATCTATAGCGTTTTTAACATATATAAATTTTTTCAGGGCGAAATGCTTCGGAAAACCACATAATTCCCGCGTAGAATCCCTCTATTTTTAAAAGTAACATTCCTCGAAAAAGGATCGTAAAACTGCTAAGAGAATACGAAATCCTTTCGTTTGAAATGCCCGTCTGTCGGTGAGGACAATGACCTCCTAAGTGATTACATTTAATAAAAATTCCTACTTTTTTAGTTAAGGTCAATAGTGCTGTTACCACTTTGTGCTATATGCGCAATTAATTTATTTTCCTAGTTTGGCTGCACGAACTTTAATCCTGCCCTGCACTAAACATAACCATTAACCGACAATCTTAAACTTACTTATGGACCATTCTTTACTCAAAGTTTGGGCAGGGCTTTTTTTGCCTGTACCGAAATCGCCTGCAACTGTTCTTCGTCTTTATTGGAGGTTCTTTTTTCTCTCGCTTGTTTGTACTTCTGCAAATCCCTCTTTTATTTTTTGTTTATATCGTTCTTTCGTCTGAGGGGTACTGGTATTGCCGGCCGCCGGCTGTTGCTTGTATTATTCCTCTTAATATACCCAAATCTTGTCTATGCGAGGCGCCTTATTCATTTTTGTTCTGTCCTGGTTATCTACTACTCTTTCTGCCCAGTATGTCTACACGATCAAGGCTGATAGTGTAAAGCTTACGAATTGTGATTCGTCGGAGCTGATCATTGAGAATCATACGCAGGATGTGCCGGGGTTTTTGTTCAATACGGGGAATGGGCGGACGGTGTTCAAAAGGGGGGTGGTGAAGATCAATGATAGTTTGTTTCTGATCGGGGGGGACTCATTGAAATATAATGCTTGGGTACAGGGTGGAAATAAGTTTGGCGCTGCAGGTGTGCTGGGGACATTGGATACGAATAATCTTGACTTATACACTAACAAGGTTCAAAGGGCAAGACTGACTAAGAATGGTAATTTGTTGGTGGGGACGACGACGGATAATGGGAACAAATTCCAGGTAATTGGGGCTTCCTCTTTCAGTGGTAATGTCGGTATAGGCACAGCGACAATAACGAATACCGGCAATCTGATAGGAACGAATGCGTTGCTATTCAATTATTTCATACCTAAATTTCATAATTACAGATCGAACAGTGATCCCTTTATCGGAAGGTTGGAGAACCTACTGTATAATTATTCGATTCGGTTTAAAACTACCACTGATACTTCCGGTGGGGTTTATACAATTGATATGGTTATTCCTGCTAATGAAATCACCCCTGGCATTGCGGGATTGGTATATCCGCAGGGATATATGTGTTTTTCATTCTGGAATGGCGGCAGCCCGCAGTCAGTATCGATCATGATGAAGGATTCCTTGACTGGTACCTGGTTCGGACCTTACAGCTCCAGTACGAATATCGGCTATAGCGGGGCCGGATTTTTCCAGGTAGGAATACCGGGAAGCTTTAATTGGTTAACAGAGATCAAGATCGTTATCACTCCTCTACCGGGTCTGCCTGTTGCCAATATCAATCTGCAGGATATGGAATACGTGGCGAACAATGGGGGAGGAGGCTTTCTTAATCCCTTTCCATACGTGTCGAAAGAGGCTTTGGAGCATTTATATTATCCGTTGTTCTTCAGAAGCGCAGGTGTCGATAATGTGATGATATCTCCGTATGGCTCCAGCTACTTCCTGGGCAATCTGACATTGGGCTCCACTGCGGATAACGGTAGCGGGGCAAAATTGCAGATCACGGGCAATATGTCCTCTACGGGAAACTTCACTTGCGCTGGTAGCATAGGGGTTGGGACGACCAGTCCATCGACGCAACTGCATACGACAGGGGGCGTAAGGTTTGCCGGCCTTACCAGAGATACAACCAAGACACGTGTGATAGTAAGCGATGCGAATGGCAACCTGTTCTACCGGGATGCCTCTACGCTTGCCGGCATTAACTTGACTAATTCGTCTCTGGCTACTGGTGACACCCTTCACTCCTCCCTGGCTGTCAACGGGACGATTTCCGCTCAAAAACTAAAGTTATCCCAGACAGACTGGCCGGATTATGTATTTGACAGCAGTTATCGTCTTCCTTCATTGAAGGAGTTGGAGAGATATATACAAAAGAACAAACATCTTCCCGGAATGCCCTCCGCAGGAGAAGTGGGAAATAAGGGTATTGATGTAGGCGATCACCAGGCGGCCTTGTTAAAGGAAATCGAGGAATTGACGCTGTATAATATTGCACAGGACAAAGAGCTAAAAGTTTTAAAACAAGAAATGACGGAATTAAGAAAAATGATTGAAAATAGTTCATGCAAATAAAGTGTCCCCTTAAAGTTTATTTATGAAGCATATCTTATTCCTGTTGATTATTATGAATCTGGTGGATCAACTCTCTGCCCAATATGTCTATACCATCAAGGCGGACAGTGTAAAGCTCACGAACTGTGATTCCTCGGAACTGATCATTGAGAATCATACGCAGAGTGTGCCCGGATTCCTGTTCAATACCGGCCATGGTCGTACGATCTTCAAAAGAGGCGCTCAAAAGTTAACTGACAGCTCCTATCTTATCGGAGCCGATACCTTGAAGTTGAATATGAATTCCTGGATACAGGGGGGCAACGCTTTTCATACCACCGGAGTGCTGGGGACAACCGATAATAATCCCATTGACCTATACACCAAAGGGGTACAGAGAGCCCGCCTTACCAATACCGGCAATCTGCTGCTTGGTACAACTACCGACAATGGTAATCTTTTGCAGGTCAATGGTAATGCTGGTATTGGCAGCGCTACTATCACCAGTGCGGGTAATCTTATAGGAACGAATGCTGTTTTATTCAATCATTTTATTCCGCGATTTCACAACTATCACACGGCGAGTCCTTTTATTTCGAGGCTGGATGATGTCTTGTATAATTACAATACCAGGTTACATACAACGAGCACCCAGGCGTCTGACGGGACGTTGACAATTGATATAGTCTTCCCGCCTGATGAAGTAGGCGTTCAAGGCATTAGCTATTCGGCGGGCTACATGTATTTTTCTTTTTGGTCTAACGGGTTGCCAGCTATCATATCTGTGATGGCAAAGAATTATTCCAACGTTTGGTCGGGACCCTATACTACTGACAGCAGTAAAAACCTGAATACTGGATCGGGTTTATACCAGGTGCCTATTGGCCTGAGCAACTTCCTGACTGAGCTCAAGGTCACCATTTCGCCTCGTCAGGGTGGTTTTGTTAATCTGCAGGATATGGCATATGTGTTGAGTGTAGACAACGAAGGCTTGGTTAACCCGTATCCTTACGTAAGCAAATATGGAGACGAGCATATTTATAACTATTTCTATCTTAAGAATGGCGGCATTGATAATGTTCGCATCTCTCCTTATCTTAATTATCCCAACTATTTCCTGAACAGCATACTTATTGGAGCGTCTGCAGCCAATGGGAATGCCAGATTACAAGTGACGGGGGATATCACGGCTACCGGCAACTTTGGCATTGGTACGGCCACCCCTGCCGCTCAGCTTCATACTACCGGTACTGTCCGGTTTGCCGGCCTCACGATCAATAATACCCAGACTCGTGTGCTTGTGAGCGATGCCAATGGCAACTTATACTACCGGGATGCCTCCACCCTCGCCGGCAATGGTATGCTCAACTCCTCCCTGGCTGTCAATGGGACGATCTCCGCTCGAAGGCTGAAATTATTGCAGACAGGCTGGCCGGATTATGTATTTGATAGCACCTATCGGCTTCCTTCATTGGAGGAACTAGAGGAATATATACAAAAGAACAAACATCTTCCCGGAATGCCTTCCGCAGCAGAAGTGGAAAGCAAGGGCATCGATCTAGGCGATCACCAGGCGGCCTTGTTAAAGAAGATCGAAGAATTGACCCTGTATAATATTGCGCAGGAAGAAGAGCTAAAAGCGCAAAATAAAAAACTGGCAACACAAGAGAAAGAGCTAAGCGCTTTAAAACAAGAGATGATTGAATTAAAAAAAATGATAACCAGTATATACTTGAAGTAGGACCCATATATATCTAATTATGAAACACATCTTATTCTTATTTATTCTTATCTGCCTGACCAATGCACTCTGTGCCCAATACGTCTATACCATCAAGGCGGACAGCGTAAAGCTCACGAATTGCGATTCAACAGAGTTAATCATTGAGAATCACACGCAGGGCGTTCCGGGATTTCTTTATAACAAAGGAAATGGCCGAACGGAATTCAGGCATGCGTTAGTTGTGCTTAATGACAGTTTGTACTTATTCGGGAAGGATACCCTGAATATCAATAAGGCGCTTAAGAGCCTTCCCCCGCAACTGAACCCGGACTGGAATGCCAGTTCCGGGCCAACTCAAATATTGAACAAACCCAGTCTGCCAACACTTGCAACTGTATTGACACAGGGCAACCTGGCAATTGCCGGTACGGCAGTTAAGCCGCCCATTGTAATGCAACGGGGCGTATTGAATACCACAACGCAACCCGGGGCGGTTGAATATGACGGCCACGCACTTTTCATCACGGATTCACTTGGAATGCGCCATGACCTTACACAAACTGATCGGGTATTTAAGATTTATGCCCTTGATTATAATAATGGCAATCCCAATAATCACACCTACACACTGATTGGTTGGAATATAGATTACAATACCGATCTGACGAACGCTCATTCCCTGGTATCGACTATAGACATTGAAATAACATTGCCAACCGGCACGCCAGCCGGTACGGTGGTGACCGTTCAGTTGCAGGGAGTGGTCGTATATACCTTAACCGTACAAAGCGCTATTTCCATTAACAACAGGTATGCAATAGGGACGATAAAAGTAAACCAGGATCTTAAATATCCTACTATTTTTTATATAAAAGGAGCTACCGAAACAATTAGCAGCACTGGACTGATAGGATCCACTAACACGGCTACCCAATTGACTTCTTCAGTACTAAATCCGACCCTCAGTTTTAGCGTTAGCGGAACTGCTCTGGTAAGGGTAGGCAGCACCTATACTATCGACAAAAAGCAGCAGGGACGTTATTTATACAATTAATTTTGAAAAAGTTACTCATCATATCGCCCTTCTTTTTGTGTTGCGGTCTTAACACTATTTGCCAGGTAGCTCCGTCAACAGGCAGTTTGCCGTTCCTACCCGGCTATCAGCATAAACTCAATGCCAGCAAAGACTCGGCCTTAGCCGCCACCCATCAGTATATCAATCCAGAACCGGCAAAGAGTCCAGCAAAAAAGACGGGTAATAAGGACTCTCTACCCCTAGCTCCAATGACCAAAAGGCCACCAGGTCTCGCCGCCGTAGATGCCGATACCTCACCGGATCCCGCCGCCCTGGTACCCTCCCTGGACCACGCCTCCTGCAAAGGAGTGACATTCATCCCGGCCCCTCAGCAGTATGAAAACGTTCCCTTGGCTAAAACCCCACCCCCTACCCTGCCCTCGCCTGCACTCAAACCCCATGTTCCCTTCCTGCAGGTACATGGTAACGTATTATACAACCTGAACTATTATTCCCGGATCGATACCCCCTACAACGAAAATAATATCTACCAGCATACCATCCAGACCTACCTGGACATCCTGGTAAAAGGGCAATACCCGATGCGCATTTTTCTGACCAATCACTTCAGCAACTCCGCCCTGTTCCGGAACTACTCGGATTTTAATTTTTCCTACAGCAACAGTCAATTCAATCAACAGATCAAAGACCAGGTTCGCAGAGACTTCCTGCAATCCCTTCCCTCTCAAAAGATCCTGGATAGCCTGCAAGGAGTATTGAACAACGACTGGCAGAAATTACATGGCCTGGACGGATGGATGAAGAACCCGGCCCTCATTCAAAAAGCAATAGAAGCGAAGGAAGCGCTTGCCCGCAAGACACCTACTCAAACAGACACCTCTTCCCTGGCGCCCGATACGGAACAGATGGATTCTCTCTACGCTAACAAAAAAAGAGAGGCGGACTCCCTGCGCAGTCGGATCGCGAGCCTGCAACAGCTGTTGCAGACTACCCATCAAAGATCACAGGCGGAGATCAACAGCACCCTGCAGGATATCCAGCATGCGGATAACCCCGCCCTGCTCCGGAAAAAAATGCAGGACCTCGGCATCAGCGACTCCTCTCTTCCCAAAGGGTACCAGACCCTGATGGCTATCAAGTCCTTCAACCTGGGCCGAACCGTTGTTAACTATTCGGAACTTTCCGCCAAAAATATTTCCATCAACGGCGTCCAGGCGGAATACAACCCTTCTACCTATTATGCAGTCGCCTCGGGCAGCGTGGACTATCGCTTCCGTGACTTCATTACGCAAGGCCCCGGCAATGCCCATCAATACCTCAACGTGTTCAGGGTGGGAAAAGGCCTGAAGGACGGAAATAGCATCATTCTCACCTATTTTACCGGCAAGCGGCAGCTGTTCAATGCTGCCACGACAGACTCCACCAATGTGCAGGTTCCCTCGTCATCCTTAATGGGACTTACCCTCGAAGCAAATTACCATCTCAATAAAAACATCTTATTGACCGGTGAAATAGCCAAATCCTCCAGTCCCGCCTATCCGGGCGATTCCACCAAAACAGGCGGCCCGGGAGCTGAGCTGTTTAAAATGAGCGACCATAACAACGAGGCCTGGTCCCTGAAAATGAACGCTTTTTTCCCGGCCACGCAGACAAGGATAAAGGGCGCCTATAAACACCTGGCGGTCAACTATCAGTCCTTCAGTATTTTCACCGATGGCTCCGCCCAGAGCGCCTGGAGCGCCAATATCGATCAGCTCTTCTTCCGCAAACAGCTGGATGTAATGCTGGGCGCGAATACCAACGATTTTACGAATCCCTTTATCAGCCAGGAATACAAGAGCACTACCGTATTCAAGAGCATTCAGGCCACTCTCCGCAAAAGGAACTGGCCTGTGATCTCCCTGGGTTATTTCCCCAGCAGCCAGATCACGAAGCTGGGCAATAGTCAATATATAGAAAATCTGTTTTATACCCTGGTAGGAAATATGACGCATTCCTACAGTTATCATCACCTATTAATGAATACGTCGCTGGTTTATACGCAGTTTTACAACCGCTCCGCTGATTCCGGATTCACATATTTCAATACCCGCAATCTCCTGCTGAGTCAATCGGTGTTCCTGAGCAAGTTCACCCTGCAGCTCAATGCATCCGGAGCCACCAACCAGGATTACCAGCTTTATACCCTGGAAGGAAAGGTGCAACATACCCTGAATAAATTTATAACGCTGGGTGCAGGTATCAAATACAACAAACAAACCACTTACAATATAGACCAGCTGGGATATTCCGCGGAAGCCACCCTGCGTATCGATCGCCTGGGCCAGCTCCAGTTCTCGGCTGATAAGGGATTTATTCCCGGTATGAACAAACAGTTGGTGCCGGACAATACGGGACGGCTTACCTATTTTAAAACATTTTGAACACGATCCTATATGCACAAAAAAAGACTGATATTCTATTTGTTGTTCCTGGGAATCACTGCGGCGCATGCCCAGGTCAGCATGACCCTTCAGGTGCCTCCCATGGGAGTATTGGTGAAGAACCAGCTTTGGAATATGCTGCTGGTCAACTCCGGGAATAATAGTGTCCTAATAAGGGTCAACCTGGTTCTCCTGGATGAAAAGACTAACCAGCCTGTGCTGACAGCCAATACCATCCCTATTCTGCTGGCGAAAGGCGCGAAACAGCTCCAGTCAAAGGATCTGGGCCCGATCCAGTATACTTATAATTCTCCTGCCTTCCATGCTGACCAGGATCCTAACGGCTTCCTGCCTGCCGGATCCTACCAGGCCTGTTACACCGTGGTCAATGCAGAGAAAGGCAATCCCACCGTAGAGAACTGCATCCAGCTGAATGTAGACCCTCTCAGCCCGCCATTGCTGAATACCCCGGCAGACGAAGGCAGCATTTATACCCCTTCTCCCCAGTTCACCTGGCTGCCCCCCACGCCGCCGGGACTCTTCAGCGATCTCAGCTATCTTCTTATCCTGGTGGAGGTGCTGCCCGGACAAGGGAAGGCGGATGCCATCCAACAGAATATCCCGGTTTACAGTGCCGGCTTTATAAAGAACCTTTACCTGAACTATCCGTCTTCTTACCGGTCCCTGGACACGTCCAGGCTCTATGCCTGGAGGATAGTGGCGCTCAACAACAGCCAGCCGGCAGCGATGAGTGATATCTGGACCTTCCGGGTCACTTCACCGCCCGTCGGCCAGTTATCTCAGAAGGAAGAGCCATACCTGGATCTCCGGCGGGATCTCGATCCCTCCGTGGCTTCCGGCGGACAGACGCTCAAATTCACCTATGCAAATACGCCGGCGGATACGCTCGTTCATTATACGATCACCAGCCTGCAGGATCCGGGAAATCCTATCATACAACAGGGAGATGTCTCCTTACGAAGAGGACGCAACTTCCTGGAGGTGCCGCTGCAAAAGAGCGGGGGATATGCGCAGCAGAAGGTCTATCTCTTCCGCCTGATCAATAGCCGTAATGAATCCTGGACAGTGAAGTTCACCTGGTCCCCATCCCAGGTGGAAAGGCCTGCCCATTAGTATAACGAATAAAAGATCTCTTACCATGATATTAGCTCTAGCGACCCGGTTTAGAAAATACATAGCCCTATTCCTATACAGTGTCTTTTATAGCCAGCTGATCCTCGCGGCGGAAAGCCTGCGCGGACCCGCCGGGAATATCTCCCCGGAATCTCCGCAGCATCACGCTCATACGGCAGGAATTCGCTTCACGCCACCTCCTGCGATCCATGGTGCCCCGATGTTGCAGGCTGCACCCATGATGTATGTAGCTCCCGACATGCATCCGGACTCCACAGTAATACCCGATCCGCATGCGGCGCCTGTTAAGAATTTATCCTTCACTCCGTCTTTCCAGCCTGCCCGCGCGGCAAAGAAATTTATCGGCGGACCCAGCCAGCCTGAAATGCAATCCTTCCAGTCTGTCAACAGCAACAATATGGTGGACCTGTTCACGGGAGATTTTGCCTACAATATTCCTCTGCTGGATGTGGGGGGCTATCCGGTGAATATCGCTTATCACAGCGGACGATCCATGGACGAGGATGCCAGCTGGGTCGGGCTTGGCTGGAATATTAACCCGGGCAGCATCACCCGTGATATGCGCGGACTGCCGGACGATTTCAGCGGAGGGACGGACACGATAAAGAAGACAGCCAGCATCAAGCCCAATATTAGCTGGGGAGCTACGTTGAGCGGTACGGTAGAGCTGGTAGGTCTTCCCCTGAATGTAGGGGCCAGCGCCGGTCTGTTTCACACCACTTACTCAGGGTGGGGCATCGAGACAGGGTTGAATGCCTCTCTGAATGCAGGGGCCAAATCACAGGGGTCTTTGACCGGTGGACTGAGCCTGACCAATAATTCGCAGAACGGCATTACAATCAGTCCCAGCCTTGGATTTCAGTTTTCAGAGTATAATGCAACGAACAACGCGGGTCCCGCTTATGGCGCCCAGCTCTCGACTTCTTATAATTCCAGAACGGGACTGAAAGATATACACCTGGGTTTTAGTGCGATGGCTGTAAAAATTGCAGAGGGACAGCGGCGCAAAGACGACCGCTTATCGACCTTACTGGGAGGTGAAGCTGCGGGCATTTCCTTCGCATGGCCTACCTATACACCTACCATTTCGCTGCCGACCTCTAATTATAATTATTCTATTACCGTCAAGCTGGGGGGAGAAGCTACGGTCTCGCATCCTAATGTTTACTTAAGCGGGTACTACGGCAAAGAATACATCGCTGCCTCAGACGTCTCCCTTTCTTTGCCCGCCTACGGATACCTCAACTTCCAGAACAGGAGCGGCAACTGGGCGGCTATCACGGATTTCAACCGGGAGAAAGAGCTTCCTTACCGGGAAAAGCCAGCTATTCCCCATATTGCCGTTCCATCCTATACCTATGATGTCTTTAATATTTCAGGGGAAGGGACAGGAGGCATGTTCCGTGCCTACCGGGGGGACATCGGATTTATCGCTGACCACCTGATCAGCAATAAATCCCAGTCAGGCGCTGCCAGCATAGATCTGGGCGGCGGCGACGAAGTTCATGGGGGCGTAGATCTGAATGCCAATTACTCCACCACCCAGTCGGGACCCTGGATTTTGGAAAATCCCCTGGGAAATACCCTCGACTTTCAAAAGAGCAATGGACTCTTCGAAGCGGCTTATTTCCGCAACCCGGGTGAAAAAACCATCAATACCACCGATTTTTATAATGCTATAGGGGGAGACAATGTCGTCACTCCCGCCCTTTCTCAAAATGGATCATCCATTACCACTACCCGTTACCTTACGCTGACCAACGGCCAAAAGAAAATGGGTATCGATACCATGACCGCTGCCAGAGCGATACGCACTACCCGGGACAAACGGGCCCAGGTGATCTCATACCTGACGGCATCGGAGGCTTCTATTGCGGGGCTGGATAAATACATCAATCGCTATAATGTGAATGAGTTCGGGCATTATTGCGAAAATGACGCTCCTCCGGAGCCGGCTGGAAAAGCGATGGGCTTGCGGGGAGACTATTTCACGAATATCGAATTAAGCGGAACGCCTAAGTATACCCGTCTGGATACCTTTGCCTACTTTAACTGGGATACAGGCAGTCCTTTTTCGTATAACAATCACACGACGGAGGTAAGGACGGACAATACATTCTCCGGGGATAATTTTTCCGTACGCTGGACAGGCCGGTTAAAGGCTCCCGTAACCGGCACCTATACTTTTGGTCTTCGTTCCGGCGACGGCGTGCGGTTATGGATGAACGATTCCCTGATCATCAATAACTGGACAACTCATAACAATGCCTGGGATACGATCCCGATCAATCTCATCGGAGGAAACATGTATAAGATACGGTTGGAATATTTCGAATACAGAGATCACGCATTCTGCCTGTTTGGATGGAAAAGGCCTGATCGTCCCCTGGACAGATTCACCCAGGATGTTATGGACACCATCGAGACGCCCTATCTCTATCCGCCCGTTCTTACGGATACCACACCCGTCAATCCGATCCTTACCCGGGAAGACAGGGTAAATAATTTCAGGAAGTCCAATCATATCTCGGAGATCGACGTGCTCAATCCCGATGGCCGTAAATATGTTTATGGAATACCGGTATACAACCTGGTGCAAAAAGAGGTGAGCTTTTCAGTCGGATCGGGGAACGGCAATCTAAAGACCGGTCTTACATCTTATGATTCTACCCAGAATTCCACGTCTAATAATAGTGGAAAGAACGGCTATTACAGCCGGGAAGAAATTCCTGCCTATGCCCACTCCTTTCTGCTGACGGGGATCCTCTCACCGGATTATGTGGATGTTACCGGCGACGGCATCAGTGACGACGATATCGGGGATGCCGTTCGCTTTGATTATTCCAAGACAAGCGGTATCGCGAACTCCTTTGGCTGGAGGGCCCCCTATGTTAAGGATAGCGCTAACTACAATGAAGGATTCCGAAGTTACAACCGGGATGACAAGGCTAATTATATCTATGGAACGAAAGAGCTGTGGTACCTGCATACTATCGAATCCAAGACGATGATAGCCACCTTCAAAGTTCAACCCCGTTCCGACCTGATGGAGATCGATGAAAATGGCAAAAAGGACAGCTCGGGAAAAGCTATGTTCCTGAAGGAGATCAATCTCTATTCCAAAGCGGACTTCCTGCAGCATGATACGAACGCCATACCTATCAAGACCGTGCATTTTGAATATAGATATGAACTATGCCATGGTGTCAATGCCAATTCTTCCGGCGACAGGAACGACTCTGGTAAGCTGACCCTGAAAAAGATCTGGTTCACGTATAACGGCAACAATAAAGGATTGCTCAATCCATATGTATTCAATTATCACAGCAATAATCCCCGCTACAAGGTCAACATGTCCGATAAATGGGGGACCTATAAAGACCCTTTGCAAAATCCCGGATCCACTACTGCTGATCCGCTGACGAATGCAGAATATCCCTATTCTTTACAGGACAGCACCCTCGCAGCCTCCAATGCCGGGGCCTGGAACCTGGACTCTATCCAGCTGCC
Organism: Chitinophagales bacterium; assembly: GCA_015655015.1. GTDB lineage: Bacteria > Bacteroidota > Bacteroidia > Chitinophagales > Chitinophagaceae > Puia. The sequence continues at coordinate 13,151 of JAATFV010000029.1, read as the reverse complement.
TTCCGGAGGCCGTATAAAAGTGAAATATGAAAGCGATGATTACGCCTACGTACAGAACAGAAGGGCAACGCAGCTATTTAAGATCGCCGGCATCGGCATGGACCCGACGGGCAGCTCCTATAATAATAAATTATATAATTTCTTTAAAGGAGACGGCTTATACGTTTATATAAGAGTGCCCTATGCCGTGAAGACGGCCCAGGACCTCTATGCCCGTTACCTGGAGGGTATCGGTAAACTTTATTTCCGGTTATATGTCACCATGCCTAAAGATGATTTTGGCAGCGGCTCCGAATATATCCCTTGTTATGCAGACCCGGACACCACGATCCAACATTGGCATGGGATCACCAATGACAGTACGATCTGGGTTAAAGTAAAAGGGGTCAACACGACAGGCGACGGTGATGGTCCGCTTAGCCCGCTGGCGCAGACGGCTATTAATTTTCTTCGTCTCAACCTTCCCTCCAAAGCCTATCCCGGCTCTGAAGTAAATGATGATGTAAACTTCATGGATGGCGTAAAGATCCTGGCTTCCCAGGTGGGCAACATCATAGAATTGCTCAATGGGTTCACCAATACAGCCAGGGGATATGGATGGGCCAGCACCATCGACCCCAATCGTTCTTTTATAAGAATGGATTGTCCTGTATTGAAAAAATATGGAGGAGGCCTGCGGGTTAAAAGCATTCTGATCTTTGATAACTGGAAGGCAATGGCCGGTAAGAAGGAGACTGTCTACGGTCAGACCTATGAGTATACCACTACCCGGTCTGTCAATGGGGTGAATACTACCATCAGCAGCGGCGTAGCTTCCTGGGAACCTGCCGTCGGCTGCGAAGAAAATCCCTTCCACCTGCCGATCGAGTATGTCGATCGCACATCGATGTTAGCCCCCGCTGCGCTGCAGTATACCGAAGAACCCCTGGGAGAAGCCTTCTTTCCCGGCCCATCTATTGGCTATAGCAGGGTGAAAGTACGGTCCATTCACACCGGTAAGACCCGGTCCGCCAATGGCTACACGGAATCCACCTTCTTCACCAGCTATGATTTCCCCACTTCCTGGGATTGGTCCACTATCGATAACGATACCAAAAAGCGATACAAACCTCTTCTGAACAATCTGCTGCGTATCAATTCGAAGAACTATCTTACTCTTTCGCAGGGCTTCAAAGTGGAGCTCAACGATATGAATGGCAAATTGAGGACGGAAGCCAGCTATCCGGAGACAGACTCCCTGGGACCTATTTCCTATACGGAGAATTTTTACAAAGTGGATAATCCATCGGCTCAGTTCAGGCACCTCAGCAATACGGTGACGACGATCGATCCGCAGGGAAATATCGATCCCAATGCCACCATCGGCAAGGATGCGGAGCTGATGACCGATATGCGGGATCAGACTTCCAATTCCACAGGAGCCAATATAAATATCAATGCGGATATTTTTGCCTTAGGTGTCTGGCCCGTGATAATACCCTCTTTGCTGAACCTGTATCAGCATGAAACCAACCAGTTCCGTTCCGTAGCCATGACGAAAGTCATTCAACGTTATGGCATCCTCGACAGCGTAGTGCATATCGACAAAGGCAGCAAGGTCTCTTCCAAGAACCTTCTGTATGATGCAGAGACCGGAGAGCCCATCCTGGTGATGACCCTGAATGAATTCAATGATTCGATATACCAGTTCACGTATCCTTCCCATTGGATGTACCCGGCAACAGGTCCGGCCTACCAGAATATAGATGCCGTTCTTAGCAACCTGAATGTGGTTAAGGGTAAATTAAGGCGACCGGTTGACAATTCGTCTTTTCCCGATACTGCTTACCTGTCTGCCGGAGATGAATTGCTGATGTACAGCAAACAGACCATTAGCATGAGAGATTGTCTGCCGAAAGACAATAAATATGCCTACTTCCCGGATGGGTATAAATTATGGGTGGTCGATACGAGCCTGATCCGTGGTGGTACGCCCGATCTGTTCATCGTAGATAAAAATGGCTCCCCTTTTTCCGGTATGGATGTGACGCTGAAAGTCATCCGCTCCGGTCACCGTAACATGGGCAGCGCTGTAGGGTCGGTCGCTTCCCTGGGCAATCCCCTGGTCCGGGATGGACAGAATAAATATCACCTGGTATTCGATACGACCACGCAGGTAATCAGTGCAGGAGCCAGTGAACTTCAACAGCTCTGGAAAGTGGCCGACAAAAGGCGGTCCGACATTCAAACGTCGTGTATCTATACTCCTGCGGATAGCGCCCTGGCCGCAGCAGAAGGCTGCTCCTGCCTACGTCCTTTCTTTAACTACCTGATCTCCAGCCATAACTTATTTGTGCCGAAGACACTCCACCGTACAGTACGCAGCCTGGTCAATGCAGCCAATGCCAATGGTGCGGGGATTAACCTTGACAATTGTGATATTCTTAAGAACAACGCAGATCTACCGTTCTATTCCCTGAGTGTGGATCCCAACGGCGCTATGTATATGGCTGTCATCGGCAATGATATCGTCGACCTTCGCAGCATTTCGGGATTGCCAATGCCTCTTTATGATATGGTCAGCTCCACCTGTGATGGATTGGGACGGGTGATCTATAAAAACCCGGGGGCGGTCGTACCCCCGCCGGATACCGTCACCGTCGATCTCAGTCCGGACTTTTCCGCCAATCTTATATCGTCTATCGGATCGACCTGCCCTGCCTACCTGGATTCTCTGTTACAGGTAGACTCCGTCTCGGATCATCTGCTGATAGAGAACAGCCTTCCCGTAGACGGTTACGACCGGAACGCGGTCAGCATCCTGCGGTTCAACCGCCTTGGCCGGAGCCTGCCCGTCAATGCGCAGATCCTGTCGGCCAATCTGCTGCTGCACGCCGATCAGAGAGGGCACCTGCCGGGTTTCTATAACAATGCGAATTCCGTCAATCCTTCTGATTCGGTGGGGGTGTCCTTATCGGCTCCGCCGGGATGGTTCCCTTATCAACCCCTCGATACGATGCTGTACCAGGCTTATTATACGAATTGGTTCGGCGGTATAAAGAATGCGGCTCCCTTCCAGGACATGACCCTGGATGTGTCGGCCTACCTGGCCGGCGCTATCAGCGGACTTTTTCCTTCCAACACCTTTGTGCTTACCCAGGGCTCAGGCGGGCTGCACGATCCCCGTGGATTCGACTCCGCGATGGTGGCCCTGCATGCCGTGCCCCCTTACCTGACGGGAGGGTATAGCAATTATTACGCGACTTATTATTCCCAACGATATTCGGATAGCACCAAAAGGCCGGTGATCCGGGTGCGATACATTGCGGCGCAGCCGCTGATAGATACATTCGGGGCCGTCCTTGAATTTAATTCGACGATCTCCTGTACTTCGGTCTATGGCCGTTCCTGTTATAGTTCCATTACGGATACGCTGGTGAATCCGTATCAGTACGCCATATTGGGGAATTCACGTCCTGAAAGGTCTTATGTGTATTATGGAAGACGCAAAGAGTCCGATCCTTCGGATTCCGTGAATATCCGCACCGCCGGCGTGATCAAAAACTTTGCGCCTTTCTGGACGCTGCAGTCAGGGCATTGGAAGCCTGCTTATGACAGTACCCGCTGGGTATGGAATAGCCAGACCACTCTTTTCAACCGCAAAGGATTCGAGCTCGAAAATAAAGATCCGCTCGGCAGGTACAATGCAGGGCTCTATGGGTATGGACTTACGCTTCCTACGGCCGTCATACAGAACAGCCACTACCAGGAATCCGCCTTTGAAGGATTTGAAGACTACGGTTATATTGCCAGCTCCTGTGATAGCTTGTGTGCGGAGGCCCGGCAATTCGACTTTTCTTCCTACCTGTCGAATATCAGCGATTCCATGGCGCATACCGGTATGTATAGCCTGCGGGTTCAAAAGGACAGCTCGATCAGTCTCCTCGGTCTGAAAATAGCCGCGGCTGCCGATAGCAGCAATCCCCGGTTAACAGATACCGTTAACACGGATACTTGCGGCGGCCACTTTGATGGTATGAAGGCTTCTTCCAATACGGTGTTGCCTCCCTTCACCCCGCTTGCAGGAAAGAAGATTCTGGTGAGCGCCTGGGTGAAGGAAAAGAATGCCTGTACCTGTCAGGCTTATTCGCGGGATCATATACTGATCAATTTCTCGCTGAGCGGGGAAGGCAGCCAGGCCATTTCTCTGACGCCATCCGGGAACATGATCGAAGGATGGCAGCGGTTCGAAGCGGTAGTTAATATTCCCGGCAATGCGGCCAGTATGAGCTTAACGCTGCAGGCTTCTGATTCTTCGACGACTTATTTCGACGATCTGCGGATCCTTCCTTTTAATGCGGAGATGAAATCCTATGTGTACAATCCTGTCAACCTGCGCCTGATGGCGGAGCTGGACGAAAATAACTATGCCACTTTCTATGAATATGATGATGACGGGACGTTGACCCGGGTGAAGAAAGAGACGGAGAGAGGGATACAAACTATTAAAGAAACACGCAGCGCCTTATTGAAAGATCAATAAATATTTTATGATGATCACCCAAGCGATGAAAAATTATAACAGGCTGTTATTCACAGCCATCATCCTGACAGCATGGAGCAGCCAATCCGTGTCCGCGCAGGGAAAACGGGCGGATGCTACAGACAGCTCGTCGAAGATCAGGGCACTGATGGAAAGGGTGCAACAGGCTTACCATCACGCGGCCTACCTGGGCTTCCGGATAAAATATCTCTATGCTAATGAGGGCCAGCCGGATAAGAGCACAGACTCCCTGGCAGGGGAAGTGGAGATGGATAAAGACCGGTGCCGATTTGTGATCGATGGGACGGAGACGGTCCTGACGGATAAGTATGCCATACAGATCATGAATGAGGACAAAGCTATCTATCTGTCGGCAGCTCATCATGCAGGCATGTCGAACCCTGTCAGTATGCTGGACAGCGTTTTTGCGCACATCGAAGGCATCCAAACGGATCTGCAGGAACTGGGCCTATCGGAAGTGCTGACGCTACGCTTTCCGCCAGGCGGCACTTATTCTCTTATCCGGATCGAGGTGGACGCACGGACAGGTTACTTTCAAAGGATCACCTATGCCCTTTACACCGCCGGACTGGTGGGGCAGGAGCTGATCGAAGGACCAGGCCATCCGGGACCATACCAGTCTAAAGGACAGGTGAATATTATTTTCAGTCATTATGAACAGGGGCGTTTCGATGACACCCTGTTCAAAGAAGGGAACTTTTTCACCAGGACAGCGGGGCGGTTCGAGCCGGCCGGCCAATACAGGGATTACCATATTTTTTTAGCTTCTTCTAACCTTTAATCCTGATTTATGCAAATGCTGCGGAAATATAGCAATCGATGGATGCTTCTGTTCATAAGCGTGTTTTTTATGGCGCTCTCCACCCGGGCAGGTTATGGGGGAGGGGGAGGCCAGGTAAAGGCCATTGCAGTTCTGGATGGCAGCCTGCACCAGATCAGGAAGGATTCTTCGCGGACCGTACAGGACTCCGTCTTTTTCAATCCCGCTTATACAGGTAACCTGGACACCTCCTATTCTGTACAGAATGAAGTGACCCTGATGATCAACGAGGCCTCCACCCTTTACCTGCGGAGCGCTTTCTCCGTAATGGTCAGGCTGAGGATCACCTACTCTAATTCAGCAGGAGCCATCGATTCTGTTTTCCACAACTTCACGGTAAATTATAATCCGGACTCTACGTATAACAGCCGCAGCAGCTTTGTATTCGCCGGAGCCCATAAGGTAACAATCACCGTCGTGAAGGATAGCAGCAATGTGACGGCCTGGGATCCCAACACGGTCCTGGTGATACAGAATCAATTGACCACCCGTCCCAGCTTTAAATTCGATTGCAGCAATACCGTATCCAATATCACGCTTAGTCCTTCCGGCGATGCCGCGGCCGATGAATTGCCTGTCAACTGGACAACGGTGTTAGGGGCCGACCAATATGACCTGGAATGGACCTATATCGACTCCAGCGCCCTGGCGGACACGGTACAGAAAAAGTTTGGCAGTGATCTCCTTCATCCCAATCCGGCGCTGATCTTTCGCAACAATGCCACCCGGGTGACCACTACCGGCACCTCCTATAACATCCCTCTCATTTATGATAATACCGGCACCCTTTTTATTCGTGTGCGGCCTGCCCAGCTGGGGAAGGCCGGTGCAGTAACCCCCGCTATCTGGAGCTCGGACGCGGCTCCCTCCGTCATGGGACAATATACTTTCAGGGGACATGAACGGCCGCTCAACTGGCAGTCCAATATCAGCTTTGCGGAAGAAGGCAAACGCAAAGTAGTGCTGCAATATTATGATGGCAGCCTGCGCAGCAGGCAGACCGTGACGAAAGACAATACGACAAATACCACTATCGTAGGAGAAACCTATTATGATTACCAGGGAAGGCCGGCCATCCAGGTCATGCCCTCACCCACCCTCAGCAATATCATAAAGTACACAGCCGGCTTCAATGTCAGCATTAACGGACAGGAGTATAGTCAATCCAACTATGACACGCTGCGTGATGATGTGTCCTTTTGCGATATTCATGCAGACTCCATGAGCAATACTTCCGGGGCCAGTCAATACTATTCCCCCCGTAATCCGTTGGTAGCGGCCGGGCTCAATCAATTCATTCCCAATGCTCATGATTTTCCCTTTACAGAGACGGAATATACACCGGACAATACGGGACGTATCAGCCGTCAGGGCGGAGTGGATTCTCTCTACCAGTTGGGCAATGGCCATGAGGCCAAATACTTCTACGGCACTCCGAGCCAGAATGAGCTGGATGGGCTGTTCGGAACGGAAGTGGGCGACATGTCCCATTATTTCAAGAACATGGTCAGGGATGCGAACGGGCAATACAGCGTCAGCTATGTAGACATGCATGGGCGAACGATCGCTACGGCCCTGGCCGGTCCTGCTCCTGCGGGGATGGCGGCCTTACCCTCCAATACCCTTGCGACGACTACTGATACGCTGAGCAATGCTAATTCGGTCTTCTTCCAGGGATTGAGCATGGTCAGCCAGAAAAGTCTGCTGGTTCCCACTGCCGACAATTATGTGTTTAATTACAGCCTTACGCCGGCCATCCTGAGCGAAATGAATTGTCAGCAGCAAAACATCTGTTATACCTGCCGCTACGACCTGGAGATCATTATCTCCGACAATTGTAACAATAAGATACGGAATGGTAAACCCTTCGATACGGTATTCCATAATTTTTCGGTGGATTCCACCAATACCTGCACACCCACGAACAGGGCACTGAGCTTCACGCTGCTTCTTCCTGAAGGAAGTTACCTGGTCACTAAAAAGCTGACGGTGAACAGTGACGCCTATAATTTTTATAGGGACAGTGTCTATTTGCCTAACAATACCTGTACGACCGTCGGGCAGTTCATTGCCCAGCAGAAGGCTATTGCACTGGCGGCAACCACTCAATGTGTTCCAACCTGTAAGTCTTGCCTGGATGGTGTGGGTCCGTGGCCGGCTTTTCTGACGAACTATATTGCCCAGGTGGGTCCTTCTGCGACATCAGCGGATACGACATCGGCGCAGACGGCTTACCAGAATGCGCTGGGTGCCTGCGCTTCGGTATGCCCGGATAGCCTGTCCGATGCCAATGATATTCTCAGCGCCATGCTGCAGGACATGAGCCCGCCATATGGACAGTATGCCGATACAGCGCTGGCCATAGGTGCGGATAAATATTCTATCTTTTATATCACGCCGGGAGATTCGTCGGGTTATGTTCCCATCTTTAAGCTGCCTTCCGTACATTATACCGATGACAATGGGAATCCCGACAGCATATACAACGCGCAGTCGGATATCATGGTAAGCCCCAATTCTCTGTCGGCCAGCCAGTTTGTGCAGAACTTCCGTTCCTCCTGGGCCAATGCCTTATTGCCTTTTCATCCGGAATATTGTAAGCTTCAGGCCCTGCAGGCCAATCGGCCCAGCGATCTATGGAACCGGAAAATGGAGGCGATCGACACTTACCAGGAGGCCCTTGATTCGGGATTTCTCAATCCTACCGGAAATGCTGCGTTAGCTGGCTTTCCCGTAGTTGCCCGTAATATCGACCCGCTGTCTTTGTCACCTGCTAATCATGCTTTAAAAGATGCGCTGGAAGCGAAACTGAAACTTTACCAGGCAGCAGTGGATAAGAACCCTGCACTGGGTATGTGGTCCATGGCTTGTGCCATGGTGATGTGTGATTCAGGAAGAGCTGATTGTCTTGTTAATTACAAAAACAACCCGGATGGCTCGGCCCCTTCCATCGATTTCAATGCTACGATGTGTTCGGGCGATCTTGACCAGGCCTGGAAAAATTTCCGCGAACTGTACCTGGGAGCCAAGCAGGATATTTTCAATAAACTGGTGATCGCTAAAGTTACCTGTACACCGGCAAATAACCGCCCCTTTCCAAAAGGGGAGCCCGCGACGTCGGATATTATTGCAGCTCATCATCAGCCGGAGTTCAGTGATTTTACCAGCAGCTCAAATAATAGTGCCCTCGGAATTTATAACACCGCGTCCAAGGGACCTACTGCATCAGCCAATTTAAAGGATTCCGCGCTGCATGCGATGGACAGCTTTTACGCACAGACCAGTAATGCGCTTGCTCAGCAATGGTACAAACAATTATCTGCTTGTGTATTATACGATACGACTGATCTAAAAAATACCGTCCTTCCGGGCCTGGTAGCTATTTGCAGGAGGGCCAGTGACAGCGCCCATCCATTTGGCGCCAGTTCGCTGCCTCCGGGCGTAACAATGATTATTAACGGGCAGTCCTGTTCCAGTTTCCAGGATGTCATTAACCACTACAATCAATCGAAAGGAATTACGGATGCGCTGCATTGTAACGCGGACCTGATCACGTCACCGCTGCCTTATGGCAATCAGCCTGTCTATAGCAACAAGCCGGTTTACAGCAGACCATCCGATTGCGAGTGCGGATTGATCAATGACCTTTACAATACCTATACGCTGGCCAAACATACCGGTGAAACCTTTGCGGCTTACCTGCAAAGGGTACAGCAGATCACCATGAATGAGACGGACCTGGACCAGCTGCGGACCATGTGTGCCAATACCACTAACTCGCTGACTTGTAAGTATTTGTCCAAACCGGTCTACCTGCCTCCGGCCATGCAGTGTTATGCTGGTCCGACCTGTGTCCCTTGCAGGACGGTGGATTCACTGTATACTGTTTTCAAGACGGCGTATCCATCGGATACCCCTTCTATTACCACTGATACGGATACCGCACAGGTCCAGAAGAATATATTCTTCCAGAACTTCATGAACAACAGGTTGGGGTTTAATAAGCAGACCTGGGAGTATCTGCAGTTCATGGATACCTGTGCTGCTCATGCGGCCGATACGGCTGCGACGAGGAGTTGTCTTCCGACGACGATTGCGCATCTATTCAGGACGGGTGGGACGGATAACATGGCGGATATCAGAAGAACTTCGGATGGTGGTTATATCATGGCGGGGCAGACCACCGCACAGAGTGTAGGAGGGCAGGATGCCTATTTGATCCGTTATGATTCTGCGGGAAGTATTCAATGGGCTAGGAGTTATGGCGGCCCTAATGATGATTTTTTTAGTAAAGTGCGGGTGACATCCGATAATGGATATGTTGCCGTTGGCACTACTTATTTAAGTTCAAGTACCAAGGGAGATATATTGGTTGTAAAAACAGATGCGGCTGGGGAAAGGTTGTGGCAAAGATCTATTGGATTCGCAGACGGGTATGGTGAACAGGGATATGATATTATCCAGACCAGAGATGGAGGGTATGCGATAGTGGGCGATCATAGTCGAAACTATGCCGGCAATACCGCAGCAGGGGTTCTTGTTATAAAATTAGATAACACTGGAAATGTGAGCTGGTCAAAGCAATTATATGCAGCATCAAGCAATGATGGACTTGGGGTAGCGGAAAGTTTTGACACTTTATTGGTAACAGGTCGTTATTTAGTTAGCTCAATATTCAATGGGGCTCTCTATAAGATGTCAGAACAAACGGGGGCATTATTCACCTCGAAATTCATGAGGGTCTCTTCGGATCCCGGAATGAACTGTTCACTTGCTGATCTTTATCCGGCTAATTTCGGATATAGAGTATATGCTTATAGTCAATATGAGACTTCAAGCGATAGTGGGCGGGCATTGTTTATCGACCTTTCATATAACGGCACTCCGCTTGCTGCCAGAAAATTTGATGCACCTCCGGGGAATACTTTGCTTGATTATGTAGCTTCCGTTCATATTTTACCTACTTCGGATGGTGGTTATCTGGTGGGAGAGACGGGCGAGGTGACGCCGAATATTTATTGGGAAAAGTTCAATGCAGCCAATACTAAACAATGGTCCATGCAGACGAAACTTCCTAATACGCAATTGCTTGGGTCTATGGTGCAAAACCCAAATGGAAGTTTTGCTGCGTTGGGGAGTAACAATGGAATTGCGATGTTGTTAAATCTCTCTGATTCCGGAAGAACGGGGTGTTTTGATAGTGCGGTGAATATAGGAGCCGTATCTGTGTCTATAGATACCGTTCCGCTTATTACGCTAACAATAGATAGTTTTGCTTATACTGTCGCAAGTTCTTCTTTGACTGTACAGGATATAACTCCTTCTGATTCTCTCATCACCTGTCCTGGCAGTACTAATTGTTATGTCATATATAACCCGCCTTTTCTCTGCGGCAAGTCAGCCCCGATCCTTCCCCCGGTAGCTATCGACTCGATCACCACCTGTTCGGACAGTACTTATTTTGCTGTCAGCAAGGGTACGGAGTTGTCTAAATGGTATTCAGACTCTCTCACCGGAGATTTCGAGCAGCGGTATAACAATACCTGTCTACAGGCTTATAAGTATGAAAGGTTTACCGTCACGCACCCACAGAATGAATACCATTATACGCTGTATTATTATGACCAGGCAGGCAATTTGTTAAAGACCGTACCACCGGCTGGTGTTGAGCAGCATACGGATACCGCCTGGCTCAACCGGGTCAAAACAGCCCGGGCAGCCAAATTGGGGCTGGTTCCTCACCACACGCTGGTGACAAACTACCGGTATAATACGCTCAACCAGGTGGTAGCTCAAAAGTCTCCGGATGGGGGGACGAGTTATTTCTGGTATGACCGGCTGGGCAGGCTGGCTCTCTCGCAAAATGCCCGGCAGCGCCCGAATAACCAATACAGCTATACACAGTATGATTCCATCGGACGAATTATACAGGTGGGGCAATTGGTCAGCGGCACGGCTATTACGGATTCGATCAGCCGGGGGGAAGCGTCCTTATTGTTATGGGAGAATAATGTGGCGGCTTCGGCGGACCAGATCACGGTGACGGGCTATGATGCACCTTACTCCCTTATGTCTGATGAATTAGCGCCTTCTAACCTGCGTAACCGGGTAGCCGGAATCTTGCTCTACAATACAGGTGCGGATATGGCAAACGGCAATCAAAATGCTGCTGCCGCCACTTATTACAGCTATGATATTTTGGGGAATGTGGACACGCTGGTACAAGATTATGGGAATGGAACCGCCAATTTGGATATCCGAAATCCGATGAACAACACCGGCAACCGGTATAAGAAGCTGGTCTATGACTTCGACCTGGTGAGCGGGAAGGTCAACCAGGTATCTTACCAGCATGGCGAAGCCGATGCCTTCTATCATACGTATTTGTATGACGCGGAGAACCGGATCACCAATGTACAGAGCAGTACGGACAGTATCAACTGGGATAATGATGCGTTTTACAGTTATTATGCGCATGGTCCGCTGGCAAGGACGGTACTCGGGGAGCAGCAGGTGCAGGGGATCAACTATGCCTATACTCTGCAGGGGTGGCTGAAGGCCATCAACCCTGCACCTTATACGGGAAGTGGTTATACCCTGCGGCCGGATAGCGTGGGTAATATAGTCGCTGCCAGCGCCTACAATCTTCTGCTGAATTACCATAACGGGGATTATTCCCCTATCAGCGGAGTAGCCGGGCCGGATAGTGCGGTCAATACCACCCTGGGGGCTATGGATTATCGTCCCCTGTTCAATGGAAATATCAGCAGCATGGGCGCTAATATCCGAACGTTGGGCAATCCATTATTGTACAACTACCAGTACGATCAGCTGAATCGCCTGGTGCATATGGATGCCTGGAATCGCACAGGAAATGCCTGGAGCGGCATTACCAAGGTGACGGACTTCCAGGAAAATATAACCTATGATCCGAATGGGAATATCCAGAAATACAAACGGAATGGGAATAATACGTTTGCCGGAAAGCCGATTGATATGGATAAGTTGAGCTATGTATATACGCCGGGAACGAATAAATTGGATCATATTATCGATACTGTCCCTGCCGGTACCTATGCGACGGATATCGATAGCCAGGATACGACCAACTATAAATATGATTCTATCGGGCAGCTGGTCTATGATGGTGCGTCAGCGATCACCCATATCACCTGGACGGTATATGGCAAGATTGCCAGCATTACGAAGAATGGAGATACGACTATCCAATTCACGTATGATCCGGGAGGCAACCGGATCAGCAAGTCCCTCACCCATTCCGGGCAGACTGAGACGACCTGGTATGTGCGGGATGCGCAGGGTAATGTGATGAGCGTGTATACAGCTGGCGATCCGGCGGTGCATGGTACGCATGTGACGCAGACGGAGTTACATATATACGGCAGCAGCCGGTTGGGGATCCTGAAGATGAATCGGGATGTGGAAATGATAGCTCCTGATATAAGGGATTCCATACACTTGCTTGGTTCGGGGGATAGCCTTATATTTACGCGGGGGAATAAGCTCTTTGAATTGACGAATCACCTGGGGAATGTGTTGGCTACGATCAGTGACAAGCGCTATGGTCATTCTACGGATGATAGTACGGTTGCCTATTTTATACCGGAGGTGGTGAGTGCGAATGATTACTATCCGTTTGGAATGTTACAGCCGGGGAGGTCTTATGCGGAGACGGGGGGAGGATACCGATATGGGTTTAATGGAAAGGAGCAGGATAATGAGGTGAAGGGCATGGGAGATCAGATTGATTATGGGATGAGGGTGTAT
>JAATFV010000026.1 GCA_015655015.1 Chitinophagales bacterium | reverse complement strand
TGACTTCTTTGTCATCCTGGTAAGCATTGGACAGGTCTGCCGGAATATTATTGGTCCGGGGCATCATACTGATTCCCATGGCTGCAACGACCACACCTGCAGCGATAGAAATTCTAAGGTTTAGAAATTTTACGTTCATTTTTGAGGAGTTTGAGTGAACGCAAAAGAAAGCCTATGGTTTAATATTCCAGCGAAGACCGTTTTATCTTATGATTAATAATTTATTAAGTAATTATGATATCATAGAATCCTTTTCCACCAGATAGGAGCCTATCCTTCTATCCTGGTAGATAGCAGCCTCTCCTATCCTGGTAGATAGCAGCCTCTCCTATGCTGCAGCTTCCGCCTCAGGCAAGAGGCTTTTCTTGCTTTCAACCCCATACCTGGCTTTCTGGAACAAGGTGAAAACCACTACATTCAGCAGTATAAATACCAGGTAGGCCAGTCCCAGCAGCTCCTGGTTTTTAATGGCCAGGGTATTTACCACCCCATAGCTTAAAAACGAAGTAAGGACGAACAGGCTGCCTCCGGTTAATCCGCTGACAATGCCTCCATTTTTGGAGAAACGCCCCAGGCTATACGAAAATAAATTATTGAATATAAAACCGGCAGTAATATTCAGCAGCATGACAAATGCCAGCAAGGTATAGATATTGGAGGCATAGAAATGAGATACTGCGAGCATCGCGATGACGAAAATAAACTGCAGGCCGATCGCTACCGGTATCTTCGCCTCCAGCGGTTTTGACAGGATGGACTTGGAGATCACCCCGCCGAGCATGAGCGCCACCCCGGACAACAGCGCACTATAGCCGGTCACCACCGGAGAATGATGATAGACATGTTCGATGATAAAGGGGCTCGTCATGCCGAATACCATCAGCATGCTATAGCTTAACGCGATCATCACCAGCCCCAGGCTGAAATCAGTCGTTTTGATCATGGAGCCATATACCCCGGTAATGGTCTTTATATGGAATGGCTGGAATTCAGATAAGGACTCTCCGCCGAACAGGAGATCCAGGACCAATATGACAAGGGTAAGACCGCCCAGGAAATAAAAATTAGCCTGCCATCCGAAAGACTGCTGCAGATAACCGCCGATGAATGGCGCGATGATGGGCGCTGTGGCCCATATGATGGAAAAGAGGCTGGTGTAATGCTTCAATTTCTCCCCTTTAAAGGTATCCAGGAAATAGGCCCTTTTGGCTACGACAATCGTTGCCACCGTTATCCCGTGCACTGCCCGCATGAGATAGACCATATATATATTATGGGTAAGGGCAATAGCAAAGCTGGCCAGGGAGAAAATCAGCAGGGCGGCCGTGCTCAGGCGGTAACGCCCAAAGCTGTCCAGCAGGCTTCCCACAAAAAGCTGGCTGATACCCGCGCTCACCAGGAAGATCAGCAGGGAAGCCTGGATCGCGGCGCTGCTTACATGCAGGTCGCTGGTCATGGATGGCAGCGATGGCAGATAGACATCCGTGGCAAATCCCGTCAAGGGGATCAGGGCGAAGGACAACACCGTCACGATCGCCCTGTTTTTTTCTTGTATTCTCTTCATAAGAGCACAAAGATAATACTATTAATCGATAAACTTCGATATTTCGATTAATCTATGACCTTCCACTCATAATAGACTATATATCAATCGAACAATTATCAAGATCAATCGAATAATCTTATTGCGCCACTATTTTATATACCTTTCCGCTGGTTCCCTGTGGCCCTTCCTGCCCGGAGGTGAGTAAATACATCTCTCCGCTCTGATCCTGCCCGAAGCTTTTCAGATATTGCCCCAGGTCAGTAGGATAACCGGAAAAATTAAGTGGACTGTTAGCCCACATGCCGCTGCCCGCCATATCAGCGGAGAATACGATACCGGTAGCTTTTCCATCCCTGGACAGCATCCCGAAGATATATTTACCCTGCAAGGCGGGCAAAGCGCTTCCCCGGTATACGAATCCGCCGATAATAGCAATTCCTACCCCGCCGCCTTTGGGATTAGCGGCATTCACCAGCTCGATCACCGGATCGATCAGCGGTTTGCCGGCTGAGTCTGTCATTGGACAGGAGGAACGTTCTAAAAGATCATTATCTGTGTCAAAACAATGCGTGCCTTCTTTTACATTCCATCCATAATTCCCCCCATTGGTGACCACATCTATTTCTTCATACAAAGATTGCCCTTCATCTCCGAGCAGCAATTGATGGCTCCCGCCCATGTCAAAAGAAAAACGGAAAGGATTTCTGAAACCATACGCATAGATCTCCGGCCTGGCAGCGGTGCCGGCAAAAGGATTATCGGCGGGTATATTATACGGAGCTCCACCGTTAACATCTATTCTCAGGATATTGCCCATCAGGTTGGCGTAAATATCCTGCCCGTTTCCGCCCGCATTCACGGCATACCAGTCAGGAACATGTCCGTTGCCGACATCATCGGCATTTCCACCGTCGCCAATGGAAATATAAAGGAATCCGTCAGGGCCAAAGGCCAACGTACCGCCGTTATGATTCAAATAAGGATGATCGTCCCGGATAAGGATTCTTTCCGAATTTATATCCGCCTGGTTGGGATCCGTCGCAGAGACTTTAAATTCAGAGATCGTGGTAAGACTGTTCCAGGTCGCTCCGGGTGCTCCGGGTACCGGAATGCCGGGACGGGGAGGAGCCGTATAGAACAGGTAGAACTTTCCATTCGTTTTATATTGCGGGTGGAAAGCTAATCCCAGCAACCCCCGTTCGTCATAACCGGGGCTGAGAGTGACCATCTTACTGGCCATGTCTATAAAGGGAGCAGCTAATTTCTTTCCATCGGCCCCGATGATCCAGATCTTTCCCAGCTCGTCTACGATAAATAAACGATGGGTGTCGTCAGGCGGCTCTGCGAGCGCCACCGGAGAAATTAAATTATCGGTGACAAGCTGGAGACCAGGCGTCTTATTGGCTGGCGCTGAATTATGATCCTTTTTACAACCTGCTCCGATCAGCAGGAAGAAGGTAACGAATAACATCCCCGTGAATGCAACGAATGATTTCATACAATTTAATTTAATGGTTTGATTAAATCGGTATTGCGAAGTTCCTTGCGGAGCCTCTTCCGAAACGTCTTGCGAAGGCTCTTGCAAGACAATACACGGCTGATAGCAGGAAATTGTGAACGTAGCTTATATTTACAAACGGGGAAAGGCCCTTCAAAGGTTGCCTTGACAAAACACTTTAGTTGCTTTGATCAAGCTCTTTAATCGCTGTAATAAAATCCTTTAATAGCGTGATAAATGTTGGGGAAAAAAGTCCACAGTATTCTATTCTTCCGATTTCAATGTCAGATCTGCCGGAATATGCAACAGCTTTCTTTCCTGCAGGTAAGCCGTTTTGGAGAATGGCCCTAATAAGCTATCCGTAGAAATTTGTATGATCCAGTAATTAGTTTCACCGGAACTTATCTTTTTATAATAAGGATCATGGTTGATCAGGCTGTCTGCAATCGCCTCCTGGATAGCTTTATCTGCCGCGGTGCTCTTTTCAGAAGCATGCCTGGCAAGAAATAATTGGTAATTAATGCTGTCACCTTCGATCCGCCATTTCATCGACCGGTTGTCTTCCTCATTGATGATCGCAGGATGCCGTAAATAATCTGAATAAATGAGATATCTGAAATACAGGTAAAACCCTACATGATTTTTCAAATACTTTACAGAAGGTTTTTGCTGAGCGAGGATAAAGCTGTCGCTGCTGGCATAATCGGTGACATCCGCATAAATAACATTTCTCCCAAAATTATTTTCTGCATCGATAAACCGCTTATCCAGACCCCTGCTCCGGAATGTATAATGGCTGATCAGTTTTTTTTCTTCCTGTTTAATAGTAGGATGACAGGCAGGCAATGCCACAAGAATAATAAGTAACGTAAAGAGATTCTTTTTCCACACCTTCATCCCGCAAATTATAGTAATTTTTTGAAAAAAAAACCGCCCCCAATTGGGGACGGCCTCTCATTTTCTAATTATTGTACATCGATTATTCTAATATTCAGAGCCTTAAAATCAGGTTAAAGCCTTACAGTTCGGTTATAACAGTATTCTCCGTAACCGTGCTGGTCACTGCAAACTGACGGACAACTTCGCTGTCTCCGTTACGGATGACGAAAGCAGGATGCATATCGGCTTCTTCTTTCTGTAAAGAAACTGTCTTAGCGAAATGAGTACCGCTGAACTGCTTGCTGTAGATCACTTCACCGGCATCATTCTTAATGATCAGCCAGAATTTTGCCGCAGTAGGATTTGCAAATTCCACACGGAATTGTACAAAATTATTATTGGTGCCGATATATTGAACCGATACCTGCGCTTCATTCAGGTTGATTTTCTTATCTCCGCCACCAGCCATGCTGGTCAAAGGATTACTTACGAAGAGGACAAGGGCCACAGCTGCTACAGAGAGGGCCTTTACTACATGGGTGCTTAAATTAGTGTTCATAATATTGTTTTTTAGATTTTTATCTGATTCGTTATGCAAATATAGACCGGGCAGGAGGGCCCCACAAACCCTATTTGTCTGCTTTTTATTATGCCAAACGGATACTGGCCCATCTGAAACCTATGCTGATAAAGGACTTTAACATTTCTTTCGCATGGTGACAAACAGCTTTTTGGGGTTCTGAAATAACGTTTTAATTCCTTTGAAATAGCGTTTAACTCCTTTAGCTTAAGGTTTGTTTTTTGTTAAACAAGCTTATTTTTTTCGTTAAACAGGTATAATTTCTGTCTTGCTTCCCGCATTTAAGGGAAATTTTCAGGCCCGGAACGTAGAATTTCTCGTTTTTTTGACGTAAATTTCTATCCCCGTTCTAATCGAATCTTCTCAAAAGCGCTCCTGATTGTCTGTAGCTCCATTACCTATTAATTGCCTGTAGTTCCATTACTATTATAAGCCTACTTATCCGCACACATGAATCCCCGTCTCAGGAATTATTATTGTTCAGTGAAAACTGTGTGTGTATGCTTAGGAACAATTTTAAAAAGGTAGTTACTTGTACGAGCACCCTTGTCCTTTTCTCTTTCCATTCGGACAATACGGTGACAGCACCGGTGAATTCCCCCATAACAGGGAACACCGCTTCGCGTTATGCCAATCATCATGGGATCCACCATCATCGCTCCGGGCAGCCCTATACCATCTACCTGACATTCGACGACGGTCCCTCCTCCGGCAGCCGAATGGTCAACGAGCTTTCTCAAAGAGACAGCGTGCAGATCAATGTATTCCTGATCGGAAGAAATGCAGATCTTACCGAAAAGAACCGTGCGCTCTTCAAAAACTACCAGGACAATCCCCTGGTCGAATTAGGCAATCATAGTTACACCCATGCTCAGCGGCATTATGAAAAATATTTTGGGGACCCTGCTGTCGTCCTGGCCGATTTCAACAGGAATAGGGATAGCCTGCGGCTGGACAACAATTTCGCCCGTCTCCCGGGCAGGAACTTCTTCCGGATCGATACCCTGTCCCGTAACGATATCAGTACCGGGGCAAAAGCCGCTGACACGCTGGCCGCAGAAGGTTATAAGCTGTTTGGCTGGGACCTGGAATGGCGCCGCCGGCCAGCCAGGGGATTTGCCCTGCACACGGGAAAAGAGATGCTGGAGATCGTAGAGAAAATGCTGGACACGAAAAAGACCTTTATTCCGGGCAATATTATTATCCTCTTCCATGATACAGAGCTCCTGGATGAGCAATTCATGGGTGAGCTGGAAGATTTTATTCAGCGGGCCAAAGCCGATGGGAAATACAGCTTCGAACATTTAAGCGCCTATCCGAACTAAGTGTTTCCCTTCAAACATCACATCGCCGCCGTTGCTATACCAGATTCTCATTAATAGCTTGTCTCACCGCCTCTGAAATCACTTATCTATAAAAAAATCCAGCAGGTCATGCTGCACCTGGGCCGTGTTCTCCTGCACCAGCCAGTGTCCTGCACCCGCAATCCTGGATTCCGTTACATTTTCCGCTACCAGCCTCGAATGGTCTGCAAGGAAAGCGGCCGACTGGTATTCCCCGCCCATGGCCAGCAAGGGCATCTTCAGCTTATTTTTCATCAGCTCCTGGTTGTCCTTCGCATCCTGCTCAAAAGCGCCGAACCAATGGAATGCGCCCCTTGTGCCGCCGGTCTGCGCATAGGCCCGCACGAACTCATCGACCTCTTCCTTCGTGAACGCATCATTGACATGTCCCACGACCGGCCAGAAATTGGTGAGGAACAATCTTTCCCTTCCCGCTACCAGCTCTCCCGAAGCGGCAAAACCAAAAAAGCCAAACCACCAGGCAGCGGCCTTTACCTGCCCCCAGACCGGTTCGACACCAGGTAACAAGGCATCCATCAAAGCGATCTTCTTCACTTCCTCGCCATACTGGGCCGCATAAGCATAGGCTACCATCAGCCCGATATCATGCCCTGCCAGCTTGATGTTATGGTAGCCCAGTTGCTTTACCAGCTCATGAATATCAGAGGCCATGGTCTTTTTATCATAACCGCCCTCAGGCTTGTCGGATTCTCCGACCCCTCTTAAATCAGGAGCGATCACGGTAAAATGTTTGGAAAGCTCCGGCAGGAGACGGTTCCACATATACCAGTTCTGTCCAAATCCATGCACCAGCACCAGGGGCTCTCCCGATCCGCCAATGACATAATGGATATTGATCCCGTTCACATGCGCCATCTTACTCTTGAAATTCGCCGGCGGTAAAGCCGCCTTTGACAGACCGCTCTGTTGTGCAAAAAGAGCCATACTGAATAATAATCCCGATAATAATAGCAACGTTCCGGAGTGTATTTTTTTCATGGTGTTCTTTTGAAATAATTAAACAAAAAGAAGAAATTAAATAACCTTTGGCAATTGACTCATTATGAGTTCTGTTGTATTTATCACGCTATGCCCATTTCAGGAATATAAGGCACGGGTAGCTTGTCCCTCTTGAAGTCGACAAAATTTACACCCGCTATCTTCTTGAATAGCTTGCTGAAGTGCGCAATATCTGTAAACCCCAGGGTATAGGCGATCTCCTTCATGCTCTTGTCCGAGTAAACGGCCTTCCGCTTCGCTTCCAGTATGATCCGCTGGCGGATATGATGACCGGCGGAATAACCCGTTACCTTTTTGACGATCTGATTCAGGTAATTAGGAGTAAGGTATAGGTCCAGCGCATAATCCGCCACCATTCTTTTTTCGGTAAAATCCTTGTCCACCATTGCCATAAAACGTTTGACATATTCTACATTCTTCGTTTGCAGGCCCGTTTCCCTGATGCCTTCAAATTGCCTGGTAAGATAGATCAGGAAGATCTTAAAATACCGTTTCAGCAATTCCATACTGAAGGCATTAACATTGTATTGCTCTTTGATCATTTTATCAATGGTCTCTTTGATATCGATCATTGTTTCGCAATCTATTTGCACTACCTGCTGCGAAAAGAATCCGAGCAGATTGCCGGTATACTGCGAATCGTGCTTTTTATCATCCATTCCCAAAAATGGTCCGGTAAAGGTGATTATATATCCTTCCGGGGGAGTTGACTTTTCCAGGGTATAGAACTGACCGGGTCTTATAAAAAACAGGAAATTAGCTCCGATGGCATAATGCTTCATATCGATCCGGAAATTTCCTTCCCCGGCTGTTACCCATATTAATCTGAAATAGGCACAACGTTCCCCGGAGGAAGTCTGCAGGAAACTAAGATCACCTGCTGATTCCAGCTTTTCCACCTGAAAATGAGGGACCCGATTGGTATTCGTTGTTACTCTGTCGGCAGGAATATAAGCTGATAGCATAAAAGGTATTTTTCTCCTACTGAACAGGCCATTCTTGTGCCATAAGTTAGTTTAATGATAATCATATAGTTGTGGTGCGATTTGAAAAATAAAAAGCCGAAATGTCGTTTTTTTAAACCCCTCCGGCCGAAATATCGTACTTTGATCCTCCAACTTCTTTGACCTTACCTTACCAACCGGATAATTATGAAAAGCGACATCCCCGGATCTGTTTCCTCACCTCTGCCTGAATTCCCGCTTTGGCACGAATCTCCGATTTCGCGCGAATCCCCGCTTTCGCCTGAATCTGCCTCCTTGCCCGAAAAAGAAAAAGATAGCTTGCTCCATCTTCTCAATGAAATGGTGTCCATCCTGCATAAGGAAGACCTGCTGCCGATCCTGCAAAAGCATTTGCAATCTGCCGGTTTTTATCACGATATATCGATTGCGTTGATGAATGCCCGGGAGAAGATCAGGGCGTATGAAAAAATAGAAAACCAGCTGACAGAGACCAGGGCATCTCAGGTAAAACTGGAAGAGGAGAATCTTTACCTGCAGGAACAGATAAAAACCAATTATAATCATAACGAGCTGGTGGGAGCCAGCGCGGAAATGAAAAAGGTCTTTGACCTCATCGGCCGGGTAGCGGAGACAGACAGCACCGTTCTATTACAGGGAGAGACCGGTACCGGGAAAGAATTGGTCGCAAGGGCGATTCATGTCAATTCCAGGCGAAAAGATCACCTCATGGTCAAAGTGAATTGTGCAGCGATACCAGCCAACCTTATTGAAAGTGAATTATTCGGACATGAAAGAGGCAGCTTCACAGGTGCTACAGACCGGCGTATCGGAAAGTTCGAGCTGGCTCATAATAGTACGTTATTCCTGGATGAGATAGGAGAAATGCCCATGGAATTACAAGTAAAGCTATTGCGGGTCCTGCAGGAAAAAGAGATTGAACGGGTCGGCGGAAAATCAACTATCCAAACGGATGTGCGGATCATCGCCGCTACCAATCGCAACCTCTACGAAGAAATAAGTGCCGGTAAATTCAGGAGCGACCTTTTCTACCGGCTGAATGTTTTTCCCATCACCCTTCCACCGTTACGCGACAGAAAGGAAGATATCCCGGATCTGGCCAATCATTTCATACAGCGTCTTTCTCAAAAGCTGGGCAGGCCAGTCAGCAGTATCTCACATAAAGCCCTGGAAGAAATGCTCCGGTATAGCTGGCCCGGCAATATCCGGGAACTGGAACACCTGATAGAAAGAAGCTTGCTGATGACCAGGGGAACCATCATCAAAGAGATCTATCTGCCGAAAACGGAGATCAGTCAGAAGAGCGGCAGAAAAGACGAAGACGGCATTAAATCGTTTGCCCAGAATGAACGGGAATATATCCTCTCGATCCTCAAAAAGAGCAATGGCAAAGTCCGCGGTCCCGGGGGCGCTGCGGAACTATTGAACCTGCCTGCTTCCACCCTTCAATCTAAAATAAAAAAACTGGGTATCCGTAAGGGTGGTTTTTAATATTCTCCTGCCGGGAGTATGGATTTTATTGTATTTTTTATCTTTTTACATCCCTTCGTTGAGAATAAATGATAATTTTCATCAATTTGATAGTCGATTCCCAAAACACCCGGAAAACGAATGGACAAAATATTGATTGTTGAAGACGAATTGATCGTTGCCAGAGATTTGCGCAAAACACTGGAAAAAGCCGGCTATAAAGTCATTGGCGTTTCCCGGACTGCGGAAAAAGCTCTTTCAATGATACAGGAGATCAGACCTTCTCTTGTACTGGTGGACATCTTCCTGAAAGGTGACCTGACAGGGATCGACCTGGCATCCCGGCTCAATGAAGAAGATATTCCATTCATCTACCTATCCGCCAATTCCAATCAGAGCGTACTGGAAGCTGCCAAATCCACCCATCCTTATGGTTTTATAGTCAAGCCTTTTCGTGCGAGAGACCTTCTTGTCTCCATCGACATTGCGAAGTATCGTTATGAACACAACAAAGAGCTGAACAGAAGGTCGCAGGCTCCTTCAACCGGCGCTGCTTCTCTAACCGACACTGCCTCTGTAACCGGTACTACCTCTCTAACCGATACCGCCCCTCCAATCGATCCTGCTTCCCCTGCCCGCGAACCAGGGAAGAACAGGCAAGCCCCCGTTAAAAGATTTGCATTCGATTATGCCGATTTTATCGGCAGGAGCGCTATCATGCTCAAGGTGTTCAACCAGATCCAGCAAGTAGCCCCCTTTGATACTTCCGTGCTGTTGCTGGGTGAAAGCGGCACCGGGAAAGAAGTGGTGGCAAATCATATTTATAAGGAATCGGGCCGTAATCACCGGCCCTTTATAAAGATCAACTGTGCCGCCGTCCCTTCAGGTTTGATGGAAGCCGATTTTTTCGGGTATGAAAAAGGAGCTTTTACAGGCGCTACCGAACGCAAGCAAGGCAAATTCGAACTGGCTGCCGGAGGAACGATCCTGCTGGACGAGATCGGAGAAATGCCCCTGGACATCCAAGCCAAATTATTAAGAGTACTACAGGAAAAGGAAATACAAAGGATCGGCGGTAATACGATGATAAAGACAGATATCAGGATCATAGCCGCCACCAATAGAAACCTGGAAATGGAGATAGCTGCAGGACGTTTCCGTCTTGATCTCTACTACCGGCTGCACGTTTTTCCCATTGTCCTTCCTCCTTTGCGCCAGCGTAAAGAAGATATCTCTTTGCTGATCGATCACTTCATCGATCACTATAACAGAACGATGGATAAAAATATCGCCGGCGTCGACAAGACCGTCCTCCAGCGTCTTGTCGACTACAACTGGCCCGGCAATGTCCGCGAGCTGCAATTCCTTATAGAAAGATCCATCCTGATGGCCGATGATGATACGATCCGGGAAATAATCCTGCCGGAAGAACATCCGGATCTGGTAAAGAATATTCCTGCGGCTGACTCTCAAAAAGCGATCGAAGAAATTGAGAAGGCACATATACTCTCCATTCTCGGGCAGTGTAATTTCAAGATCTCAGGGAAAGGCGGGGCTGCGGAACTATTGAATTTACAGCCTTCTGTCCTGTATGCTAAAATAAAGAAGTTCGGCATTAAAAAATTCTTCTACTGAGATCGCCGGCCTGATCAAATTCATGAACCGGTCCGCCACAGAATGATAAAGAAATCTTAGACCTGCGGGATTTTTTCTGTGATCATCCGGCTCCCGGCCTTATCATAATAAATACAGGTCATTCCCTGCATGTCCACTGTCCATTTTTCCACTCCCGCTTCTGCCGCCTGCCTGCAAAATTCGAGATAAGTAGTCTGCCCTGCCTGATGTGTTTTTAAAGAGTGTTGCAATTTTTCAATATCACCCTTCCCGGCCACCTCCATTACAGGATACTTTGCATCCGATTGGATGTGGTAATTATATTCCCCGGCATAGGCCGTATGCCCGTCACAGACAAAATGATCATAGCTGATCAATCCTAATTGAATAAGCTCCTGCACGTAATGGGGGAAATCAGCACCGCTTTTTACTTTTGAGTGCGCTGCTTGGATCTGTCCGATGGTAAAAGTCTTTGTTATTGTCATAGTTGTAATCTTTATGCAAAGATGAAAACTATGGATCGGCCCGAATTGTAAAAAATCGTTTTTCTGTTACAATCTTCCATTATTTCCGGGCAGCAAAAAATTTTTCGGGGGTCTCTCCGGTGAATGACTTGAAATCCTTGATGAAATGGGCCTGGTCGAAATAGCCGGCCGTATAGGCAAGACCTGTCAGATCTCCGCCCGGAGAATAGGTATCGATCACCGTCCTCAATCGTATGATCGAGGCAAACTTCTTAGGAGTCGCTCCCACCAGCTTTCTGAACCTTTTTTCCAGCGGACTTTGACTGATGTGCAGATTTTTTGCCAATTCAGTAATTCGGATAGTACCATTGGACCGGACTATATGCCGAAGAGCTTCTGTTACAAGACCGTCTTCTGCCGTTAGCTGAAGTTGAGAGAGCAGGAAGCGTTCAATGACGGCGATCCGCTGCAGATCAGTATCGGCTTCGGACAATTGTTCCTGTACATTGTCCAATATTGATTTTGGCAGAAAAGTATCCAGGGACACGCTTTCTGAGAACAGTTCATTCAAAGGGGGCCGGAAAAACCGGGATGCTCCTGTCTCCGTAAAGTAAACAAGAACGGTACCGATATGAGGAGAGTTTGAAAAAATGGAGAAGGCATCCTGCAATCCCGTAATGCCCGAGCTGGCCAAAGGGACTTCCTGCCTGCCCTCCAATGTAAATAATACACCCTTATATTGAAAGCCCAACACAAGGGAGGTATCCGGCAAAACTTTATAGGTCTTCCCGGATGCTTCCTCTGAAATAACAAAGCATTTTATAAACTGTCTTAATGACTCCCCTGGTATGTATTTATCAAATTTCAAAGCGGGTCCTGGGTCTTGCTGCCACAAGGTACAAAATTTCTAAAGCAAATAATTACCACTTAATGGTATTGTCAAACTCCTGGCAGGAGCATAATTTTACAGCCATAGCCGTTGTAACCTATCAAGTGCTAAACGCCAGACCTTAAACATTTTCCCATGACAAAGCAAATAACTGATTACAGCATCGAAGTACATGCATCCATAGAGAATGGCATTGTCGCTCAAATTCTTTTTGAGGACAACAATCAATTTGTCGGAAGGATCGATTTCTACAGGGATACGGCGCCACCCCTGTCTTATTTGTGGCACCCAACCAGCACCACCGATGAGAGCCAGATCTACGTGGTGCTGGCCATGTCAGCGGACCTGTTCCCGGTTGTTACGGAATTGATAAGAACAGAACGACCCTGGGGACTTGAGCTCTGGCCCTCCGGTCCTCTCTTTGGCGCCAGCACGGATGGATATGGCGGCATGTTATATTCCGGAGATGAACCTATCGGGCAAGAGGAGACAGCGCAGCGCAGATTCTCCCGGGCACTGAGGTCTTAATTCTTAATTTTGCAGCACCAGACGGCCCGTTCAACACCTCATCCCGCCCATCAAACCTGGAGATCACTGTCACTGGTTGGCACAATAAACCAGCCGCCGGCCAAAGTTCAATCAAACGGCGGAAGATCAGAAAATGGGACTGCTGGTATGGAGTCCCCTGGCCGGTGGTTTATTATCGGGTAAATTCCGCAGAGGCCAGGAAGGTCCGGAAGATTCAAGAAGGACCACCTTTGACTTTCCTCCCGTCAATAAAGAATATGCCTATAAGGTGATCGATGTGATGGCCAAAGTGGCGAAAGCCCGTAATACCAGCATTGCACAGGTAGCGCTCGCCTGGCTGCTGGCCAAACCTGTCGTGACCAGCGTCATCATCGGCGCAAAAAACCTTACCCAGCTGAATGACAACATCGCAGCCACCTCCCTGGTGCTCTCTCCGGAAGAGCTGAAAACCCTGGATGAAGCAAGCGCACCAGCGCCATCATATCCCGGCTGGATGGGCATGTTCAATGCAGACCGACGCGCCATTTTAGAAAATCAGGTAAATGCAAAGTAATGGTCATCGCCGGCACATTACCGTATAAGTATAACCGTACCGCTGTATGTTTCCGACTGACCGCCTTCTAAAGTCAATACGGCCATATAAACATAAGTTCCCGCGGGAGCCGGCTGCCCATTAACTCTTCCTGTCCAGCCAAAATCCGGATCGCCGGGACTTACATTGTGAACCTGAAAAACTTTGGCGCCCCACCGGTTGAAAATGGAAAAATCTTTGATCCGGCTGCCTGCCGGCCCTCCCAAAATATAGAAAACATCGTTTTTCCCATCCCCATTCGGTGTAAAAGCGTTCGGGATTCTTACCAGTGAATTTACTTTTACGGTGATCTCGCCGGTCCCCTGGCAGCCATTTGCCGACACTACCCGCAAATTATAAACCGTAGTAGCCGGAGGATTCGCTACCGGGTCCCGGATCGTGCTATCGGAAATACCCGTGGAAGGAGTCCACTTATACTGAACGATATCGCCGGTTATACCGGGTTGTAGAACACTGCTTTGTCCATATGTTATGGTGAAGACCTGCCCCGGATCCACCGATGGGGAAGGAGTGACCCTGGCTACGCTGGTCGCTGACGCAGGCAGAACGCAGGTCGCCGTACTGGTCACCAGGCAGGCGACAGAATCGCCATTGCCAAGGTTGCTGCTGGTATATACAGCATCGGTATCTTCAGTTAGGACACCATTCACCAGCCATTGATAGGAGAGGGGAATGTCGATACCGGTTACTCCGGCCATAAAGGTGATCGCCTGGCCTGAGCAGACAGCGGTATCCGGGGCTGTGATACTGACCAATGGATTTTCGGTTGGAAGCAGGACGATAGCGTTTGTCGTCACGACACAGCCCGTTTTATCGGTCACAACGGCTGTATAAGATCCGGGTGTAGCGGGAATATACGTGGAATCGATGGATGTTTGTTGTATCGTCACCCATTCCTGCACGCGATTGTTACGATTGTCACAGATATAGATATTGCCGTTATTGTCCAGGCGTACATCGCCCGAGCCACTGAACTGATTGGCGGCCGACCCTTTTCCATTGCCTCCTGCTACCGTGATCCCGCTGGTTGCCCCCGGCGCCCATTTTTGTATCTGGTTGTTGTAGCTATCCGCTATATAAATATTGCCATTCCCCTCCACATAGATACCGTCCGGGTAAAGTTGGTTTGCGCCGGCCCCCGGTCCGTTGCCTCCTGCCACCGTGATTCCGCTGGTAGCTCCCGGCGCCCATTTCTGTACCCGGTAATTATTCGCATCGGCAACATAAAGATTACCGCTTCCATCCACATAAACACCTTCAGGAAAATCCAACTGACCGGCTCCATTGCCTTTTCCGTTGCCTCCCGCTACAGTGCTCCCGCTGGTAGCGCCCGGCGGCCATTTCTGCACCCGGTTATTTCCTTCATCGGACACATACAGGTTTCCCTGTTCATCTACATAGATACCAACAGGAACAAAGAATTGGTCGGGCCCCGATCCCGTTCCATTTCCCCCGGCTACAGTGCTCCCGCTGGTAGCCCCTGACGGCCATTTCTGCACCCGGTTATTTCCCTCATCGACCACGTATAGGGTCCCCTGTTTATCCACAAATATTCCGAAAGGCCCATTTAACTGGTCCGGGCCCGCGCCTACCCCGTTGCCTCCGGCCACAGTTACCCCGCTGGTTGCCCCCGGCGGCCATTTCTGCACCCGATTATTTCCTTCATCCGACACGTAAATATTCCCCGCTGCGTCCACAAAGATGAAGTCAGGATATGCCAGCTGGTTAGCTCCATTACCATTACCGTTGCCGCCCGCCACGGTAATTCCGCTTCCAAAGCTCGTATCCTTCGCCAGGACCGTGTTACCGGCCAGCATTCCATTGTACCATATAATCTTAGAAAGTGAACCGGAAGGACTGACTGTTAGCGTAGTCCCCAGGCAATTTTCCCCCGGGCCGGTTAAAGTAACTGCAAACGGACATTGCCCCAAATCCCGAAAGGTATTGATCAATAATAGGACAAGAAATACATGTTTTAGAGACATACCTGACGGATCTTTATTTAGGCGCCAGAAATACGGAATTGTTTTTCTTACAAGAGCCAAACGAAATGAATAAAAATAAAAACCCCGCTATCTGAACGATAGTAAAGAAAGTAGATGTAGCTTTCATTAAAAATAAGATTTACTTGAAGGATTTTAACAAATGTATGGAGAAGCCCGATGCGCCCATTCCAACATTGTGTTAAAGTTGTTTCTCTGCATTCCTTTCACTGCCATTAATTTTTTAAAAATAATATAGACCGCAACATTCATATTCGTACGTCACACAATGTTCTGCTCCTCAACATTATTCTTCATTGATTTTCGCCCAAAAAGTAATAGATTTAAAGCGGGAAATTAACCTGGTTTGCTTTTTTATAGAGTTAGTACAATAAAGCTGCACGCAGAAAATTAAAAGAAGATTAAAATACTCTTCAGTAATTTTAAAACATTAAACATGGAAATAAGCCCTCTCGCAGGCCATCCTGCCGATCCACTCACACTTACCAATATCCCAAGATTAATTACCGCCTATTATACGGGAATACCTGATCCCGGAGTGCCGGAACAAAAAGTCGCTTTCGGAACTTCCGGGCATCGCGGTTCCTCTCTAAAGAACAGTTTCAATGAAAATCATATCCTCGCCATCAGCCAGGCCATCTGCCTCTACCGGAAACAGCAGAAGATCGAAGGCCCCTTATTCCTGGGCGCGGATACGCATGCCTTATCCGATCCATCATTGGCCACCGCACTGGAAGTCCTGGCCGCCAATGGAGTGGAAGTGATGATCGCGGAAGGAAATGAATATACGCCTACTCCTGCTGTTTCGCAGGCGATCCTATCCTATAATCATCTCCGGAGCGACAGACTGGCGGACGGCATCGTCATCACCCCTTCCCATAATCCGCCAACGGACGGCGGTTTTAAATACAACACACCCAACGGCGGCCCTGCGGGAACCGACGTCACCAAATGGATAGAAACCAAAGCCAACGAAATTCTCACGAACGGACTTAAAGAAGTAAAAAGGATTTCCTTCGAAAAAGCCCTGAACGCCCCCACTACCCACCGGTACGATTATCTCAACAAATATATTAACGAGCTGGACAAAGTGCTCGACATGGAAAAACTCCGGAGCTCCGGCATCCGGATAGGCGTCGACCCGCTGGGCGGAGCAGGTGTCCATTACTGGGAGCCGATCGCGGAACATTATAAATTGAATCTTACAGTTGTCAATAAGATCGTTGATCCCACCTTTAATTTTATGACCGTGGACTGGGACGGCCAGATCCGCATGGACCCTTCTTCCCCCTATGCCATGCGAAGTCTCATCGATATGAAGGATCGTTTTGATATTTCCATGGCCTGTGATACGGATCATGACCGGCATGGCATCGTTACCCGCAGCGTAGGGTTGATGCCCCCCAATCATTACCTTGCCGTTTGTATCTTTTATCTGCTGCAGCATCGGCCGTATTGGCCGCAAGGCATAGCAGTCGGAAAAACAGTAGTGAGCAGCCAGATGATCGACCGCGTCACCAAAAAGCTGAACAAAAAGTTATACGAAGTACCCGTAGGTTTTAAATGGTTCGTAGATGGTCTCCTCGATGGCTCTCTTGGTTTCGTAGGGGAGGAGAGCGCCGGCGCTTCCTTCTCCCGGATCGATGGCAGCGTCTGGACGACCGACAAAGACGGTTTTATCCCGGCCCTGCTTTCCGCGGAGATCACCGCCACCCTGGGACGTGATCCCGGAGAAGTCTACAAAGAGCTTACCGATGAATTGGGCGAGTCCGTTTATGACCGCGTCGAAGCTGCCGCCACCCCCGAACAGAAGAAAAAGCTGGGACAGCTTTCTCCCGATCAGGTGAAACAAAAGGAGCTGGCAGGAGAAAAAATTACGGATATCCTCACCAACGCACCCGGCAATGGAGCAGCTATCGGCGGATTAAAGGTTGTCACGGAAAACGGCTGGTTTGCAGCCCGACCCTCGGGAACCGAAGATATCTACAAGATCTATGCGGAAAGTTTCCGCGGAAAGGATCACCTGAACCAGATCGTCGCGGAAGCCCAGACCCTGGTCAATGATACCCTGAAATAGCGGCACTAATTTGTACCTTTGCGTCCATGGATTATTTCAAAAAGCTGGGCGATCTGCTGAAAATGGAGCGGGAGGAAGACCGCCGGTCCTATCAGCAGCTCACCGCCGCCTCTTCCGTAACCGAACGCAGGTCCAATGGACTTAGCTGGTATCCCATCGCTATCCGGGGCTCCGAAATGAGCCGGGGAGATTATTTGACAGTGGAGCTGGAGCGTACTACCCACCAGGACCTGCCCCATCAGTTTCGTTTCGGGGTATCTGCGGTACTTTTCTCCGGTCACGATCCGAAAGAGAACAGGATCGAAGGAGTGGTTTCCTACCAAAGCGGCAATCGCCTTAAGATCACCCTGCACACCGACGAATTACCGGATTGGGCTGACGATGGTAAATTAGGGATCGACCTGTTGTTCGATGACAACAGTTACGACGAAATGCAGAACGCGCTCAAATTGGCCGCCACGCTCAGTGAAAAGAGAGAAGAAGGGAATTTAATAAGGGTCCTTACCGGCGAAAAAGCGCCCACTTTTCAGCCGCCGGACACCCGACGCGATCAGCCGGCTGGCACTTCCCATAATCAGGCGTCTACCGCATCCCATTACCCAAACGTTATAGATATTGCCAGCTCCCGTTCGGCTATTTCTATTGCTCCGGGCTCGCCCGCTTCAACTCCCCATCCTCCCAATGTTTATTCCGCTCCTTCAAAATTAAACCCCTCCCAACAAGCCGCCGTTGATAAGATCCTTTCAGCGAATGAGCTGGCCATCGTACACGGCCCTCCCGGCACGGGCAAAACCACTACGCTCGTACAGGCCATCAAGGCCCTGATCCAACGGGATCACCAGAAAATACTGGTCGTTGCTCCCAGCAATACCGCCGTCGACCTGCTCAGCGAGAAGTTGTCCGAAGAGGGACTAAATGTACTTCGGGTAGGCAACCCGGTCAGGGTATCTGAACGATTGATGTCCCTGACCCTGGACAGTAAAATGGCTGCCCATAACAGCATGAAGGAAATAAAAAAACTGAAAAAACAGGCCGGAGAATTCCGGGACATGGCCCATAAATACAAACGGAATTTCGGGAAGGCCGAACGGGAACAACGCAAGGCGCTCTTTGACGAAGCCCGCAAGATCATGAAACAGGTGGAAAATACGGAACAGTATATCATGGACGATCTGCTGGCCCGGGCGCAGGTGATCACGGCCACCCTGGTCGGCGCCAACCATTACACCGTACGCAATCTGAAATACCACACCGTCGTGATCGACGAAGCAGGGCAGGCCCTTGAACCCGCCTGCTGGATCCCGATCCTGAAGGCGCAGAAAGTAGTCCTGGCCGGAGACCACTGCCAGTTATCACCCACCGTAAAGTCGAACGAAGCCGCAAAAAAAGGATTGAGCACTACCTTGCTGGAAAAGAACACGGCCCTCCATCCCGAAGCAGTTGTCCTGCTGGAAGAGCAATACCGCATGAACGAAATGATCATGGGTTATTCTTCCAGTGTATTTTATGAGAACAAATTAAAGGCGCATGCTTCCGTAGCGCATCACCTGCTCTTTGCCGAAGACTGGCCCCTCGTTTTCGTGGATACCGCAGGCTGCGGATTTGAAGAGAAATCAGAAGGCACTTCTACTACCAATCCCGAAGAAGCCGCCTTTCTTTTCAAACACTTAACCCAGCTCGTTACCGAACTAAATACACACTATCCGGTCAAAGACTTCCCCACCATCGCCATTATCTCTCCCTATAAACAGCAGATCCAGATCCTGAAAGAACAACTACAGCACAGCCCGGACTTAAAAGAATATGGAGATAAAATAGCTGTCAATACCATCGATAGCTTTCAGGGTCAGGAACGTGACATCGTCTACATTAGCATGACCCGAAGCAATACGGAAAATAAGATCGGTTTCCTGTCGGATATCCGCCGCATGAATGTAGCCATGACCCGGGCCCGGAAAAAATTAGTGGTCATCGGGGATAGCGGGACGCTTTCCCAGTTTCCCTTTTATGCGGACTTTATCACCTATGCGGAACAAAATAACGCTTACAAGAGCGCCTGGGAGTTTGTGTCGGTTTAGTAATACTGGAAAATTTATATTTAATTTATTGTTAATCAGTTGGCTGTTCCGGGAAGAAGGAATGCAGGCGGTAGTGAATACCATTCCCGAATACAAAGACTTTGTTTCCGAACATAAAGAATGGAGTGTGCGACAAGTGAAGAATGCCCTTTTTCCTTTCTCGAAGTCTCGTTCCACTAAAGGGTAAGATCAATCTTTTTTAAAGTCAGATAATGCCTGAGATGGTTTATTCCAGGATTATCATCAGCCAATAAAAATTCTTCCGTCCGGATGTACTAAAAAAAATGGAGGGATGAATAGGGGATACCCCCCTGATTTGACTCTACCTTGTCAGCTCCGCATTGGAGCCGGTATCCTATTGAATCCCCCTCATGACTATTTTAAATTTTTATTACGTCTCACCATGCAACCATTCTTTTCCTCCCTAATCACTATTATTGCCTTCGTAATCTTCTGCATGCACAAACCGGGAAAAGGATAATTTATATTTTTTGCCAGAAATTGATGTTTTACTTAATTTTATTCAGCATCAAAATAAATGGCCATATGATATTTGAAACGCATGGCCGACAATCATTTCATATCAGATGTTGAATTAGGGGAGCGACTAAAGACAGGAGATGAATCGGCCCTGGAGATAATCTATGAAAGGTACTGGGAAAAACTTTTTATTTGTTCCTTTAATATATTAAAAGACCGGCAGGCTTGCGAGGATATCCTGCAGGAAATCTTTATCAGGATATGGAACAACCGCAATAAAATTGAATTTTCAGTATCCCTGAAGGCCTACCTGTTCGCGGCCACCCGTTACGAGGTCTATCGCCATATCCGGCACGGTTCGGTGACGGAAGAAATTTTCACCCAGCTCCACGACCGGCTGCATACTCCCTCCTTTCATGGTCACATCGAGCACAAAGAGCTGATACGCCAGATCGATTTTATTATAGACAGCCTTCCTCCCAAGTGCAAAGAGGTCTATAAGCTCAGCCGGGAGGAACAGCTCAGCCATAAGGAAATAGCCTCCCGCCTTAATATCTCCACCAAGACAGTGGAAAACCAGCTGACAAAAGCCCTTCGCCACCTGCGCACTTCCCTGGGTGTTTTTTTAATCTTCGAGATCATTCACCAGTTGACGAAAAAATAATAAAGGCCTCATAGGGGATGCCGCTGGCTTTTTACTCTTGTTCATAAACATCCGCGTGAATAAACAGGAGTTTATAACATTAATAGAAAAATACCTGTCAGGGAATGCCACCCTCGAAGAAGAACAGCTGCTGCTGAATTTTTTCGATAGTTTCCAATCTTCGGATCAATGGGATGAAGATCTTCTCGGAGACAAACGAGTGGTGCAAGCCAAAATTCTCGAACGCCTGCGGACATCGGTACATCCGCGTCCGAAAGGTAAAGGGCTTGCTATCGTCCGCACTTTCCGCTGGCGCCAGGTTTCCGTTGCAGCAGCCATCCTGGTTGGACTGTCGATCGGGTTGGCGAAAAGAAAGCCCCTTTATGATTGGATGAACCCGGTAAAATGGGAGCAGCTGTCTACCCGGCGGGGACAGCGCAAGGTCATAGAGCTGACAGACGGCACCAAAGTCTGGCTGGGACCCGGCAGCCAGCTTACCTATCCCGGGGAATTCCGCGAGGTGACCAGGGAAGTCACCCTGAATGGCTCGGCTTTTTTCGACGTAGCTCCCGATAAAAACCATCCCTTCCTGGTCCATGCACAGAATATCGACACCCGGGTATTGGGCACCTCCTTTATGGTGCGGGCCTATGCTGATCAGCCGGACATAGCCGTAACGGTACTTACGGGCCAGGTAAAAGTAAGTGACGGCAAAGCGAGTCCCATTGACCTGCTGCACGATCAACAGGGATGGTTCGACAGGGAAAAAGGGGTATTGGAAAAAAGGAACTATCCTGACGCGCTCCAGCTGCTGTCCGAGCGCGACGGCAATTATGAATTTAAAGGCGCTCCCGTACCGCAAATCATTGCGGATCTGCAAATGGAATATAATATCCGCATCCGGGTGCAGGGCAATCTGTCACGGTGCACGTTCTACGGCAGCCTGCGACGGGACGAAAACCTGGAAAAATTCCTGACAAAACTTTGCCTTGCCATCAACGCCCGCCTGGAAAAGAAGGAGGGCACATTTATCATCCTAAAAGAAGGGGGCTGCTAGAATTACCAATCAATAAACAAAATACCCCTCTCCTGGCAGAGAAGGGTATGGGTCAAATACAATAAAGCATTTAACATTTAACTACATGAAATTATGAAAAAAATTTTATGGGCAAAAACCCTTCATGCAACATTGCGAACTATGAAATGGACTGCTCTGATTGGCGCCGTACTGATAAGCACCATGTGTGTGACAATGGCCTCTCCTTCTGAGGGACAAGGCTTGCTGAACCGCAGGCTGACGATAACCGTCCGTAATAACCCGTTGGGGGAAGCCCTGGATAAGATAGCCAGGGCCATGAATGTACGATTTTCCTACAGCGGTACGCTCGCCGCAGACAAATCAGGTGTCAGTTTTACCGTAAAAAACGAACCCCTGAAAAATGTACTGGAACAGCTTCTGAAAGAATATCCCTATTCCTATACAGTCCTGGACAATGAAATTATTTTCAGCTACGATCACAGGAAGGCATTGGCCTTACAGGGCCCGCGCGAGATAAGGGTCCCTCCGGTCGTCGTTACCGGCAAAGTGACCGATGAAAAGGGACGACCCATCGCAGGGGCAACGGTATCCTCGAAATTCGGAGCGGCGATCACTGCTACGGATAGCCTGGGGAATTTCCGCATACGGTTGAAAGACGGGGACGATGTGCTCGTCTGCTCCCATGTAGGGTACCGGGTGCAGGAGATCCGGGTGGTCAATCGTGAAACGTTGACAATTGTCATGCATACGGAAGAAAGCAGGCTGAATGAAGTCGTCATTGTCGGGTATGGTACGCAGCAACGTTCTGAGCTGGCGGCCGCCATCTCCACTGTAAAGGCGGAAGATATCAGGAATATACCCACCACCAACGCCATCCAGGCCCTGGAAGGTAAAATGTCCGGCGTACTGGTGACCTCCGACAATGGCGCTGTCCCGGGCTTCCCGGTGAATATCCGGATCCGGGGAACAAATACCATCCGGCCCAATACCTCTCCCACGGCGGATCTCAACACCGGAACAGCCCCACTGTATATCGTAGACGGAATTCCCTTCTACAACCAGAATACCAGCCAGGCCTTTGCTGCCGACGTGAGCCCCATCAACGCCATCAATGTCAACGATATCGAATCCATCGAAGTGCTGAAGGACGCGGCGGCTTCCGCCATTTATGGCTCCCGGGGCGCCAATGGCGTGGTCATCATCACGACGAAAAAAGGCAATTCCGGGCAGCAGGGGAAAGTGGAGGCCAACGCCTTCTCGGGTTTTGTAAATACATCCCGGATAGTCCCCGTCATGAACACCCCTGAATGGAGAACGGTCCGCCGGGAAATGCTGTTGAACTCGGGCATCACTCCCACCGCCGTCTCCGCCCCGGAGCTCTTTCTCCTTGACTCTACCGTCAACACCAACTGGCAAAAGGCATTTTATAAGACAGGCAGGGTCTATGATGCCAATTTAGCGCTCAGCGGCGGCACTACCGCCTCCAATTATTATTTCAGCGGCTCCTACCGGGATGAAGGGACCAATACGGTCAACCCGGCCCTGGGATTGAAACGGTATGTCGCCCGTCTGAACATGAACAACCAGCTGAATAAATGGCTCAGCTCAGGCCTGACCATGAATTACTCCAAAGAGACCAATGTTCGGGCACAGGGCCAGCTGGACGTTTCCAACAGAGGACCCCTGAATGCCAATCCCCAGGTACCGGCCTATGACAGCACCGGAAAATTGAACATTAATTATTTTCCGCCCGCCCAGATCCGGAATCCCCTTGCACTGCTTTTCCTGACCAATGACCAGGTAAATACCGACCAGTTCAACGGCAACTGGAATTTTAATGCAAGACTGCCGCTCAACCTGAATTTCAGGACGGACCTTTCCTATCAGCAGATCGACAATAAAGACCTGTATTATTTTGACGGCGCTGTCAATAACCAGACATCGGCCAATTCCAGCAGCCAAAATGCCAGCAGCCAGACCAGATCGTTTTCAGTGGAACCTCAATTGAATTATTCAGCTCATCTGGGCCGCCATGCGCTGAGGGCTTTATTGGGTTCCACGTTCCAAAACCGGGACATTTACCGGCAAAGTATTAACGGTACGGGTTATCCCAACGACAATTTCACCGATATCGGATTCGCCCAAAGCCTGGGATCCCAGAGCTCCTCCCGGGTAAAATACCGGTATGCCTCTCTTTTCGGAAGGCTCAATTACAACTACGATCAGAAATATTTCGCCGATCTGACACTGAGAGATGACGCCTCTTCCCGGTTTGGCCCGGGACGCCGCTCCGGCCTGTTCGGCGCCGCAGGACTGGCCTGGGAGCTTAGCAAAGAACGTTTTTTCAGCAGCCAGAAATTTTTCAACCAGGCCAAGCTGCGCTTCAGCTACGGCATTACGGGCAATGATAATATCCCCGATTTCCAATATTTGAATCTATATAACCTGAATGCCTATAATGCATCTTATGGAGGCGTTGCAGGATCTATCCCCTCCAATTTATCCAATCCCCTTTTGCAATGGGAACAGACCGGCAAGCTGGATGTTGGGTTGGACCTGGGTTTTTGGCAGCAGCGGGTAAATCTTACCGTCAACTACTTCAATGACCGGACCAGCAAAATGCTGTTTGCCAACCCCCTGTCATCAACCGCCGGTTTTAGCAGCGTACAAGCCAATATCAACGGCCTGATCGTCAACAGCGGATTTGAGCTCGAACTGGAAGTCCTGACCATCCGGGCCAAAGACTTTTCCTTCCGGAATTCCTTTAATGTGACAACCATCCATAATGTGCTCAAAAAATTGCCGGGACTGGCCACCTCTCCCTACCGTTATACTTATAAGATCGGTCAACCGGTGGAACTGGTCTGGGGATATGACTACAAAGGAGTAGACCCCCAGACCGGCAAGGCGTTACTCACGGACTTTAATAAAGACGGATTTTATGGCAATGACGATAAAGTGATATTGGGAAAATATCAGCCGGATTTTTATGGGGGGCTCACCAATTCCTTCTCTTATAAATATCTCAACCTCGAATTTTTCTGGAACTATGCACAAGGTAATATCCGGCAGAACTACTATTATGCCGGATACGGGTATTATAATTTTCCAAAATTCGTGTTGAACAGGTGGCAAAAACCCGGTGACCATACCAATGTTCCGCGGCTTTCAACCAATTCGACCACTGACCCCACCTTCTCTTATTACTGGAGCTCAATGGCCAACTACAGCGACGCCTCGTACATTCGGTTGAAAACGCTCACCTTCTCGGTATCGCCTGATAAAATATGGAAAAAACAAAAGGACTTCCCACTGAAAAGGTTATACGTCAGTGGTTACAATTTGCTGACATTCACTAAGTTCAAGGGTGGAGACCCGGAAAATACCGGCGGCGACTCCCTGCCTTTGCCCAAATCCTTTATTGTAGGCTTAAATATTTCCTTTTAAACGAAACATCATGAAAAAGATAATAGCGCTGATGCTGATCTTACTGGCGACAGGAGCCTGTAAAAAATTTACCGACATCCAGCCCCAGAATACGCTCACCACTCAATCCAGGTTCAGCACCGTCACAGGAGTGGAAGGAGCCATCAATGGAGTCTATAACAAATTTATCTCCTTTCAGTCCACCATGCTGAAGGTGGTCGGCACCCTGAGCGATGACGTCAAAATGGGCTTTGTTTACCAGCCACAAACAGATATCGAAGAAAACAATATGCGCCCGGATAACACGGTCACTTTCTGGAGCTCACTCTATACCATCGTCTACCAGTGTAATGAGATCATCAACAACCTGGATGCCTCCCCGATAACGGATGTTGCCTATAAGGCGAGGGCAAAGGCAGAAGCCCGGTTTATTCGCGGCTGGTCACTGTTTTACCTGACGCTGTTACATGGCGACGTGCCGATAGTAACTTCCACGGATTACAGCATTACCGCCCAACAGAAAAAAAATACCCGGGCCGAAGTCTTCACCTTCCTCCAGCAGGAATGGAGCAGCATCGTGAACGACCTGCCTTCGGACTACTCCTTCAATGCCGGAAAGAGGACGCGGGTCACCCAATATGTGGCATACACCTACCTGGCAAAATTGAGCCTGTACCTGCAGGATTGGAACAAAGCAGATCAATATTGTACGGCTATACTCAGCCACACCGACCTTTTCGGGCTCCTGACCAATTTCAGCGCTATCTTCAATACCAACAATCATGTGGAATCCATCTGGGAACTGGCGGCCAACGGGTCCACTACCGGCCCTTCCGTTTCGGCTTCCATTCCGCTTTCCAGTCCCGTTACGGTCCTGCCTTCCTTTTATCCGCTGGTGATCGTGGATAAGTTCGCAGATGGCGACCTGCGGAAAAATGAATATATCCGGCCGGAGATGAGCGGCGGGACGATCCTTTATTACTACTATTATAAATATCGCTGGACCAACAATACCGATATCGTTACTAATGAAGAGTACAAAATGATAAGGGTCGCCGAGATCTACCTCATGCGGGCGGAGGCACGGGCAAAATTGGGCAATTATACCACCGCGATCGCCGATATGGAGAATACCCGTCATCGCGCCGGGCTGGCGCCGTATGTTTTCACCAACGCAGGCGACCTGTTGAAGGAGATCTATGATGAAAAGGCAAGAGAATTGGTCTGTGAAAATGCCCAGCGCTGGTTCGACCTTGTCCGAACCGGGCAGGCAGGCCCCGTGTTATCCGCCATCAATTATAAGTTATGGTCGGCCAGGGATACCATACTGCCCATCCCCCAGATAGAATTGACCAACGATATCAACCTCAATCCGCAGAACCCCGGCTACTGAGAGCGCCAGGACTAAGTGCGCCAGGATTAAAGGCAAATTTTCGCTGGTATCCCCGGCTGAGATGCACCGGTTTACTTTTAGAACAAGCTTAAATTAATCATTATGGTATTCTTTTCATCGCTCATCACCCGGATAAAGGGCAAAAACTTTGGCTATTTCACTGCCCTGCTTACGGTTCCTGTCATGCTTACGGTTCCTGTCATGCTGGCTGCGACATTTTCCGCACAGGCCGGCCAGCCCGTCAGGCCCGTGGTGATCACCGGGGAATTCGTTCATCCTATCCCGGGATATACCAACACAATCAGTATCCTGTATCTCGATATTAATATCAGCAAACTTCCGGGCCGGTATAAAGATGCCCGTTTCTCCCAGAAGGATAACAAGAGCTTTATCATCCGCCAGGAGATCGACCATTCCACCGGCATCAATATCTTTTTTTCGAAGGACAAAGGACAGGCTTCTTACTTCGTCAATGTCAATCCGGGAGACAGCCTGCACCTGGTGATAGACGGTTATGCCGTGGCGCCGGATGAAAAAGGGAACCAGCTTTTTACTTCCGGTAAGGGGATCTCCCTTACCGGAAGCAATGTGGGGGACAGCAGGTTCGACAGACTTTTTTGGGATACCTATGGCCGTGAATATGAGCAGGCACATCTTCCCGATACCCAAAAGGCCGACAGCCTTAGCTATCGCCGGCAGCTGGACCAGGACCTGCAAACCAAACTTTCCTTTTTGAATCTGCATAAGAACGGGATCAGCGCCGATTTTTATAAAGCCTGGTTTAATTTCCTCTACCTGGACTGGGGCAATCGTTTGTTCAGCTACCCCTGGCTGCACTATTATAACAAC
The DNA here is from genome assembly GCA_015655015.1 of Chitinophagales bacterium. Classification (GTDB taxonomy): domain Bacteria; phylum Bacteroidota; class Bacteroidia; order Chitinophagales; family Chitinophagaceae; genus Puia. Next base: position 67,419 of record JAATFV010000026.1, on the reverse strand, counting down.
CACCACCAGGACCCGGGCTTTCAGCCGCAGATGCCGGTATACCCTGCCGGTTACTATGATTTTATCCCGGTGGCGCTATCTAAATTGCAGGACCCGGCCACCTATGAGCTGAAAGCCAACTACTCCAATTTCCTGCTAAACCTGCTCACGTATCGTTTTGCCCTTCAAAACGGGCTGAAAACAATGCCCGACAGCCAATATCCTGGCCCGGGGCAACAGCTTGCCCTCCTGGAAAAGGATAACAAGCTGACCGGAAAGGCCAGATGGCTGATATACCTGACCATCCTGGGAAATGCATTCCACCAGAAGGCATTGGGGAAATATGACAGCGCCTACCGCTATTTCATGGCGCACTGTGATGTGCAGAAATTTAAGCTCGCCGCACAATCCATGATGAGCGATTACCTGGCTGCCGCTCCCGGAAAAACCGCCCCCGCTTTTACATTACAGGACCTGAACGGTCACGAAGTAAGCCTGAAAGATTTTAAAGGGAAAGTAGTGTACATGGACTTCTGGGGCATTACCTGCGGGCCCTGCATCTTCGAATTCCCCTATTCCAAAAAGCTCCATGAGTTATTCAAAGATCAGAACGTTGTCTTTTTATATGTCAATTATGATTCGGACATCGCAAAATGGAAAGAGGCCGTCCGCAAATATGGGATCGATTCAGCCGGGATCAACGTCAACATGGGAAAGAACAGCACGATCATGAAAGACTATAACTGGTCTCACTACCCGTTCTATGTGATCATCGACCCATGGGGAAAGATCTATCAGTCGGATGCCGCAAGGCCCAGCGGCCGGTTTGAAGAAGGGAGTGGATTTGATTATAGCCGCAAAGATATTCAGGCAAGCAAGCTGATCGTCAGGGACCTGCAAAACGCCTTGAACAAACCGCTGGTAATGGGCAATGTGGATGCGGAAGTGGTGAATGAAGCTTCGGGGCTGGCGGCCAGCAATACGCTGCCTGGCTGCTTCTGGACCCATAACGACAGCGGCGGAGAGCCGGAGACCTACCTGCTGGACGATCATGCCAGGCTGGCCGGCACCTATGTTATACAAGGAGTCCGCAATTATGATTGGGAGGATATTGCCACAGGCGCAGGCCCCGAGACCGGTAAAAGTTATGTATATGTATCGGAAACCGGTGATAACGGAGCCCGGAGAGACCACGTGCTAATCTATCGTTTTGAAGAACCCGCGGGCCTGCCGGGAGCTGGTAAGGTTATGGTAGAAGCTGATTCGCTGATCATACGTTATCCCGGAGGCCCCAGGGACGCCGAGACCTTACTGGTTGATCCGCTGAGCAGGAATATCTATATCGTCAGCAAGCGGGAGCAGCAGGTGAGCCTGTACAAGGTGCCCGATCCTGCGTTCCGCAATGGCGACCAGGTCGTTTTACAAAAGCTGATCACCTTACCGCATACCTGGATCACGTCCGGGACGATTTCAAAAGACGGGCATCATATCGTCATCAAAAGCCTGGATAAGATCTATTATTGGCGCCGTGGTGACGGGGAGACCGTGGAACAGGCCATGAGCAGGCCGGCGGAGCTGTTGCCATATATACCGGAACAACAGGGTGAGGGGATCACCTTTACAAAAGATGGCAAGGGCTATATTACCATCAGTGAAGGACTCCACCCGGCGCTGAATTATTATCCCTTTAACAAATAGACACCTGTTTATGGAATAGACACGTTTGACCAGGAAGTGCGGGCCCTCCTATCTGCATAAGAGCGGAGTAGCATAGGAACCGCCTGCTTTAATATGGCGTTGCCCTGTTGGTATCGGGCTGTCTGAGCGGCTCTTTCCCGGCCCGGCAACGCCAGCTTTTTGCAGAATCAGCCATCTTGCTTAACTGGCTGGAAGCTTCCGGTAATGACATTGCGTTCTCTTCAGGCGTTCTACGCCACCGCCCCCTTCCCCGCAAACCGCTCCCTGCTCTGCAAAATAGTACCGATATTCTTCTCCGCCCAGCCCGTCAAAGACTCCAGGAACGGCATCAGGCTTTGTCCCAATTCCGTTAGCTGATACTCCACCCTCGGCGGTATCTCCGGATAGACCTTCCGGGATATCAGCCCATCCGCCTCCAACGACCTCAGCGTAACCGTCAGCATCTTCTGGGAAATATCCGTGATAGCTGTATTCAATTGGTTGAATCGCATCGTTCCCCGCTTGTACAGGTACAGGAGGATCAGTGTAGACCATTTATCCCCAAAACGATCCAATACCTGCCGGACAGGACAATTGGCGCGATGCAAAAAATCTTCAAAATTATTTTCTACCATATCAGGTTGATTTTCAATGTTAGTTTCTTCAAAGTAACTGACTGATTTTCACGTGCCTTCTTGTTCGGCATCCTTGATCTGCTTATCTTTGGATTGTTACTCTCTTAAAGTTAGTAACAGTTCAATTGAGCGTCACTAACAAATATAAACAATTAAAATTAAAATAAAATGATCTTAGTAACAGGAGCCACAGGCCCATTCGGGAACGCAGTCGTTACCTCTCTGCTGAAAAATACCCCCGCTTCAAGTATTGCCGTATTGGCAAGAGATCCCGCAAAGGTGGAAATCTTAAAAGCCCGGGGTGTAGAAATAAGGGTAGGGGATTACGCGGATTATGACTCCCTGGTGAAAGCATTCAAAGGCATTGACCAATTACTCTTCGTCTCCGGCAATGATATTGCGAACAGGACCCCTCAGCAGGCCAATGTGGTAAAGGCCGCCAGGGAGGCCGGGGTGAAACATGTAGTATATACCAGCTTCCAGCGAAAGAACGAGACGACGTCTTCTCCGATCGCTTTTGTAGCCAAAGCACACCTGGAAACGGAAAAAGGGCTGAAAGAGTCAGGAATGGCCTACACTATTCTCAGGAATAACATTTACATGGATATGCTCCCCATATTTATCGGAGACAAAGTATTGGAAACAGGTACTATCTTCCTGCCTGCAGGAGAAGGCAAAGTGGCTTATGCCTTACGGACCGACATGGCAGAGGCCGCCGCTAATATCCTGACCACTAAAGGACATGAGAACAAGAGCTACGAAATTAACGGCAACAAAGCCTGGTCTTACAATGAGATCGCTGAAATAATCAGCGAAGTATCCGGCAAGCCCGTCAAATATATAGCTCCCACCCGGGAAGTATTTCAAACGGAAATGGCAAAAGCAGGAGTACCTGATCAGTATATCGGTCTGTTCGCCGGTTTCAGCGAAGCGGCCCGGCAGGGCGAGTTCGATCATACAGATCCGACATTGGAAAAATTATTGGGAAGAAAGCCCGTTTCGCTAAGGGAATATTTACAGCAGGTATATGCCGCATCGGCAGGGATACCGGCTTAATAGGCAAACCGGTCCTCTCATGGTTGACCCCCGACGGCCCTCCGTCTGCCCTGCCAGCCGATCAGCAGGACACCCAGGATCACCAGGCCCGTTCCTACCAGTTGTTCTGTAAAAATTTTCTCCCCCAGGATAAAATGAGCTTGCAGGATGGTAGAAACGGGCCCGATGCTGGTAACGATCGCCGCGTTATTGGCCCCGATCCGCTTCATTCCCGCAGATAACATAAAGGAAGGAATAACGGTAGCGAATAAGGCCAGCAAAATACCATACCCCCAAAGGCCGTTCCCGCCCATCAGGCCACCGGCGTCCTCATGCGCAACACTACCGGCGCTCCCATGCAGAACACCACCGGCGCCCATCTGCCCGATACCTCCTGCGCCCCCGCCGGTTCCTGCAAAACCGGCCCCGGAGCTACCCGTACCCGCAAAAGCCTGTCCACTCAGCAAGCTATGCAAAAAGAAATGCAGCAGCACAGCTCCCGCAGCCACCAGCATACTATAGGTGGTGAACTTAGCCGCGCCCAATATAGGGATCATCCTTCCGCTGCCTGCCAGGTAACAGGCATAGGTGATCGCGCAGAGAAAGATCAGGAAGCTGCCCCAGTAGAAATTCACATTGCCCGTATCCACTTTCAATTCTCCGAAATAGGCGATCCCTATCCCGGTATACGTCAGCAATAAAGACCATCGCTGTACCCGGTTCACCGGATTTTTAAACAGCACGGCATTGATCAGTACAGCAAAACTGGGATAAAGAAAAAGGATCAGCCGTTCCAGCCCCGCCGATACATACTGCAACCCTACAAAGTCAAAATAACTGCTGAGATAATAACCCAGCAATCCCAACAGGACCACATAACCCCACTGCCTTCCCGTCATTTTGATATTATCCTCGTTCCGGCTGCCCCACCAGGCAGCGACCAGGTAAAACGGCAGGGAGAACAACATCCGGAGCGTTAACAAGGTCAGCGCATCCGTCGACGTGGCATGGAAAGCTCTTTTAATAATAATAGCCTTGGTCGAGAACAGGACAGCGCCCGTAAAAGAAATGAGAAACCCCTTCAGCAAATTATTTTTGTCTGTTGCTTTATGCAGATACATTGAACTCCCTTAGCGCGTCATTCAGACTCGTTTTGAGATCCGTACTTGGCTTTCGCTGCCCGATGATCAGGGCGCAATTCACACTGTATTCTCCGGCGGGAAATTTCTTCAGATAACTACCCGGGATCACTACGCTGCGGGCAGGCACCCGGCCTTTGTACTCTACCGGCTCAACACCGCTCACATCGATGATCCTGGTGGATTGCGTCAACACCACATTCGCCCCCAATACCGCTTCTTTTTCCACGATCACGCCCTCTACAACAATACTGCGGCTTCCCAGAAAGGCGCCGTCTTCGATGATCACCGGGGCTGCCTGTAAAGGTTCCAATACACCGCCGATCCCTACACCGCCGCTGAGATGCACCCCTTTCCCGATCTGCGCGCAGCTCCCGACGGTAGCCCAGGTATCCACCATCGTACCCTCGTCTACATAGGCGCCGATATTTACATAACTGGGCATCAAAACGACGTTCTTCGCCAGATAGGCCCCATAGCGGGCTACGGCATGCGGGACCGCCCGTACGCCCAGCTCTTTATAATTCTTTTTCAACAACATCTTGTCATAGAACTCAAAAGGCGCCAGGTCCCAGGTCTGCATGGGCTGAATTCCGAAATAAAGCAGGATCGCCTGCTTGACCCATTCATTCACCTGCCATCCGTTAGCTGCGCCCGATCCACCCGCATCTGCCACACTTGCTCCACCACCTGGTATTCCCCCTGCATTCGGTCCACCCGCGGCAGCACTCACCGGGCTTGCCACCCGCAGTCTTCCCTTATCCACTTCTTCGATAACGGCCCTTACCGCATCCGCATGGCGGGCTTCTTTTAATAAATCCCGGCTGGTCCAGGCTTCCGCGATCAGTTGTTTCAATTCCATCTATAATTTTTTGGGCAAACTTACTGCATGGAGAGCAGTTGTTTCCAAACAACCATATTTTTTTTGCAAAACTTACTGCATACAGAGTAATTGACGCTGTTTAAAAAACTTACCTACCAGTAAGTAAGTAAATCCATTTCAAAAATACCCCCCGGAAATCCATTCCTAAAAACCGCTCCCCGGACAAGCAGCTTCCCAAAAAGAAAATGCCTTCACCCGGACAAGCTTTTTCCCAAAGAAAATACCTTCGTTTTCCCGGGCAAGACCCGTTTTCCCGAAAAGAAAATACCTTCGTGTCAATGGAAGGACACAACGACACCCCGGATTTTCTCAGCGACATAGAGAATTGTCTCGTTACACTACAGGCAGGTGGATTGATCCTCTATCCCACCGACACCATCTGGGGAATAGGGTGTGACGCCACCAACCCAATTGCCGTAAAAAAGATCTTTGCGCTCAAGCAGCGGGCGGAGACAAAAAGCCTGATCGTTCTCATGGCGGACGAACGCGATGTGCTGAAGTATACCAGCCAACCCGATCTTCGGGTATTCGACTTCCTCCATACCGTACAAAAACCTACTACAGTCATCTATGAAAGCCCGGTCGGATTGGCCGACAACCTCACCGGGTCCGACGGCACGGTAGCCATCCGGTTAACAAAAGATCCTTTTTGCAGACATCTTATTAAAAGGTTCCGCAAGCCCATCGTATCCACTTCCGCAAATATTTCCACCCATCCGGCACCGGCTTTTTTCCAACAGGTCGATGATCAGATTAAAAAAGGAGTAGATACGATCGTACAGTACAGGCAAAACGACCTTTCCCCCCGCGAACCCTCTGCCATCGTGAAATGGAACAGGGACGGATCGGTCACCGTCATCCGGCCATAAGCGGAGCGCGAACTCCTTTCGCCGGTTCAGCATTTAAGTGTAAATTGCACCGTGCAAAAATTCCTGGTCATACAAACAGCGTTTATAGGTGACGTGGTATTGGCAACGGGTATCCTTGAAAAATTACACGGGCACTTACCCGAAGCGCAAATAGATTTCCTGGTGCGAAAAGGCAATGAAGCCCTGCTCGCCGCGCATCCGTTCCTGCACGAAGTCCTCGTATGGGATAAAAAAGAAGGCAAGCTCCGCAATTTATGGAAAATGGGATTAAAGATCCGCCATAAAAAATACGATAAGGTGATCAACGTGCAGCGCTTTGCCGCTACCGGCTTGCTGACGGTTTTTTCAGGAGCAAAAGAGACCATCGGCTTCGATAAGAACCCCCTGAGCCGCTTCTTCTCCAAAAGGATACCCCATGTCGTCAGCGTACCTGCATCCATCGGACCCGGCATCACTGCCGCATCCGTCACTCCCGGTCATCCTGTTCCACGGCATGAAATAGAGCGCAACCAGGAGCTGATCCGCGATTTCACCGACGCTGCACCCGCCCGCCCCCGCCTTTATCCCTCGCAGCAGGACTACAACAGGGTAGGGGAGTACAAGTCATCGCCCTATATCACCATCAGTCCCGCCTCCGTCTGGTTCACCAAACAATACCCCAAAGACAAATGGACCGGTTTTATCAATAAGGTCCCTGCTTCTTATAAGATTTACCTGCTCGGCGCTCCTTCCGATAGCAGCCTCTGCGAAGAGATCAGCACGAAGGCAACCCGCCCGGGCATAACGATACTCAGCGGCCAGCTCTCCTTCCTTCAATCGGCTGCACTGATGAAAGATGCCGTCATGAACTACGTGAATGACTCGGCCCCCATGCATTTTGCCTCAGCCGTCAATGCACCGGTAACAGCCGTTTATTGCTCGACGATCCCTTCCTTTGGCTTTGGCCCCCTTTCGGATAAAAAGTTCATTGTGGAAATAAAAGAGCCCCTTGACTGCCGCCCCTGCGGGCTGCATGGATACAAAGCCTGCCCCAGGGGACATTTTAAATGCGCCTATAAAATAGAGGACGACCAACTCCTGCAAACTTTATAAATTTGCCCTTCGTATTATGGATATCAAGTGTACAGATAAAGAGTTGCTCGTATTCCGGAAGATTGCTCAGGCAGCCGCAGAGCTGGATGCCCCCTGCTTTTTGATCGGGGGATTTGTCCGCGACCGGCTCATCGGCCGTTCCACCAAAGACGCAGACATCGTATGTGTGGGAGATGGGATTGAGCTGGCAGGTAAAGTGGCGGATAAATTCCATCCCAGGCCTTCCGTATCCTTCTTTAAGAACTTCGGGACCGCGCAGATCAAGCTGGGCGATTGGGAAATAGAATTTGTCGGCGCGCGGAAAGAAAGCTACAGCCCCGACTCCCGTAACCCGGCCGTATTGCCGGGCACGGTGGAAGACGATCAGCTTCGTCGTGATTTCACCATCAACGCAATGGCCATCAGCCTCAATGCAGATGACTATGGCCGGCTCATCGACCCCTTCAACGGCTTGCAGGACCTGGAGCTTCGTGTAATCCGTACACCGCTGGACCCCTTGCAAACCTTCAGTGACGACCCCCTGCGCATGATGCGGGCCATACGGTTTGCCACCCAGCTCGATTTCACCATCGCCGAACCCACTTTCCAGGCCATCAAAACCGATGCCGATCGCATTTCGATCATTTCACAGGAACGGATCACAGACGAGCTGAATAAGATCATACTCAGCCCCAAACCCTCCATAGGGTTCGATCTTTTGTACAAGAGCGGCCTGCTGTCCATCATCTTTCCCCAGATGGTCGACCTGATAGGAGCAGAATATATCGATGGAATGGGGCATAAGGATAATTTTTACCATACATTGCAGGTCCTGGACAATATCAGCCGGAATACCGATGACCTCTGGCTGCGTTGGGCGGCCATCCTGCATGATATTGGCAAGCCAGCGACCAAACGTTTTGAAAAAGACCATGGCTGGACTTTCCACGGCCATGAAGTGATAGGCGGCAGAATGGTGCCCAGGATCTTTGCCCGGCTCAAGCTGCCGCAAAATGAGAAAATGCGTTTCGTCCGCAAGCTGGTGGAATATCATTTGCGTCCTATCAGCCTAACGAAAGAGAACATCACCGACTCGGCCCTGCGGCGGCTGATCTTCGACGCCGGAGACGATATCGAGGCCCTGATGATGCTCTGCGAAGCTGACATCACCTCGAAGAACAAACAAAAGGTCCGGCGTTACCTGGAGAATTTTGAAATGGTACGGGTGCGGCTGAAAGAAGTAGAGGAAAAAGATCGCGTACGCAACTGGCAGCCACCCATCACCGGGGAAATGATCATGGAAAAATTCGGATTACCCCCCGGCAAAATAGTTGGCGATCTTAAGACCGCTATCCGCGAAGCGATCCTGGACGGAGTGATCGAAAATAATGTGGATGCGGCTCAGGATTTTATGATGAAAAAAGCGGCGGAATTGAATTTGACAGCCGTTAAATAGCATAATTCCGATATTTCGTGTTAATTTGTGTCCCGATTAGCGTTAATTCGTGTCTATTATGGCAATATTGAAATTCAGGATTTATTTTGAGGAAGATGATAGCATTTACAGGGATGTAGTAATCAAACATACCCAGACTTTTTTGCAGCTGCATCAGGTGATCCTGAAAGCTTATGAATTTGACAGTAAGCATCAGGCCACTTTCTATCGCAGTAACGATAACTGGCAAAGGGGAAGAGAGATCTCATTGGACAAGTACGAAAAAACGTATAAGGTCGAGCCTTTGATGATGGAAACCACTACCATCGGATCCGAGATCCGCGACCCGAATCAAAAATTCATGTACACCTACGACTTCGTGCGTAACTGGGGTTTTCTTGTCGAATTGATCAATGTATCAAAAGAAGAGAATAGTAAGCTGGACTATCCCGCCGTTGTCAAATCAGAGGGCATCCCGCCATCTCAATACGGCACGAAAGGCCTGGTAGGCGATAAGCTGACCGAGATAGAAGAAAAATATGACCTTACAAAAGTTACGGAAGGTTTTAATGTAAAAGAACAGGACGGCACAGATGCTGCAGCCGAAGAGACCAGCGATGAAGAAGCGGAAGAAGAAGGCGAAGAGCCGGCCGCAGAAGAATAGCCGGCCGCAAGCCAACGAACTTGAATCAGCCAACCGTCATAGTCATCGTGGGGCCAACTGCCGTAGGCAAGACAGCGGCAGCCATCCGCCTGGCTCAAAATCTGCGCACGGATATCATCTCTGCCGATTCCCGCCAGTGTTTTACAGAATTGAATATCGGCGTCGCCAAGCCCTCACCGGGGGAACTCCGGGCTGTCCATCACTATTTCATCAGCTCCCATTCCATTTTCCAGGACGTCAATGCCGCACTCTTTGAAGAGCTGGCCCTTCAATGGACGGAAGAGATCTTCCGCAAACAAGCCACCCCCGAAGAGCCCACTGCCATCATGGTCGGAGGCACCGGCCTCTACATCCGCGCATTCACCGAAGGCCTGGACGAGATCCCCGCCACCCTCCCCAACATCCGCGAGCGGATCCAGGCAGAATATGAGACCTCCGGAATAGACTGGCTGCAGCAGGAGATAAAGATCGCTGACCCGGCTTTCTATGCAGCAGGAGAAATACACAATCCGCAAAGACTGATGCGGGCATTAGAGGTACAACGGTCCACAGGGCGCTCCATCCTCTCCTTCCGCCGCCAGGGAAAGAAACAACGCCCCTTCCGGATAGAAAAGATCGGCCTGCATCTGCCCAAAGAACAATTACATCAACGAATCCACGACCGGGTAGACCAGATGATGGAACAGGGCCTGCTGGAAGAGGTAAAAGGCCTCCTCCCGTACAAAAAGGAAAACGCTCTCCAGACCGTAGGTTACCGCGAACTTTTCGACTACCTGGATGGCCTTTCCTCCCTCGACGAAGCCATTGAAAAGATCAAAATAAATACCCGTCATTATGCCAAGCGGCAAATGACCTGGTTCCGCAAAGACCCCTCCATCCGCTGGATCGACGCCGGCGAATTCGGGCAGGACCCCCTCCGGTTTATCGCCCCGCATCCATGAGCCTTATTATCCTCCCCCCGCTCCAAACCCGCCCCTTTGAAAAAAATAACCCAATCATAATATTGCCGTAACATACTTTCGTCCAAAATTTGCGACTTAAATATTCCGCCTGGTGATAGCTCAGCTGCATAAATTGATAGCCAAAGAATTCGGAGATGATTTTTCCTGGGGAGTGGCGATGGCAGCCGCACAAAATGAAGGGGCCTACAACAGCTACGGAAGAGGTTTGTCCATCTGGGACACCTTCTCCCGCCGCCAGGGAAAGATCAAGGGCGCCGGCAAACCCGCCATCGCCTGTGATTTCTACCACCGCTATAAGGACGATCTCCTGCTGACAAAAGCCCTCGGTTTCAACGTATTCCGCTTCTCCATCTCCTGGTCCCGTATCCTGCCGGAAGGCATAGGCCGGGTCAATAAAGAAGGCATCGCCTTTTATCACCGGGTGATCGATGAATGCCTCAAGCTGGGTCTCACCCCCTATGTGACGCTCTACCATTGGGATCTGCCGGCGGCCCTGGAAAAAGAAGGAGGATGGACGAGCCACCTCATGCTGAAATGGTTTACCCGTTACGCCACCCTTTGCGCGGAAGAATATGGGGATAAAGTAAAGAACTGGATCGTGCTCAACGAACCTTTTGGCTTTACCAGCCTGGGTTATATGTTGGGCAAACACGCCCCGGGCAGGATGGGACTTTCCAATTTCCTCCCCGCTATATTCCATGCTACCCTGGCCCAGGCCGAAGGAGGCCGTATCCTCCGTACCCTGGTAAAAGACGCTCATATCGGCACCAGCTTCTCCTGCTCGGAAGTCATCCCCTACACCGATTCCCCCGAAGACCTGCAGGCAGCCAAAAGGCTGGATATCCTTCTGAACAGGCTGTTTATCGAGCCGGCCCTGGGGAGAGGCTACCCCCGTGAGGATTTTAAATTCCTGGAACGCCTCGAATTACATAATAAAAGCTGGAAGTATACGGAAAGAATGGCATTCAATTTTGACTTTATCGGCATTCAGAACTATTTCCCCATCGTGGTCCGGCATAACTCCCTTATCCCGATCGTCCAGGCTTCCGAAGTAAAAGCCTCGGTGCGAAAGGTACCCCATACCGCCATGGGCTGGGAGATCAACCCGGATAGCTTTTACCGCCTGATCAAACGCTTCTGGTTATATGGGGGCGTAAAAGAAATTATCATCAGCGAGAGCGGGGCCGCTTATAAGGATGAGCTTATTAATGGCTCCGTTAACGACCAGGAACGAATCGATTATTTTCAGCAATACCTGCTGGCCGTGTTAAAAGCAAAAAAGGAAGGCGTCAATATAAAAGGTTATTTCGCCTGGACCCTGATGGATAACTTCGAGTGGGCCGAAGGTTACCGGGCCCGCTTTGGTCTGATCCATGTTGACTTTAATACCCAGCTGCGCACGATCAAAAACTCCGGCTACTGGTTCCGGGACTGGCTGAGCGGGAAATGAAGAGTAAAAAGAAAATAAAAATGGCCACGCTGGCTGACCATTTTTATTTAAAAACTTATTTGAAATCGTGGAGTATCGCATTATCGAAGGTCTTCAGATTCCACCCCCCGGCAACAATGATCCGGCGAATGGTCAGCAGCGGATCAGTGGGATCCATTTTATCAGCCAGCTGAAAGGCGCCGATAAACCCTCTCTTTCTCAGCTCCGGGAGCGCCTCGCGGTTCCACAGACCGAAAGGATAGGCAAAATAACGAATAGGCGTTCCGGTAATAGCCTCCAGCTGTTTGGTAGGCTTGTCGATCTGTATCGCCCAATCCTGCCCCTGGTATTTCTTCACATTGTGGTGATCCCAGGTATGGCTGCCGATCACATTGCCGGCATTGTATAATTCTTTCACCTGGTCCTTGCTCATATAGTGGGGCAATCTGCCCAGCGATACCGTCATTATAAAGAACACCCCTTTGAAGCCATATTTCTTCATTTCTGGATACGCGACCGTATACTGATCCTCATCGGTGTCATCGAAAGTGAGCATGATCGGTTTGTCGGGAAGAGCGGCGCCATTCGTAAGGTATGCATAGAGCTGATCGGGCAGGATGCTGTGATAACCGCTGTCATGCAACATTTTGAGCTGCTCGCGCAGGTTGGCGGGCGGCATGATATAATCCTTCGCCATCCTGGAATCCGTAGGCTTCCAATCCCGGATCTGGTGATAACAAAGAACGGGCACCTGCTTACGGCCCAGTATGACAGCAGGCGGAGGCACCTTTCCGGAGAAATTCGCCGGAACATTGGCTGTGTCCGCCGCACCGGGAGTTGTCGGGACCGTAACATCGGCAGGTGACTTCATCGTGGTATCCTTTGAGGCAGCCGCCGCAGCTTTCCCCGAATCTCCGCCGGATCCGCAGGCGGTAAACGCAAAAAATAATATTCCAAGGCCAGCGCTAACAAAATTCTTCGTCATAATATTAAATGGGTGTTTTTCAGTTTTTATAGATACGTTACCGCTCAATTATTAATTCCCGGTATCCCTTTCACTATTTCCTCCAGCCAACGTTGATCTTCCGTATCAAAATCGTTCAATTCCACACTATCGGCATCCAGCACACCGACAACTTCCCCTTTGTGAAAAACAGGAACGACGATCTCCGACCGGGACAGGCTGCTGCAGGTTATATGTCCGGGGAAAGCCTCCACATCAGGAACGATCAACGTCTCCGCTTTCTCCCAGCTCGTGCCGCATACCCCTCTTCCTTTACGGATACGGGTACAGGCAACAGGCCCCTGAAAAGGCCCTACTACCAGCTCATTGTTTTTTACCAGGTAAAATCCTACCCAAAGCCAGCCAAACTGCTCCTTCAGGGCAGCTGCGATATTCGCCAGGTTGGCCACTCCATCTGTTTCGCCTTCTGTCAGGGCCCTGATCTGGGGTAGGAGAGAAGCATAACGCTCGGTCTTGCTGCCGGCGGCAATGTGCAAATCTTCAGACATTCGGCAAAGTTAATGTGTTTTTAATCTTTCTTAGCTTACACTTCTCTTATTTAGCGACATTCTCACCGCGTCAGCTTCCTGATCAGCTCCCCATGCTCCGGGTATTGCTGAGCCAGGGTTTCCCTGTCGGCCAGCTCGAACTCGGCAAAATCAAAACCCGGCGATACCGTGCAGCCTGCGAGCGCATACTCGCTTTCTTCGGCCGGTACGGAGGCAAACCAGCTTCCTGCACGGATCATGGCATGAAAAGCCGCTCCTTTCTCCGGGTCATTGCCCAGGCGATGCACCGTCAGGCCGCCGGTATGCCCGATCTCATAGATCAGCAGCGGATCTCCAAAGTAAAAATGCCAGCATTCATCCGAGGCAATCCGGTGAAAAGCCGAAAATTCACCTTTCTCCAGCAGGAAGTAGATGCTGGTGGCCGCATTCCGGTCGCCCTGGAAAAAGACGGGCAGGGACTGGCGGGAGAGCGTAAGAGAGGAGCGATAGACTTCCCGGAAAGCCCCTCCTTCAACGTGTTGGGTTAGATTCAGCTTTTCTATCCAATAGGCTGCGTTGGGTCGCATATAAGTAATTTGTAGCTCTAATGTTCAATGGTGACATGGGCGGCATAGATATCCACCAGGGAATCCTTAATATGGGTCGTATCCCTGACTGCTGCGGCAATGGGGAAATAAAGCTTGAAATACGACGAATCCTTCTGGTCCATTTTTATATTCAGCTGATAGCCCAGTAGCTGGTTGTATCTCCGCAGCGCCCTGCCTTTTTTCGTCGTTTCCAGGATAACGAATTTATACAGATCGGTTCCGGGGGGAACGACTACCGGAACTTCGGCAGATCCGGCTTTTGGAGGGGCTGTCGTCAATGGCGGAGCAGGCGTATCGGCAGGTTTGGCTGTCACCACATCCTTCGCTCCGGGAGCTTGGGCGCTGTCTAAAGGAGCATGGGTGGCAGTATCCTGAATAACAGGAGGGGGATTTTCGGCAACAGGCTTATTTTCAGCGCTTGGCTCCACGAAGGTATTGCGCTTATACAGATAATACCCTCCCCATCCAATGGCTGCCAGGCCGCCGATAAGACCTATCAGCAGGAGGGCCTGCCGGACCGTATTTGTCCTTGGGGCATACTCCCGGGGGGGCTCATCATAGTGCGTGGGTGTCTTCTTCTTTTCCTCCCGCTCCTTTTTCTCTGTGGCCGGATCCTGCAGCCGGGCCGTGCTGTATTCCCCGGGGACGAAATCCAGCCTGCCTTCCTTGTTCTGCATCAGGGTGCCGATCCCTTCCAGGTAAAAAGGTTTGCCGATATTGAGCAATTGCTTGCCGGACGTCAGGAAAAAATCCAGGTCGGCCGCTGCCAGCGGCTTCATTTTGCCGGTGTGCTCCTTGATGAAGGTGACCAGCCCGTCGTCGGGGTTTACGATCACCGTATTTTTAAAGCTGATCCCTACGGCAACGTTTTGCCCGTTCTTATCCAATTCATCCGGGATCACAGCGGCCGGGTCCATCACAAAACTGCCGATTCCGGGTAAATCCAGTTTCCTGGTCTGGTATAAGAACTGGGATAATAGTTGAGGTAGTTTCAAACCGTATGGATTTTGAGCTCGTAAGATAAAAAAAGTTCCCCGTAATACATTGAAAATGACAAATTATCCTGCCTCCTGGCTACCTTTGTAGGGCAAACCATTAGTCATGCTGACACAGGAAGAAAAGGATTTTATCCGGTATTGGGAACAAAACCGGGATCGCCGGAAAAAGCCCCTCCGCCAGTTCCTGGTGGGAATACCCATCGGCTTGCTGATCACCGTTCCCATCGTTATCAGCCTAAAGTCCGGATGGGACAAAAGAGCTTCCATGGAGGCTAACAGCACCGACTTCAATCCCATGGTCCTGCTCGTCGCCCTCCTGATCATTATAGTGTTCACGGCCATTTTCTACCAGCGGCATAAATGGGACCAATATGAACAACGCTACAGGGAACTACTTAGCCGGCAGGGCGAAAATTAAAAAAGATATCTTTTTTTTAATTTTGTGCAGCAATTCGTAGAAAGAGGTTGTCTTTAATTACAGGGACTATATTTGCGTAAAAAAAATTCATGCGGAATTTATTGTGGTGTTTAGTAATAGCTGCCTGTTGTTTTAGTTCCTGTTCGAAGAAGAAATGTTCTTATAGTGACGATGGAATTGTAGCGTCGACGACTGAACAGCAGGAGGTTAAGCATTATTTGGACTCAGTAGGCATTAGCGCAACGTTACATCCCAGGGGGTTCTATTACAAGATTGACAATGCCGGGATGGGGGCAACGCCGGGGGAATGCTCTCAGATCACCATGGCTTATACGGGGCAATTGACAAATGGAAAGTTATTCGATCAGCAGAACAGCTTTGCAACGGAACTGGCTAATCTGATCGATGGGTGGCAGCAAGGGGTGCCGCTAATTAAAAATGGAGGAAGCATTTGGCTTTATATTCCCCCTTCGCTCGGTTACGGGGGACAGGCTCAAAAAGAACCAACTACCGGCAACATTGTAATTCCAGCTTATTCTATCCTGATTTTTAATATACATCTGCTTGATGTGCAGTAACCATGAACTACCTGCTAACAGCCCCTGCATAACCACAGGGGCTTTTTTTTTTGTAGGTGTCTTCACCAATTATCTACTTATTCCCGTTCATTTTTATCGCTTTCACCGGGTTCGTTTTCCGGTTCGACGATTTTTACATTAAAATCTCCGGAGACTTGCCTTTCTGTCTTTTCGGGTACATTATTCTGTAAATGCCTGTTTATAAGGTGTTGCAAGAAAGCAATTTGGCCTCTATCTGCCTCTCTGTCTATCCTGGATATTTCTCGGTCGTCCTTTAATGTTCTTATGTGATCTTTTAATGATTCTATGTAGTCATTCAGGGGACCTGATCTTAGGTATTCTTCCCGTGGTTGTTCCTCAACTAATGAAAGATCCCCTTTATTGTATGTTTTCAGGTAATCGATCAGTATTTTGATCTTTCCTCCAAAAACTTCATCGAATTTATTGAGGAATTTAATACCGGGCGATGTGTCAGGATCAAGGTAATATTTGTGAAAATTCTCCTTTTTAACGCCCAGCATTTCAGCTATTTCCACTTGTGTGTATATGTTTTCCAATAAAAAGGCATACTGCCGAAACCGGATAATCCTTTGGCCTTGGTCTCTTACCGGGTTTTTCTGATCTGTCACTTTGAATAAGGTTATAAAAAAGTTGTATTAAAATTTGATATTGTTGTAAAACGGTTATATATTTGTTCTGTAAGCGGCTCTTTTGAGCCGCGGCAAGATTTTCTAAAATCAAATAACTTCATCACTGTTCAAAAAGGGGTATAACCTCATCTATTGAAAGGTGATGAAAAGGAATAGCAGGACACCCATATAAAAAGTCAGATGCTGGAACGTATAGTTTAAAATTGCTTTTCAAAAAGCCTATAAGTTCTTACGGGCATCTTCCCTACAGCGTTCGCATACCCAAAAATGGAAAGCTCTACCATTTTTAGGGTAGCAAATTACACCTTTATGGCGTTTGCTTGTACAAAATATTTCGGTCATGGCTTCCCCGTGCCGGGGACAAATTTTGATTCGACTCATATATGATGGATTTAATAAAAGATTTATTACTGCCGCAACAAGAGTCTTACCGGCCCCATCCCACAACGGGCAAAGAAGGTTTAGATGAAAAATGAATAGCAAAGAAAAGTGAATAGCAAGAAGGAAACGCAATTTAATGTTTTTGGTCTAATCTCCAAATTGTAAACCTTTAATTAGAAACCTGAAAGGTAATATCTTTGCCAAAACTCACATCCCTTGCCACACGAATCCATTTCCGTATTCGATATGTTCAAAATCGGTATCGGCCCCTCAAGCTCCCATACCCTCGGCCCCTGGCGGGCAGCCCAACGTTTCACCGCCTCCCTGGAACAGCAACATGATCTTTCCCAACTCGTCACCCTGCAGGTCTTATTATACGGTTCCCTGGCTAAGACAGGTAAAGGCCATGGCACCGACATCGCCATACAGCTGGGCCTGGCCGGCGAAGACCCCGTGACCTTCGATATCGGAATGATCGATTCTACCATACAGGGCATCCTTACCCGTAAACGACTCCGTATAAAAGGCTCGCAGGAGATCGACTTTGATCCCATTACAGATATCTCCTTTCTCTATACCGAAACCCTTCCTTATCACCCCAATGCCATGACCTTCCTGGCAACCCTCCGCAACGGAACCCAACTGGCCGAGACCTGGTACTCTATCGGAGGCGGGTTTGTAAAAAAAGAAGGGGAGGAGGCCGGCGGCGGCGCGGCTGTACAATTACCTTTTCCCATCAACACTAACGCAGACCTGCTGCACTGGTGCCGGAAGACGGGCATGAGCATCAGTGAAGTGGTCATGGAAAATGAAGGCGCCTGGCGTACGGACAGGGAGACACGCAGCGGAGTCCTGAATATCTGGCAAACCATGAAAGAATGCATCTACCGGGGCTGCCATTCCGAAGGCATGCTCCCCGGCGGCCTGAATGTCAAACGTCGGGCAGCGGCTCTCAACAGGAAACTGATCGGAGGAAGGACCTACGACGGATTTGAATCCTGGGTACAGGCCATCCGGGCCGGCGGCAGTGATTTTAAATATATCCTGGACTGGGTAAGCTGTTTTGCCCTGGCGGTCAACGAAGAAAATGCCTCTTTCGGACGAGTAGTCACGGCCCCTACCAATGGCGCAGCCGGCGTGATCCCAGCCGTTCTGCAATATTATGCCCTTTTTTGTGACGGGCTTAATGAGGAAAAGATCATTCAGTTTATGCTGACAGCTTCCGAAATAGGAAGTATCTTCAAAAAAGGAGCTACTATCTCCGCGGCAATGGGCGGATGCCAGGCCGAGATCGGCGTATCTTCAGCCATGGCAGCCGCAGCACTGACGGAATGTGTGGGCGGATCCCAGCGACAAGCGATGATGGCCGCAGAAATAGCCATGGAACATCACCTGGGACTTACCTGCGACCCTATCGGCGGATTGGTGCAGATCCCCTGCATCGAAAGAAATACCATGGGGGCCATCAAAGCTATCACCGCCTCCCAGCTGGCTTTGCAAAGCACCCCCGATTTTGCGAAAGTATCGCTGGATGCCGTCATCAGCACCATGTGGAGCACGGCGCAGGACATGAACTCCAAATACAAAGAGACGTCCGACGGGGGCCTGGCGGTGCAGATCCCCCTGGGACTAAGCGAGTGTTAGCGATCACCTGACCCGCTGCGGCATCCGCAACCGCACACACATTGTATCATTTCCGCACATTTATATTGCGGACCTGTTCATTGTATATTGATCCTCAGCAGATAAGAAATCCGGCATTTCCCTTGATCCCTTTCCGGGGGCCTGAGACGCTTCCCAACGCGTTCGTGTAATTTAACTAACACTGCTAAAAAGTAACCATGTTCAAAACCTATTTCCGCATTGCGTGGCGTCACCTTCTCAAGAACAAGGGATATAGCGCCATCAACATCGCCGGCCTCGCCACAGGCATGGCCATCGCCATCCTTATCGGACTATGGATCACCGACGAGCTGACCTTCGACCACTACCATACCAATCATAAGCGTATCGCACAGGCGATGATCACACAGATCACTCCCGAATGGACCTATACCGGCTCCACCGTGACCATGCCGATGGGAAAGGCTTTCCGCAGCCAGTACAAGGATATCTTCAGCAGCGTCGCCCTCGTCCATGACGGCAGCAGGCACCTGATCGCTGCCGGCGATAAAAAACTGACGGCAAACGCCCTCTGGGCAGAGAACGAGCTACCAGAGATGTTCACCTTTAAAATACTCGGGGGCAGCCTGGCTTCACAAAAGGACCCCAGCACCGCACTGATCTCCGCCTCGCTGGCCAAAGCCCTTTTCGGTTATGACGACCCCATCAATAAGACTTTCAAGTATGACGGCCGGCTGGAACTCAAAGTAGGTGGCGTGTATGAAGACCTGCCTCAGAATACGACCTTTGCAGGCATCCGGCTGATCCTGCCCTGGAACAATGCAGACAACGGCTATCACGCCAACAATACCACCTGGAACGATCATAACGGGCAGCTATATGTTCAGCTGGCAGATCATATCACCGCCGAACAGGCTACCCAACGGGTCAGGAATTTGCCCACTCCATATGTGAAGGAGCTCAAAGAAGAGGCCCTGATCCACCCGCTGGACAAATTGCATCTTTACAACGAATTTACCAATGGCAAGGCCACCGGAGGTCGTATCCAGTTCGTCTGGCTTTTCGGCATCATCGGGGTATCCGTCCTGCTGCTGGCCTGCATCAATTTCATGAACCTGTCCACTGCCAGAAGCGAAAAAAGAGCAAAGGAGGTGGGCATCCGTAAGACGGTCGGCTCACTCAAACAACAGCTTGTCCTCCAGTTCCTCACTGAATCGATCCTGGTGGCAAGCCTTGCCTTTGTCCTGTCGATTGTGCTGGTGCAGGTCTCCCTGCCTTTCTTCAATTCGATAGCCGCTAAAACCATGTCCGTGCCCTGGGGTAATCTACTTTTCTGGACCCTCGCTATGGCTTTTATCGGGATCACCGGCTTTCTTGCCGGCAGCTATCCGGCCTTTTACCTTTCGCATTTCGATCCGATAAAAGTGCTGAAAGGGACATTTCGTCCCGGGCGTTATGCCTCCCTGCCGCGAAAGATCCTGGTGGTGCTGCAATTCAGTGTGTCGCTGATCCTCATAATCGGGACCGTTATCGTCTTTCGCCAGATCCAATATGCGAAGGATCAGCCCGTCGGCTATGACCGGGAAGGGCTGCTTACTATCGACATGAACACCCCGGATATATATACGCATTACGAGGCGCTGCGTGATGAGCTTTTACAGCAACACCTGGTAGCTTCCATGGCCACATCCAACATGAAGGTCACAGGGTTTGAGGATGGCAACGATCTGGACTGGAGGGGCAAGACACCCGGCCAGCAAACTATTTTTTTCCGCAATGTCAACGTATCGCGGGAGTTCGGCAAGACGATAGGCTGGCATGTCCTGCAAGGTCGTGACTTCAGCCGCGAATTTGCCACGGATTCCAGCGCTATGATCCTGAACGATGCAGCCGTTAAAGCCATCGGCATTCCCCATCCTGTGGGCGAGACCGTAAAATTCTTTGGAAGAAGCTACAGGGTCATCGGCGTCGTCAACAACATGATCACCAATTCCCCTTACGAAGATGTTTCACCGGCTATCTTTCTGGGAGACAGATATGTGAACACTATCACTATGCGGCTAAACCCAGGCAAATCCGTACATGCGACCCTCGACGCACTGGCTCCTTTCTTCAAAAAATACAACCCCAGCAGTCCCTTTGTCTACCAGTTCATGGATGAAGAATACGAACGTAAGTTCGAAGCCGAAGAACGTATTGGCAACCTGGCTGCTGTCTTTACCTCACTGGCCATCTTCATCTCCTGCCTGGGTCTCTTCGGGCTGGCCTCCTTCGTAGCCGAACAGCGCACCAAAGAGATCGGAGTCCGCAAGGTGCTTGGCGCCCGGGTCATCGTTCTCTGGGGCCTGCTGTCAAAGGATTTCTTCAAGCTGGTGGTCATCTCCTTTTTTATCTCGATGCCCATCGGTTATCTCCTTATGCAAAAATGGCTGCAAAGCTATCAACATCATACGGGGCTATCCTGGTGGATCTTCGCCCTTGCCGGCGCAGGCACCCTGGTGGTAACCCTGCTCACCGTCAGCTATCAGTCATTGAGGGCAGCCACGATGAACCCGGTAAAATCTTTGCGAACGGAGTAAAAATTGATAACCCCTTAATTCAACGAAACATCCATTTCGATCGTATTGAGGTCGATATCCTTATAGTTCCTCACCTCGTTATATAACGTATCCCTCTCTACCGGCTCCCGTCCCACCTGCTTGATCAGGGACACCAGCTGAGCCGTAGACAGACTGGGGGTCTGCTCCTCGCTGCCTGCCATCGAATAGATCTTTGTGGTATCGTCGATGGTGCCATCCAGGTCATTGACCCCAAAAGAGAGGGTCAGCTGGGCATTCTGTCTTCCCAGCATCGGCCAGTAAGCTTTCAGATGAGGGAAATTATCCATATATAACCTGGCGACGGCATAGAGCTTCATATCCTCTATCACCGAGGACTCAGGCACATGGCTCATATCATTGTCCTTATTCCGGAATTTCAGGGGAATGAACGTATTGAAACCTCCGGTCCTGTCCTGCAGCTCCCGCAGGCGCTCCATATGATCGATGCGATGGGCATAAGATTCGATATGACCGTAGAGCATGGTAGCATTCGTATGCATACCCTCCCGGTGAGCCGCTTCATGGATCTTCAGCCAGCCATCGGCATCGACCTTGTCGGGACAGATGACATCGCGGATGTCGGGGTGGAAGATCTCGGCGCCGCCGCCCGGCATTGATTGCAGCCCGGCCTCGTGTAATCTTTTCATGCCTTCTTCTACGGTTAGCTTTGCCTTACGGAACATATAGTCCAGTTCCACAGCGGTAAAACCTTTTATATGGAGATCGGGACGATGTGCCTTTATCTTTTGGAGCAGTTCGATAAAGAATTCGAGGTTCATCTTCGGGTGGACGCCGCCTACGATATGGACCTCCGTGACAGGTTTGCCATCATATTTTTTTACGATATCCAGCATCTGCTGCTGGGTCAATTCCCAGCCTTCGTCGCGGTGTGCATAGACCCGGGAATAGGCGCAAAAGTTGCAGGTGAAAACACAGACATTGGTGGGCTCTATATGGAAATTACGATTGAAATACGTCTTGTCGCCATGCAATCTTTCGCGAACATGATTGGCGAGAGCGCCTAAATAGGGAAGTCCTCCCTTCCCGAAAAGTTCCAATCCTTCGGCCGGCGTTATCCGTTCTCCTGCAAGTACCTTTTCTCCGATTAGCTGCAATCCCTTGTCCGTCGTTCTTATAATAGTTTCTACCTGGGTCTTTGTGCTCATGGCGATTCTTTTTATTCTGTAGCAAAGTTATGAATTAACTCATAGATTGAGTCGTGGATTAAGTCATAGATTGTTAGGGTAGAAACATTAACTGGATCCATATATGTCTTTTTATGGGCCCCGCAAGCCGCCAGGGGCCATTTTCCTTACGAAAATTCTTTATCTTCCCTAATTAAACCAAAATCAACCCCGGGTAATATGATGAATATCAAGCTTCGTCTCATCCTCATGAATTTTTTGCAATTTTTCGTATGGGGCTCCTGGCTTATCTCACTGGGGAAATACATGATCGTAACGCTGAAATTCACCGGCGGGGAAGTAGCAAGTGTATATGGCACCATGGGGATAGCCTCTCTCTTCATGCCGGGGTTGCTGGGCATCCTGGCTGACCGGTGGATCAATGCGGAAAGGCTGCTGGGAACCTGCCATATTATCGGAGCGGGATTATTGATCTGGGCTTCCACGATCCATGATTATCCCACTCTCTACATCATTATGCTGCTCAATGCCATGTTTTATATGCCAACCATCGCTTTGAACAATACCGTATCCTATATCGTGCTGGAGAAAAAAGGCTTCAATATCGTAGAGATCTTCCCGCCGATCCGTGTCTGGGGGACCGTTGGCTTTATCTTCGCCATGTGGGCGGTGGACATTTGCGGCTGGACGGCCAGCCCGATGCAACTGTATGTCAGTGCCGGGTCCGGGTTATTGCTGGGCATCTACGCCTTCACCATGCCCGCCTGTACGCCTGTGAAGACAACGGAAAAGAAAAGTTTTGCCTCTTCCCTGGGCCTGGATGCCTTTGTCCTGTTCAAACAACGGAAAATGGCCGTATTCTTCCTTTTCGCCATGTTCCTGGGCGCCGCTTTGCAGATCACGAACGCATTCGGCCTACCCTTTATCAGCGACTTTTCCAAGGTCTATCCGGATAGTTTTGGGGTGCAACATCCCAATCTCCTCACTTCCATATCCCAGATCTCCGAAACCCTTTTCATTCTAACCATTCCCTTTTTCCTCAACCGGTTCGGTATAAAAAAAGTAATGATCATGAGCATCTTCGCCTGGGTATTCCGCTTTGGCTTATTCGGCATCGGCAATCCCGGCAGCGGCCTGATTTTCCTCGTGCTCTCCATGATCGTCTATGGGATGGCCTTCGATTTCTTCAATATCTCCGGTTCGCTGTTCATCGAAAAAGAAGCCCCCATCACCATCCGGGCCAGTGCCCAGGGTTTGTTCATGATCATGACCAATGGGCTCGGGGCTTTCCTGGGCGGCGTCGGCAGCGGCTGGGTCGTGGACCATTTCACCGTGGACGGCGTCAAGGACTGGCACAGCATCTGGTTCGTCTTCGCCGGGTATGCCCTCCTGCTGGGGATCGTTTTTCCATTTGCGTTCAAATACCAGCACAAGCGGGGTGCGCTGCCGGTCGTAAGCCATTGAATACAGTTGCAAGCTACAAGAACTTATAATCAATGACATCATCCCATTTACATCATCAAATTTCTTTCAACCAGTGGGCCAACCAGCAATGGATAGAAATGATCTATGGCCGGGATCCGGCCGATCAGCACCTATGCCGGCTGATAAATCATATTATAAAAGGCGAAAGAGCCTGGATAGAACGGATCAGGGAAATAGAATGGAACAAAGATCTGTGGCAGATAGAGAATAAGGACGAATTATTGGCGCTGGCAGCGGATAACACCGCCTTTTTAAAGGGGATAGACGAGGTGCGATTGGCACAAAGAATCACTGTCGTTCGCCTCAATGGCCAGCGTTATGAGCCGCTTATTGCGGACATCGTGAACCATATATTTTTACATGGCGCTCACCATCGGGGCCAGCTGGCAGCTAATGCAGCAGCCAGGGGACTTGCCGTACCGGAATCCGATTATATGACTTACTGCATAGTGCGGGGACTATAGACCTGCACTATGCAGCGGTTATCATGTCTGTATGTTCAGCAGCAGTGAAACCACTAATTCCCCTGCGCAGCCACCGCCACATCGTTCCACTTCTCCCAGGTCGCCATCCGCTGCTGATAACGCTCCCTGATCAAAGGCAATGGCAACGTTCCCAGAAAAAGCCGTAAAGGGGGCTGCTCGCTATCCACCACGGTAAGGATCGCCGTAGCCGTAGCTTGTGGATTTCCCCTTTTAGCCGCCGTGGTAGGGCGCGGCCTTGCCTTCAGCTCATCGTATTCTTTGATCGGCTGGCTGCGGGTAGCGGAGCTGCCTGCCCAGTCGGTCTCATAACCGGCCGGCTCTATTAACGTAACATGGATGCCGAACTGCTCTACTTCCTGGGACAGCGCTTCCGAAAATCCTTCCAGGGCCCATTTGCTGGCATGGTACATGCCGATATTGGGGAAAGTAGTTACTCCTCCGATGCTGGAAACCTGCAGGATATGCCCTGACTTTTGTTCCCGCATGATGGGGATCGCAGCCTGGGTCACCCACAAGGCGCCGAATACATTGGTCTCCATCTGATCACGCGCCTCTTTTTCGCTGATCTCCTCGATCGTTCCAAAATGACCATATCCGGCATTGTTGATGACGACATCCAGGCGCCCGAAATGTTCATGGGCCTGTTTTATCGCGGCAAAACAGGCTGTTCTGTCCGTCACATCCAGGGCAATCGGCAATACAGCTTCCCCATATTGGGCCACCAGATCGTTCAGGGAATCTGTTTTTCTCGCCGTTGCCGCTACCTTATCTCCCCGTTGCAGGGCTGCCTCTGCCCAGATCCGTCCAAACCCGCGGGAAGACCCCGTAATAAACCAAACCTTGTTATTAGCCATCCTGTTCGTTTTTGCTTTTTATAATTTGAGATCAAATAATCAGCCATTCCCCGGCAAACAATCTTATTTATAATGCGGCATATGCTCATCCACAAATTTCTTCTCCGTCTCCTGCCAGCTGTTCAACGCCTGGCTGCGATTATTGTTTACCTGCGTATTCGTTTGATTAAAAGAATTGACGGAAGCATTCACCTCTTTAACAGCCTTATTGAAACTATTGACATCCTCCTGGGTCCGGCTGCCGGCCGGCTTATCGTCAAAGGATTTTTTTAGCCGGGCGAACTCATCCTGCTTGAGATAAAAGTCCGTCAGTTTGGGAACATCTTTTTCAGCGGTCTGCTTATAAAAAAGTAATACCTGCTTACAGGCATTGGCAAGAGAGGGATCGCCTTCGAAAGGTTTCAACGTATCCAGCATCTTCAGCCCCTCATTGGCATACTGGAGCAGAGCGCTGCGCGACTGCTCCACGTCATTCACCTTTTTGTTGTTCATGCCCAGCACCATTTGCCCGTCCTCCCAGTTACATTTGAAAAAAATAATGTAGATGGAATTGACATATGTATTGAGCTTGCCGGCTGTCTCCATTTTCTCGCCAAGGGCATTTTTCTCCTGGTTCAACGTAACATGATATTTAGCGGCAAAGTCCTGGGTGATCTTCTCCAGGTCGGCGGAAGCCTGGTTGAGCTTATCGCCTACTTTTTCCTGCAATAGCAGATAGGCTTGCATCTCATCGACGGACTGCTCGGCCAGCTCTTCCATATTGACAATCTTCTTATAATCTTCGCTAAAGACGATGTAACATAGCTGGATATAGTCAATGCTGCCCTTGCGCAGGGAATTATCTCCTTTATAAAGCGGAAGGTCCGTCGTTTTATATTTGCTCTCCGTGATATTATCCAGCACCTCCTGCCGGAGCTTCTCCACCTTACGCGCTCGCCGGCTATGGGCAGTTGCGCTCAGGTATTGCATATACTTGGTATCCATTTCACCGCGGGCCCTGGTGATCGCCGTAATGTAATCTCCCGGGTTGTCCATATTATTTTGCGCCCTGGAAGGAGATGTCAGGCACAAGAAGGGGAAAATGAGCAGGGTAAACAAATAATGTTTCGGGGTATTGTAAAAAAGGGGCATATAGAAGGGGGTTTGTATAAATTATAAACAGTTATTTTATCATCACGGCGGCCAGTTGATAAGCGATCTTTATATAAGGGTCGACCAGCAATATCTTCTTCCTTTCCTCATTGATCGTCTGTAGGTCGGGATCGGCCTGCAGCCGTTGCTTTTCATAACTCAGGTTGTCCACGCTGAATACGGGATTTTTATCAGGCTGGGCAGTTATTGCTGAAGACGGGTCGGAAGATCTTTTTTTCCTTGCCTGCAGGGCATCGTCCAGAAATAAAGAAATGTCCTGCTTGCCGGCCGTTTTCTTTGCCTGCTCTGTATGTGTAAGGGCCTCCTTAAAAAAGGAAGATGAATCCATTTCTTTTTTGGCGCTGGCGGCAAGAGCCGCTACGGGCAGGGGAGGCAAAGGTTTGTAATACTTATTAGCCTCGATGGTAGAGGGGCGGAGCGCGAATTTCTCATCAGCCTCCCGTTGCTGTAGGGCATTCACCGGCTCAGGCAAAGAAATATCAGGCTGGACACCATTCATTTGTGCCGTGGCGCCGGTGATACGGTATAACCTGGAAGTCGTGAGCTTGATATAAGTAGTTGCGGCTGTCTGGCCATTAAAGGTATTCAGGTCGATGCTGGTATCCAGGGGCAGGATCACTTGTGCGGTAGCCTTCCCGTAAGTAGGGGAGCCTGCGATCAGCGCCCGGTTGTAATCCTGCAACGTGCCCGCTACCATTTCCGAGGCGGAGGCGCTGGATCCGTTGACCAGTAACAGCAGGGGACCATCCCAGACCGTTCCCCGGTTGACATCTTTCAGCGTAACGACTTTGGGGTCTTTTGTCTTTATCAGCGCCACCGGTCCGGCATCGATGAATATGCCCGACAGCTCCACCGCCTCCTGGATAGAGCCGCCCCCGTTATAACGAAGGTCCAGGATCAACCCCTCCATATTTTCTTTCTTCAGCTTAATAATTTCCCTGGCTACATCATTAGCGCAGCCGTTGATCCCTTTGTTGTCCTCCCAGTCGGTATAAAAAGCCGGTAAAGAGATATAACCAATCGTCGCGCCTCCTTTCAGAATAAAACCTTTTACTTTATCCTCGTCTTCATCCGTATTCAGTCTTTCCTTATGCAGCGTCACGGACCGGGTAATGCCATCTGCTTTTTTAATGGCGAGCGTGACCGTACTGCCTCCGGCGGCGGACAATATCTCGCTGATCTCGGATAAAGATGCGGTGGCGACATCTATTGGCTCTTTCTCATCCCACTGAATGGACAATATTTTATCGCCTTCATTTAGCCCGCCGCTCTGGAAAGCAGGGCTGCCGGGTTTCAGGCGGCCGACTTCCGGGTTGCCATCTTCGTCTTCCTTGAGAGAGAGACCGAAGGAGAGCGCTTTATTGCCCAGCTCACTTTCAAAAGCATCCTTTTCATCCGGCGGGAAATAGGCAGTATGAGGATCATAACAGGTTGCCAGCACCTGGCAATACGTCGTGCCAATGGCATTGTCTATGCCCATCGGGCTTTGCAATATTCTTTTGATCGACCGTCTGACAGATACGCCGGCTTTTTTCCGGTACAGGAGTTCCAGGCTGTCCGTCAGCTTTTTAGTAAGGGGCCGGTTCCTTACAACTGAATAATTGACAATGCTGCCCAATACATAAGCCTTCAGTAACTTATATAATTTCGTATGTATGCCTGCCATATCTGCCGGATAGGAGCTATCCTCCGCCACCGTCAATTTTTCATGAAGAGAGAAATTAAAAACGCTCCCGGAGATATGATCGATCATGGTGTCGACCTGTGCCAGTCTTTGTTTATAAATACCGGTAAGCAGCTGCAAAAAACCAGATTGCTGACTGCTGATCTCCTCATCCAGCTTAAACTGATAAACGGATAATTCATGGATATCTTTTTGCGTAAAAAAGAACCGTTGATCATCCAAAGCTTCCAATAGTTGAGAATAGACCGCTGAAGACATTTCATCATCCAGCGGATGGGGTTGAATATGGAACTTCTCCGCCATCCTGGTAATGAGATAGGCATCCTGCACAGTTTTCTGAACGGGTTGTGCGGTGATCATCAGGCACCGGACAGAACAAAGGAGAACGAGGAACAGCAATTTTCGCATAGCAGGCTTGTATGAAACGGAATTGACCCGGACATGATAAATTTGCACGGATGAAAATAGTAAATAGTTGCCAGGATTGAAATTTCCCACTCAAAAAAAATCCGGGCATCACTGCCCGGATCCTTCTGACTTATATATGATTAGTTATATATGCGCATCGATCTTTTTTACAAAATTAGACTTCGGTTGAGCGCCTACCAGCTTATCCACTACTTTACCGCCTTTGATGAAAAGGATCGCCGGAATGCTGGTAATACCATAGTTGACGGACAGCTGAGGATTATGGTCCACATTTACCTTGCCCACATTGATCTTTTCGCCGTACTCTTTCGATAATTCTTCGATGACCGGTCCGATAGCGCGACAGGGACCACACCATTCTGCCCAGAAATCCACAATGGTCAATTTATCGGAGGAGATTACCTTGTCCTGGAAATTGGTATCTGTTAATTCTAATGCCATGATTGAGTGTTTTTTATGTTATATGATGTATTTTCTACTCTACAAATGTCCGACTATTTAGTCACTTCTTTGGTCGTACAAACGACAATCCACTAAAATCCTCGACTAATCCAGCCAAACTAACCCAATTGCAGTTGCAAAAAGCCTTCCAGGGCTTACTGACTGGTATTTTGTCAGACGGTAACCACCTGAACCTCCATCTCCGGTGTTTTCTCCAAAAAAGCGGCCATTTCGTCATTCATCTCAAATCCCATTGCCAGGCTATACATGCTTACCTGGGCCTTGGTCTTTAGTTCCTTAATATTGAACTTCAGGGACGATTTTCCCGGATACTTTTTAATATTGGCTTCAATGAACTGCACCAGCTCTGCATTAATAAAACGTGCTTCCACATCCATTATTACCTGTTTGGTCAGAATAGGCTTAATACTTTCGAGCAACATCATCCGATCTATCTTAAATTCGAATTCCGCCTTGTTAAACCGCTGCTTGAAGCTCCCGGTAATAAACAGATTTTTTCCCTTTTCCAGGTAATTGGAATACCGGGCATAATCCTCGCTCCATAACATGAACTCCGCTTTCCCCGTATAGTCTTCGATAGTAAGGGTGCCGAATTGCTTGCCCGTCTTACTGACCCGGTGCTGGGCATCCACCACCAGCCCGGCCAGCCGGAAAGGCTTGCCCGGATTTGCCTGCAGGTTGACCGCATCCTTCACTTCATTGTATTCACCCAGCTGCGTAATACCGTAATGCGTGATCTCGAACTTGAAATGATCCAGGGGATGTCCGCTCATGAACATGCCCGTCACTTCCTTTTCATAGTTCAATAATTCCGTAAGGCTCCAGGGCTCGCAGGTTGGGATCTTCGGAGTTGCGACATCCGGCATCACCAGGTCGCCAAACAGGCTATTGCTGCTCTGGGTGGAATTCGTCTGGTATACATTCCCGAATTTGATGATCTTTTCCAGTCCCGTGGCCGTGTCGCCGGGAGCCATGAAAAAATACTGCGCCCGGTGGAATTCGGTAAAGCAATCGAATCCCCCTGCATAAGCCAGGCTTTCCAATGTCTTTTTGTTCACCGTTCGCTGGTTGATCCTTTTGATCAGGTCGAACATGGATTTAAAAGGACCTCCTTTTACTCTTTCTTCTATAATGCCTTCTACCGCAGCCTCACCCACGCCTTTCAGTCCCCCGAGCCCTACCCGGACCTCTCCTTTCTGGTTGACGGCAAATCCCTTCCTGGATTCATTGATATCCGGACCCAATACCTTTAGTCCCATACGCTTACACTCTTCCATGAAGAACGTGATCTTTTCGATGCTGCCCGCATGGTTCAGCACCGCCGCCATATACTCGGAAGGGTAGTGGGCTTTTAAATAAGCGGTCTGGAATGCCACATAGGCGTAACAGGTGGAGTGAGACTTATTAAAGGCATATTGGGCAAAGGCCTCCCAGTCTGTCCATATCTTTTCCAGCTTATCGGCTGCCAGCCCCTTGGCGCTGGCTCCCTTGATAAACTGGCTTTTCATCTTGTCCAGGATGGATTTCTGCTTTTTCCCCATCGCCTTTCGCAATACGTCCGCATCTCCCTTGCTGAAACCCGCCAGCTTCTGCGCCAGCAACATCACCTGTTCCTGGTATACCGTGATACCATAGGTATCCTTCAGGTATTCTTCCATTTCCGGCAGGTCGAAGACAATCTCCTCTCTGCCATGCTTACGGTCGATATAATTGGGAATGTAGGCAATCGGGCCGGGGCGATACAGGGCATTCATGGCGATCAGGTCATTGAACCTATCCGGTTTCAGGTCGCGCAGGTATTTTTGCATACCGGGACTTTCAAACTGAAAAGTCCCGATCGTCTCCGCCCGTTGATAAAGCGCGTAAGTCTCCGCATCATCCAGGGGGATCGTGTCGATATCGATCTCTATGCCATGATTCTCCCTGATCAGCTCCAGGGCAGTCTTCAGGATATTCAGGGTCTTTAACCCCAGAAAGTCCATTTTGATAACACCGGCGTCCTCGATAATGCTTCCTTCGATCTGTGTGACCAGCAGGTTTGAGTCCTTGGCCGTACAGACCGGAATGATATTCAGCAGGTCCTCCGGTGCAATGATAATACCTGCGGCATGAAGACCTGTACTTCGTACCGACCCTTCCAGCCTTTCCGCTTCATGCAGTACCCGGCTGCGGATATCGTCGCCCCGATAGATCTCGCGGATCTTCTTCACATTTTCCAGGTCGTCCGGACCGACCCCGTCTTTCTCTTCCAGGGATTTCTCACCTTCCCTGGGAGTCATGGGGGCATGTAACACCCTCCTCAATTCTATGCCCGGCCTGTCCGGCACTAATTTGGCCAGGGCATTGGATTCCACCAGCGGAAGGTCCAGGGCGCGGGCGACATCCTTGATACTCATCTTGGCGGCCATCGTACCATAGGTAACGATCTGGGCCACCTGGTTCTTGCCATATTTTTGCACCACGTACTCGATCACCCGTCCCCGTCCCTCATCGTCAAAGTCCGTATCGATATCCGGCATCGACTTACGGTCCGGGTTGAGAAATCTTTCGAACAGCAGATCGTACTTAATGGGATCGATATTGGTAATGCCGATACAAAAGGCCACCACGCTGCCCGCTGCCGATCCACGGCCCGGGCCTATGAACACCCCCATATCCCGTCCGGCCTTGATAAAATCACTCACGATTAAGAAATACCCGGCGAATCCCATGGTCTTGATCGTGA
The DNA here is from genome assembly GCA_015655015.1 of Chitinophagales bacterium. Lineage (GTDB taxonomy): Bacteria > Bacteroidota > Bacteroidia > Chitinophagales > Chitinophagaceae > Puia. The sequence goes on along the minus strand of JAATFV010000026.1, from coordinate 35,873 downwards.
ACAATTCGAAGTCCAGTCTTTCCTGGATCTCCGGGGTCAGATCGCTATAACGGAGTTTGGCCCCTTCCTGGGTAAGATGCCGCAGGTATTCCCACTGGTTAAGCGTACTCTCGGCATGGATCTGGAACTCCGGCGGCACCGGGAAATTCGGCAGCATGATATCCTTCTTCAGGTTCAGCACCTCCACTTTCGATGCGACGAGGTTCGTATTGTCGATCGCTTCCGGTATATCGTGGAAGAGGGTAGACATCTCTTCCGTGGTCTTGAAATAGAACTGATCATTCGGGAATTTGAAACGACGGCTCTTCGAATTGGCATCATCGTTCGAAAAATCGTCATAACCCGGCGTAGTTTGCTTTTCCCCCGTATTGATACAAAGCAGGATATCATGGGCATTATAATCATCCCGGTCCGTATAGTGACTGTCATTGGTAGCAATGACGGGAACATTGTATTTCTTCGCAAACTTCAGCAATAGCTGGTTAATCACCTCCTGCTCCTTGATGTTATGCCGTTGCAGCTCGATGATATAATCCTCTCCGAAAATATCCAGCCACCACTTGAACTCCTTTTCCGCCTTTTCCTCTCCTTCATGCAAAATGGTCTGCGGAACATAGGCCCCGATACAGCAGGTGGTCGCGATCAGCCCTTCATGATATTGCAGGATGAGCTCCTTATCTATCCGGGGGTACTTGCTGTACATGCCTTCCATATATCCCAGCGAGGTAAGCTTGATGATGTTCTGGTAGCCCACTTTGTTCTTGGCCAGCAGCACCTGGTGATAACGATGGTCCCGCTGCTCTTTCGTGAACACTTTCCGGTGCCGGTCCTCGACTACGTAAAATTCACAGCCGACAATGGGCTTTACCTTTAAGGTGCCATCATCGTTCTTGTGTTTATAGGCTTCTGCTACAAATTCAAAGGCGCCGAACATATTTCCGTGGTCGGTAATAGCGAGCGCAGGCATGCCGTCCTTCACCGCTTTTTTATAGAGGCTTTGAATAGAGGCCGCCCCGTCCAGCAGGGAGAATTGCGTATGGGTATGTAAATGTGAAAATTTAGGCATAAGAACTTGCAATTAACTAACAAAATCCCAGATAGGTTGTTTAGAAAAAAGCACATTCTTTCCACAGGTCGTTGAGACGCGGGAAGCGTCTCGCCCTAACCGAGCGAAGCGAAGGCAAGCGGGGAGGAGCGAGGAAGTGCATCTCCGGCACATTTATTATAAGAATTTCCTGAGAGTTTAGGGGAGAAGATGAGCGCAATTTCAGGGGGGAAGCGCCAATATTTGGCGGGATCTGGCAGCATTAGTATCAGGCGGGAACCTGCTTCAGGGGGGATTTTTTGCCCGGACCATTTGCCCGGAGCCTTTTCCAAACTCCGGTCCTTTCTCCGGGGAATGAGACTTACTTCCGGAGCATAAAACTAATGATCCCTATAATAGCGCCGGTAATTGCCAGAAATTGAACCAGGCTGGTCCAGTAAATGGATTTGGTCACTTCGCTTTTTAGTTGTTCTACTTTGAGCTCAACTCTGTTGACCTCAGCCTTTACAAAGTTGACCTCAGCCTTTACAAAATCCTTTGCAGCCTGAAATTCATCCCTCATATTCCAGTTCCCTCCCTTTACAAAATCCTTTGTAGCAAGGAGCTCATCTTTAACAACCTGGATTTCACCTTTCACATACTCCTTTGTAGCCATTCCCTTCAGTCTTTCTTCATATCCTTCTTTGACCGCTTCATCAATGGCCTGCACCAGATCATGCGCTCGTTCATCCGGAAGATGCAGATCTCTTCTAAAAATATCGTATAACCGTATGTTGGGTATATTCAATCCGATAGCAGCAGTTTTCATAAAAACAAATTTTCATATCCAAAATTACAACTTTAATTATTCCACAAAAATTTCTTTTCCCACACTCCCCCAAAATCCATCAGCTGAATAAATACTGAATATCCTCCTCGCTCAGCGACTTCACAAATCCATCATCCTCCGAAACGAGCTCATCCGCCAATTGCTTCTTACGCTGTTGGAGACTGATGATCTTTTCTTCGATCGTATCCTTGCAGATCATCTTATACGCAAACACATTTTTAGTCTGTCCGATACGGTGAGTGCGGTCGATAGCCTGTTGCTGTACCGCCGTATTCCACCAGGGGTCGAAGAGGAACACATAACTGGCCGCGGTAAGATTGAGCCCGGCATTACCGGCCTTCAGACTGATCAGGAACACATTTGTCTTGTCATCTTCCTGCTGGAAACGGCTCACCATCTCTGCCCGCTTAGCGGGAGGCGTCTGTCCATCGAAGTGATAATAGGCAATACCCCGCTGCCGGCATAACTCACCCAGCAAGTCCAGCATGCTGGTGAACTGGGAAAAGACCAGCACCTTATGTTCTTTCAGATTATCGCATAACTCGCTGATCAGCAGATCGGTCTTCACAGAATCCGTGCAGGTCTGTTCTTCTGCAGGTAATAGTAACGGTGAGTTGCATACCTGCCGCAGCTTCAGCATACCCTGCAGTACGGCCAGCTTGCTTTTGTTCAGTCCCTCCTTTTTAATATTCAGGAACAGGCTGCTGCGAATGCTCTCCTTTATTTCATCATAGAGCTGCTTCTGTGCCGCGCTCATATCACACCATAAAACTATCTCCGTCTTCGGCGGAAGGTCCTGCGCCACCTGCTCCTTGGTACGGCGCAGCACAAAGGGCGCCGTCAGCTTCTGCAAAGCGCGGATCTTATCGGCATCCTGCTCTCTGTCTATCGCATCGGCATATTCCCGCTTGAAAAATTCCCGCCCCCCCAACATGCCGGGCAGCAGAAAATTCAGCTGGGCATAGAGGTCGAAGGTATTATTCATCACTGGTGTACCGCTTAAGGCAATACGCATGGCGGCAAGCAGCCTGCCTACGGCCCTGGTCACCTGCGCCGCCGGGTTCTTTATATTATGGCTTTCATCCAGCACCACCGTTCCGAAGGGCAATAAGCTTATCGCCTCTATATCCGCCCGCACCGTCCCATAGCTGGTAATGATGATCTGATAATCCTCTTTTTCCAGTTCGGCTGCGCTGCGGCCAGCCCCATGATGAACCAGCGTGGAAAGGGTAGGGGCAAACCGTTTCAGCTCCTGCTGCCAGTTATAGATTAACGACGAAGGACAGATGATGAGATGCCGGGAACCCGGATGCTGTGCAGCCTGGTGCGCCAGGAGGCAGATCGTCTGCAGCGTTTTACCCAGCCCCATATCATCGGCCAGGCAGGCGCCGGCGCCCGCCTCGGCCAGCAGCAGCATCCACTCATATCCTTTTTGCTGGTAAGGACGCAGCGTTGCCTGTACGGACGCAGGGATAGGATAAAGAGGACCGGCGCCGGCCTGCCAGTCCTGCCATTTTTCCCGCCAGCTTTTTTTCAGCACCTGGTCGAAGACCTGCCCGTCCTTTCCTGCCTGCTGTTCGCTGAAAGCCAGCCACCGCGGCACCATTATTTCCTTTTTCGAGACCTTCCCATGCCGGATAAGCGTACCATATTGCTCCATCCATTCATCGGTAAGAACACCCAGCGATCCGTCTTTAAGCAGGATGGCCCGCTGACCGGCCAGCAGCATTTTTTGCAGCTCCGGCAACAACACCTCCTCCTCTCCGAAGGAAACGGCCATTTTCAGGGTCAGCCAATCTCCATCCTCCTTCAGAAGAGAGGTTTCCACCGTGATCTTAAACGGTGAGTACCGGAAATGCTGGAGCATATCCATCCCTGTCAGCTGTATATTCAGTTCCAGCAGGCGATGATATACCTTCATAAACCATTGCTTTTTCTGCGCCTCGGCAAAAGAAAGATAATAGTAACCGTTCAATTGCCTTGGAAAGCCGGCATGAAGGGATTCCAGCAATTGCAGGAAGGTCGCCTCCGCCTCTTTATCCCTTTCTATAAGATAAGTCACCCCGTTTCGGATCGTCTCATGATTCTCCTTCCAGGGCCCTTCCACGACAAAGCCATCATAGATCCATTGTGGGGTCAGCACCAGGAATGACCCGCTGATCTCACTCAGGAGCACCCGGTTCACCGGCGTGACCTGTATACCCGTTTTTGCCAGCAGGTTGTTGCGCTTTACCGTATATCCCTCTTCCAGCTTAGCCAGGATCTCCCGGGCAAAAACATCGGGTTGGGTGCCGTATAACTGCGGATCTTTTTCCTGCAGCCATTCCAGGGTGAGGTAATCGGAATAGGATAATATAAAGTATTCATTGCCGCTTTCCAGCAGGAATTGATAGCGCCGGAACCGGCTATACGGATAATCTGTCCCGTTCAGGCTGACCTGGATATCCAGTCGGAACTCTCCATCCTCCTGGTTCACCTCAAAATGCAGCTGCGGCCGATAGGCGCTGAAAGTACAGGGACCTGTCCTGAAATTTCCCTTGTCGCCAGGCAGCTTATGATACCATTTCAGCAGCCCGGCAAATGGCTTCATCTGCTCCAGGAGCTCATGCACCTTGCGGGTCATGGCGTTCTTGTAATAGGATTCGAAGGGAACGCCAGCCCGTTGAGAGGTATGCCGCTTTTGAATATTCTCCCTTATCCGGTAAAGCCCCACTTCCGTAAAACAGCCCAATACTTCAAGAGCCTGCGCGGGAAGCTGGGAATAATACCGCCGTAATTCTGTGTTGTTCAGCTCGCAGGTTTCAAACTGCAGGGGAACGGCTGACCTGGCAGCTCCGTAAACCCTGGCAGTCCCGGGACCTTTGGTTATTTCGGGCGCCCGGGTAATATGCAGCGATTCCAATATAATATGATCTTCCTGTAAACGATGCGGGGATAATAATAAAACTGTTCTTAACTCGCTCTTTGAAGATGCCATCAGGTTTTTAATAAGAATTGCAGGAATAAACAGATAAATTTTCAAATTTAGGGAAAATCCTGCTAAAAGGCGGGTATGCGCTGCTACTCTTACTGCACAAATCGCGCGCCATTGTTTTGGCAAATTTTTTGCTATATTTGCAGGCATACCAATATCCTGGAAGGAGTTTTAGAGCTTAAAGTAAATTAACACCTTCAGCTCCAGTCATTAATGTCGGCTTCCCGGGCATCTATATAATCTCGTGCATCTATATAATATGGCTGATCAAGTGGAAAATATGTTGAAAAATCTCATAGTAATAACGTCCCTTTTTTGTTTGGCAACCAGTTGTAATACCCAGAGGTCCTCCTCCAGGTCATCAGCCCCTGTTACCCACGCCCGTACACAGAAAACTTCCGGCTCTTCGATTGAATTTATCAATAACATTGCTATCAAACCCGATGCAAACCGGGATAATACCGGCAGCTCCATCACCACCATATCCGGCAACAATACCGGCCATGCCGCGTATGCATCCGGCGAGATCGAGAACTTTGCTTCGCTCCAATTCAAATATGCTATCCTGGAGAACGCCTCTGTTGAAGAAATGGACAACCAGAAATTGCTGAGTTTTATGGAATACTGGTATGGCACCCCTTATCATTATGGCGGCACTACCCGCGATGGTATCGACTGCTCGGCCTTTGCCTTCCTGCTCCTATCCTCCGTATACGGAATTGCCGCCCTTCCCCGCACCTCCAAAGAACAATATGAAGCTACCCGGAGAATTTCGCGCGACGAGCTGCAGGAAGGAGACCTGGTCTTTTTTCACACCCTGGGCAAACGCAGGGCTGTCACCCATGTGGGCGTCTACCTGCGGAACAATAAATTTATCCATGCCAGCGTATCCGGCGTCATGATCAGCGATATGAACGACGGGTATTATGACAAACATTTTATCGGGGCAGGCAGGATCCTTGACCGCCCCACTCTTCCGGAATGATGAATTGCGCGCATATGCACGAATGATAGGAAAGTGGCAGACCTCTATTTTAAAAAGATAGGGAGTATCGAAAAGAAAAAAGGGAAATATGGATTCTATTTTCATGCGACGGATGATATACCGGAGGTTGGTAAAATCACCACGCTCGGAGAGCGACTTTCAATTGAAACTGGCTATCCAAAGATATTAATTTTCCCCCTGGTAATCCAATTTTTTCTTCATCCGGCCTATATCGATGATTAACACCCGTTTATAAAAGAATTTATCTCCCCATCCTCTTCCTCACCGTCTTCCACACTGGAATAATATCCTCCGAAAGGCTCAGCCCCAGCACGCCGCCGCCAAAGATCCCGATAAACACGATGCTTCGCAGGAACAAACCCGGAAATCCATGATAAGGCTCAAACAGCAGATGACAAACAAAATACCCCGCCAGCCCCAGTATCAACGTATAAAGCGACTTGAACGTAAAAGGCTGCATCTTGAATTTTACATAAAGGAATACACAGCGGATCCCATTGTAAATGGTAAAGGTCACCAGGTCGGCGATCGCCGGTCCGATCACCCCAAACTTTTTCGCCAAAACATAATTCAGAGGCAGCGTCAGCACTACCAGCGTAATACCTGTAAAAAAATCAAACCTCCAGAAAGTAGATGTAGCGATCAGCTGACTATTCAGTCCCGTCCCCATGTCTATGATGCGCATCAGCCCGATGAAGAGGAATACATACCGGGCGTCCAGGTAGGTATTCTTTAGGTGGAAAGTCAGTACCCCGTCGGTAAAATTGATCCAGATCAGGATGAACATGCCGACGGAAAAGATCAGCTGATTGATGGAAGACCGGTGATAGATCCGGTTGAGCTTTCCATAATCCTTGTCCTTCCAGGCCTGGGATAAAGGCGCAATGGCAGCGGCAATGATCACCCGCTGGGGAGCCTGCATCAGGCTGGCGATATTATAGGCCAGGTTATACACTCCTACGAAAGCCAGGCCCCCGGGAACGACAGCCGCAATGACAAACTGGGCAAAATACGTAGAGATATTGTACACCAGCGTGCCGCTCCATACCAGGCTGGCCTGTGTCACGATCTTCTTAAAGAACTTCCTGCTTACGCGGCTGGGCGAAAAATTAAAATAAAGTTTTTGTTTGACGATCAGGTAGATCAGCAGGATCAGCGCCGTGAAGATATACGTAAAAGCATAGATCTTTATGAAGACGTCAAAGCTCTTCAGAATGCCGGCGAACGAGAGCAGGATCAATATCAGGGTAAATAGCCGGAACTGGCCTTCCCGCAAATACGTAGTGAATACGGACTTCTTTAGCTGCCAGGCAAACGCTTCCAGCAGGGAGAAAAAAGTCAACCCAAAACCGAAAAGAAAAGTCCAGTAATAATATTTTACAAAATCGGCGGATTGCGCCTCATATTTCTGTACCACCAGGTCCTTGAAGGCCAGTCCCCCCGCCATGACCAGCAGGAACCCCAGGAAACTGGTCAGCAGCGCCCAGCTCATCATATCATTTTCCCGCACTGAAAGATTGTCGTTATAATAGGGATAAAACTTGTAGATATAATTCTGCATGCCCAGGTTGGCAAACGAATACATCACATTAGCCATGGCCAGGAACATCCCTATCAGTCCGTACTGATCCGGGGTAAACCATTTCGTAAAAAGAATAGTATTTAAAAAACCTAATGCAAAGCCTCCATACACGATCACCGAAGAAATAATGCTCTGCCGCCGGATAGTGCTCATGCCGTAAAATTAGCCCAGTTTTTTCACCGTTATATAAAAATTACGGTCAACGGAAAAATTACCATCTCCCGACCCATTCCCTCCGGCCTGGACGGCGCCTGCCGCCGGGCTCATTCCAGGCTTGCTGGTATCAGCCGTTCCTGTACCCGCCGTATTGCCCATCGGCGCCACGGGATTCTCTTTTGCCGTATCCGCTCCTGCACCGCCCTGCGTCCCAAGGGACAAAGTCTTCCAATCCTCCGTAGGAGTGATCCACTGCTCCTTTTGCCCGGTTACGGTTATCCGGATCGGCATATCAAACCCTTTCACACAATTCGTCCAGTGATAGGACAGCAGCGTAGCGCTGTTCATCTTATATTCCAGCACAGGGATCTTCGTCGTCCGCAGATACTGGTCAAAAACTTTTGAAAGATCTTTTTTGGCAAACTGGCTGATATAGGCCTCTATCTGCTGCGTCGTAACGGTCTTATGATAGAAAGTCGTGCCGAGTCCATGCAGCAGCCCCTTGTATCCCTCATCTCCCAGCATCTGCCGGATCATATGCAGCATATTGCCCCCCTTATAGTACATGTCCCCCGAACCTTCATCATTCACGCCATAAGCGCCGATAACCGGTTTATCATTGCGGATATTCTTCCGGGTGCCGATGACATAATCATTGCCGGCTTCCACTCCATCCTGGCAGGTAGTATATAAGGTCTCGGAATAATTGGTAAAGCTCTCATGGATCCACATATCGGCCAGGTCATTGGAAGTAATGCTATTGCCAAACCATTCATGCCCGCTCTCGTGTACGATAATAAAATCCCATTTCAAACCCCAGCCCGACCCCGAAAGATCCCGGCCCAGGTACCCATTCGCAAAGTGATTGCCATATGCCACCGCACTCTGATGTTCCATCCCTAAATGAGGGGCCTGCACCAGCTTATACCCGTCCTCATAGAAAGGGTAGGGGCCCATCCAGGATTCAAAACAATGCAACATGCTGTCCGCCTGTTTGAACTGTTCCTTCGCCTTGTCCAGCGCATAATCCAAAACCCAGAAGTTGCAGTCCAGCTTGCCTTTTTCCCCGGGATAGTCCTCATGCCAGCTCACATATTTGCCGATATAGGGAATAATATCGTAATTGTTGATCGGGTCGACCACCTTCCAGGTATACGTGGTCATTCCACCTGCCGGGGCAGATTTCTCCAGCAGCCTGCCATTACCTACCGCCACCAGGGTATCCGGAACGGTGATGCTCAGTGTCGCACCGCTATCCGGCTCATCGCTCTGGTGATCCTTGCAGGGATACCAGACACTGGCCCCCAATCCCTGGCAGGCAACGCTCATCCAGGGACGGCCCAGGCTGTCCCTGGTCCAGATCCATCCCCCATCCCAGGGCGGACGGATCGCCTCACGGGGAGTTCCTTCAAAATTCACCGTCAGGGTCTCTATACTTCCTTTTTTCACCGTTTTGGGCAAATAGACATGGAACGCATTTCCCTCCCTTTTATATTTCAAGGTACTCTTGCGCCAGCGGATAGAAAGGATACGCATGGGTTGCTGCAGATCGATCTGCAGCGTCTTCCCGGAGGCCAGTGCCTGCCACCGGATCACGGTCATCCCCCTGATGGATTTACTGGCATAATCCGGGGTGACATGGATATCATAGTGGATCACATTCCACCAGGCACGTTCAGGGGTAATGGACCCCCGCAGCGTATCGGCGTGGGTGAACTTACCTTTTTCTCCGGCGGCTAATTGCGCGGAACAGAGAGGAACAATAAAAAAGGATATTCCAATGACAAGTAAGATTACGCGGCGCATTGCTTAATTTTAATGTTAGGCTCCAAAAAATGAAGGTATATAAACATTTTCCATTTCTATTCTTAAAATATATGAACGGGCCGGCCGGTCACCCCCGACGCGATCACTTTTCGCGGCTCTGGGGAATAGACTGGCTGTTTAGCCCGCTGTTAGAGGCATTAAAGGCTGTCATAGTTTCAAACATGCGTGTTTCATGGCCGGGACGGGGCAGATTTTCTTGCTGCTGGATCCTTGCCGTTTGTCTGCAGCTGGCCGCCTGCCATTCCCCCATCATCCCCGACGGGAAAAAAGTCTTTCATTACAATGAAACAGACGGCATCGCTACCCTGGACCCGGCTTTTGCCAAGAACCGGTCGATCATGTGGCCTATCCACCAGTTGTATAACACCCTGGTGGAAACCGATAAGGACCTTCATTTTGTCCCCTCCCTGGCAAAGACCTGGGAAGTGTCGCCAGACAAAAAGACCTGGCTTTTTCATCTTCGTACAGACGTTCATTTTCACGATAACGAAGCTTTTCCCGGCGGCAAAGGAAGACGGATGACAGCGGATGATATCGTCTATAGCTTCTCCCGGATCATCGACAAAATGACCGCCAGCAGCGGAGCCTGGATCTTCAACGACCGGGTTGACCCGTCCGCACCCTTCCGGGCCATCGATGACAGCACTTTCCAGCTGAAGCTGATAAGCCCCTTCAACCCCATCCTGGGCCTCCTCAGTATGGAATATTGCTCCGTGGTCCCACGGGAAGTCGTATTGCGGTATGGTAAGGATTTCCGAAGCCACCCCTGCGGTACGGGTCCCTTCCGGTTCAGGTCCTGGGAAGAAGGGCAGTCCCTCATCCTGCTGAAAAATGACCACTATTTTGAAAAAGACAGCGCCGGCCGGCAGCTGCCTTACCTGGATGCCCTTAAAATAACCCTCTTTGACGAAAAGGCGACGGAATTCCTTTTATTCCGGCAGGGGCAGCTCGATTTCATCAATGAAATAGATCCCTCCTTCAAAGATGAAATCTTAAATAAAAGGGGAGAGCTAAAACAGCCATGGAAGGGGAAGCTCATTTTGACAGCCTCCCCCCAGCTCAATACGGAATACCTGGGCATCCTGGTGGATACGGCGAGTGAATTGATGAAAGGATCCCCTTTGCGATGGCGGCAGGTGCGGCAGGCGATCAACTATGGGTTCGACCGCCGCAAAATGATGCTCTACCTGAAAAATTCCCTCGGCATCCCGGCCGAGAGCGGATTCGTGCCCGCCGGCCTCCCGTCTTTTGATTCCTCCGTAGTGAAAGGATATCACTTCGATCCCATGAAGGCCCGCCGGTTATTGGCAGAAGCGGGTTACCCGGAAGGCAAAGGGATGCCGCCCATCAAACTGTTGACTATTGCCAACTATGCCGATTTCTCCAGCTTTATCGCCAAAGAGCTGGAAGATATCGGGTTTAAGATCCAGGTGGAAGTCGTACAGAAAAGCCTTTTACTGGAACAGACCGCCCGTTCCCGGGCCCTCTTCTTCCGGGGAAGCTGGATCGCCGATTATCCCGATGCTGAAAATTACCTTAGCGTATTCTATTCCAGGAATCCGGCGCCCCCCAACTATACCCGTTATAAAGACCCCGCTTTCGACCGCCTCTATGAACAAGCCCTCCTGGAAAATAATGACTCCCTGCGATATAAGCTATATCAGCAAATGGACCAGCTGGTCATCGATGCGGCGCCTGTCGTGCCCCTCTGGTATGATGAGTCCGTCCACCTGGTGAATCCCCGGGTAAAAGGCATGGAGTCCAATGCCCTCAATTTATTGGAGCTGCGCAGCGTGGACATCGTACCAACGCCAGGCCGGTAAGCAGTCTAAATCTTCCGGGATTAAAACTTCCTTTTATTGATGACCGCCATAAAGCCATCCCTGAATTTTTCGCTGATAGGGATCCGTTTATTAGCGATATAAATATGATTATCTTCTATTTTAACAAGTTGTTCGGAATTGATAATATAAGAATTATGTACCCTGATAAACGGCAGCAAAACCTGTTCTTCAATGTCTTTTAACCGGCGGTAGATCAATAATTGCTCCTGCCCGGTAACCAGCCTTACATATTCTTTCTCCCCTTCAAAATAGAGGATGTCCTTCAGCAGTATTTTACGCAATACCTTGCCTGATTTTACAAAAAAGTAATCCTGGCCGGGGGCAGGCGTCTGGCCGGTTGCAGGCAGTAAGGGGCTTGCCGGTTCGTGCCGGACAAAATAAGCTTCTATTTTTAGTACCGATGATAAGAAGCGCTTTAACGTGATAGGCTTTAACAGATAATCAATCGTCTGAAAAGTATAACTTTCTGCTGCATACTCCGAATAGGCCGTGGTAAATACGATCCTGGTCTGCGGCGGCAATAAAGCGGCCAGCTCCATACCCGTAAGCTGCGGCATATTGATATCTAAAAAAATAAAATCAACGGCATTCTCCTTTAAAAATGCCAATGCTTCCAGGGCGTCATAACACCTGGCTTTTAGCTGCCATTCCGTGCTTTGCTGCACCAGCATCTCCAGCAGGCTGACTGCGTTGGGCTCATCATCAATGATCATGCAGCTTAAATTCATATAAGGGGTATTTTCAGAGCGGCGTTGTATACACCTCCATGTTGATCGATGGCCAGTTCAAAGTTTGAACCATATAACATCCTGAGCCTCCTGGTTAAATTAAGGATCCCGAATCCGGCGGACTTCCCGGTTGCCGGGGGATCAAATATACGATTGCTGGTTTTAAAAGTCAGGTAGTTATCCTTTTGCACCAGCGAAATAGCTATCTGATTTTGACTGCTGGACTTATTGATCCCATGTTTGAAAATATTTTCCACAAAAGTCATGAGCAGCATCGGCGGAATGTGTAGCCCGGGATCAAAGGTTTTCTCAAAGGTAATGACCACGCCATGCCGGATACGGATCTTTTCTAATTCCATATAATTTTCAATAAACGTTACTTCCGTGGTCACGGGGACTTTATCTTTCGGGCTTTCATCAACGAAATAGCGCATAATGTCTGAGAGGCGCTCTATTAATCCGGCTGTAAGGGGATCTGACTTGTACGCCTCATAATAAATGTTATTCAGGGTATTGAAGAGGAAATGCGGCTGTACCTGGGATTTGAGTAAATTGAGCTCAGCCTGGCTTTTTTCTAACAGGATCTCCTCTGTTTGTTGCTTTAAGTTAAAATATTCAATGGCAATACGAAAAATGAGACTGAGGATATAGACCAGGACCCCGCCGGGAACATAGTTTAGCAGCGCCAACCAGTTGAGCGGCACGGATTTTAGCGCTAAGAAATGCTGATAAAGGGTCAGGGTAACATAACCCCGCAATACCCCGGTAGCAACCAGCAGCAAGCCCACCAGCAGTCCATACCAAACGAACCTGCCTTTCTGATAAAATACCGGATACAGGAACAGAATATTGCCATAGATAATAATAGCATAAGACGCTGTATTGACCACCGTATATATTATTGATCTTCGGTAGCCATCCATCGGCAATAGGGAAAAAAAGATCAGCAGGAATACGGCTATCCAGATCCACACTTGCAGCTGAAGAATACCCGGCCTGTATTTCTCTGTTCTCATATGCTAAAATACCGGCTTTTTTGATTTTCAGGCATTGTTTTAAACCAATTGCCCTGATTATTCCGGTAATCACGGTAAAAACTTAAATAGTCAGTTGAAACGCCGTTTTAGTGAAGAATCACCCATCCGTTAAAAATAAAACAGTCCCTGTTGAACGGATTTTTTGCAGCGATCAGCAAAACGCAGCTTTGACATCAAAATCAACGTCATGAAAAAAATGAAAAGCACGCTTCTGTTCCTGGCAACAGTCCTCATTTCCCTTTCGGCCTGGTCCCAAAACGCCAAACCCCGGGTGAGCCCCGCTCAATCCGTAACCGGCAAGATCAACGATGCCACCATCACCATTAATTATAGCAGCCCATCGGTAAAGGGACGGAAAATATGGGGGAAATTAGTCCCTTATAATACAGTATGGCGCGCCGGCGCCAATGAAGCCACCACCTTTGAAACCGACAAGGATCTAAAAATAGGTAGCCAACTATTACCTGCGGGCAAGTATGGCTTTTTCCTGATTCCGGGAAAGAAGGCTACCTGGACCACTATTTTTAATAAAGAACCTCACCAGTGGGGCGCCTTCAAATATGACCCGACGAAGGATCAGCTTCGGCTAAACGTGAATGCCACCCGTTTAGAGAACAGACAGGAAGCGCTGATCTATAAGATTACCCCACAGGGATTTGCGCTGGAATGGGATAGGCTGTCCATCTTCATTCCTGTTATGTAGGGAACGAAGGAAAAATTAACCGATACTATTCTTATCAACACGGCAAAATTCAAACAAGTATCATTCTTCTGTGTCAAATAATGCAGGGGTTTTGATCTTTGCCATCGTCTTATTCTTAAATAGTTCAACATCCTCTTTCATTTCTCCTATTATTTCAGTGACAAAAGCCTTATTTACTTTAAGTCCTTCTGACTTTGAATTTATTTCTTTCACCAGGTCCGTTAGCTTTAACTCCCCCTTTTGCAGGGAACTTAAAATTATTTCCTTGTATTTATCCAAATCTGCTGCTAAGACGGGTTCCGTTACAAGGCTTTCGCTCCTGGTTTTCGCCGGTTTCTTTTTAGAGGCAGTGCTGCCGGGTTGAGGTTCAATCTCAGGCTTGCCGACAGGTTGAGGTTCATTCTCCGGCTTGCCGACAGGTTCAGGTTTATTCTCAGGCTCGCCGACACGTTCAGCTTCGTTCTCCGGCTCACTACCCGTAATAATTTCATCCCCGGTGTCTATAAACGGCCTGGCCGGCAGCTCCGGATTATAGGAGTGATAAAATCGCAGGTTTAGCCGGTCGTAGTAAGCATCATAGAATTTTTTGTAGCCGAAAAAGGCCCCCAGCAGAACAACAGCCGCTTTAAAATTATCCCCAAATTCTTTTAGGAAAGGCAGATTCTTAACCAGTTTCGTTTGCGCGAGCTCGTCCGAATTTCTTAATTCCTCTTTCAACATTAAATACAGCGGGGCTACGACATATTGTTTTATTTCATGGACGGTTGTTTGTGAAATGTATGCCTTCACCTGCTGCTCAGATTCCAGAAAAGCAATGATCTCTCTGAATTTAATATCCGGGTTATCGGCATGCAGCTGTTGCAGAGAGGCATGTAAGCCGCTTCCTTCAAAAGTGGGAAGCCCCTTGCTATAGGCAAACACCTGTCCCGCGTCATAGAAATACCCAAGAATTGAATTAGGGAAATAGTCAAAACGATCATAGGCAAGTAAAAGGCTCCAATAGTTGCCGTCTTGTATTTTCCCTGCCTTCATCCCAGTTTTTCTGTATTCAACACCCCGGAAAATATTTTCGATCCCAATGGAAGAAATGAATTTATTATTATCGTCATCCAATTCGCAAATCATCCACAAAGCCCCGATTGCTTTTCTTATTTCCTGTTTTTGAATAGCGAATTCTATTTTTCCCAATACAGGCTCGAAAATAGGGTCGCTTAACCGGATCCGCCGGTCGATCTTGGATTCAATAGAGATTTTAGCCTGTTGGGATAAGGGGAATACGGATACGATATTTTGAATAGTAAAGGGGCCTTTTTTGTTTCCGGGCCTTTCCAGATGTAACAGCAGGTACTCTTCATCATATTCAAAAGGAGGTAAGGAAGTAAACAGGTCAGCTACTTTCAGCTTGATGGATTCGTTGATCCCGCCATTAAATTCCAACAGGTGTTCTGCCGGTATAAAAGTATATCCGAACCGATAAAACAGAGTGAATTGAGACCGGAATATAACTGCTAAATAATTTTTCATCACTTGTCAATTAGAAATCAAAATTGTTTGACTGCTTACCCGGGGTTTGTTGATGTAATAGGTCGGAAATGGAGATCTCCGTGCACTCGTCCTTGAATTTATCGACTAAATTATGCGTATCTCCATAGTAAGTAAGATAAAGATTCTTCTTGCTGCGTGTCATGGCAACCATGAATACAGTTGCTGCATTACTCGGGTGCAGGTAAAAGCTTTCGTTTAAAAAAGGTAAAAATACATTGTCAAAATCCAGCCCTTTCGAGCTGTGGTAGGTCATCAGAATAGCGTCTTTGTTCTGTTCTGCATCTTTGAGCGAGCCATAACCGCTGCCGATGAATTGCAGTTTTAAGCCATGCTCCTTAAAATGATGGTTTAAGGAACGGTAATCCGGTTTTCCCCAGTCATTCTTTTTTTCTTTCCAAACGGGTTTGTTCATCACCTGTAAAATCAGGTCAACAAATTGTAATATCGCCTTATTGGAAGGGAAGAGTATGGCGCTGGTATCGCCGAGGGCCGTTCCCTTCTGTGCTTCCTGGTAGATATATTGGACTTCCTCGCTCTCATCGGATGCTTCGCAAAGACGGATATCTACGTCCTTTTTTGTCAAATCTCTTTTCTCTCCCCAGATATTCATGGAAGGAAGCAGCTTTTGAACAGCAGAAATTACGCTTCGCGTCAGACGATGGATCATATGTAAAGTAACCGGCCGTGCATTAATGATGCTGCCGACCTGGTTTGGATCAACCACCGGCTCCTGCCACCTTGGGTCAGTCTTGTAAATGGATTGATTGGAATCGCCTGCAACGACCACCGTGCCTGCACGGCTGCTCATGGCATTTAATACTCTTACCGGCATGTCCTGTACCTCGTCGCAAAAAATATAATCGAAATGGGAGGTGTTTTTATCTACGAACTCGATGTAGGTCATGACAGGAATAGTAGCCGGCAGGTTTAGCTCTTTTATTCCTGTTTTAAACATATCCACCAATGTATTGGTATAAACGACGATAGCAACTTTGGCGTTGGGTTGTTTTTCTAGGATAGTTTTAAGGGCATGCACCAGTAAAATAGATTTCCCGCTCCCTGCAAATCCTTTTATCCAGATGTTGCCGGTTTTTTGAGCCTCTACGTTAATAAATTCCTTTTGGTCGGGGTCAAGTTGGTCTTCTCTGATCATCCATGCCATAGAATTGCGGTTTTATTATTGATTATTGGTTAATCTTCCCTCTTTATTGGTCGTTGTAAGATTGTCCATATTGTAAAATTTATCGCCATTTGTTCCTGGTGTGGATTCTCTCACCTGTCGGGCGAAATCTTTCATGCCCAGCGCTTCGGCTGCGGAGGCTAACCAGCTATAATCGCTTTCATTCATCCGGTTGGATTCATACCTGTTTTTCCAGATATGGAACGCCTTATCAATCAATTTCTTTCCTGCCGGATTTCCTTCATTGAGTTGCAAATTCCCTAACTCATATAAGCTGTTCGGCAGGTCAGGGTCAAGCTGAAGGGATTCTTCCAGGATCTCTTTAAATTTAGCTTTGTCTTTATGCTTTAGTTTGTAACCGTAATTAAAAGCAGCTACCGCATCCTTGTTTTCGGTGTAGCCTAACCTGTAATAATAGAGCGCTTTTTCTTCCTGTCCGGCATTGGCGTATAAGATCCCGATCTCATTATAATTATGGATACTCGGATATAATTCATTTAACAATTCCAGTGTTTCGGCCGCCCTGAGATCATTCCCTGTTTGTTTGTATGCTTTAGAGAGAAAGCTCAGTCCTTCTTTAGTCGGTTTGCCGTTATTCTGTTCTGCTTCCAGGTTGGCCTGCCTTTCTGCTTTTAAAACGATCCGTTGTTCCGTAGTCAATTCTTTATTGGCAAACGGATTGATGGGCTCGACGAAAATCGACTTTCCTGCTGCCGAAGCCCTTGCCAGCAAAAGTTTATCGGTGGTAACTTCCAATTCCAGCCGGACAGGGGTGTTTTTGGCGAAACCTTCAGGGTCGCTGCTCACGATTTTAATATTATAAAGCAATTTATTGGCGCTGCCCAGGCAAATAGGCAATTCTATAGCAGCCTGCCCCTCCTGCGAGGTGACCAGGTCGTCAATTACGATCAGATCGCAGGGGATAGGCGTTCCCGCTCTGAGAATTACTTTTGGAGTTTCATCTTTTGTAATTACGATAATAGGCTCGCTGGTGATGGGTTGAATGATATTTTTATTGAACCCGTTGTAAATAAGGGAATGAATGGCGGTCCCGGCGGAAACATGTGTTTGCAGATCTCTGGGAATAAGCAAATCGGATTCCTTAAAATACTCCTTTAAAGCAGCCTGGATATAGGGGTTTTTTGAGCTGCCGCCAATGAAAAGGACATAATCGATTTCCTCTTTTGTTAAAGACGCTTTTTTTAAGGCAGTCTCGATCGGAGTAAAGACCGTAATAAATTCGTCCTGGATGGCTTCACTTTTGAAAGGCACTAAAGAAGCTGATTGTAAAAAAGCTTTCATGGCTGCATTAAATTGCTGAAAGGAGAGCCTGGGTTCAGTTAAAGTGAGCGACCCTTTTCTGGAATCGACCTCTATCCTGTAACCCAATGAAACGAAGTCTTTATTGGTGGCGACGGCAGGAAGAATCCTGTTTGTCATCTGCAAAGCAACGGTTTCGCAAATCATTATTTTCAGCTGTTCAGCTGCTTTCAGGAGTTGCGTAACAATCCTGTTCTTTTCCGGTGTTCTGAAGTCGTCGCCTGACTTATTACTCTCTTCCATCAGCTGAGGGAATAAATATTCGATGGCTATATACCTGTCAATATCGTCTCCACCCAGCTTTTCAAACTTTGAGATCGATAGATTTTTAGAATACGTTCCCTGCACGCCTTTCCCGATTTCGAGAATGGAAACATCGCAGGTTCCTGCTCCAAAATCAAACACTAAAACGGTAGGGTTGTCGCCATCCGGCAATTGTAAAGGCGAATTTTCCCGGGAAGAAGTTTGAATATAACTAAGGAAAGCTGCATTCGGCTCATCGATCAATGCCTGCTTGTTTATGGCTATTCCATTCTGTTCAAGCGCATAGATCAATTCCTTTCGTTGATTTGCTTCGAAGGAAGCGGGGATGCTAACGGCAAACTGAAGGTTGGAAGACAGATTATTCGTTCGGACATACCTGTCGATCTGAGCCTTCAGGTATTGAAAAAACACCTTTGCCGCATCCTTTGGATTGAGGATCGGAGTAGCGCTGTTCCTGTCTAATTCACTGCCAAAATACTTTGCCCCAAGGTCTTCCCCTAATTCCATCTTAAAAGAATACCAGACATTCACCCCCTTCTTTAACTGATATTTCAGGTCTGATGCGCCTTTACCTACTAATAACTGATTGTTATACCAGGCGATTACTGTCGGTACTTTTTCTGATGACATAACTGCGCCGTCAGCCAGCTTCTGATTTAACCAGATGGACTTAGTGCTGATAGCCCTGGTCTCTTTATCCAGGGTAGCAATCGAAACGACGGTTGTGGAAGTTCCAAAGTCGATACCGATAAAAGTAGCATTAAAAGGGTCCGTAGCAGGCCGGTTTACCTGAGCATTGCGAATTGCCGGAAATAAACTCTCAATAGTGATATCGCTTGCCATGCCATTGAATTTATATAATATTGACTCTAACGTTCGAAACAATCTATACCATTTCCAATTGGCTACAAATATATTTTTAATATACTTACTTCTCTATTTTTTAATTGTTTAAGTTGCTTAATACCAGCTAAGTAGAAACTCTTATTGGCTGTCAGGCCATAAAAAAAGCTGCCCCGGGTTTCTTCGGGACAGCCTTCACCATTCACTTAACATTTTTCGTATTAATTATTTTTCTTCAGCTTATCCTTGAACACCTTCTCGAACTTCTCCACCTTCGGACGGATCACAAAGCTGCAATAAGGCTGCGAACCATGTAACCTGAAATAATCCTGGTGATAATCCTCTGCCGGATAGAATTTTGAAAAAGCCGTTATTTCCGTCACAATAGGCTTGTCATAGGCGCCGCTCTTATTCAGCTTCTCTTTATAATGCTCCGCCTTTTCCTTTTGCTCTTCATTGTGATAGAATATAGCGCTGCGATACTGGGTGCCTTCATCATTTCCCTGCTTGTTCAGGCTGGTAGGATCATGCGCTTCCCAGAATACTTCCAGCAATTCATCATAGGTGATAACGGACGGATCATAAATGATCTCTAGGGATTCGGCATGGCCGGTCGTACCCGTGCAAACTTCTTCATAGGAGGGATTGGCTACATGGCCGCCCGTATACCCGGAAGTGGCTTTTACGACTCCCTTCAGCTCCTGGAAAACAGCTTCCGTACACCAGAAACATCCTGTTCCAAAAGTCGCTGTATCTAATTTTTTCCCTGTCGGGATCGTTTCATCGGTCATAATACTGATTTTATTAATAGGTTCCCCGGCAGACGGCTCACAGGAGGCCGACAACAAGGCTAGTGATGTTATGGCAGATAAAAAGATCATGGCTTTATACATTGGGTTAAAAATTTTGTTTTCGATTCCACAAATTTACCTCTTTGATTCCCGTTACTATGTACGCTATATGACAAATAATTGGTTTTAAAGGTTCATTAACAAAGCAACCCGTCGTCACTGTCCGTTGGGTTCGATTCCCCCATGGCCTCCCACTCGGGGATCAGCGTTGCAAATCCCTCTCTCTCCGCGGATAAATTTTCAAAACGTATTAAGGGCTCGTAAAACGCAGGTTTGACGGGCCCTTTTTCATTTTCCACTGCAAAACGAAAGAAAAGAATTCAAGCAATTCGGTGGCAAATTCGGTGTCCCGGGTTTAGTCCGATTTTTGGGACACCAGAAAATGCTCAAACCGAGTCTGGTCTTGATTTTTAGTCTTTCGGAGGTTTTGGTGACGGATGTGAATATTCGTAAAAAACTTAAAAAAAGTGGAAAATGGAACATCACATCAGTATTCTGTTTTATGTCTGGAAATCCGAAAAGACAACGGACGGCCTTCTACTGGTTTATATCCGGATTACTATCAATGGGCGTTCAAGACCGCAAAAACCTCGAAGTTCGCAAGGATCACGCCGTCGCTTCCAGCCTTGACGAGATCCCCGGAAATGGCACTTTTGTTGATCGCAGGTAATCCGAAACTAAATGGTTTAAGAGTTGGCAAAGAATTGATAGCGAATCTATTTATAGGTGTATAACTTGAAATAGTCAAGATTTGATCGGACAGCGCGGGATTTTTAGTCTTATAGGGTCTGGATATTTTCAAGCTGGTGGGGAAAGGGGATCCAGCATCTTGTTTTACAGGGGTTTCTGCATTTTATGTTTGCCGTTATTTCATAGAAGGCAACGCCGGACGAAAAAGCAGGTTTTATACTTGCAAGTAGTAGCTATCGTGATGAGCTATAGACCGTTAACGTATCGGCTGTCTTTTGTTTTATCAGATTTGCTTCTCTGCCGGGAATCTTGATGGGCTTACCCAATATTATCCTTGCCTGTTCTTCCACCGACGCCGAATCCTTTGATTCCGCATAGATATTGAGCAACATCCAATTAGGATTAAGGCGATACGGTTGCATGTGTTCGAGTTCCCTATAGCAGGATACGGCTTCGCTGATCCTTTTTAGCTTTTTATAACTTTCTGCTTCTCTTTCAAGGACCTCTGGCTTACTACAAGAAAGTAAGGCGTGTTGGTATTCCGCCAGCGCACTTTGATACAGCCCCATCTGAAAAAATGCATTTCCATAATGGTAATGAAACAGTGCATACGGTTCCATCGCAAATCGAAGGCTTTGAAATTGGACTATCGATTCGCGTTTCACCTTTGCCTTCGCGAGCTCATGCTGTTTCCAAAATCCGAAAGCCAGAATAGACTGCCACGTTAAGAGCCAGAAGGCGATTAGCCCCAAGATTGTTGCCATAATCCGGGCCGATTTGCGGATTGGTTTACCAACCGGATCAGACTCGCCAGGTAGAGAACCAATAATCAGCAGGAAAAGCGAGAACGCCGGTATCGCCTGAAACCCAAAATTGGTAGTTTCAATAACAAGGAAGGCCAGAACCGGCGATAACCCATATCCCCGCCTATAGCAGGACAGGATCAGGTAAAAATAGAACATAATCCATAATAACAAAGACGGAAGGCCCCCTTCAATAGTTATCTCCATGAAGTCGTTATAAGGCATATTAACGTGATCGTTGTCCTGCGAAGGGTGCTCTGCAATAAACAAGTTGTAGGAGTGCTCAAATCTTCCAAAGCCGTTGCCTCCTATAGGGTGTTGCAATATCAGACAGCCGCTTTTCGACCATATATGCCAACGCGCAGCCGCAGAATTGTATTTAAAATGAAAAACAAGCATATATACGATGAGCCCGGATACAATTATCACTGCAGATACCCACACCGGCCGACTGCTGCGAACGCCTCTTTTCGCGAGTTGCCGGTACAAATGTTTGCCATAGATTTCAAAGATTATGATCATTGCTGCCAAATAAGCGCTACGACTTCTCAATAGGATAATGGCTGTGAGCACCGGCAGCATGATCAATATGTATAAAGATCGTGGCAAAATCCTGGTCCGCCAGGAAAATAGAGGATAAAGCGACATCGCCAGGAAAAATGCGGTGATATTTGGGTTTTCACAAGTTCCGGTACATGAAAATCTATCATTCATCGATGGAAGCCACCCGGTCGATTGCAATAATATGATCAGGCTTTCGATGAGGGCGATCCATAAAATGGCTTTACGTACCGACTGTCCCCGTGCCTGGTCGCTAAGGTATAGCTGGATGCCGATCAGCCAGAAAAATGCAACGATCCAGTAATAGTTCGTAAGACCGAATGTACCGGTGACCAGGCCATGAATGGCAACGTAACACGACAGGATAAAACAAATATAACTGTATTTCGGGGGCTTTACAATGGCAATGACGCTGCCCATAGCAGCCTGACAGGTCATATACAGGAAAAATAACAAGGCAGGGACCATGAAACCAAAATACGAAAATAGCCCAGGGGACCCGAAAAGAGCCGGGTTGAGCAAACTTAGCATTACTGTGGTGGTAATTAAAGCAGGTCCTATCTTCCCTTCGGCAGCTTTCATGGTTGTTTGCAGTCTTTTACTTAAGATCGAGATTATTAGTAGCCTTTTTCGTGCTGCCACTCCAGCGAATAGTGTCCAGCATTTTCAGCGACTTGGGCTTGTCAGGATCTATCTCGTGCATGCTTGCCCATTGTTTGATCTTGTCATGAGCATACCTGGACCAGGAACCATATACTTCTATATAATAGTTGGCTATTTCCTTAATCGTTTGTTCCTTTTCCAGTCCGTCAGAGAGTCCTCTGAGCTTCATTTCTTCCCAATCAGCCCGTGCATTGGCCTCCGCCAGCGACTTGTTTTTATAAAATAGTACCCTGGTATACTGTTCGTCAGACAGGATTTGCGTTAGATGTTCAGATTCAAATGGTCCATTGTCAATAGATGCGTATGGATCTCTACCGAATATCGAATCCCTTCTGTTTTCGGTAACAAGCGCCAGTGATAATAATGTGTCTATAACGGCCGGCTGAAGGCCGAGTTCTTCTTTATGTTTGAGCGCGATGGCGAATTGCGTTGTTGGTTGCAATGAGCCGTCGGAAATAAGTTTTGCCCTGATCAATGAGTCATAATGGATGCTGGTTTGAGCCATGGCCGAGTCGAAAAGCTTTTTATGATAAGGCAAATAGGTGATCGCACACAACGCCTTGATATAATTTTTTGTCTGTACAATATTGTAGATATCTTCATATTCTTTCACCGAGACCTTTTGCACCTTAATAAGGTCGTATCTGTCCACGGCCGAAAGTTCTCTGGCCTTATTCTGTAACTCGTCCCGGTATAATAGGCTGAATACGGCGGTGTCTGGCAGATAATGGGAAGTGGCCTGCATCAGCACCATATTAAGGTCTTTGTTGGAGTTCATCCGAATAAAAAATTCCGCTTCATTGGCGATTTTAGTCCTCATGTCTTTGGCAATGGGTGTAGCCGAGCTGATTTTTGTAAGGAAGTCGTTAATAAATCTTTCGGCATATAAAGGCGGGTAGAAATTGTAGTTGTCATATGTCTTATTCTCCGACTTCGCTATATAATACTCCGCGGTGGCATTGGGTGGGAATAAGTAATGTTGATACAGAAGGCTATATTTGTCAAATAGCTTATGGCTTAGTGTAGTGTAAGTCTCGCCGGTGCTATCCAATCCATAAGCCTCTCTGATATAGGCTTTCTCGTTCCCGGATGCAGCGGTCGCGAAGTCTTTTGTTCTGTTCCTGACATACGTCTCAAACTGTCTGTTGTTAAGTACCGTGTGCAATTCCCTGAGGTCTCCATTACCGAGGCTGTCTATTTCCCGTTGAGAATTATGTTGGAGAATCCAGTTAGCCATGATGTTATCCCGGACAGTATAATACCTGGCCAATAACGATTGCTGTTGAGTGGTCAGCGTGACGAATCGGGCAATGTCATTTATGTGTATGATAACCGAGGGAGCATATTTGCTATTGAGCGAACTATCAGGGTATTGACCTAACATATCTACAGAAAACAACATTCCCGGCAAACAAAACCAAAAACTTAATAGTAAACTTTTCTTCATGTTGTCATTTTTCCGGTTTACCACCACTCTCTTGTCCCATTAGCTGTAATCGTAAAGGGTCGTTCTTTTTTTCGGCTGTATTCCGGGACGAGAACCAGTAGTGCGTTGGCGGGCACGTTGTCAAAAGACATACGAATGCATTTATCAGGGGCTTTTTTTATCCCAAGGAGCCTCCAGGCACTGTCCCAATAATAGAGTGAATATGTTTTTCCCGGCTGAAATTTAAGATGTCGTTCCTGGGCGTCCAGATTGACGGTCCTGCCGTGGGATAGATCAGGTTTTAGCAGACTCTCATGGTTGTATCCCAGGGCATATGGCCATGAAGCCGGTGTTAACCTGCCTTTTTCATAGCAGACCGGCAGATAGACGACACCCCTGCTCATATTTTTGAAAACGACAGCATCTTGTTGGACAAAACCATACCATACAGGCTTCCATGCCCCCCCATTGTAAACAGCTACATAGAGGACCTTACCTTTGCTCTTGGATAGGTCTTCTCTTTTATAAGGGACTGATCCTGTCGGCCAATAGTCAGCGGTTACATCTATATAGTTCTTTATCCGAAGAAATCCACGGGGAATATCGGCGGTGTCCAGATGCGTCGCGATAGCGTCCTGCTGAGGGCTATAGGTTGTCCTCAATACTTTGGAGGGCTCTCTGCCCAGGCTGTCCTGGGCAGCGTCGAAATGTTTGCTTTTTTTATCGATCACGATAAAATTGAGAAAATGATTGCCGCTTGTGGTTGCCCATTCAGGGATATTGTCCACGCTTGCAGCAATACCGTTACTGCGCGAAATAAAAACCGCCATATCAGCCATATCCTCACAATAGCCTTTACCCCGTAATAATATCTGCCCGGCTCCGAGGCAGGGGATAGGATCGCTTCTGTTCTCGATCGCCCATATATTGGAGAACCGGCTATTGATACTCGTTTTCAATGCGCGTAGCCAGGCATCCGGGGATGTCTGTTCATCGGAAAGGCTGGCGAACAACCGGGCATATTCCTTCCGCCATTCCTGCAAGGGCTCGACACTTATTCTGTAAGGGAGTAAATATTCGAAAAAGTCTTTTTCGGAAACCTTCCGGTCCGCAGGTGTGTTTTTATACTGGGCAACGGCGAGGTCAATATTTTCGATCAGGAAGCTGGCCTTAATACTGTCTACGTCGTTATACGAGCAGGTGAGGGGATGCAGAGGACCATGTTTGGATTTAAGTCCGTTAAATGCCGTCACTGCATCATTGAATGTTTTATAATTCAGCTCGCTGAAGTCGACTTTTTGTCCTTTGTTGTCATACCAATTGTAAGTGATTGTTCTATGCAAGGGCATATTGGCCACTAAAAAATAGATGGAGCTTATTTTCAGGGCGTCCCCCGATCTGTAAAAGTAGTTCAGTGCTTTTCGAAGTTCCTGCGCGTTCGATCCTGACAATTTAAGGGTTTTTTCTACAGCTGCTGGATATTTCTGGGCGGTACAGGGCTCAAAATGCACTATGAGCCATACGAATGCTGCGGGAAAAAGAAACTTCATGGCGGCATATTTTTTACTTGCTGGGGGATTTGTCTATTTTGTATCCTTTCACATCCGCCTTGAAAGAAGTCTCATCTTTCTTTATTACCAATGTGCCGGAATAATAGTTCATATATGGACTATCCTTTACTTTGCCGGTAAGCCAGGTCGTTAAGACAACCCGGTAACCATTACCGGAAAAGTATTCGCGGCAAGTGTCATTTGAAACGAGCGTCTTTTTCGTCCTTTTGACATAGATATACTTTTTGTCTCCCTTGATCTTGAAAAAGGCGGAATTCTTTATCGCGGAATAAACAAATATCTCTTTGCGATCTGAAAGGGCTTTATCCTTGTCAGAGTATACGGTATTGGAGTAGGAAAAATGATCATCCCACGAGTCAACGATAATGGGATAGCCCCGTATAGTATCCAGGGTCAAAGACTGCGGGGTCTGGGCGGTGCAATCGAACACCCTGAGAAGGATGAATACGCTTACGAGCCACAACTTATTTATATGTGCTTTTTTCATTATATATCGATTAAGGTAAAACCCAAAATTTAATCCTGGACACACCACCTGCGGCGGTGAAATAGCAATGGTTCAGGCCCCCTATGCAAGTTACACCATTGTAAAGCGTTGCATGTCCGGTGGCTCCGAACTTTCCAGGATCGGCGGCCAGCATAATATAAATCCCTTTATGGCCCCCGACCAGTCCTTCGAAGTTCTGACCTCCGGGGCCACCTTGTGCCTGAGTAAAAGTCAAACTAGTGGAAAAGGTCTTGTTCATAAAATTATAGAGTTTGGCGGCTGACAGGAAATAATATTTCCCATCGCTTCCGGAATAAGTAACGCCGGGTATATTCGGGATGGTCACCCCGCTGTAATTTAAGGCCCGGGAAAGCCGCAGGGCGCACGCATTGACCGCTATCGTCGGATGCGCTGCGATCTGTTGATTATAAAAAGTCAAACAGTCTCCTCCCACCAGGTGGTAAACTTGGTCCGACGGCATGTCCTCAGGACTGAAACCTACCATGACCTTGGGAAAGTTATTATACATATTTTGGTAGGTGGGTAATGGCTGGGACTGATAATTATAGGGATTGTAATCATCACCGTAAAAAGCCAGGTCGGGATCACTATCCGACTCACCGGGGACAGGCTCATCATCTACCTGGCCAGGGGTATTGATCCCAAGATTTGCGGGGCTATGTGCCCCCGAACCCCATAAACTCATGATCCTGTTATACGCCTGCAGATCTTCTTGGCTCGGGGTTCCGGTAAAAGAACCTGCCGGGCTTGAAGGCGGGTCAACATATTTTTCAGCCTGATCGAATGTACACTCCGCGCAGGCGCCTTCATTTGACGAAACGGTGTAAGTGCCGTCGCTATTGGTAGTAATCATGCTTCCATCGGAAAAAAACAGGGAATAGCTTCCATCGCTGTTGTGCGTCATGGGGATTCCTATCAGATAGGGTGAGGTAGGTATACCAGTTTGTTGAAAAGTTCCATTCCAATAGGTGTAATAAGATACAGACCCGTCTGAATTGGTTACCGTTACCTTGTCTCCATTCTGAATGTTAGGATAATTGGTAGGATCGGGAGCAGGGTTCGTAGGAGAATAGTCGGGCGTGTAGGCGAAGCTGTTTTCATTCCATTTCCCATTGGACCACATCCATGTGGAAATAGTCCCATCGTCATTGACCACACGAACCAGTTCGGTGTCGCTTTCACCGTCAAATGGAGGAGGCAAATGAGTGCTCAGGCCTGGATCCGATACCTGCGGAGTATAGATTCCTATGCCAAAATCCGGGTCATCGGGATCTCCGTCGTTTCCGGTCTGTCCTGTATAGGTCTCTGAATAGCCATCGTCCCCCCCTTCATCTCCATAGTCCTGAGCATGAACGGTTAGTTTAAAGAAACATAGTACGATAATAGGTATGAACCTGAATAGAATTATCCTCATCTGGTTAGGCTTTACAGCTTGATAAATTGTTTTGTCTGGATCTTGTTCTCACCGCCGAGCTTGAGGAAATAGCTGCCAGCAGCGAAGTCTTCCAAATCGAAGGAATAAGTATAGGTACCGGCAGGCAATTGCTGGATGCCAGTTTGGATCAGCAGCTTTCCGGAATTGTCGACTATTTCGAGGGTGATACGACGTGTTGCCGTAGTGGTAATTGTGGCTCTGACCTGCGATACCGCCGGATTCGGCGTCACTATTATGGAAGCGCGGGTGGTGGCAATTCCAGCGTTTATTGATTTTGACAGAAACACGCTGACTGGCTCGCTGGGTTCCCGTCTGTTGATGCTATAAAAATGCATCTCTCCTGTAAGGTACATGCTGTCTCCTTTGAACTTAAGAGCAAGGCTTGTATTGTCAAACCGGTACGGCTCTGGGTTCCTATTACTGTAATGGTTCTGACGGGTGTACCGGCAACTGCTGTCAAATGCAAGCATATTTGCCCCATAGCTCGCCTTGACCGGGCACTCCAGGCTATCATTCTCCTTCCATTTTCCGATATAAGAGCCATCCGTAGACTTATCAATGGATAATGTCAGCGGGGATATTTCTACGACATATCGATGGCTGAAATCGTAATAAATCGCGTAACCATGATACATTCCTCCCAGATCATTGCAGTCGGCTGTCGTCAAATTATCGGAATGTGCCTGCATTTTTTGTACCTCGCTTTGAAGTCCGGGGTTATTGATATATCGGTTGTCCGGCTGCGGTTCGACTCGGAGCTCGTGAATGGCTTGATTTTGACCCCGCGCGGCTGCTTTAATAAGCCATTCCCGCGCAAGTATTACATCCGGGTTGATTCCGTATCCATTGCGATAACATTTCCCAAGAAAATACATGGCGTTGGCATCGCCGGAATCAGCAAGCTCCTGGTAGAGCGCATACGCCTTCGTGTAATCTTGTTCAACACCAAATCCTTTATAATACGAGTAGGCAAGCCAGTTCTTACAGCTATGGTCGCCGTGCTCTGCACCCTGGTGATAGTACGATGCTGCTAATTCAAAGTCTTGGGGAACAAGCGTCCCTTCACGGTATAATTTGCCAAGACTCGAAAGTGCTTTGTAATAGCCCGCTGCATAGGCCCTTTTATACCACGCTATTGCCGCTGAAACATCCGATCGAACGACATTGCCGGATACATATATATCCCCTAATGCATTCATCGCCTGACCATTGCCCTTTGCTGCAGACATCGCGAACAGCGAGACCGCTTTATCGGGTTCGTAGGCGGCATTGGCACCTTTAAGATAGTTATAAGCTTGTTTGTACAGAGCGAGTCCCGAAGTGTCGGGTAGTGGCTGCGCCCCGCAAAGCATGGGAAAAGCAGCAATCACTAGAAAGAGGCGGTTCATTTAGGATAACTTAGGTTTAATGATTAAGGGCGGACTACCATCAACAAATGGCAGTACGTAATAAAGCTAAAAGTATAATTTTATAAAAACAAATTTTAAGGATTAAAATTGGATGAAAACAGTTCCTCTCCCACCCAATCCCTTCCATACTTTTCGATGAGAATCTGCTTTCTCATCACCGGCCTAAGAATAACGCCATCCGACGCAAGCGTCATCAGCGCATCAAACATCGCCATGTTCGACACGGTAACCTCTCTACCTCGGCCGGTCGAACCTCCTTTAGTTGTGTCGTTTTGCAAAACGGACAAAAAGAATAGTTTTCAGAACGGACGATTTCGCTTGGCTTTAAGCCTTTTTCCGTATCATGAAAATTTATCCTTAACGTCAGCCTGACATACAAGTGATTGTCCCAAAGCAGAATGAAATTCCGATTTTTTGATTTCACTGAGTTTATTTTCAGCAATGTCTAATGCTCCTTTGAAATTGAACTTTTTTTAGTTCAGGGTTTATTTGCGTGGCAAAATCAAAATTCATTTTTACGCAAATCTGCATCAAAAAGGATCGAATTCAGTCCCCTGTAGCCCCGAATCTTGTAAAGTAAAGTTGTAAGTTTAATTTGTAAGTTTACTTTACAACTTTTACCTTCGCACTATGAATGCCTCTATTAAGGACATCGAAATAGCAGCCAGCCTGCGTACCGTCATTCACCGGCTGGTAAAGGTCCTCCGCAAGCAGACCCCCCACCAGCAAACGCTTTCCCTGACAGAACGATCCTGCCTGAGCCTGCTCTACCAGCAGGAGGAATTGCTGCCCAGCGAACTGGCCCAGTTGGAAAAAGTTACTACCCAGTCCATGTCCCAGATCATCAACCACCTGTTCAAACTGGAGTTGATTATCAAGACACCTTCCGGCGAAGACAAAAGAAAGGTAAAACTATCACTCACCCCCGCCGGCATACACTTTGTCGAACAGGCCCGACAGGAAAAACAGGAAT
This sequence comes from Chitinophagales bacterium, assembly GCA_015655015.1. Lineage (GTDB taxonomy): Bacteria > Bacteroidota > Bacteroidia > Chitinophagales > Chitinophagaceae > Puia. The sequence continues at coordinate 6,100 of JAATFV010000026.1, read as the reverse complement.
GGCTGGCCCGAACCCTCCATGAAAGGACGACGGAAAAAGAGAAGGATCTATTAAAGGAGGCCATGAATATTCTGGCAAAGTTGATCGATGAGCCGGGTGATATTTTACAGAAATAACAAGAAAAAAGGAATAATAAATAAGAAAAACAAGAAGAACAGAAGGAGAACAGCTCATGAAATTATCAACGTTCAACGCTTTTCAAAGCCGTAATTACCGGCTCTATTTTTATGGACAATCCGTATCCCTGGTCGGTACCTGGATGCAGCGTACCGCGGTCATGTGGGTCGTTTATACGCTTACGCATTCCACCTTTATGCTGGGGCTGACAGTCTTCGCCGGTCAGTTCCCTTCTTTTGTATTGGGGCTTTTCGGCGGAGTGGTATCCGATCGGTATGATCGCTTTCGCGTCCTGCTTTTTACCCAGGTAGCCTCCCTGGTACAGGCTGTATGCCTTGCTACCCTGGTCTTGCTGGGGCATTACACCGTCTGGGAAATGTTACTGCTCAGTGTGCTGCTGGGCAGCATTAATGCCTTTGACGTTCCGGCCCGTCAGGCCCTGGTCTATGAGATGGTCGATAACAAGGCTCACCTCCCGAATGCCCTGGCTCTCAACTCTTCCATGGTCAACCTGGCGCGCCTGGTCGGTCCGGCCATTGCCGGTATCGTGCTGGAGAAGTTGGGGGCAGGCATCTGTTTCGTATTGAATGCCGCCAGTTTCATCGCCGTGATCGGCTCTCTCCTGCGGATGAAATTGCCCCCCTATATACAAGGACCGCGTGATAAGAAGGTGTTGACGGAGCTCCGGGAAGGATTTACCTATCTGAAGCAGACTCCTTCCATCGCCAAAGTGATCCTGATGCTGGCGGGGATGAGCCTCCTGGTGATACCCTATGTCACTTTATTGCCCGTTTATGCCAAGGTCATTTTCAAAGGCAATGCCTCTACCTTTGGTTATATCGAAAGTTTTATCGGCATCGGAGCCCTTGGCGGAGCGCTCTTTATCGCTTCCATGGGACCCACCGTCAACCGGAAGAAAATATTGTTGATAAATACCCTGATATTCGGAGTCGGACTGATTCTGTTCTCCCACACCACTTTATTTTCCCTTGCCATGTTCTTTGCCACGATATGCGGTTTTGGAATGTTCGCACAGACAACGGTCATCAACACGATCATCCAGACAACAGTAGCTCCGGCCATGCGGGGACGGGTGATCAGCTACTTCGCGATGGCCTATTTCGGTATGCTGCCCCTGGGAAGCCTCCTGGTAGGAGCTATATCCCAGTATATCGGAGCTCCCAATACCATGTTGATCGAAGGTATTTGCGCATTGCTGATGGTAAGCTTATTCTGGTCATTCCTGACGAAAAAGGAAGAGCCGGTCAGTAAAGCGGAAGTTGCAGCCGGATCTTCTCTTGAGGCGATATCAGCATCCGCGATCCTGGCCGAACCTGCCCTGGACGGATCCGTTTTAACAGATAAGAAAGTCACACTACCATAAATTAAAACAAAAAAGAATGGAAACTTCACGCAAAGACCTGAAAACAGCATTACTGGTTATGGATATCCAGACCAACATCGTCAGCAGGCTGGGGGACAGCAGCAAAGATGTCATCAGCTCTTTACAGGGGGCCATTGGCGCTGCCCGGGCCGCCGGCCTGCCCATTATTTATGTAGTGGTGGGATTCCGGAAAGGGCTTCCCGAGATCAGCCCGGACAACAAGTCCTTTTTTGCCATCAAAGCCAATGCCGCCAGCTTTCCCGGCCTGGAAGAGCCCATTGTCATTTACCCTGCCGTGGCCCCTCAACCCGGAGATATCGTAGTGACCAAACGCCGCGTCAGCGCTTTCGCCGGCAGCGACCTGGAAGTAGTACTACGGTCCCTTAAGGTGCAACACTTAGTGCTCACCGGTCTTTCCACCAGCGGCGTGGTCTTGTCCACCCTCCGGGAAGCCTCCGATAAGGATTATCATTTATCCGTCCTTTCCGATTGTTGTGCCGATGGAGACAGTGAAGTGCATAACGTCCTGTTTTCCAAGGTTTTCCCCCGTCAGGCAGCTGTGCTGACAGCAGACGAATGGGCTGCCTCGATTACGTAAGCATTTACAAGGTTTACCGGCGAACAAACGTACCTTTGCTGCTCTTAAAAAAATTAAAAGCCTCTTTAGGGGCGTAGGGTATGAGAATTTTTCCGGAATCGGCCTTGGTGCAATTAGAGTTTGATAAGATCAGGAATTTGCTGGCAGAGCAATGCAATACAGAATATGCCCGTGCAAAAGCCGGGGATCTGCGTATCCATACCCGCCTCGAATTCATAGAATGGGAGTTGAGGCAGGCCCATGAGTTCAAAGGGGTGCTGCAGAACGGACAATACTTTCCGAATGACAATACGCTCAACCTCTCCAGGGAGCTGAAACTACTCGGCATTCCCGGCGCTACGCTCACCGGCGAACAATTCCTTCAGATCCGAAAGCTGGCTGAGAGCATGAATAGTATCTTCCGCTGGTTTGACACGGAAAGAAAGATCGCTTACCCGGCCCTGGCCAGAGTGATCGCACATACGCAGTACGAAAAGAGCATCATTGCAAAAATAGACGAGGTCCTGGACGAGTCGGGCATCGTCCGGGACAACGCCTCGGAAGAGCTGGCCAATATTCGCATGAGCCTCTTCCGGAAAAGAAATGAGCTGAGACGCCAGTTCGACAGGATCCTTTCCAAGCTGGGCAAATCCGGTTATGTCGCCGATATAGAAGAGTCCTTCCTCAACGGCAGAAGGGTAGTGGCCATCTTCGCCGAGCACAAACGGCAGGTGAAAGGCATTCTGCACGGGGAAAGCGACACCCGCCGCACCTCTTTCATCGAGCCGGAGGAGACGATCGAGCTCAACAATGATGTATTTTCCCTGGAGCATGCCGAGAGCAAGGAAGTTTACCGTATCCTTCGGGAGCTGACCACCCAGCTGTCGGGTCACGCCCCTTTACTGGCGGCCTGGCACGATATCCTGGGGGAATTTGACTTTATCCGGGCGAAAGCAAGGCTGGCCATCGACATGAACGCCAACTTCCCCCTGCTGCTGGATAAAGCGCATATACAGCTCCGGCAGGCATACCACCCGCTGTTGTACCTGTACAACCGAAAGAATCAGAAACCGACCATTCCAACGAATATCAACCTGAATGAAAAGGACCGCCTCCTGGTCATCTCAGGCCCGAATGCAGGCGGAAAGACCGTCACCATGAAGACGGTCGGACTCCTGCAGCTGATGATCCAGAGCGGCCTGCTGGTCCCTGTTCACCCCGATTCCGAAATGGGCATCTTCAAACAGATCATGATCCATATCGGCGATACCCAAAGCCTGGAATTCGAGCTGAGCACCTATAGCTCCCACCTGAAGAACATGAAATATTTCATGGAGAATGCCAATGGGAAGACCCTGTTCTTCATCGATGAGCTGGGTAGCGGCAGCGACCCCAACCTGGGAGGAGCTTTTGCAGAAGTGATCCTGGAAGAGCTGGTGCGCAAACATTCCTTCGGCATCGTCACTACCCACTATCTCAACCTGAAGGTAATGGCGAATAAGACCCCGGGGATCATCAACGGAGCCATGGCTTTTGACGAGAGCAACCTTGCCCCTCTATACAAGCTTATCATCGGTAAGCCGGGCAGCTCCTATACTTTTTCCATCGCCGAACGTATCGGACTGGAGCCCAGGCTCATCCAGCGGGCTCGCGCCCTGGTCGATGAGGACCATTTCCGGCTGGATAAGTTGTTGAACAGGACCGAACAGGATTTGCGGCACCTGGAACAGCGGGAAAAAGACCTTCAGAAAATGCTGAAGGAAAATGAAAAGCTGAAAAGGGAAATGGAAATCCTGATCCACCGGGAAAAACATGACCAGCAGGTGGAGCTGCTCAAACATCAGAATAAGATCACCGAGGAACGGACCGCTTACCTGAAGGAAATGGAACGCAAATTGAAGCAGATCCTTTTCGACTGGCGCAGGTCGGACGATAAGAGTGAGGTGATCCGCCAGATGCAGCTCCTGTTATTCAAGCAGAAAGAGAAACAGGGAAATGAAAAAGTAAAGAAAAAATTCGATTCCAGGTATGAAGAAGTCGGGGGAGACGTACAGGTAGGTGATAAAGTAATGATGCGCAAGAACCACCAGGTAGGCAAAATAAAGGAGATCCGGGGAAAAAAAGCCGTGGTGCAGGTAGGGCTGATCCCCATCACGACCGAACTGGCCGATCTGATCGTTGTCCGGGACAAACCACAGGAAGAATCGGCGGAGTAAACAGGAAAAATCGACGGAGTAAAAATCTCCCCGAAAATTACAACCAGTTAACAGCAGTATCGGGAAAGAAGCACAAACAGGGAGAAACGCAAACAGGAAGCTCAAACTGGAAAGAATTACCTGCCGGAAAAAAAATTATCCAATTGTCAGAAAGCAGACAATTAATCCGGATCAGACCCATTACCATTGCCGCCCGGAAACTGTTCCCGGCCGAATTCGATCCCGGGACATCCCGGATCGTGCAATCAGACCTACAGGAACCTGTTAACTCCATAATATGAATCTCGTCAAGCTCATTCAGCAGCCCTGGCCCTGGTATATCGCCGGCCCCCTGATCGGGTTGATCGTGCCCGCCCTGCTGCTGGCCGGTAACAAGGCTTTCGGAATATCTTCCTCTCTGCGGCATATCTGTGCCGCCTGCTTTCCGGCAAATATCCCTTTCTTCACCTACGACTGGAAAAAAGAAAGATGGAACCTCTATTTTGCCGCAGGAATAATCATCGGCGGTTTTATTGCCACTTACTTCTTATCCAACGGTGCTGATGTCCGGATCTCCGCAGCAACCCTAACGACGCTGCACAAAGAAGGCATTACCCATTTCGGGGGCTTATTGCCTAAAGATATTTTTGCCTGGTCACAGGTATTCACGGTCAGGGGGCTGATATTCTTTGCCCTGGGCGGTTTCCTGGTAGGTTTCGGCACCCGGTATGCCGGCGGATGCACTTCCGGTCATTCCATTATGGGCATCGCTACCCTCCAATGGCCCTCCCTCGCGGCAACGATCTGTTTCATGATCGGAGGGTTTATTATGACCTGGCTGATCCTTCCCGTTTTATTAAAGCTATGAAGAATATAATTCGTCCCAAACCTCAAAAGCTCAGCCCATGCGGTATCTAAAATATCTTTTCCTCGGCGCCGTCTTCGGTATCATCCTGGTAAAATCAGAAGTGATCTCCTGGTTCAGGATCCAGGAAATGTTTCGCCTCCAATCCTTTCACATGTATGGCATTATCGGCAGCGCCATCCTCGTCGCCATGATCTCCGTTGCCCTGATAAAAAAATACCGTCTGACCTCCGTAGAAGGAGAAACGATCAGCACCCCTGTAAAAAAATTCCATTGGGGAAACGTGATCGGCGGCGTCATCTTCGGACTGGGCTGGGCGATCACCGGAGCCTGTCCCGGTCCGATCTTTGCTCAGATCGGCAGCGGTTTTGGCGTGGTGGCCATCACCCTGTTATTCGCCATCGCAGGCACCTGGGTATATGGAATGCTAAAGGACAAGCTGCCCCATTAGTGGCAGGCCGAAACTATAGATCATCTATCGGAATAACTTCGCTGAGGCGCTGTTCAATTGAAATCAAACCAGGCGTTCTAAAACATAGTATGGATAATATATTTGTATTGGCTTTGACAGGATTTATCATCGGAACATTTGGTACATTGATTGGCGCCGGAGGAGGTTTCATCCTCGTCCCCCTGCTGATTCTCTGCAACCCCCAAATGCCGCCGGAAATCATAACCGCTATCTCCATTTTTATTGTGGCCGTAAATGCCATCTCCGGTTCCATAGCCTACGCCAGGTCAGGCCGGATTGATTACCGGGCAGGGATCGTATTCGCCTTGTTCACGATCCCCGGATCGATCCTGGGCGTTTTTACTACTCAATACATTCCCCAGCATCTTTTCAATATGGCATTCGGCATCCTGCTGATCGCCCTCGCCATCTTTCTTTTCTACAAGACACTAAGGCCCGCGGCTGTCCATGAAACTACCCGGCAGGAAGGCAAGGGCTGGATCCATCATTG
>JAATFV010000089.1 GCA_015655015.1 Chitinophagales bacterium | reverse complement strand
CCGCTGCATTTCATCCATTTGGGATTGCAGGCGTGCGGAGCGGTCGTCATACTGTCTGTCTCTTTGTTCCATATAGCTGTTATAAGCGGGAGCCGGCTGTTGCTTTTCGGGATGGGAGAACATGCGCTGGTACCAGCTCCTTTTCTTTACTACGGTATCCGGTGAGGGATTGACGGATGGCGCCGGGCTGTTATAGTAAGCCGGGCTCTGGCTGCGGGCGGCATTGGTATCCGGGACCGTCTGTTCTTTTTCGGGGTGGGAGAACATGCGCTGGTACCAGCTCCTTTTCTTTACTACGGTATCGGGGGAAGGGGCGCCGGATGGAGCGGGGCTGTTATAATAAGCCGGGCTCTTGCTGCGGGCGGCATTGGTATCCGGGACCGTCTGTTCTTTTTCGGGGTGAGAGAACATGCGCTGGTACCAGCTCCTTTTCTTCACTACGGTATCGGGGGAAGCCGGATCTGCGGCGCTGGTGGTCCTGGTACGGTAGTAAGCGGCAGAATCTCTGGCTGCCTGGAATTGCCGCTTCAGGGAGGCGAGCGAGTCATTGTTCCTTTGCAACCGGGCATTCAACAAGGTAACGCTGCTATCCGGGAGGGAGGTATATACCGTATCGGGTTGATGGCGGGGAGCATATACCGTATCGGGTTGACGGCGGGGAGCAGCCTGGACATTACCGGATGGGGGAGGCTGTACATATACTGGCCGTGTATATTTTTGTGAAGAGTCTGGCTGTTGAAATTTCTGCCTGGTAGAATCCGGCCAATGGGTTTCCGGATCGGAGTAATCAGCCCTGTCGTTTTCATACAAGGACGGTGGAGGATTACGTTCTTCCGGGATGGAAGGATACGCGGGAGCTGGCCGCCTGGCCCTGTAGTCAGCCGGATCGCCGGAATAGACGGGCAGGCTATCCGGACCTGACCGGTCTATGGGGTGTACCTTCCGTTTTTCAGCGCGCAGGCTGTCCAATTGAAGCTCATAGATGTGTAATTGCTGATAGTCCCTCTTCGAGACGGGATAGGCAGCCAGTAGCCGCATTTTCCTGTTCTTTATGGAATCTTCCTGGTAATTGAGCTGCCGGTATCTTGCCTGCTGCTGCTGATCACCCAAATAAGATTTCATTTGGAACAACTCGATTCTCATGGCTGCCAATTCCCGAAGAAGAAGGGTATCGGTCTGCATGGCCGTGTCCCGGGCGCTGATGAGGGCCTTTAGGGAATCCATTTTTTTCAGGAGCAGCGAATCTCTTCTATTCGAATATTTTTCTGCCGTAATGGCGGCAACATTTTTTTCTGCCTGATTGGAAGAATCTTTGCCTGTACCGTAGGCCGGAGCGGGGGCGTTCTGCACGGATGATTGCCTCAATGAATAGACGGCAGGGGCTTTGAATGACCCGCGCTGAGCGGAAGATAAACCGGGAAGAGACAGGAGAACGACGGATAATAATACAAAATAGAGCGCTATATGATCTTTCATGGTGTCCATTTAGTTTATTCAATTATTTCTTGTTAAAGCCGAGCCACAAATTAAATTGGGCGCTAAGGCCTATGAAAGGCTCCAATTTTATATCGGAGGTTTTGATGTCGGACAAGCTGAGTTTGTCAGTGGACAAGGCTACTACGCCTGCATTCAGGTGGACAAAGCTGAGAACCCTGAACCCAAGTCCGGCAAATACAGGCCTGTTCACGATGGGACCGGTAAAAGTTTTACCGGATGCATCCCGGAGGTTGTTGAGGAAAACGCCCATGATGAAGCTGGTCCTTGCAAAATAGTTCCTGTTCCCGCTCCCCAGTGGGATGGAGACTCCGGCATAGGCCCTGGAATCGTAATTCAGGTCACCGAAATTGCCCCCGAGGTATACGCCTCCGTACCCGATGAACAAAGGCAGGACGGTCACCCCTCTTTCCGTGTACTTACTGTTGATGATAAAGGAATCATAGAGCCGGACAAAGTCGAGGTTGAGAAAGTTGTCCGTTTCATGGAAGATGGTTCGTTGGAGGTCTTCTACCAGCTGGCTCGCATAGGAACCTTTTAATCCGGAAGTTGCGCCGGATGTATCCTTTATTTTGCCGTGCATATTATAGGCGGCATTTGACAACCGGGCCTTTTGCACTTCTTCCAGTTTCATTTTTACGATGTCGGAGTAACCATCGAATCGGATCTGCTGTGTATTTTCATAATAATAAAGGCTTCTCCGCATAATGGCATTCAGATCGTCCAGCATCTTTTCGGCTTTTTTGTCCGCTACGATCTTTTTCCCATTCGCCTCCAGGACGGCATCCAGGTAATTTTGAATGTGGGTATGTATGGTCTCTTTTAAAACGATCTTTTCGGAGTCGCTGAGGTAATTGAATATTTTGACTTCAAAGCCATATTTGCTGTTGCCATGTAATTTGGCATCCACCATGATTTCAGCCAGGTCCAGGGAAAAATCGACGGGCCGGATCCAGTAAACATTTTTGACGATATCGGTAGTGGAATTACCCTTGAGTACATGGATACGGATAATAGCTGTATTCTTTCCCACGGGAACCCGGATGTTAAAAGGTTCCTGCGCGGGCAAAAGTTCATTCGCGGCGATCTGCCTCGTGCGGGATTCCAGCAACACGGACTTTTGCTGGGCATGCAAGTGGCTGAAAAAGAGTGTGCAAATGCAAAGAGAAAAAATGATGCGAATCATTAAATTAGTTTAAGTCATGTTAAAAAAAATGAACGGCATTTTGGCGGAGCGGTCTATTGCTCATGCCTGATAGGAGAGATGGATATAGCGGCTTAAAATAGTTTCCCCATAAATGACGATCGCAAATTCATAAAAGCCTAATGCCGGTAAAATTATTTTTATATCCGGCGCAGTTATTCCGGCAGGGGCCTTCCACTCAAAATATATTTTTATTTGTTAGGCCTTTTTACCGCGGTTGCCGTCATTTATGCAGAGCAGGCCATGCTAATTATCCAATCATAGCTCCAATGGTGAATCATGGCAGGCATTAATAGAAAAAGCGGGCTTTTTCCAAGGCCTGCTTTTAAAATCAAAAGAGTGGAGAAAAGATTGGAGAAAATTAAACAATTGATTATGCCGCTGGAAACCAAAGGATTGCTTGATCAGGCGCCCCAGTTTATTTGGACAACCGGACCGGATGATATAAAGGTGGTGTATGGCAACAGGACTTTCCTTGATTTTTTAGGGTTTACACATATAGATCAGCTTGCGGAAGCGGCCTTCTGGCAGGTATGTTTGCATCCGGATGATCTTGGCAATATGATCGAGATCCATTCGGGGGCCTCCAGCGCCAGGATCCCCTGCAAACTGGAAGCCCGTTTTAGAGAGGCGGGTACAGGCGCCTACTGCTGGTATCTTATCCAAAGCATCCCCCGGTTTGACCTGCAGGACGAATTCCTGGGTTATATCTGGACGGCGGTGGATATTTCCACCCGCAAGGAAGCTGAGCTGAAGCTGCAGGAGAGCGAGGATAGATTCCGGATAATGGCCGAGGGGACGGAGATCCTGATCGCCGTAAGCGATGAAACAAGCAACGCTACCTATTTCAACAGGGCCTGGGTCGAACTGACCGGCAGACCGATGGAATACCTGCTGAAATTTGGATGGGCGGACCTGTTGCATCCGGATGACCGGGAGCACTATATGGATGTATATCTGACGGCCTTTGAAAAAAAAGAAGCCTTTACCAGTGAATTCCGGGTATTGAACAAGGATGGCGGATATACCTGGCTATTGGTAAAATGCCCGCCCAGGACCAGGATGGACGGATCGTTCGCCGGTTACATCAGCAGCTGTGTAGACATTACCGACCGCAAGCAGGCCGAAGAGAAATTAAGGGTCCAGGAAAAAATACTGGAAGACCTGGTAAGTACAAGAACGAGGCAGCTGGAACAGTCCAATGCCGATCTCCAGCAATTCGTTCATGTAGCCAGTCATGATCTTATGGAGCCGGTAAGAAAAATAAAGAACTTTCTTTCGCGTATACTATATGAGTCGGGGAATGACCTGCCGGAAAAGGCAAGAATATATTTTAATAAAATCCAGGGGGCCGCTGACCGGATGGCGGAAATGATCAAGGGAACGTTGGCTTATTCCACTGCAGGGAATGGAGATCAATTATTCAAACCTGTCGATCTGAATAGTATACTGCAAAATATAAAAACAGATCTTGAGCTGGTGATACAACAAAAGGGAGCGACCGTCCAGGTCGCCGAAGTGCCGGCATTCGAAGGTATTCCCGTCATGGTCTATCAATTGTTCTATAACCTGATCAACAATTCTTTGAAATTTTCTAAAAAGGAGGAACTGCCTTTTATTTCGATCACTTCGACGATCATCCACCAGGACGGCAGGGTCTTTGCCCGGTTTGTGGTAAAAGATAATGGTATCGGGTTCGAGCCGGAGCAGGCTGGCAGGATCTTCGATACATTCGTCAGGCTCCATTCGAAGGATAAATATGAAGGGACCGGACTTGGGTTAGCCTTATGCAAAAAGATCGTCCAGCGGCATAATGGAACAATCGAAGCGAAAGGTCTGGGCGGGGCGGGTTCGGAATTTATCGTTATCCTGCCTCTTAAGCACGATGTCCCATTTAATAAAAATAAACAATAAGATGATAAAGAAATTCCTATTAGTGGACGACGATGAGGATGATCGGGAGACATTCTCTTCCACATTAAAGTCCATTGAACCTGAGATAGTCTGCTATTGCAGCAGTAATGCGAACGATGCGCTTGATAAACTGGAAAAGGGTATCTATCAAGACCCCGATATTATTTTTCTGGATATCAATATGCCGGTCATAAATGGTTGGGAATGTCTCACCGCCTTAAGATCAAATAAAAGATACAGGAGAACTCCCATTATCATGTATTCAACATCTTCTTCCCCTATGGAAATAAATACAGCATTGCAGTCAGGAGCTTTATGTTTTTTAACCAAACCGGATGAATACAGGACATTACGAAACATCCTGGCGGTGATATCGGAAAATCTGGACAAAGATCTTTTGAGTGCTGTCCGTGGTTTCGATGAAATAAAATTTAACAGGTCATCTGCCATCTGAAGATTCTGCGTGCTGTTGCTTTAACCAGCCATTGCCATCCATCCAGTTCCTGCACCGGTCCATCCATTCTTCTTTGGTATTTTTCAGATGCAGGCCGAAACCGTGACCGCTGCTCTTGTAAATGTGCATTTCCGCAGGAATATGATGTTCCAGTAAGGCCAGGTAGAAAATGATGCTGTTCTGCGGCGGCACGGCCGGATCATCGCTGGCATGGACCAGGAAGGCAGGGGGAGTTGCATCCGTAACCTGCAGCTCATTGGAGTATTCTGTTATTTTTTCCGGGGTGGGATGCTGTCCGATGATCTGTTCGCAGGAACCTTTGTGACCATAAGCGCTCTGGCAGGTAATGACCGGGTAGATGAGGAGCATAAAATCGGGCCGTACGCTGGTATTTTCTATATTGGGGATCAGCGCCTTTGCAAAATGTGTACCTGCCGTAGCGGCCAGATGCCCGCCTGCGGAGAAGCCCATAATACCGATCCGGGAGGGATCGATGTTCCAGTCTTTCGCCCGTTCGCGAACGGTCTTGATCGCCTGCTGCGCATCCTGGAGGGGGCCGATCTCCCGGTCTATCATCGTCTGATCGCTGGGGATCCGGTATTTCAGGACGACAGCCGTAATGCCCATCTCGTTGAACCGTTTGGCGATGTCCGTACCTTCGAGGTCGATGGCCTCGACCCAATATCCTCCGCCGGGGCAGATGATGACACAGGTCCCGTTCGCCTTGTCTTTTTGCGGCAGGAACAGGGTGAGCGTAGGTCTGGACACTTTGCTGAGGATCACTACCCCGTTCTTATCGTGGCCGGAACTCTCTTCGTCGGGCGTGGGCCGGCTGTTCGGGATGCTGTCCGGGTAGAGGGGAATGGTCTTCTGGGCGTTGGTAAAGAGGGGAAGACAACTGACGAAGCAAATAAATACGATGATCTTTTTCATACCGGCAATTTTGACAAAGCCTTTCCGGGGCTGATTTAAGGGGGGGCATATGCCTCCGGCAGCAAACATAATAGTTAACGGCGAGTCTTTCATCCTTTCAAAAGAATTTTAATCTCCGTTCCCAGCTTGTCTTCCATATCCGGTCCTTCGAAACCAATGGTCCTGAACTGCAAACGCCCTTCGGGATCAATGACAAAAACGGCGGGGATCACAGTAAAGCCGAATGCATCTCCCACGGCGGGGTTGGTATGGAAATAGACCGGGAAGGTATATTTTTTATTGCCGGACCAGTTCTGCGCGTCCTGCAGGGTATTCCTGGCGCCGCTGTTGATCACCATAAAGACCACCCTGGGATCGTTCCTATAGACATCGTATACTTTTTGCAGATAGGGCATTTCCTGCATACAGGGGATGCACCAGGTGGCCCAGAAGTCGATGACGATCACTTTGCCCCGCAAGCTTTCCGGCCGGACGGGTCGGCCGGACAAGTCAACGATGCTGTCCAGGGAGGGAGCTTTTGCCTGTAATTGCTGCCCTTGCAAAAGACTCCTTAATTTCAGCCTTTTTTCCGTTTGCAGGTCAGCGTATTCTTTATCCCATCCAGTTATATCACCTTTCCATAACCGATAGTTGTTTTTCATGGACGTTATGATAGCCGTGTCGACGGCCCCTGCCTCCAGGACCAGCCGGCGGCAGGTCTTATAGGCTCTTTCATAAAGCCCCAGCCTTTCGAAGGAGGTGGCTGCGTATTGTAAAGTCTTTTCATCCGGGGAGAGGGCGACAGCACTATCGGCGGTGCGTATCGCAAGGGAACGATTGGGGTTGTTATTGCCGTTGTATCCGGGTCCATTATTAATGCTGTGCCCGGGTCCGTTATTACCGCTGCCTCCGGGATCGCCATTACCGCGGCGTCCGGGAGCTGTACTCTTGTCCGCATAGATCAAGCTCATCAATCCAAGGCTATTGCCCTTTGCTTTTCGAATGACGGCCTGACGGGCGCTGTCGGAAACATAGGAAGGGATATAACCTGTTTCCGGAAAATAACGGATGATGCCGGCGGGGAAGCTATCCGCCGATAACAGGCTGCGGGCGGCATAGGCCAGGGCCGTATCCGGGGCCAGCCGGGATTCAGCGAGGGTGCGCGTGATATGCAAAAGAGCTTCCGGAAAATAAGGAGATCTTTCCGGAAGCATTCCTCTTGCATGGAGTAAGGCGCGGGCGCTATCCTCATGCGCCGCATAATACTCAAATAATATTTCGTGCATGTTGCTGTATCCTTCTCCCCCGGCCGGAGTCTCTTCTTCCAATTCCTTTTCCAGCCGGGTGATCAGGATGGTGGAATCCTTTTCTTTCCGGATCAGGTCCGTGATCAGTTCCTTGCCGATCGGTAAATGGGGATAACGGTCGATGACTACTTTGCGAATGGAATCCAGCCGGCTGTTCTCGCCCAGGATGAGATATCCCATGGTGACGTAGTTGAGGTTGCCCATGGAAGTCGGATCGGATTCGAATTTAGCGGCGATGAAGTCATTCGCCTTTTTCCGGATCTTTTCCTGCCGGTCCGGCGGCGCATGGCTGATCTCGTATTGGTAGAGCCTTACCCGCGCCTCGTAATTATCCGGGTAAACGGCCAGCTCTTTCCGGTAGAGCGCGGCCTGATCCTCCGCCAGATGGGGAGACCTTCCATATTGTGCGGAAAGGCTGTAGGCCTTGTACAGGTAACCGCTCTTTACGGGGATCTTATCGGCTTTGTAAACAGCCAGTTCGTAATGACCGCCTTTCTCAGGCGTGATTTTCAGGTTGCCCTCCTGGATATAAAAAGTGGCGAAAGTGGCGTAACGGGGAAGGATAAAGGAAGTGGACCAGGCCCCGTCAACAGGCAACAGGTCTATCTTCAGGGGCAGCTCATATAAATTGGAATACGTGAATACGAGGAGGGGCCTGCTGCCAGACGGTTGTGAACCCGGAGCGGATTGTTTCGTTCCGGGTTGTTCCCTGCCGGATTGTTCCGTTCCGAATGATTCCCCCCGGGATGGCAGCGGCCGGAACGTAATGGTGACCTGCTCTCCCCGTTGAGGGAAAAGCGGGGTAATGGACACCTGCGGAGCATCGGTCGCCGGCTGATGAGGTCCGGGCGCGGTCTGATGAGGTCCGGCCGTCAGCTGTGCGACGGCCGTTTGGCCTCCGAAAAGCAGGGAGGACAGCAGCCCCAGTAAAAAGAAGAGAGGACGAACCATTAGTTATATCCGTTATTCTGGGTGAGGTGACTATTGGTTTTGATGGCATCGGCAGGTATCGGGTATAAAGTATCCGTCGGCTGCCAGAAGGTGGGCTTTTCTGCGCTCAGCACGGCGGTGGCCCGGTTGGTGCGTTTCAGGTCCAGCCAGCGGTGGCCCCATTCCGTGAACAGCTCTACCCTTCTCTCCTGTTCGACGGCCTGTAAAACGCCCGCCTGGTCCAGGGAGGAAGATAAGGCGCCCAGACCGGCGCGGGAACGAATGGCATCCAGGTCGGCCAGGGCATCAGGCAGCTTGTTCTGTTGGGCACGGGCTTCGGCGCGGATGAGATACTGCTCTGCAAAACGCAGGACCATCGAATATTCCGATACGCCGGAAGTGCTGGTGCGGACCTTGTATTTATAGGGGAAGTTAACAAGTTTGCCGGAGACGGTGCGGGAGGATGTCCAGTCTGCTTTGCGCAGGTCCCCCGGTTCGAAGGCAGCTACCAGCGTGGAGTCCAGGCGGTAAAGCGGTGTGCTGGTGGCGGTGGGTGTCGCGGTAAACCCTTCCCAGGTATTACGTCCGCCGCCTGTGTTGATTGCCTCCAGCTGCCAGATGGCCTCGTTGCTGTTGGCAAGAAATACGCTGTTGAGATCCGTCAGTAATTCATACCGGCTGTCGGCGATGACCTGTGAGGCCTGCGTTTCGGCGGCAGCCCATTGACCGGTGTACAGGTAAACACGCGCCAGCATGGCGGTAGCAGCTGCTTTATTGGGACGGGTACGGGCGCCGGTGGGATAATCATCCCCCATCAGCGACTGGGCCTGCAGAAGATCTTTGATGATCGCGGCATAAACCGTTGCGGCGGGGTCGCGCGGCTTGTTCGTGTTCAGGGCATAATCGGTGGAAGTGATCAGCGGGACGTCACCGTACAGGTTCACCAGGTAGAAATGCAGGAATGCCCGAAGGAACAGGGATTCCCCCATCAGCTGGGATTTTATGGAAGGGGTGAGCCCGGTGGCCTTATCCAGACCTTCTATACAGGCGTTGGCGTTATAGATATAGGAGTACGGACCGGACCACATGATGGATACGTATTGGCTGCTGGGAAGCAGGGAATTGTTCCGGAACACATCGAAAGCCGCATACGTGGTGTAATAGAACAGCTCGTCGGCGCCCATAGCCGGCAGGAAATTGATCAGCGTGTTCGGGAACTGGTAATTGAAGGCATTCATATCGCTATAGACGCCGGTAACGCCTGCGACAGCCGACTTGTCATCTGTGAACACCAAATCGGACACCAGCTCATTTTTCGGCAAAGGCGTGTCCACATATTTTCTGCAGGAGGTAACGGCGAATAAAAGAAGACTTATTATAAAGAGTTGACTGTATTTCATGAGTAACAATTTATCCTGGGTTAAAAAGAAAGTTTGATCCCGCCGGTGATCGTTTTCAGCGGAGGCAGTACCGTGCCCTGGGTCTCGGGGTCAAAACCTTTATAGCTGGTAATGGTGAGCAGGTTCTGCGCCAGCGCATATACGCTGACACCGGTCAGTTTCCATTTTTTTACATAACTGGAAAGGTCGAAAGCCAGGGCGACATTTTTCAGCCTTATATAAGAGGCGTCCCCCCAGACGGCGGAGGAAAAGCGGTAGGAATCCTGGTAGCCGTCATAGACCGGATCGCCGGAAGTGAAACTGGCCGCAGGGATATTGGTATGGTCTCCCGGCTGCTGCCACCGGTGCAGCGCACTCAGGTCTTTATTGTCTGTTGTGCCGTAAGAGCTGGATCCATAACCATAGTTCACCCCCGGTCCTTCCTGTTTAACGAACTGGAAGAGGAAATCAAGGGTCCATTTCCGGTAGCTGAGGCTATTGCTCAGGCCTCCGTAATAATCCGGCGTAGTCTTACCCAAGATCACGTAGTCGTCAAATTCGGCGATGGCGCCATCCTTGTTTACGTCCAGGAAACCGGGGACGCCGGTAGCAGGATCGACACCGGTGAACTGGTAGCCTTTCACGATGCTGAGTGATTTACCCACCACTAAAGTATTGTTATAGGCAGAGTTCTCTATATTGGGGAATTTCTGCAACCGGTTCATCGCGATTGTAAGATTCAACGAAGTCCTCCAACTGAAATCCCTGCCTTCGATGTTGCGGGTATTCAATTCGAACTCCCATCCCCTGTTCAGCACGGTGGCGGGAAAATTGCCTTCGTACTCACCTCTGCCGGCCTGCGGGGATAAGGGGATTTGGATCAGCTGATTGTCCGAGATATTCCGGTAGAAGGACGTGTTCAGCAGGATCCTGTCTTTGAAGAAGCCCAGTTCCAGGCCAAACTCCAGCTTGCGGTTGACCTCCCAGCTGTAAAGGGGATTGGCGATGCGGGCAGGGGAAAGACCGCTGACCCCGTCATAGGGATAAGAGGTGGATGACCAGCTGTCCAGGTAACCATAATCCTGGATCTGGTCGTTACCGCTGGTGCCATAACTACCCCGGAGCTTGCCGTAGCTAAACACGGAGCCGGAGGGGATAAATGACTCTTTAGAAAAGATCCAGGCGGCGCCGACGGCGCCAAAGTTACCAAAACGGCGGCCGGGACCGAAACGGGTGGAACCATCCCTGCGGAAGGAGGCATTGAGAATATACTTATCGCTGAGATTGTAGTTCGCCCTTCCGAAAAAGGAAGTGTACCGGTAGAAATCATAGGTGCTGGGCTGGGCTACCACAGAGGCAGCGGAATAAATATCTTCCAGCAGCTCATCGCTGGAGTAACCGGAGGCTACGAGGTTACTTCCCTGCCGGAGGCTCTGCTGCCAGGTGCCGCCTGCCAGCAAAGCCAGCTTGCCATCACCCAGCTGCTTCGTATAGTCTACCTGCGGCTCGATGGTATAGGAATGTACGTCGCTGTGCCCAAAATAGCTCATGCTGCCTGTGCTGGTGACAGGATCGAAAACTTTATTCGGATAAGCCTGGACCTGGTCCATATTGGACTGGTTGTACCCCAGGCTGGCCTTCAGGTTCAGTCCTGGCAGGATGGTGTATCTCAATACCGTATTGGCAAGGAGATTGGTGTTGCGGGAGTCGGACCTTCTGTATAAGTAGGCCTGGGGGTTCTGCATAAAATTAAACCAGTACAGGGCGCCGGTGGAATCATAGATCGGATAGTTGGGCGCCAGGTTATAAAATTGTGTAATATCCGTCGCCAGCGAGTTGTTCTTGTCGGTAGTGAAGCTCACAGAGGTATTGATATTGAATTTCTCGTCCACCGAGCTGTGATCTACATTTAAATGGACGGCGCCTCTTTTATACCCGATATCATTGGCCAGCACCGTGGTCTCGTCGCGGTAGGTCGCGCTCAGCAGAAACTTTGTATGTTCATTACCGCCTGAAACGGAACCGCTGGCCTGGGTGACCTTGGCCGTATGGCCGACCAGGTACTTCTGCCAGTTGATATTCTGCTTGGGATCCCATAAGAGCAGGTCGGGGGCATTGTCTGTCGTGGGCGTTACCCCATCCTGGGCATCATGGGCAAAAGCGTCTCTGCGCATCTGGAGATATTGATCCGTATTGAGCATATCCAGGGTATTGACCACTTTGCTTCCTCCCGTATAGACGTTGAAGTTGAAGCTGGTCTTACCGGCCTTGCCTTTTTTGGTCGTAATGAGAACAACGCCGTTAGCGGCCCGCGAACCATAGATGGAGGTGGCGTCGGCGTCTTTTAATATATCTATCCGTTCTATGTCTTCCGGGTTGATCAGGGACAGCGGGCTTTGCATGCCATTGGCGCTGGTGAACTGGTCGAGCGACTGGGAGAAAAAAGGTACTCCGTCAATAATATATAAGGGATCGCTGCCGTGATCGATAGAGTTCTTTCCCCGGATCGTGACGGAAAAGCTGGAACCGGGAAGGCCATTGGAAGCCGTGATGAACATGCCGGCCACCCTGCCCTGCAGGGCTGCCAGGGGATCCAGTACGGGCTGCCGCGCGATGTCTTCGGCCTTTACGGTGCTGACGTCCCCCGTATTGAAACGTTTGGTGGTGGCGCCGTATCCGATGACCACCGTCTCATCCAGGCTGCTGGCGCGTGTCTTCAACGGGACGGTCAGGTAACGGCTTCCGTTCAGGGCCATCGTATAGGTGACTATGGAGACGCCGGAAAAGATAAGGGTGGCATTGGCATTTACCCGGTTGAGGTAGAATGTTCCCTGCTCGTTGCTGATCGCGCCATTGCCGAATCCTTTTATCCGTACGGTAATTCCTTCCAGGGGCTCACCTTTTTCATTGGTGACCTTACCTGTCACTCCGATGGTGGGGATCGTGTCCGTTAATAGCAGGGTCACGGGCTGTCCATTGACAGGCCGGCTGCTGCGTGAGGAAATGATGATGGTCCTGTCCTTGATCTCGTAGGAGAAAGGCTGGTCTTTGAAACATTGGTCCAGCACCTCTTTCAGGCTGGCGTTCTTTACCCTGATCGTCACCTTTTTTGCCTCCTTCAGCTGGCGGTCGGTGTAAAGGAACTGGTAGCTGGTCTGGCGGCGTATCTCCCGGAAGAGCCGGTCCAGCGGGGTGTTGTTTTCCGAGAGTGTGATCAACTCCTGTGAAAGGCCTTTGGCGCTGACATGCAGGCAGGCGATCAACAGAAAGAATGCGGTTAGTCTCATAAAACGCAGCATTAAATGCATAACTTCGTTTTGGTTTGTGTTAAACAATAGCGATCTGTCCAGATAATTATCCGTGCAATGCAAACCTGTTCTGCTTTCGCAGAACGACCGCCGCTCCGGCCGTAATCCGGAGCGGTTTTGTTTTTTGTTGCCGGGGCGGTTTCTAGGGGCGGACGATGATCTTTTTATTTTCTATCTTAAAATGCACCTCTCCTGTCGTAGCCAGCATGTCCAGCATCTTCGAAGCATTGCTATACCGGGAGATCTGGCCGTTAAAGGAGACATTCTTTATATTCCCTTCATAGCTGACCTCCACGTCATACCATCTCTCCATCTGCCGCATAATGGCTTCCAGCGGGAGGCTGTTAAAAATGAACATTCCATTCTTCCAGGCTACCGCCTCGTCCAGGTCCGCATCATTGCTGACCTGAATGCCGGAGCTGTTATTATTCAGCACAGCCTGCTGGCCAGGCGTCAGCAAATGTGTATCGGTTCCATTGCTGATCCGGATGCTGCCTTCCAGCAGGGTGGTCTTTGCCATCGGCTCATCCCGGTAGGCATTAAGATTGAAATGGGTGCCCAAGACCTGTACTTTCATTCCTTCATTCGCTTGTACCATAAAGGGCAGATGGGCATTCGCCGCCACTTCGAAATAGGCTTCTCCCGTCAACTCCACTGTTCTTTCCTTCCCGGTGAAGGCTGTCGGGAATTTCAGGCTGGAGGCTGCATTGAGCCAGACCTTTGTCCCGTCGGGCAGCAGGACCTGGTATTGTCCGCCCCGGGGAGTGGTGATCGTATTGTAAACCAGGGAGCCGCGATCGGCGCTGTTGTTCGCTGCGGGGGACGTACTATTGGCCGGGTGTGACGGGTCTATGGAATTATAGACCAGCAGACCGCTGTTCAGCTTAAGGACTTTCGTATGACCCTGAAGCGCCAGCTGGCCGGTGGCGGCGCTGTCGAGCAGGATCGTGCTGCCGTCGGCCATCGTAAGGATCGCTCTGTTTCCTCCGGGAGCGGCATCCCTGTTCAGGGGATGGCTGCCGGCAATCGCTGAAGGAGCGGGCAGACCGGTCCGGTAGAACCAGATCCCGCCGGCCAGCAGGATAAGCGCGGCGGCAGCGGTCCACCAGCGGAGATTTCTGTAGCGTAACGAGGTGTGTGATCTAGTCGTAGGCCTGTCGCTGACAGGCTGGCCGATGTTATGCTGATCAGGCAGACCTGACAGATAGCGCTCCATATCAACACCTGTGCGGGCAGCGATTAACCGGCGCATGGACACGGAAACAGTTTCTTCCAGGGGGTCGGCTGTTTTCTGTTCCCTGGCATACAATTGCGCCATCAGGGCCTCTAATTCCGTAGGGATCGTTGAGGAGGCATTGTTCTCCAGGCAGGACAAGAGCCATTCTTTGTCAGCGGGTGTCCAGCTGGTTTTGTCCAATAACTGCTGTAATCGTTGTTGATCGGTGAGCAAGGGAGTGCGTTTGTAGTAAACACAAACGGGACAAGAGTATGTGGGGGGTAAAAAGAAAATTATTTTAAAAATATTTCCAGCACCAGGACAGCGAGGGAAGAAGAGCCGTGAAAAGGGTGCCGGCGTACGTATTCCCGGATGAAGGCCATGGCCTCCTGCAGGTACTCCCCTACCGTATGACGGGACAGGCCCAATTCCCGGGCGGCGTTCTCATAACTCTTGCCTTGCAGCTTGCAGAGTTCGAATACCTTTTTTTTCTGCGGAGATAAGTGGCCGATCGCCTCTTCCATGAGCTGCCATTGGGAAACGATCAGCTGTTCATCGACATTCGCCGGTATTTCGGGATAGGAGAGATCTGCGATCAGCCGGGACTTGCTCTCCTCCCGTAATTTTTTCCGGAGATGATTGACTGTGCGGTGGTAGCTCAGGGTGAAGAGCCAGCCGTTGACCGGGCGGGAAAGGTCCAGGGTGGAACGCTGTTCCCAGAGGGCGATAAAAACTTCCTGTATTATATCCTGGGCTTCGGCGGCGGAATGCACCAGCTTGATGACGTTGCGGTATAAAGCTGCGTGGTAATTATCATATAAAGCGCAGAAAGCGGCTTCATCTCCTTTTTTCATCCTTTGCAGGAGCTCGTGTTCGGTATGTCCGATGGCGGATGGCACGGTGTCTGATGTGTTTTTGCAGGGAAGGCAGGGGTATCTGACAGGAAAGGCTCAGGAGTTGATGGAACAAAGATACAAAATTACAGGAGTTAAAGGATGGGATGGCGGACCTGACCTGATTTCCTTAAATTTGATAAAAATCAAGTGATCCGTCCAAATGGTGTTACACGATGAAAGAGAATTAGTTAAACGGCTGGCGAATGGGGATACGGAGGCTTTTCAGGAGTTCTTCTACCGATATACGGATCGCATATACGCTCATGCGCTGCACTTCACTAAATCTTCCGAGCTGGCCAAGGACCTGGTGCAGGACATATTCACAAAGATCTGGGTGGACCGGGAGAAGCTGGCCGGGGTAGAAAAGCTGGAGGGGTATCTTTTCATTGTAAGCAGGAACTTCATTAAAAATGAGCTGCGGAGGAAAGTGTTTACGGTTGCCAACCACGACTACCTGGAAGCCTTTTTTCAATATGATGAGCTATCTATTTCCGGCAAGCTTGAATTGAAGGAGCTGGAAGGTCATATCGAGCAGGCGGTCAATCAGATGCCCCCGCAGCTGCAAACGGCGTTCCGCCTCTCCCGGCAGCAAGGCCTCAGCCATGAGGAAATTGCGGAAAGGATGAAGATCTCCAAATTCACCTCCAAGACGTATATCGTTCGCGCCCTCGACATATTAAGAAAATATATGTCTGAAAGATTCCCCGGTCAGATTCAATAATTTTATTGCTTTTTATAAAAATATCCATATTTATTTTCTCCGGAACGTCTTCCTTCCCATTTATAATGTGTCTTTATATAAAGCCCATCATTTTGTAATGTTTGCACTATGGAAATAAAGACCTTATTCGAAAAATACCTGAACGACGAGCTGACGCCGGCAGAGCTGGCGCAGTTGGAGGTCCTGTCTGCCGATGAAGCCAGGCTGGAGGAACTGGGAGATCTTATTGAGGAGATCCTGAAAGAGGGACGTTTTTCAGAAAGGGGGGAATTCGATAAGCAGGAGATGATCCGGGCCATCCTGCAGGAGATGCCGGCGTATAGCGGGTCGCAGAAAGAGGGCAGATATCCGTTGCCGGAAAGATCGTGGGTAATGGAAGGAACAGCGGAGCCCGTGAGACCGTTGAAGAAACGCATGCAGCGTTATGCAGCGGCGGCGATGATATTGCTGGCGGCAGGAGCAGGTACCTGGTATGGCCGGACCCACCAACCCGGGGAAGCGACAGGAATTGTTGCTGCGACAGGCGGGAAGGCCGACACCATCGTCAACCGGGGCAATGTTGCGGTCCTTACGCTGGCGAACGGGCTGAAGATTGGGTTGGATAGTTCAGAGACAGGATGCGTTGCGCAGCAGGCGGGAGTCAACGTATTAAAGCTGGACGCAGGCAAGCTGGCATATAATGCCGCGGGGAGGGGTAGTAATGCCCGTACGGAAGGAGTTGCCGGTATGGGAAGAGAAAAAGACGGGCAACCGGGAATTCCTGTCTATAATACGATCACTACCCCCAGGGGTGGCCAGTATGAGGTTGTATTGCAGGACGGCAGTAAGGTATGGCTAAATGCCGCCTCCAGCCTGCGATTTCCCGTCTCTTTCGACGGGCCGGACCGGCGGGTGGAGATCACGGGAGAGGCCTATTTCGAAATAGCGAAAGATATAAAAAGACCTTTTACCGTTTCGGCCAACCATATACAGGTGGAGGCTTTGGGAACCGGTTTCGACCTGAATGCCTATACGGATGAAGAAGCGGTCCGGACGACGCTGATCGAAGGGTCCGTAAGAGTAAGCGCCGCTTCGTTTCAGGCGGTCTTACGTCCCGGAGAACAGGCTTCGGTCAATGAGCATGGGACTGCGGCAGATGAGAAGGCGGCAGCGGCTGCGGTGAAAAGAGTGAATACAGAACAGGTGATCGCCTGGAAGAACGGGTATTTTGAATTCGACGATGCTCCTGTCGAAGTGATCATGCGGCAGCTGGCGAGGTGGTATGGGCTGGATGTCCGTTATGAGGGAAAGGTGACCAAGCGATTCCTCGCCACCATACCCAGGACAGCGGATATAGCGCAGGTATTCCGGGTGCTGGCCTATACGAACGCGGTACATTTTAAAATTGAAGGCAACCGGATAATTGTAAAGCCCTGATCATAACGGCTGACGACGGGCGATAGATCTCAGGCGGTAGATTTTTAAACCAAAACTAACATATATATGCGCGTCACCTAATCAACAAGGGCGTCCATAAAGAAGCCGGAAGTGCGACTAACACTCCCGGCGGAAGTCTGGGCCGACCCAAGATCATCTCGGCGAAGAGGTAACTTATTGTTCAACCCAAACTAATTCAAAGTTATGCATTTAAACTGTATTAAGGCTGCATGCACTCTATTTGACAATATAGGTCCCGGTACAGGGGGACATTCCGCGCAGCAGCTGTTCACCAAAACACTGCGCATTATGAAGCTTACAGCAGTACTGCTTTTGGTTTTTTTCTTACATGCTTCCGCCATTGGTCTCTCCCAGAATGTAGTATTAAAGGTGCGCAATGCGCCTTTAAGCGAAGCATTTGCCCGGCTGAAGACCCAGAGCGGTTATTATTTTGTCTGTACCAACGACCTGCTGCGGCAGGCGGGAAGGGTGACCATCGACATGGAGAACGAACCGCTGTTCGCCGTGCTGGATAGCCTGCTCAGTCCTTTGTCCCTGCAATACCGGGCGGATGGCAAATTCATAACGATCCGGCCCGCGGATATTCCTGTCGCGGCCGTGCAGACGCCTGTTACGGGAACGGTGAAAACCGCCGAAGGCAGTCCCATTCCCAATATTAATATCGTCATTAAAGGAAAGAAGACAGGCACCGTTACAGATGCCGAAGGAAACTTCAGCCTCAATGCCTCTCCGGGGGATGTACTGGTGTTCAGCGGCATCGGATTTACAACGCAGGAGATCGTGCTGAAGGCAAAGATGCGCCTGGCGATCGTGCTGGCGGCGGCCTCCAACGATCTGAACGAGGTAGTGGTTTCAGGGTACAGCTCTCAGAGCCGGAAAGATTTTACGGGGTCAGCTTCAAGGGTGAGCACGGCGCAGATCGAGAACCGCCCGGTGCAGAGTTTTGAACAGGCGCTGGCAGGCCAGGCGCCGGGGGTGAGCATTACCCAGCCCAACGGCGTGCTGAACAATACGCCGGTGTTCCGGATCCGGGGTATCAATTCCATTTCCTTAAGCTCGTATCCGCTGATCATCATCGACGGAGTAGCGGCTTATACGGGGAGTTTTGGAACGAAGGCATCCAATAATCCCCTGGCGGATATCAACCCTTCGGATATCGAATCGATCGATATCTTAAAGGATGCTTCGGCCACGGCCATCTATGGTTCGAGGGCCAGCAACGGGGTGCTCGTGATCACGACCAAACGGGGCAAACAGGGGAAGACCAAAGTGAATGTAGACGGATGGGTAGGGTTCTCGAATGCGGTGCGTCTTCCCAAAATGCTGAATGCGGAGCAGTATGTCGCCATTAAAAATGAGGGGCTGGCGAATGCAGGCCAGGCGCCGGGTTTCTTTTTGCAGAAGCGGGCCGACGGCAGCATCGTGCAGACGAACTGGTACGATATCGGTTACCATACCGGCGTGTCGCAGAATTATAATATAAGCTTTTCAGGCGCCAGCGCCTCCACTTCCTATTTTGTCTCTGCCGGCTACAGCAACCAGGAAGGTATTATCCGGACCAATACGTTCGGCCGGAAGTCCCTCAGCCTCAACCTCGATCATAAGCTGATCAAAAACGTAAACGTCGGGATCAACATGACCTATACGAATACGCTCAATAAAAGCCCAAGTACCGGATCGCTGCCGGGACAGTCCTTCCAGATCGACGGGGTC
Organism: Chitinophagales bacterium; assembly: GCA_015655015.1. Classification (GTDB taxonomy): domain Bacteria; phylum Bacteroidota; class Bacteroidia; order Chitinophagales; family Chitinophagaceae; genus Puia. The sequence goes on along the minus strand of JAATFV010000089.1, from coordinate 7,740 downwards.
GCCAGGGCAGTGATGATGCTGACGCCAAACGTCTCTCCGTATAATGAGGACGGATCGTACAATATGAACGGCGGCACCATCGGCAACGGGGCTAATACGATCGGCAGCGCCTATTACAATGAAGCCGAGATCCTGGACCATGACTACTTCCATTCGGAAAGCAATACACTGATCGGGAATGTATATGCGCAATGGGAGATCGTAAAAGGGCTGAAGGCCAAAACCAGCTATAGCTCCAACAGGATACTGACGGAGAACGTATCCTTTTACGGTCCTTTGCAGGGGATCGGGTATCAGAACAACGGGCTGGCCGATAATTTATTCTCCACGGACCTGCGTACCGACTGGACCTCCACTTTAAATTATACGACATCCTTCAGCGGAGTGCATAATCTCAGCATCCTGGGCGGTTACGAGCAGGTGAGAACGACGGTGAACCAATGGGGAGCGGAAAGGACGAACCTGACGGATCCCAGCTTCTCCAATTACCAGGGAGGATTCTCCCAGATCTATCCCGACGGCAATATTACGGGAGGCAACAATCTCCTTTCCTATTTCAGTAACCTGTCTTACGATTATAAGAAAAGATATCTGCTGAGCGGAAGTTACCGCCGGGACGGTTATTCCGGGCTGTCGAAGGGTAATAAATACGGCAATTTCGCAGGGGGATCGGTGGGATGGAATATCGCAGAGGAAAACTTTTTTAAGAGTTCGCGTTTGAGCAGGACGGTGAGCGACCTGAAGATCAGGGGCAGTTATGGGACGGTGGGCAATATCAACTTAGGCGATTTTCCCGCCTTATCCCTTTATGCTACGGGACTTTATGGCGACCTGCCTACTTTGTACAGCTCGCAGGCGGGTAATACGGCCCTGAAATGGGAGACGAGCAAAAAAACGGATATCGGGGTGGATTTCTCTTTGTGGAATAATAGGATCTCCATACAGGCTGATTACTACCGGAACAACATCGACAATATGGTGCTGAATGCGTTGCAGGCTCCTTCCCAGGGCATCCCGAACAATTCGATCGAAACGAATATCGGGTCCATGTACAATACGGGGCTGGAGTTCAATATCGTCGCACATATCCTCGATGGTAAAGGATTGAAATGGACGGCGGGTTTTAATCTCAGCACGCTGAAGAACCGGGTGACGGCTTTAGCCGACAATAACGCGGACATCCTGGGCAATAACGACAATACTTCGGGGGCTGTCGAGCTGGCAAGCATCACGCGGGTGGGTTATTCGGTAGGGTCAATCTTTGCGGCCCGGACCCCGGGCATCAACCCGGACAACGGGCAGCGGATCTACCTTAACCGGAACAATGAAAAGGTGCAATACAATCCGCTGGGGGCCCAATGGACTTACCTGGACGGCACGGCCGCTTCGCCGATAGACGGGGTATTGGATGCGGTGGTGCTGGGCAATGCCCTTCCCACCTATTATGGCGGTTTCAATAATACCCTTTCGTATAAAGGATTCGATGCGGATCTCACCATTTCCTATTCGGGCGGCAACAAGATCTATTACGGTACCGGGGCGACGCTGCTGGACGGCCGATACCACAACAATTCCGTAAAGATCTTCGACCGCTGGACCACTCCGGGGCAAAAAACGGATGTGGCGAAGATCATCTATGGCGATAATACCTCCAATGGCGGCTCGTTATCCCATTCCGGCAACGTAAAAAGCGGCAATTTCGTCAAGCTGCGGAACGCCTCTATCGGTTACCGCCTGCCGGAAAGGTTATTATCCAGGCTGGGAGTCGGTTCCGTACGCATTTATGCGCAGGGATCCAACCTGTTGACCGTGACGCATTATCCCGGATCGGATCCGGAAGTGGCCGTAAACGGAAACGATTCATCTGCGCCGGGAGCGGATAAAAACTCGGCTCCTTCCGCGCGTTCTTTCACCTTCGGCATCAATGTCGGGCTTTAATTAAACTACTATTATCATGAACTATCTACTCTATAAAAGAAAGCGCTGCCACGCAGCCCTGTTCATCCTGCTGGTGGTGTTGCTGCCGGCCTGCGCCAAACACCTGCTGGACACTGTGCCGGATACGACCATCTCCGATGTAACGGCCTTCGATACGCCTGACCGTATCGCCGCCCAGGTGAACAGCTTGTATGCCAGTATCAAGAACGGTTCTTTTTATGGCGGCGGCTACCTGATCTATGATGAGCTGAGAGCCGATGAGTTCCTCATGGGCAAGCCCGATCCGGGGCAGGCATCGAATGTATGGCAGCATACGGTGAACTCGGGATCTACGGAAGTGCTCTCCCTCTGGAGCGCGGGCTTCAGCGCCATCAATGCGGTCAATAGCTTCCTTGCGGGGCTGGAGACCCATAAGGCCGTCGTCACCGATGCCCTTTATACGCAGTATGTGGCGGAAGCAAAGTTCATTCGGGCTATCAGCTATTTCGCGCTGGTGCAGACCTATGCCAAACCCTACAATGCGGATAACGGGGCTTCTTTGGGGCTGCCCTTACGGCTGAAAAGCGAGACTTCCAGCGCGGACAACAACCTGGCCCGCAGTACGGTAGCGGAGATCTATACACAGATCCTCAGTGACCTGGACGCTGCGGAAACGGACCTGCCCGACGACTATGGGGATGATTTTACGAATGCGACCAAGGCGCACAAAAATACGGCAATTGCTTTCAAGACCCGGGTGGACCTGCATAAAGGAGACTATGCGGGCGTGAAGACGGAGGCGGAAAAGATCGTGTCGCTAACCTCCTCTCCTATCCAGGCGCCTTCCGGGGTAGCGCATCAGCTGGAAGCGGATTACACGGCCTTATGGACCGGCGATTATACGGGACCGGAAGCTATTTTCTCGATGCCTTTCACGGACGCGGATGCCGGTTCCCTCATCACTTATTATTTCAGGGCCCCTCCGGCCCCGGGCTCGGAATATTATCTGAATCCGGCGGGCATCCTTTCCAATCCGGCGCTGAGCGATCCTGCCGATGCGAGAAGCGCGATGATCGTCAGCTCCCAGGGCTTCCAATGGCTTAATAAATATACCACGCCTACTCCCAATACGGATTATGTGCCTGTGATGCGTTATGCAGAAGTGCTGCTGAACTATGCGGAGGCGGCGGTGAGGACTAACGATCTTGCCACGGGAGCGACCCTGCTGAATGCCGTGAGGCGCCGTTCGGATCCTTCTTATACTTTTGCCAGCGGGGACCTGGGGTCTTCCGCTACCCTGCTGCCGCTGATCCTTACCGAAAGAAGGATAGAGCTGCTGGGGGAAGGCTTCAGAACGCACGACGTACAGCGGCAGCTGCTGCCGATTCCCGGAAAGACAGCTCCCTCCGGCACGTCGCCTGCGCTCGATATATCGACCTCGCTCTATATCTGGCCGATCTCGTCGGAAGAAATGGGGGCGAACAAGCTGATGGTGCAAAATCCTTAAAGAAATCGCAAACGTGCTTAAAACGATCAACATGAAAAACTATCGACTGATCAGCCATCGGCTGATCTTTATAGGGATCTGCCTGTCGGGTATGCTGGTCACGGCCTCTGCGCAAAAAGCCGGTCCGGCCATCAAAGCGGGGGATATTAAAAAAATACTGGAATCTGCGCATATCGTGCAGGAGCATTTCACGGGGTTCTGCCTGTATGACGAGGCCTCGCAAAAGATGATCTATGATCTGAACGGGGAGAAATATTTCGTACCTGCCTCCAATACCAAATTATTCACGTTCTATACGGCGTTGAATATGCTGGGGGATTCGCTGCCCGGGCTGCGGTATATCGTGCGGGGGGACAGCCTTATCTTCTGGGGCACGGGAGATCCTTCTTTTCTTCATCCCGACCTGGATTCGCACAGGGTCTTCGACTTCCTGCATTCGTCGGGCAAGAAGCTGTTCTATTCCATATCCAACTGCAAGCCTTCTTTTTGGGGCCATACGCCGGTGGCCACTTCTCCGATGCCGGTATATTCCAATACCGTGACGATCTATGCCACGAAAGAAGGACTGTTAAAGACCACGCCGGCTTTTTTCGGGGCGTGGCTGGCTCCGGACAGCAACCGGTTGTCGCCGGGTGTATTTTGGGTGAGAAAGGAGGAGGGCGCCAACCGTTATAGCTATCCCTATGGGGTAGCCGTTCCACCCGGGTTCAGGCAGGAGATCGACCTCAGGCCGGACCCGGCGCTGACGGTGTTGTTGCTGCAGGATGCGCTGCAGCTGCCGGTTGGCGTCGTGAATGAACCCCTGCCTGCCGGAGCGGGCACCATCTACAGCATTGCTTCGGACAGTCTTTACCGGAGGATGCTGCTGCCCAGCGACAATTACCTGGCGGAGCAGACGGTGATCCTTTGCGCCTCCACTTTTGCGGGGCCGCTGGATGTGGACAAGGTACATGCCTACAGCAAGGCGCATATTCTGAATAACCTGCCCGCGGAACCGATGTGGGTAAGCGGAGCGGGCTTTCCTCCTAATTTATTCACCCCGGAGTCGATTGTAGCCCTGCTGGTCCGGATAAAGAAGAAGGTGGGCAATGAGCAGCGGCTGCATCAGCTGTTGCCGAACGGGGGATTGACAGGAACATTGAAGGATGCTTATAAGACCGATAATGGCGAGGCATTTGTCTTTGCGAAGACGGGGACGCTGCAATACGTGCATAATCAAAGCGGTTACCTGGTGACACGCAGCGGGAGAAGGCTGATCTTTTCCTTTATGAATAATAATTTTGTGCGCACGACGGCGGACATCAGAAATGAGATGGTGCGGGTGATGACGGAGATACACGACCGGTATTAGGCGGTTATAATCATTGATCATTATAGCAGGGGGGTGTCTCAACGTGTGAGACGCCCCTTGTTTGTATAGGGTATTCCCTCTTATACCGATTGTGAAAAATAGTCAAAATGTGCTAGTTTTTACAACTAATTAGTTGGATTTGAAAAAATATTGTATATTTGTGGTATGAATTTAATTCCGGAACTATGGCAACTACCGATGAGATTTATTCCTTTTTACAGGATTTTAAAACAAAGATTGGCATTTGGGGAGTCATATTTCGTGACGACAGAGGGAAGAATGCCAAGGCGTTATTAGATCTGGATATTACGCCAGTATACAGGGAGGAAGTCCTTCGCGGATTATTGGTAACGGATTATTATGAAGGCCCTAAAAAAGAAACGTTGTACGGCGGAGCGGACATGTGGGTTTTTGGGAAAACAATAAAAGGACAGGAAGTATATATAAAGGTTACTTTAGGATTTGCCGGAGCTCAGGTTATTTGCATATCCTTTCATGTTGCAGAGCATCCTATGAAATCCTTAAAAAAATAGATTATGAAAAGTCCCTTTACGGGTGGTGATACCACCTTGAAGAAAGAGCAAAGAGTCCTGGAGTACCGGAAGGATTCATTTGAAGTATCGTATCATTATTATCAGTGTGTTGATTCCGGCGAACAATTCACTACGACAGAAATTGACACGCTGAATATTAACCAGGTACATAATAAGTATCGGGCGAAGTACGGTATACCTTTCACTGATGAAATACGGTCGATCCGCGAAAAGTATGGCCTTAGCGCCGCTAAAATGAGCGAGGTGCTTGGCCTGGGAGTGAATATCTACCGCAATTATGAAGGTGGTGAAATACCCAGTGTAGCCACGGGACGGCTAATCCGGTTGGCGGAAGTTCCCGATGAGTTCAGGAAGCTGTTGGAAATGAGCAGGAATGCCCTGGAAGCAGCCGAATATGAAAGAGTAAGGAAGAAGGTAGACAATGCACAAAGCGGATCTTCAAATGTGGAAAGTGTATTGAAAGAATTATGGTTTGGGCAAAGTTATCCTAATATCTATAATGGCTATAGAGTGCCCAGCCTCGAAAAAATAGGATTTATGATCCGTTTTTTTGCTCAGCAAAACAAACCTTTTCTAACAGCATTAAACAAGCTGATGTTCTATGCAGACTTCTGTCATTTTAAAAATTACGCTCATGGTATCAGCGGAATTTATTATCAAGCCTTGCCAAAGGGACCTGTTCCGGAGAATTATGGGAGTATATACAATTATGCGGCAAACAGCGGGTTTGTGAAAACGGAAGAAATGAATTTTGGGGATTATGTCGGAGACAGATTTATTACTGGCGATAAGATGGTTTTTGATGAAGGGGATGGGCCTTTTACCACTACGGAACTGAAGGTACTGCAAAAGGTATCCGACAGATTCAAAGGATTAACGACAAAAAAGATCGTTGACATTAGTCATGAGGAACTTGCCTGGCTGGATAATGTAGAAGAACATAACCGGATAAGTTTTGAATATGGATTTGACCTAAAAAATATAGGATGATAAAATCCCCGACGGGTCTGAGGCTATCGGGGATTCAGGAAATGAAGTTCCAACTGCGTTGGGCTATTACAACGGTTCCAGGCCGAGTCCTGGCTTGTCCGGGATGGACATGATACCGTCCTCCAGGATGAACCCGCCTTTTACCACATCGCGTGCGAGGTCGAGGCTGCCGTCCAGGTCGATGAATTTCGTGTTGGCGCAGGCGAAAGCCGTATGCAGGGCGGCCGTAATGCTGATGATACTTTCATCGTTGCAGCCCCACATCAGCCCGATATGGGCCGAGGAGGCCGTACCCGCGATCCGCCAGGCTTCCGTGATGCCTCCGCACTTCATCAGCTTGATATTGAAGAAACCGCAGGCGGGGGGAGGTCCGGCGAGGGAGACGGCATTATCCGGGGTGATGAGGGATTCGTCGGCAGCCACCAGGTCCCTGATGCCGGCGGGCAGGCGGCGCATGGCTTCCTCCTCCCCTGCCTTGAGGGGCTGTTCGATCAGCTGAATGCCGAGTCCTTCCGTCTGGCGGCAGAAAGCGGCAAGCTGGTCACCGTCATATCCCTGGTTGGCATCGACGATCAGACCGATCTGTTTGCCGTAGGCCTCCCGCAGCTTCACTATTCTTTCCACGTCTTCTTCCAGGGAGATGCCCAGCTTGATCTTCAGAATGCTGAATTTCCTGTCCGTATATTCTCTGGCTTCTTCCAGGGTCTCCGCGACACTGCGTATGCCGATGGTAATAGAGGTGGGTAGGGAGCTGATCTTCTGGCCGAGGAATTTTACGAGGGGCATGTCCAGTGATTGTGCGAACAGATCGTATAAGGCAGTTTCCAAGCCTATCCGGGCGGAGGTGTTACCTGCGAATTTCTGCTGGACCTCTGCGCAGAGCTTGTTGATCTCGCGGACATCCCTTCCGATCAGCCATTCCAGGTGCCGGGCCTGCAGGGCGTCCAGCCCCTGCTGCAGGGTCTCTCCTATTACTTCATAGCTGGGGTTAAAAGCGCCGTGACCGGTAAGGCCGTTGTCCGATATGATCGTGATGATGCCGTTCTCCACTGAGCTGATCGTCTTGAAGGCAATGGTGTAGGGGCGGGTGAGCTGAAGATCTTCTTTTCTGACCCGGATGCTGCGAATTTTCATTTTTGATTATATGTAGGGTGAGGCCGGGCGAACCGGCGAAAATACCTGGTAACAGGATCTCGGTTAACAGGCAATCGATGCCTTTAGATTGTAACAGATGATGGGAAAAATGCTTTTTTATATTGTACGGCCAGGTCAACGAGTTCCCCGACACCTTCTTCCAGCGGCAGCACGACAGGCAGGCCGAATTCCTTTTCATATTGCCGTTTGTATTCCAATGCCTGCGCCAGGGAGAGCCCGCGTGTATTGAGGGTGATAGCCAGCACCCGGGAGCCATACGAACGGAT
>JAATFV010000048.1 GCA_015655015.1 Chitinophagales bacterium | reverse complement strand
TAGGCCGGAGGGTCGGGGCGGTCAGCCAGTTTTGTGGCCCCGACTGCGCTATATATAACCCGGAATGATCTGTATATATAACCCGGAATGATCTGTATATAGTCCGGAATGAGCAGTATACAGTATGACAAAAAATAATCTATTGAAAAGGGGAGGAAATCAGTAATTGACGGGAATATCTTATTAATTTTAGGGATAGGAACCCCATTTTAAGGACTACAAACCCCGATCCACCTAACAAGATATGCTACCGAAACCTTCTTGTGCTGCCAGCCTATTTTCCCTGACTATATGGCCCGATAGTTGCGCTATGAGAGCGCTTCCCTTACTTTTATTGCCCAATAGACCATAATAAGCTGTGCCACTTGAAACTATATATAATGAAAAAGAGTTGCTGTCGCAAGTAGCCAGCGGCGACAGGGACGCTTTTAAAGAGTTGTATAGTGTTTATTTCCCGCTGGTCGAGCGTTACGTGAGTCTTTTCGAGTCTTCGAAAAGGGACCAGGATGAGCTGACGCAGGATGTATTTGTCAGGATTTGGGAAAAACGGGACAAGCTGGCGGGGGTGGAGTCCTTTAAAAGCTATCTGTTCTTTGTCTCCCGTAATGTGGTGTTCAATTACATACGTGCACTAAAAGTGCGGAAGAAAATGAATGAACTGGATGATTCCGGGGAAACTTCCTCGGAAAGCAATGTGGAGAATGAGCTGCTGTTCAAGCAATATTATAAGATAGCTATGGAAGCTATAGAAAAATTGCCGGCCGGCCGGCAGAAAATATTGAAGATGAGCGTGGACCAGGGGCTTACCCTGGATGAGATCGCTGCAGAGCTGAATATTTCCCGTTCAGGTGTAAAAAAGCAGCTTTATACCGCTACTGCCTTTGTAAGACAGTATTTGCAGGAGCATGGAGAGTTATCCCTTCTTTTATTTGTTTTTCTTTCCCTTTTCGAAAGTTATTGATTATTTAGTTTTAAAGGATATTGATTAATGTCTTTTAAAGTCATTGATTATTAAATATTTATATTTAATGATCTCTCCTGGCAAAAGAAATTAAAAAATATTTTGCATCCGAGGTATCCCCTGCCTTCCGCGAAGTGTCTTTATATGTAATTACCTTATTTATGAATCTAAAAGAGGCAAAGCTATTTGTTGCTCGTTTTGTAACAGGAGATCATACTCCGGAAGAATATGCGGCCTTTTTGCAATGGTTGGAAAGTGCTTCGGAGAATGATCTGGGTGTTATTGCGGATGAACATGAGGCTTTAGAGGAACACTGGACATTATCTGCTGCGGGTCCTACTTCTGAATGGGTGGAACAATTGGAGAAAAAATTAGATAGGACAGAAGAGAAAAAAAGGCAGGCTGTTATCCGGAATATTTATACCCGACGAGGGTTCCGATGGATCGCTGCGGCTTCTGTACTTACTTTTTTGGCAGGCGGCAGTTATTGGTGGTATTCTCATCAGGCAGGGGGTACATTTAATGCTTCCGGATCAGCCGTAACATCTTCCAGGAAGCCGATCGAAGCTCTTTCAAAGTTGTTTACGACCCCCAAAGGTGGCAGTCAGCAACAGTTTGAGCTGGCTGATGGAAGCAAAGTATGGTTGAATGCAGCCTCTACGTTGAAAATTCCTACCTCCTTTAATGGTAAGGAACGGAATGTGGAGTTATCAGGGGAAGCCTACTTTGAGGTGGCAAAAAATGCAGACAAGCCTTTTCGTATACAGATCAGGGATGCAAAAATAGAAGTTCTGGGAACGCAGATCAATGTGATGGCATATGAGGACGAACCTGTTAGCAAGACCACGCTCATGGAAGGTGCTATAAAGGTTGTCCGTGGGTCCGGGGAGCTTTCGCTTCAGCCGGGGGAACAAGCGGAAATTGCTTATTCTTTGTCGGGATCCCTTACCCCGATAAAGCTTAACCGGGATGTGAAACAGGGATCTATACTTAGCTGGAAGAGCGGGTATCTGGACTTTGATAACGAAGACCTACGTACTGTTCTGCGGGAAGTGGCCAGGTGTTATGATCTTGAGATAAAGTATGAAGGGGTGGTACCGGAGGGACGTTTTACAGGTAATTTCTCCCGTAAGGCCGATTTCCACGAAATTTTGCAACAATTGAAAGAATTACAGCATATAAATTTTAGAGTCGCCGGAAAAACAATCACAGTAACGTCGTGATCATATTATTTCCATAACCATTGAACCGAGTCCGCAGTTACAGCCGCGATCATGGGTAAGTAAGTATTTGTCTATATTTACTCATGATTTGCAGGCTGTAACTTTATTGTATTCAAACCACCCCTAATGGGCTCGAAAAGACTGGCTGTTTATTTAGTGCTGCTTGCCTGCTTCCAACAGGGCATGTCCGCCTATTGCCAGTCTGGTTCGGGTATTACTCTTTCAGCAAGAGATACTCCCCTCGAAAAGATCCTCATTATTCTACGTGATTCGGCCGGTTACACTTATATCGGTGATGCTTCCTGGACCCGGGTGGCTAAGAATATAACGATCTCGGTAAAAAATGCTTCTATCCAGGAGGTGCTGGACATCTGCTTTAAAGATCAGCCCCTGTTGTATAAATTGAAGGACAAACATATTACCATCCTTTCGATAGGATCCACCCCTCCCTTTGTGCGGGGAAGGTTGGTGAATGGAAAGCGGGAACCCGCCGCTGGCGTATCGATCACTGTTAAAGGCAGCAGGTCTTTCACCACGACCAGTAATGATAATGGTGAGTTCAGTATCCGGATCACCCACCCGGATATCGACCTGGCGATGACCAGTGTCAATTATGAAGACCTGGAACTGCGGATTTCCGGGCCGGGGGATACCGTCATACAACTGAAGGAAAAGGTGAGTGAGCTGGTCGATGTCGTGGTTGCCAACGGATACCAGTACATACCGAAAGACAGGTCTACCGGTTCTTTTACGCAGGTGAGCAATGCCCTGATCGATCGCCGGGTGTCTACGAATATACTGGACCGGCTGGACGGGGTGACCAATAGCCTGCTGTTCAATAAAAATGTTATTTCTACCGCCAATCAATCCGCCCTTACCATCCGGGGCCGCAGCACGATCTTCGGCAATCCGGATCCATTGATAGTAATAGATAATTTCCCGTACAGCGGGAATATAAATAATATCAACCCGGACGATGTAGAAAGTATTACGGTGCTGAAGGACGCTGCCGCCGCTTCCATCTGGGGCGCTTTTTCCGGGAATGGGGTGATCGTAATCACGACAAAAAAGGGGAAATACAACCAGGCCCCGAAGCTGGGTTTTACGACCAGTGTGACCCTGGGCAAGAAGCCTGATCTTTATTATACACCTATCCTTTCTTCCGGCGATTATATCGATGTAGAAGACACTTTATTCAACCAGGGTTTTTACGGCAGCCCGCAGAATACTTACCCGCTTACCGTTTGGTCACCGGTCGTTGAGATCCTGATGGCGCAAAAGCTTGGACAAATCTCTGAAGGGGAGGTCCAGACCAGGATCAATGCCTTGCGGCAGCAGGATACCCGCCAGGATCTCGGCCGGTATTTCTACCGTTCCAGCATGAACCAGCAATATGCGCTCAATCTCAGCGGGGGCGGTCCTAAGAATAAATATTATTTTTCTGCGGGTTATGACAGGAACCAGGCTAACCTGGTTCGCAATTCCTATAACCGGGTGACGCTTAACGGGAACAATACTTATACCATTCTGCCTCAAAAGCTTGAGCTGAGCACGGGCCTTTCTTTTACCGCCAGCACCACTCAAATTAATAATAGCGGTGTGATCAATGTTCCCTATCCTTATTTGAAGCTGGCCGATGCGCAGGGGAATGCCTTAGCTGTCCCCTTTAAATTACGGGAGTCTTATGTGGACACCGTGGGAGGCGGGCAATTGTTGGATTGGCATTACCGGCCCCTGGACGAGCTAAGGAATGCAGACAATACTACGAAACTTACCGATTACCGGATCAATATCGGGATCCGGTATGTGATCTGGAAGGGACTGGAAATAAATGCCTATTATCAGTATGGGCATGGTTCCTCCGATAATCCGAATTTTCAAAGTCAGAAGACCTTCTATACCCGTGACCAGATCAATCAATTCACCCAGGTGGATTCGATGGGAAATCTCCGTCGGGCCATTCCCCTGGGCGGGATCCTGGATAGGATAGTCAGCAACTATGACGCTAATAATGTGCGGCTGCAGCTTGGTTATAATCGTTTGTTTGGCCGGGATAATGCTCATTCCGTGAATGCTATTGCCGGGGCGGAGCTGCGGGATGTGGAACAGCAGCTGACCAGGACCCGTTTGTATGGATACGATGAGAACCGGCAAAACGGTCTGCCGGTGGATTACACCCTTTCTTATACGAATTATGCTTCGGGTGCGCCCATGAATATCGATTACGCGGACAATAATCATTATTCGGCGACTTCGGACCGTTACCTTTCTTATTATTTCAATGGCTCCTACAGTTATCTGCAACGGTATACGGTATCGGCCAGCGCCCGGAGGGACGAGTCCAACCTGTTCGGAGTGAATGCCAATCAAAGGGCGGTGCCGCTCTGGTCGGCGGGAGCGGCCTGGGAGATCTCCAAAGAAGTTTTTTTCAAGCTGCCGTGGCTGCCTTTCCTGAAGCTTCGGGTGACGGACGGATATAACGGGAATGTGGACCGGTCCGTCTCAGCCTATACCACGGCCACGACCGGGGGGATTAATGTCTATGGCGCCACCACCTCCAGTATTAATAATCCTCCCAATCCTTTCTTGCGATGGGAGCGGATCAATATTTTCAATGTGGGGGTGGATTTTGCGGGGAGGGGACACCGGGTGGAAGGCAGCATGGAATATTATATCAAGAGCGGTAGGGACCTGATCGGGCAAAGCCCCCTGGATCCGACTACCGGCAGTAATATATTTACTGGAAATACGGCCAATATGCGGACCAATGGGGTGGATCTTAACCTGCGTACCAGGAATATCACGGGTATCCTTCAATGGAATACGGTCTTTTTATTCAGCTTTGCCCGGGACAAAGTCACCAGCTATGGACAAAGCCTGGGATCTGTTGGATATTATTTTAATACCGGCGCTGTCAACCCTTTAGCCGGGAGGCCTCTTTATTCGGTGTATGCCTTTAAATGGATGGGGTTAGACCCGCAGAACGGCGATCCCCAAGGCTGGCTGAATGGAAAAATCTCCAAGGAATACGGCTCTATTTTCAATTCTTCCGATCCTTCCGGCTTATTATACAAAGGGCCGGCCAATCCGCCTGTATTCGGCAGCCTGCGGAATGAATTTTACCGGAAACAATGGGGACTGTCCTTCAATATCGTCTATAAATTCGGCTATTATTTTCGCAGGGGCTCTATCGACTACAATAATCTCTTTGGGAGGGTATCCCCGGGGCATCCGGATTATGACCGGCGCTGGCAAAAACCGGGAGATGAGCTGCACACCTATGTGCCTTCCCTGGATTATCCGGCCAGTGGCCCCCGGGATAATTTCTATGATAATTCCGAGCCGTTGATCGAGAAGGGAGATCATATCCGGCTGCAGGATATCCAGCTCAGCTATGAGCTGCAAAAGAAATCTTTTCCCCGGTGGCCGGTGCAATCGATCCGCCTTTATCTCTATGCCAATAATATCGGCATTCTCTGGAAGGCCAATCACCAGGGCATCGACCCGGATGATGTGTCGGATATTCCCAATCCCCGGACCCTGGCGCTGGGGGTAAAACTGGACCTTTAAAACAAGCAATCATGGCAACCAAACTATTCTTTCCATCTTATGCGATCTGCCTGCTTCTGGCAGGTTTGGGCCTGTTATTCTCTTGTAGTAAAAGCAGTTTTTTAGATAAAAAGCCAAATACCGATTTTATCATACCTACTACGCTGCCCGATTTCCAGTCCCTGCTGGATAATGATATTTACATGGGGGGGACGCCCGTATTGGGAGAATTGTCCGCCGATAATTATTACCTGGACTATTCTTTCTGGCTGCCCCTGGATGCCAAGCAGCACAATGCCTATATCTGGGCGCCGGATACGTATAATGGCCAGGGGCAGGTGGATGACTGGGATTATCCTTATAAACAGGTATTCTATGCCAATGTAGTATTGGAGGGATTACCCAAGGTAGCGACAGACAGCAGTAATCAGCAGGAATGGAATACGATAAGGGGGGAGGCGTTATTCATGCGGGCTTATGCTTTTTATAACCTGGCCCAGATCTTTGCGCCGGTATATGATAGCACCAGCGCTGTCACAGATCTGGGAATTCCGTTACGGCTCAACACGGATATTAATGCTGTTTCTGTCCGGGCTACTCTGCAAGCTACCTACGATCAAATAGAAAAGGATCTGAGAGTGGCCTATACCCTGCTGCCGGCTGCTGTTCCTGCTGCAAACCTCAATCGCCCCTCCAAACCAGCGGCCCTGGCGATGCTGGCCAGGATGTACCTGAGCAAAAGGACATACGTGCAAGCAGGAAATTGCGCCGATAGCTGTCTGCAATTGTATTCCAGGCTGATCGATTATAGTGCACTCACCACTATCGGGATGGCTACTCCTATTCCGCGTCTGAATGTCGAGACGATCTATCAAAGCAGTTTTATCGCGACTGCCACCAACCTGGTACTGAAAGGGGTAGTTAATCCCAGCTGCATAGTGGATTCGGTGCTTTATCGCTCCTATGCTGCCGGCGACCTGCGCCCCCTGGTCTTTTACCGGCTTAATAGTAATACCGGTTATCCTAATCTTATCGGCAGCTATAACGGCAGTATCTTTCCTTTTAGCGGGCTGGCCACCGATGAGGTATACCTGATACGGGCCGAATGCCGGGCCCGGACGCATGATATAACCGGTGCGCTGGGTGATCTGAATACCTTGCTGAAGGCCCGGTGGAGCGGAACTTTTCCTTCCTATTCGGCGAGCTCCTGGGAGGAGGCCCTGGATACGATCCTGCTGGAAAGAAGAAAGGAACTGGCTTTCCGGGGGCTGCGCTGGACGGACCTTCGAAGATTGAATAAGGAAGGAAGAAATATAACGCTGATGCGTAATCTGAACGGGCAGACTTATCAATTGACTCCCAATAGCCCGCTATATGTATTACCCATTCCTCCCGATGTCATCGCGCTCAGTAGAATGACGCAGAATCCCCGGCCGCAACAATAAGGGGAGGAACGGGCTTGTTAAAACTATTTACTGAATAAATTCATAGTCTCCTATCCGGCATTGCTCATATTGACCGGTATTGGGATTGAGCCAATAAGAGCAGCTGTTGGAAGATTGAGTGCAGTCAAAATTGTAACCGTATATACCGGATGCTATGTAGGCTCCGCCTACCTTGTGGTACTGGGCATGATTCATGCAGTCATTGTCGGGCCTTGTGGCGAAAGCGCCGCCGATGCTCAATAAAATAGCCAGGGTCATGATAATTACTTTGATCCTTTTCATACGAAACTGTTTTTGTTTTTGGTGGTGATTATGGTTTTGAAAAAAATACCGCGTTTAAGAAGAATGCCGATGACAGATAGCGCCACAAAAAACAGGTTGAACACCAGGTGTTGTTTCCAGGTTAGTTTCCTGATCACTCCTCCGCAGGAGCAGGGTATGTAACGGAAAAAGTGCATGAGGATAATACCTGTATAGAGGGTAAATAAGATCATTAATCCGAGCGATGCATAAAAACCCGCCAAACGGGTGCGGTCGAACATCAGGGCTAGTGCGATGGCTATTTCAAGAGAAGGAACGGTCCAGACGATAAAGGGGGTCAGCGAATTGGGAAGCGGCTGGTTGTTCGTTTCACCGATGAAAGTCCGGAAGTCCAGGAATTTACTTATGCTGGCGTAAAGGAAAAGCATTATCAAGAGGGCTGAGATAGTCTCTAGTATCACCTGTCTTTTGGTCATAAAACGATAAAGGGTTAACCAGGAGTTGCCTGGCGATCAACAAATTTTTATAAAATTTTATAGGCAAGGTGGTAATCGTGAAAGGACGGGAATAAGTAAAAGGAGAAGGTTAAAGGGTTATATGCGATATCCGATTTAAATATCGGGAAAAATGCCAAATCCTCAAAGATCAGTCAGGATTTTATTTTTGCCTACTGGATTACCCCTAACCGTTTACCCCGCTTTACCTTAGTAACCACTTATTTTTTAGCTTATAAATTGTACTTTTTATGAGCAGATACCGTTAGGGTATTTACCTGTTTTTCATTATTGTGATATATATAAGACAAAATAGTATATGCGAAGTAAATATCTTTTTGTGGCGGTGGCCCTCTTTTTGGCGGGACTAAGTGGATTTGCCCAGCGAGGGCAGCCTATTTATAAGGATCCGGCTTTCATCGATACGGTCTTGCAGCACCACAATGCTTACCGGTCAGCGCTCCATTTACCGGCGCTGACCTGGTCGGCTGACCTGGCATCCGACGCCCTGGCCTGGGCAAGGAACCTGGCGAAGATCGACAAGGGACAGCATGATGCCAGCGTAAGGGGTAAAGAGGGCGAGAATATCTGGTGGGGCACGGCGGGGGCTTTTTCCAGCGGATTTATGGTGGATAGCTGGGGAAATGAAAAGAAGGAGTTCGTTTATGGCGTATTTCCGGATTGTAAGGCCAGCCGTTCTGCCGTCGTGGGGCATTATACCCAGATGGTCTGGAAGAACACTACTTCCGTAGGGTGCGCGCTGGTAAGCAATGGAAAGATGGATTACCTGGTTTGCCGGTATGCAGCGCCTGGTAATATAGTGGGGGAGAAGCCTTATTGAGGAATTCTGCAGCTTTAATTCTGCCCTGTCTGTTCCAGGATATCGTCCATGGTGATACCCAGGTGGCTTTCGTCATAAACGCATTCGCCATTACGGATCACCAGGATCTGGGGGGATTCATGATTTACCCGGAAAGTTTCGGCTATTTTGTTGGAAACGGGGCGATAACGTATCAGGTCCAGGTAATAAAAGTCGACAGATCCCGGCAGCTTGGATCTTTCCAGCCTGCTTTTTACCAATTGGCTGGTGGAACAGCGGGTGCTGTGTTTGAAAATCACCTGGGGCCGGTCGGTTGATTTTTCCCGGATCTCGTTTAATTGCATTTCAGTTTCTAAAGTTATCCAGCTCATGTGACGATATTATATGTTAACAGAATCTCCCTTTTTAGGATATTGTCCATTTTTGGGAAAAAATTACCCCATTGACAGCAAAATTCTGCTTTATGGGGCGAAATTATAACAGTTGGAAATAAAAAAAGGTTATCCTAAGATAACCTGAAGTAAATATTTTTTTGTTTAGGGGATCTCTTAGGGAAGAGAGCGGGGGTTAACGTCCACCGCCACCGCCGTATCCTACATATCCCTGGCTCATTTTGCAACCGCCTCTGGAAGAAGCGCAGGAAGTGAATACAACAGAAGCAACAGCCATAGCCAGTACGAAGATTAAAATTGTCCTTTTCATTTTTGTGGTATTTATAAAATTAAACGATAATTGCCTGGTTGAAAAAGAGGAAATGGGACCAGGTAATTCAAAGGAGGGATACGAAATAAATCGATGGGTTGTTTCGAAGGATCAGAATAAAAAAGTGTCTCGGAGGATAATGCGGGGATGTTTCTAAGGATAGAGAAAGAAAGGGTAGCTGATTTGCTGATACAAAGTAAAGATAAAAAAACGAATTCTGCAAGCGCCGGGACGCCTTGTTGAGATTTTTTTTTCTAATAGGCTGATCTTGAATACTTTTAAACACTATAAACTATCTCTGTGAACGTACATTTTATTGCTATCGGCGGCAGCGTAATGCATCAGCTAGCCATCGCTCTTACAAAAAAAGGATACCTGGTGACAGGCAGCGATGACGAAATATTTGAGCCTGCCCGGTCCAACCTGGAGCAGGAGGGACTTCTTCCTGTTGCGATGGGCTGGTATCCTGAAAAAATACACAAGGGGTTGGATGCCATTATTTTAGGAATGCATGCCAAAGGGGATAATCCCGAATTGCAACGAGCGGAGGAGCTGGGGTTGACGATTTATTCTTTTCCCGAATACATTTACCAGGAGAGCCGGGAAAAGACCCGGGTCGTGGTGGGCGGGAGTCATGGTAAAACGACCACTACTTCCATGATCATGAATGTATTGAAAGCAGCCGGAAAGGATTTTGACTACCTGGTAGGGGCCAGGCTGGAGGGCTTTCCCCAGTCGGTGAATATTACCAATGCGCCTGTTATTGTCTGCGAGGGAGATGAATATCCTGCCAGCGCCCTGGAAAAAAGGCCCAAGTTCCATTTCCTTTTCCCTCATATTGCCATTCTTACCGGAATAGCCTGGGACCATATCAACGTGTTTCCTACTTTTGAGATCTACCTGGAGCAGTTCCGCATCTTTATAGATAAGATAGAGCCGGGAGGAACGCTGATCTACAATATGACCGATCCTGTATTAAAAAAACTGGTGGAGGAGCATCCTGCTCCCGTCCGCCGGATACCTTATAATATCCCTTCTCACGAGATCAAAAACGGCATAACTGTTGTTACACTGGAAGGTCAGACCGGCGCCTTGAAGGTATTCGGGGATCATAATCTCCTGAACCTGCAAGCTGCTTATCTGGCTTGTAAAGAGCTGGGCATCGGCGCCGCTGCCTTTCTGGAAGGAATGGCGGCTTTCACCGGAGCCGCCAAACGGCTGGAGCTGCTTGCAGGGAATGATCAGGTGAATGTATACCGGGATTTCGCCCATGCTCCTTCCAAGGTGAAGGCTACCATGGAAGCTGTAAAGAGGCAGTTTCCCGACAGACAGCTGATAGCGGTTCTGGAGCTGCATACCTATAGCAGCCTTAATGAACAATTTCTTACCGAATACCGGGGGGCGATGGAGCAGGCAGACAAGGCGGTGGTATTTTATTCCCGGCATGCCCTGGAATTGAAGCGTTTGCCGGAACTGCCCGCGGACAAAGTTATAGCAGGATTTGATAAGGAAGGGCTGGTGGTCATTAATGAAAAAGAAGAATTACTGGCATGGATGGTGAAACAATCTTATAAAAATGTTAATTTGCTATTGATGAGTTCAGGTAATTTTGATGGGTTGGATATGGTTACCTTTGCCAGCCAGGTTGCCCAATAGGGATTTTTTAATACTACTAACGAAGGAATGTTACAACTTACACGCCCCTTAGCTATCATTGACCTGGAAACAACCGGTGTCAATCTCGGGTCCGACCGCATTGTGGAGATTGCCATAGTGAAGATCATGCCGGACGGTAAAAAACTGGTGAAGCGCAAGCTGATCAATCCGGAGATGCCCATCCCACCTGCTTCTACAGAGATACATGGGATCACCAACGAGATGGTGAAGGATGCCCCATCTTTCAAACAGGTAGCCAATGAGCTGAAGCAGTACCTGGACAATTGTGATCTGGCGGGGTATAACTCAAACCGTTTTGATATTCCCATGCTGGCGGAGGAGTTCCTGCGTATCGGGATGGAATTTGACGGGAAAGGCCGAAAGCTGCTGGATGTGCAGAAAATATTCCATATGATGGAACAACGGACTTTAGGCGCTGCCTATCGTTTCTATTGCAATAAGGAACTGGAGGGGGCTCATGGAGCGGAAGTGGATGCTACCGCCACCTGGGAGGTGCTCGAAGCCCAGGTAGTTAAATATCCTCAGCTGGGCACAAATATAGATACTATCTTAAAATGTATCGGGGAAGAGCAGGTAGTAGATTTCGCCCGCCGTTTTGTAATGGAGAACGGGGTGGAGGTATTTAATTTTGGCAAACATAAAGGACGATCCGTCGCGGGGATCCTGAAGGCGGAACCACAATATTACGATTGGATGATGAAGGGGGATTTCCCGCTTCATACCAAACAGAAGCTGACGGAGATTTTCAACCGGACCTTGTTAAAAAAGGGCTAATGGGCGGGTAGAACATGGGCATTCATTCTGAAAATTGTACTTTTACACTTCGATAGGCCCTGGAAGGGCCGTGTCCGAAGGACAATCATTAGCGTTATTGCCGGAGATGCGCTAATTTTTGAAAAGCGTATCTCCGGCATATTTATAAATAGCAGTTGGAAAAGATCGTCATCATACCTACTTATAACGAAAAAGAGAATATTACCCGTATTCTGGAAGCCATTTTCCAACTTGGTCAGGGGTACCATGTGGTGGTGATCGATGACAGCTCCCCGGATGGCACGGCGCAGATCGTCAGGCAGCTTCAGTCAAGATATCCCGGCCAGCTCTTTTTGGAAGAGCGTCAGGGTAAGCTGGGTCTGGGAACGGCCTATATACATGGGTTCAAATGGGCTGTCGGCAAGAATTACCAGTTTATTTTCGAGATGGATGCGGATTTCTCCCATAATCCGAATGACCTGGAGCGTCTTTATGAAGCTTGTAAGTATCAGGGGGGAGATGTAGCCGTAGGATCGCGTTATGTAAAAGGGGGAGGGAATGTGAACTGGCCGCGCGACCGCATCTTATTATCCCGCGGCGGCTCTATTTATACCCGGCTGATCACCTGGATGCCGGTGCAGGACCCTACAGCAGGTTTTGTTTGTTATCGGAAGGAGGTGCTGGAAACGATCAATCTCGATCAGATCCGGTTCGTCGGATATGCTTTCCAGATCGAAATGAAATTCGCTGCCTGGAAGCTGGGCTTTAAGATCAAAGAAGTACCTATTATTTTTGAGGACCGCAAATTCGGGGTCTCCAAGATGAATAAGGGCATTGTGAAGGAAGGCATCCTTGGTGTGCTGAATCTTCGCTGGCAGTCCCTTTTTAAGAATTACCGCAATCGTGTGAAGAACGATGTGGTGTCCATGCGCCCTTTTTCTCAAGAGGCCATGGCCGAAAGTAAATAACTTGAAGAAGGCATTCATTCAGCTGCATATTGCTGTTCTTCTGGCGGGGCTGACCGGCATTCTCGGGAAGCTGATCACGCTCAATGAAGGTCTGTTAGTCTGGTACAGGCTCCTGCTCACCGCCGTCTCTTTATGGATATTGGCCCTGATCCGCCGGCAGGCGATCCGGTTAGAACCAGCTGATGTCTGGCGAATCTTCGGGGTCGGCAGCGTTGCCGCTTTGCATTGGGTGGCTTTTTACGGCAGTATTAAGTATTCAAATGTTTCCGTCGGCTTATTATGTTTTTCCTCCATCGGCTTTTTTACGGCCCTGATCGAGCCCTTGTTACTTCGTCACCGGGTAGACTTCGTGGAATTACTATTGGGGCTGCTGGTGATCGCGGGAATCTTTTTTATTTTCAAGGTAGACCCTCATTATAAGACCGGTATCCTTGTCGGCCTGGTCTCCTCCCTGCTGGGCAGCCTGTTCCCGGTGCTGAACAAACGGCTGCTTGTCCGGATACCGCCGGAGACGGTCACCTTATATGAGCTGAGCGGAGGATTTCTTTTTCTGAGCATTTTACTGCCTGTCTATCTTTATTTTATTCCTTCGGAGCGCCTGCTGCCGAATCCGGGAGACTGGGGATGGCTGCTGGTGCTGAGCCTGGCCTGTACCGTTCTGGCTTTCAATCTTTCCATGAGCGCCTTGCAGCGGATAAGCGCTTTTACCGTCAACCTGAGCTATAACCTGGAGCCTGTTTATGGTATCCTGCTGGCTTTTATCGTATTCCGGGAAGACAAACATCTCAATGGAGGATTCTATGTGGGATTCTTCCTCATTATACTTTCTATTGTGCTGCAGATGGTCCGGCTTTGGCGCAAGCGGGTGAAGGCGGTTGCACCGGTCAAAGCAGGTTGAGAAGGGAGCTTACAAGGGAATCATCTATTTTTCAATTCGGCTTTAGTTCCGGCAAGTTCAAACAAACACGGGCTATTCTTAACTGCTACCAAGTGAGGGGATATTTCAAGGGGATATTCAATATTTTATAAAAAATTGATTATTTTAGATGAAATAAACCTTATCATGTTACCAAAATTCAACTTCATCCCCAAAGTTCTTTGCCTGGCGTGCCTCGTAACCCTCGTTTTTTTGTTTTTTTGCTGCAATAAAAAAAATTTATTAACTCAACCAGCGGAAAAAGGAAATTGGACTTCATTTAATCCTGGTGCGAAAATCGACAGCATAAGCCCAAGAAGAAAACAGATTACTGATACTTGGGATTCTCACGTCCAAGGAAATTTTTGTGGTCCATTTGCAATGACTCAAGTAGGTAATAGTTGGAATGTTACACTTGGCGGTGTTGGACAGATATGGTATAATTCTACGACGTACACATCTTATCCTTTAGGATGGACTACTACATGCATTACTTTACCTAGTTATAACTTTTACGCTAGTGATTACGCATCTTAAGCCATTGTTTATACTTTGAACTTGAGCGTTCAGGATGTTATTACAGCCCTAAATGCCGGAACGTGTACACCTGGGAATATACTACTTTACTGGAAAACTATGATCAATCTCGAGCTTACTAATTTGCAATATGGAAGTCTATTTACAACTAACACAGTCTGTCTCGGAAATGTAGTTATAAGTTCGGCTAAGTATTTGTATGATGGTGTATGTGAATAGGTAAGCAATAATATGAACAAAGAACTAATAAATCAGCTGGAGAATATTGTAAAAACATATTATCCACCAAATATCGGAAACACTCCAGATTTAGCTTTGCCCATTCCTGATCGTGCAACAATCGTGGCTGGAAAGATTAATGCCATTATTGCCAAAGAGCCTACAGTATGGTCTCAGCTAATTGCAGCAGTTGAAAATACGTACGCATTTCCAGTTAAGGATATTTCTTATCTCCAAACACCGAATTATAAGTTAGAAATTATATTGAACAAATGGCAATATGCGGAGCACATTTCATGTACCCGATCTTTAACATTGCTTGTGTCTCTATTATGCCCTTACTATACTTTATATTTTGAAGACAATTACACGATTTCTAATGTAAAAAGAGATTCTAGTTCAAGAGATGTTCCCTTGAAAGTGGTATTTTCTCAAATTATGCCTGATCTATTCGAAAATGCGGGGGGATATATATATGATCTCAAAAATATAGTCGGGAAATATTTCCCGCAGTATATTTGTTTATTTCATAAGTTTTTAATGCAGCGCACGGTAGACGGAAAATATGACCTGCCGTGGGCAATAGATGAAGGACCTCATCCTCTTTTTTTTTATCTCTTTGATGGACCATTTGATAAGAACATGGAAATTTTGGATTAAATTTTTCTTTGCTCCCCGGAAAGGGTATGATCCATGATTGCGTCAGGATGGCTCCGGTCAGGCCGCTTTTTCGCTGATATAACGCACCAGGCTCCTTTTGGCTACGGGTAATAATGTTTCTTCCACGGGGAATTTCAATTCTGTTTCGATGGAGTAAACGGCCGGGTTGGGCAGCTCTGTTTTAATCTTTATCAATTCTCCTTTAATGTTCTCATAAGTATTCACGAGGCTGCGCCGCCAGGTATCGACGTATTCGGTGCGGATGCTGCGGTATTTTTCATCGTGTTTCTCAAAGAAGCTCAGGCGGTATTTATAGACACGGGTATTGGAATAGCTGCCTTCGCTGAGAAAGAAATATCCTTCGTTGATGTCCAGGGGGATGAGGCCTACGGGGAAAATGACCAGCTTTTCCTCTACGAACTCATAAAGCTCCGTGCCGTTGCTGATGGCAGTCTTCATTTCCGCGGTGGAATAATTGATAATCTCCTCCAGCTCCTGCATCAGCTCATCGTCCTCGATCATCTGTTCATATAATACCTGTAGTCTTTCTATCTGGATCCCTGTCAGCTTCTTGGGGAATTGTTCCTGTAAGTATTTTTTATTTTCCCGGAAGGCCACCAGGTTGTTGTAGTGAAAGATCATGTCTGCCAGTACGGGGTACAGCTTGTTCTGGTTGAAGTACTGATGGATTTCCTGGAGGTAAGCCAACAGCGTGTATTTCTTCAGCTCGAAGTCAATATAACCATCTGCAAACCAGGTTTCGGAGAGTGTCTTCATCTGGATCTCATTTTAATGAATATACGAAAAATCCCGCCACAAATGGAAGGGGCCGTTATTTATTTAACGGCTAAACCGGGGATTTAAGTATATGATTAAAATTCCCTATCCGGGGAGAAATTTTCCAGCTCGTTGGCTACGGCTGTGAGGAATGTCGCTCCCAGGCTGCCATCTACGATCCGGTGATCATAGGAAAGGGAGAGGTACATCATATGACGGATGGCGATGGCATCCCCTTCGGCTGTCTCGATGACCACCGGCCGTTTTTTAATGGCCCCTACGGCCAGGATAGCTACCTGGGGCTGGTTGATGATCGGAGTTCCCATCAGGCTGCCGAAGGTGCCTACATTGGTCATGGTGAAAGTGCCTCCCTGGGTATCATCGGGTCTCAGCTTATTCTGGCGGGCATTGTCTGCCAGGGCATTCACCTGTTTGCTCAGGCCTACCAGGTTGAGCTGGTCGGCATTCCGGATCACGGGAACGATGAGGTTGCCGCTGGGCAGCGCTGTCGCCATGCCGATATTGATATCTTTCCTGATGATGATCTTGTCTCCGTCAAGGGAGCTATTGATCAATGGGTATTTCTTAATGCAATGTGCGATCGCCTCAATGAAGAGGGGGGTGAACGTGATCTTGGAGCTTTCTCTTTTTTCGAATTCTTTCTTCACTTTATTCCTCCAAAGGACCATGTTGGTCACATCGGCTTCCGTGAAGCTGGTGACATGAGGGCTGGTATGTTTGCTGCGGACCATGTGGTCGGCGATCAGCCGGCGCATCCGGTCCATTTCCAGGATCTCCACATTGCCGGAATAAACGGTCGGCTGCGGGGCAGGTGTGGTATTACGGGCCGGCTGTGACGTCGATGAAGGTTGCACGACAGGCTGGGAAGCTGATCCGGCATACGGATCACGGGAAGGGGGCTGTGCCTGGGATACTATTGCAGGGCTCTGGGTCTGGGATACAGCTGCAGGGCTCTGAACTCCCGACCTTCTATCTGCTACATGTTGAAGAATATCTTTTTTGGTCACTCTTCCTTCATTACCGGTGCCCCGGATGGACTCCAGTTCGCTGAGGGGCACGCCTTCGCTGGAAGCGATATTCAGTACCAGCGGCGAATAGAAGCGGTTGGCCGTGCCGGGTGCTTTATATTCGGTGTTCTGTGTGTTTTGTGACAGAGACGGTGTATAAGACTGATGATGTTGTTGTTCAGGTGCCTGGCCGTTGTCAGCCGGCTGGGTTTGCCGGGGGGGCTGGGGGCTGGAGGGCACACCTGCAGCCGCTTCGGTGCGTATGCGGGCGATCACGGATCCGATGGGAACGACGTCATTTACCTGGAATAAGAGCTCTTCCACTACTCCTTCCGTGGTGGAAGGGACTTCTGAGTCCACTTTGTCGGTGGCGATCTCCAATACGGTCTCATCTTGCTTTACGGCATCGCCGGGCTGCTTGTGCCACTTCAGTATAGTAGCTTCCATGATGCTTTCACCCATTTTTGGCATGACCAGGTCAACAAGAGGCATAATCGTATTTTAAATTTTTTATGTTAATTCTATGGCTAAGCTGCGCTCAGGTCGGGTGGCCGACTGCCGGCAGCCCCGTATCCTGTTCGCGCCAAAGGTAATATATTCCTTTGTATTTCAGCCAGGCCGCAATAGGAAGGATCCCTGTGTCAGCTATCCGACAAAATAAATTTTCTCAACAGATTCAGTGCATTTGTTGCCGTTAATTCAATGTTCCGTTGCCTGTCGAACCGGAAAGAGAATTTTTGCGCCTCTATTTTTTGACGGTTTCCAACTGCTATCCATACGGTGCCTACAGGCTTTTCGGGAGAGCCTCCATCAGGACCCATGATGCCGGAGACTGCGATGGCATAGTCCGTATCTACTAAAGGCAAAATATGCTGCGCCATTTGTCTTACCGTTTCTTCGCTAACGGCCCCTGCCTCTGAGAGCGTGGCGGCATCTACCTGCAGCAGGTTTTGTTTGACCTCGTTGGCATAACTGACGACCCCTCCTTTAAAATAAGCGCTGGAGCCTGCTATGGAAGTGAGGAGATGCGCGATATATCCCCCGGTACAGCTTTCGGCGGTGCCGACTGTACGGCCGCGTTGTTTCAGCATTTTTCCTACTGCTTCGTGCAGGGAAAGGTCTTCGTCGATCACCATCCACTCCGCGACCAGCTGCTTAAGATGGTCGAATTGCTGCTGCAGCTCTTTGTTCAGGGAGCTCTGTTCTTCTCCTCTGATCGTAAGCCTCAGCCGCACCATCCCGTAATTGGGCAGGTAAGCCAGCTTGATATAGGGAGGAAGGGCCGTTTCAAAAGCTTTGATATGTTCGGCGAGGAATGATTCTCCGATACCGGCCGTCAGCAGGGTCCTGTGTGCAATAAAGGGGAGCTTGAAATGCTCCTGAAGGGCAGGTAATATATAATCCGTCATCATCCCTTTCATTTCATGCGGGACTCCCGGCATGGAAATGAAGATCCGGCCGTCCTTTTCAAACCACATGCCCGGCGCCGTACCTCTTTTGTTGAGAATGACGGTACACACATCCGGTACTTCCGCTTGCGCCAGGTTACGTTCGATCATCGGGCGCTGAAGCACTCTTTCAAAAATATGCCTGACATTTGCAAGGGCACCTTCGTCAACGACCATTTTGCCGCCGAAATATTCATTCAGGAGGGGCTTGGTAATATCATCGGCAGTGGGGCCCAGGCCACCGGTGATGAGGATGATCTGAGATCGTTGCTCTTCCTGTTGAAGGGCGTCCCAGATATCTGCCCAGGCATCTCCCACGGCCACGCGGTGTTGCACCCACACGCCAATTTTGTTTAATTCCTGCGCCATCCAGGCGCTGTTGGTATCTACTACCTGTCCGATCAATAGTTCATCTCCGATGGTAATAATGCCGGCAACGATCTTTTCCGTGACCTTTTCCATATTGTAAAGTTAAAGTAATATTGAAAGATGATTTATAAACTATCGATATTCCTCTTTTGTTCACTGGGACTGGGTAAAGCTGCTGTTTCTCAAACGGTAACTTCGGAGCAGACAGTAACTTCCGGGCTGCAGGCCGCCCTGCAAAAAATAGAGTCGGAACCATCCATGAAACATGCGATCATCAGCTTGTATGTGATCGATGCGGGGACGGGGGCGGTGGTCTTTGACAGGAACTCGCAGATAGGGCTGGCGCCGGCGAGCTGTCAGAAGCTATTCACCAGTGTGGCGGCCCTTGATATTTTAGGGCCGGGTTACCGGTACCGGACCAGCCTGGGTACCAGCGGGAAGGTAGAGAAAGGAGTGCTGAAAGGAGATCTGTACATAGTGGGCAACGGGGATCCCACCCTGGGAAGCTGGAGATATGATTCGACCAGGGAAGGGGTGGTGCTGCGCAGATGGGTAGCAGCCGTAACCAGGAGGGGCATCAAAAAGCTCGAAGGAGATATTATACCGGATGATAGCCGTTGGGAAGCACAGGCGGTACCCGGCGGATGGATATGGGAGGATATCGGAAATTATTACGGGGCCGGATCCTGGGGATTGAACTGGCACGAGAATCAATATGATCTCCGGATAAAACCAGGAGCTGCCGCCGGAGATCCGGCAAAGATCGTGGCTCCTGTGGAGGAGCTGGAGATCTACGGAGTAGTGAACCAGGTGAAGACCGGGGCGCCCGGCAGCGGCGATCATGCCAATATCTACCTGGCTCCATACAGCCCCCTGGCTTTTGTCGGAGGGACTGTCCCGTTGCAAAAGGCTGAATTCGTTATTTCGGGGTCGATTGCCATTCCTCCCCGGTATGCCGGTGTTCTTTTGGGGGAAGCGCTGCAGAAAAGCGGTATCGTAAGCTCCTCCAAAAATGTAAAAATGCGGGCGGAATTTTTAATGGAGGAAAAGTCGATGGGCCATCCGGATACGATCCTCGATACCTATTTTTCTCCTCCCCTGGACAGCATTAATTACTGGTTTCTCAGAAAGAGCATCAATCTGTATGGGGAGGCGTTGGTAAAGACGCTGGCATACGAGAGAACAGGGACGGGCTCGACGGAAGAAGGAGTGGAGATCGTCCGGGATTTCTGGGGGCAGCATGGTATCGAAAAGGCTGCCATTCATCTGGTCGACGGGAGCGGACTCTCTCCGCAGAACAGGGTGACGACGGATGCGCTGGTAAGGGTGCTGCAATATGCGAGGACCCGTCCCTGGTATCCTGCTTTTTATCAGGCTTTGCCTTCCTTCAATGGAATGAAGATGAAGAGCGGCGCTATCGGAGGAGCGCGGAGTTTTGCCGGGTATCAGACTTCTGCTGACGGTAAGGAATACGTGTTTAGTGTTATTATTAATAACTATGATGGCTCTGCTGCGGAGGTGGTGAAAAAGTTATTTGGTTTGTTGAATATTTTGAAAGGGCGATGATCCCTGATGGGGGAAATAGTTTAGTTTGACAATCTACATTTTGCT
This sequence comes from Chitinophagales bacterium, assembly GCA_015655015.1. Lineage (GTDB taxonomy): Bacteria > Bacteroidota > Bacteroidia > Chitinophagales > Chitinophagaceae > Puia. Next base: position 1,674 of record JAATFV010000048.1, on the reverse strand, counting down.
TGTGCTAAAATAATTAGTATTTTATACTAATAAATTTATAGCTTTGCGTTATAGATTCTTGCCCTATGTTACTTAATGCAAAAGATATTCTTTGGAAAGGTATTATCGAAGACCTTTTTTCTGATTTTCTATATTTTTTTTATGCTGATGCGGATGAGCTGTTTGATATGGAGAGAGGGTTTGAGTTTTTAGACAAGGAATTGGGGGAGCTTTATCCGGGTGTAGATGTTCATCATCCGATGTTTGTGGATAAGCTGGTAAAGGTGTATAAAAAAGATGGGGCGGAGGAACTATTATTGATCCATATCGAAGTGCAAGGATACAGGGATCCGTTATTTACCCATCGGATGTTTACGTATTTCTGCCGGATATTGGACAGGTTCCATAAAGAGGTAGCGTCTATTGCTATTTTTACGGATAACGATAAAAGCTATTGCCCGAACACGTACGAATATAACTCTCTGGACACTTCGACTATTTTCCGGTTTAAGACATATAAGATAAAGGGGCAGGATAGGGAGATGCTGGAGAATAGTGATAATCCTTTTGCTATTGTAGTGCTGACTGTTTTGATTGCGTTGGAGAAATCGGAGGGAAGGCCGGGGGAGGTGTTTAATTTATCGGTCGATCTGGCGAGGAGATTGTTTAGGAAGGGGTTTAGTAAGTTGAAAATCACAAGATTATTTCATTTTCTCACTAGTTATGTGTATTTTGATAATAAGGAAATGTTTATTAATTTTGAAAGAGAAATTGCAGCGTTTACTAATAAAGAGAAACCTATGGGTATTACAGAGTTAGCTACTCAACTTATAAAGGAGGATGGTAAGGAAGAGGGAATAGAAATTGGAATGCGGAATACCAAAGTTTCTATGATAACCAATCTTCTTTTAAAAAGCGATCATTCTTTAGCGGAGATAGCTGCGTTTACTGAAGTGCCGATAGATTTTGTGATTGAAGTAAAAAACAATCTTCCTGTTGCTGACAGATGACTGCATTTAAATTATATTTTAAATAGAAAGCCCTATCATTTAGTAGGGCTTTTTTGTGCTCTTATTTTGCTCTATGGAATGCTCGTCTTTAAGAGAAATAGCTCTTTAGCTTGTCGGTCATGTGCTCCGGCATTGTCGCTTTTTCCATAGTACCCGCCCGGAGGAAATACAATAACACCTTTCCGGCGGTGAGCAGCCTCCCTTCCTCGTTATAGATTTCCTGGATAAATTCGATGCGATGACCTTGCGGTAATTCTTTCAGGGTCGTCCTCACGGTCAGCAAGTCATCATAATGGGCGGGTCGTATGAATTTGGCTGTCCACTCGATCACAGGCATAATGACGCCCATGGCCTCTACGTCTTTATAGCTCAGTCCCAGCTGACGGATGGACTCCACCCGCCCTACTTCAAAATACTGCGCATAGTTGCCATGATAGACGACATTCATCTGGTCGGTCTCGGCATATCGGACACGGATCTTTGTCTCGCTGATGTACATTATATAACTGGTTATGATTCACTATCCAACCGGACAGCGATCTTTTTTGTGATGAAATCGGTTAGGGCGGGGGCTGCATAGATCAGTAAGGTACCGATAGTAACCCGCAACAATTCTATGATCAGGGGGACGCCATTCGGAGCATTCTCTTTTACCATTCCGGAACTTATTTTACTCCTGTACAGT